>NZ_JBYOJO010000016.1:0-162131 GCF_057798955.1 Cupriavidus sp. 207A1 | reverse complement strand
TCTGTGTGGACCCGAAGGTCCTCGCTCTTTCGAGCGGTCGCTCACTCTCAGAAAACTGACTGACCAGATCCGAAGATCCAGTCACGTTTTGCTGTGCGAGCACTGTATAACTTGAAGCATCACTGTCTGTAGACAGCGGCGTCCGCTACCCAGCGCCCACACTTATCGGTTGTTTGTTTGTTAAAGAACTTCGCCACCCGGCTTTGCCGTTCAGCGCGCTGCGTTGTCAGCAGCAGAGAAACGAGATTATGCAGAGCTTTCTTCGTTTCGTCAACCGTTTGCCGCAATCTTTTTTGCTGCCGTCAGCGCTGCAAACTTCGCCGCGCCAACCTCCCGATCGACCCCGCATCCCTTGCTGCGCCTGCCTTGCAGGTGCCGCGTCGTGTTGCGAGGGGGCGAATAGTAAGCGAGCGCAGCGAGGTTGGCAAGCGGTCCCACGAAATAATTCGATGACGCCGGAAAGACCTGCCCAATGCGCACGACAATGAGCACAGTTTGTCAGCCGCAGCACCATGATTCATGATCTGGGGCTGGAGCGAAGCAGGCACACCGCCGCCGCGGCTCTGCATGGCGGCCAGAGCCAAACCGGGATCCTCATGACCATCAGAATCGTAAGATTGGGTACACCGCGCGCGGCTGACGAAGGACTGCGCGTCGGTACTGTACGCCGGCCGCCGCGGGGCGTGCCCAAATCGAAGTTTGCGAGCCGCGATTACTATGATGTCTGGTATCCGGCCCTTTCTCCGTCACCAGAACTCGTCGCCCAGGCGCTGCATGCGACCGACGACAAGCAATGGCGCGCCTTCGTGCGGCATTTCCGCAAGGAAATGGCCGAGCCGGACGCCAGCCGCACGCTGGACCTGCTGGCGGCGCTGTCGCACCAGACCAATTTCTCGGTGGGCTGCTATTGCGAGGACGAAGCGCGTTGCCACCGCTCCGTCCTGCGCGAGTTGCTCGCGGAGCGCGGGGCCGTGATCGACTGAGTTGCGCGACGTGCCGGGATCTTCCCGGCTTTGTTTTCACGCTTTTCCGCTCTCTTTTTTCCCGCTTCCCAATTTTCCGATGGCGCTGAACGTAGTCTGGCTCGGCTTCTTTCTGATTTCCTTCGCCGCCGCCTGCGTCCGTGTGGCGCAGGGTGACCTCGCCGTCTTTCCGGCGATGCTCGGCAGCCTATTCGACAGCGCCCGCACCGCCTTCGAGATCGCGCTCGGACTGGCCGGGGTAATGAGCCTATGGCTGGGCATCATGCGTATTGGCGAGCGCGCCGGCGTCGTCGACGCGTTTGCCCGGCTGGTGAACCCGCTGCTGCGGCACTTCTTTCCCGGGGTGCCCCAGGGCCACCCGGCACAGGGCGCGATGATGATGAACGTGTCGGCCAACCTGCTCGGGCTCGACAACGCCGCCACGCCGCTGGGTCTGAACGCCATGCGCGAGCTGCAGACGCTGAACCGGCGCCCGGACGTCGCCACCGACGCCCAGATCATGTTCATCGTGCTGAACTCTGCCGGGCTGACGCTGATCCCGACTTCGGTCATCGCCATCCGCCAGGCTATCGCAGTCAAGCAGGGCCTGGTCGGCTTCAACGCCGCCGACATCTTCTTGCCGACGCTGCTGGCCACAGGCGGCGCCTGCCTGGCCGGATTGCTCGCGGTGGCGTGGGTCCAGCGGATCAACCTGCTGCGGCCCGCGGTGCTGGTGATGTTCGGAATGGTGATCGCGTTGCTGGGGGCAATGTTCGCGTGGTTGCAGCATGCGCCGCCCGAGCAGGTTGGCACCGTGACGGCGCTGGCTGGAGCCGGCTTCATCCTGTCCTTGATCACTCTCTTCCTGATTTGCGGCGCGCTGCGCCGGGTCAATGTGTATGAGGCGTTTATCGACGGCGCCAAGGAAGGCTTCGGCGTCGCGGTGCAGATCATGCCCTATCTGGTTGCGATCCTGATCGCCATTGGGCTGTTCCGCGCTGCCGGTTGCATGGACGTGCTGATGCGCTGGCTCATGCACGGTTTCGCGATGCTGGGCGTCAACACCGACTTTGTCCCGGCGCTGCCGGTCGGGCTGATGAAGATCCTGTCCGGTGCCGGGGCGCGCGGGTTGATGGTGGACGTGATGACCACTTATGGCGTCGATTCCTTCCAGGGACGCCTGGCGGCGATTATCCAGGGTTCGACAGAAACGACCTTCTATGTACTGGCGGTCTATTTCGGAAGCATCAATGTGCGCAACACGCGCCACGCGCTTGGATGCGCGCTGGTTGCGGACGCGGCTGGCATTGTTTGTGCCGTTGGCGCCGCATATCTATTCCGCTGACCACCCTGGGGTGTCGGTTTGTTGCCGCCTTACAACAATATTGTGCGCATCATCGTACATTGACACATTGGACTTGGTGCGTCGCAACAAAGCATGTATAGTGAAGTCTGTCTCCTCCACCACCTCGGTGGATTCCAACCCACGCACAACCTGCGTGGGTTTTTTTTCGTCCGTATGCAGCCACTGCCGCGATGGATTTCCGCATCGCAACAACGGGGGCCCAAAGGCCAAGCCATGGCAGGTCAGCGGAACATCGGCGACGAGGGAAACATCGTATGGACGGGCATCTTGGCGCGGGGCTTTACGGAATGCCGACTTGGCCTATATTGATTGGATACGTCCGCCGCCAGCCCGAGGCACGCCATGCCAGACATCACGTTCCCTCGCAGCCTCCCCACCTACTGTGCAGCCAGCCTGACGCTGTCCTGCCCCGCGACGGTCAACGGCAGTCCCACCTTGTATTCCGTCACCGCCGAGGCCCTCGAAGCCCATTTCGGCGCGCGCTCGCCGCGCGAGGAAGATCTGGTGGCGGCCTTCACCAGTAACCGCCAGCGCATCGAACGCCTGGCCGAAAGCCTGTTCGAGCTCACCGAGGCGCGCGAAATCGTGCTGCGCAGCGGCCACTTCCGCTTTGCGGGCTGAGCTTCAGGGGCGCTTCAATCGGCTTTCGCTTCGCCGCGCACCAGCAGCACCGGCACGGTGGACTGGCGGATCACCGCTTCGGCCACGCTGCCCAGCACCAGCCGGCGCACGCCGCGACGGCCATGCGTGCCGATTACCAACAGGTCTGCTCCCCATTGGCATGCGGCCTCATTGATGGAAGCACCAATGTCCCCAGGCACCGCAGCCGCGGTCACGAGTTGGGTTTCGTGCGTGACGCCGGCACCAGCCAGGCGCCGTGCTGCGTCCTGCAGGGCGCGCTGCCCGCTTTCCTCGAACGCCTTCTGCAACTGGCTTGGGTCGTAGTAGCCGGCGTCGAACATCGGCGTGCCGGTATCGACCACATAAAGCGCCAGCACGGTGGCGCCGCCTGGCGATGCCACGCGAATGGCTTCGTCAACCGCCAGGTCTGACGTGCTGCTGCCGTCCACCGCCACCACGATCTTGCTGTATGCCGCGCTTGTCATGAGCGTACCTCCGTCGATGGAAGAGAGATGCGGCGCGGGGGCCGCTTGTCCTGGATAGTACACATCGGGCGAAGCCGGCGTCATGCGCCGACACAAACCCACCGGCGGGCACACCCGCTTTAATTGACCGACCGGTCGGCTTATATATAATAGGGCCAGCCACGCCGGACCGATTTGGCGGGGCGCCCCCCCGCCAGAGGAGATGCTATGTACACGCAGAGTCTTGACCTGCCCGGCCAGCACGCCGATGCAGCACAGGCCAGCGCGCCCCCCGATGAAGCCGCCCGCCAGGCAGCATTCGATGCCTGCATGGCCGCCGACGGCAAGATCGAGCCGCAGGACTGGATGCCGCAGGCCTACCGCAAGACCCTGGTGCGGCAGATCTCGCAGCACGCGCACTCCGAGATCGTCGGCATGCTGCCGGAGGGCAACTGGATCAGCCGGGCGCCGTCGCTCAAGCGCAAGGCGATCCTGCTGGCCAAGGTCCAGGATGAAGGCGGCCACGGGCTCTACCTGTATTCGGCGGCCGAGACCCTGGATGCGTCGCGCGACGACCTGGTCGATGCGCTGCACAGCGGCAAGGCCAAGTATTCGTCGATCTTCAATTACCCGACGCTGACCTGGGCCGACGTGGGCGTGATCGGCTGGCTGGTCGATGGCGCCGCGATCATGAACCAGATCCCGTTGTGCCGCTGCTCCTACGGGCCGTATGCGCGCGCCATGATCCGCATCTGCAAGGAAGAGTCGTTCCACCAGCGTCAGGGCTTCGACGCGCTGCTGGCCATGATGCGCGGCACCGACGCGCAGCGCGAGATGGTGCAGGACGCGGTCAACCGCTGGTGGTTCCCGGTGCTGATGATGTTCGGCCCGCCCGATGCGGCCTCGACCAACAGCGCCCAGACCATGGCCTGGGGCATCAAGCGCATCTCCAACGACGACCTGCGCCAGAAGTTTGTCGACGCCACCGTCGAGCAGGCGCGCGTGCTGGGCGTGACCCTGCCCGACCCCGGCCTGCAATGGAATGCCGAACGCGGCCACTACGACTACAGCCCGCTGGACTGGGATGAATTCTGGCGTGTCATCAATGGCGACGGCCCGTGCAACAAGGAACGTTTGGCCACCCGCGTGAAGGCGCACGAGGACGGCGCCTGGGTGCGCGAAGCCGCGCTGGCGCACGCCGCCAAGCTGGCCGAACGCGAATCCGGCGCCGGTCGCGCCGCCGCCTGACCCCTGACATCGCCGAGGAGACCACGATGCAACGCAAGGAATGGCCGCTGTGGGAAGTGTTCGTGCGCAGCAAGCAAGGCCTGGAACACAAGCATTGCGGCAGCCTGCACGCGGCCGACGCGCAGCAGGCGCTGCACATGGCGCGCGACGTCTATACGCGGCGCCAGGAAGGCGTGTCGATCTGGGTGGTGCCCTCCGCGGCGATCACCGCCAGCGTGCCCGAGGAAAAGCCGGAGCTGTTCGACCCGATGGCCGACAAGATCTACCGGCATCCGACGTTCTACCAGCTGCCCGACGAAGTCAACCACATGTAAGGCCCGCACGATGACCGCGTCACCACAGCCCGCCGTGCCCGCTTCGATCGACCACCTGCCACCGGCCCGCACCGCCGCGCTGCGCTACGTGCTGCGCCTGGCCGACAACGCCCTGATCCTCGGCCAGCGCAATGCCGAATGGTGCGGCCATGGGCCGGTGCTGGAAGAAGACATCGCGCTGGCCAATATCAGCCTCGACCTGATCGGCCAGGCGCGACTGCTGTATGGCCGCGCCGGCGAACTCGAGGGCGAGCTAACCGGCCTGCCCCGCCATGAAGATGACTACGCCTACTGGCGCGCGGAGCGCGAGTTCCGCAACTGGACGCTGATGGAACTGCCGCATCGCGGCCCGCTGGCGGGCAACGCCGCCGCCGAACGCGACTACGCCGTCACCATCGTGCGCAACTTCCTTTACAGCGCGCTGATGGTCGAACTCTGGCAGGCCTTGCACGCCAGCCGGGACGAACAGCTGGCCGCAATCGCCGCCAAGGCGATCAAGGAGGCGCGCTATCACCTGCACCACGCCGCCGGCTGGATGGTGCGGCTGGGCGACGGCACCGAGGCCTCGCACGCGCGCATGCAGCGCGCGCTGGAACACCTGCTGCCGTATATGAACGAGTGCTTTGCGGAGGACGCGGTCGAAAGCGACGCCGCCGCGCAGGGCATCGGCGTGGTCACCGCCACGCTGCGCCCGGCCTGGGACGCCACCGTCGCCGAGACGCTGCAGGCGGCCACGCTCGCATTGCCGCCAGCCACCGGCTTTGTCTCGGCCGGCAAGCATGGCGTGCATTCGGAACACATGAGCTACCTGCTGGGCGAGATGCAGGGGCTGGCGCGGGCCCATCCGGGCGCGCAATGGTGAGCACACTGGTGAGCGCACGCTTCATCGCAAAGGCCCGTTCCACATGAACATCACCGCCCTTCCATCCCATCACGTGGACAACGCAGGGGCCACCGACGCGCGCCTCGCGCGCGCGTGGGCGGCGCTCGAGGCGGTGCCGGACCCGGAGATCCCGGTGGTGTCGATCCGCGAACTGGGCATCCTGCGCGAGGTGGCAGCGGCGCCGGACGGCGTGCTGGAAATCGTCATCACGCCCACCTATTCCGGCTGCCCGGCGATGTCGCAGATCGGCGAGGACATCGGCCACGCGCTGGACCGCGCCGGGCTGGCGCCCTGGCGCATCCGCACCGTGCTGGCGCCGGCCTGGACCACGGACTGGATCACGCCGGCCGCGCGCGAGCGGCTGCGCGCGTTTGGCATCGCGCCGCCGGGACAGTGTGGCACCCCGGCCGGGACGCAGCCGCTGCGCTTCGTGCCGCGCGCCGCGCGTGCCGGCGCGCCCGATGCCGTGCCCTGTCCACGCTGCGGCAGCGTCCATACGCAGGAGATCTCGCGCTTTGCCTCGACCGCCTGCAAAGCGCTGTACCGGTGCCTGGACTGCCGCGAGCCGTTCGACTATTTCAAACCCTACTGAGCCCCCGGGCCGAGCCAGGCTGCCATGACTCCACAGTTCCACCCGCTGCGCGTGGCGCAGGTGCGCCCCGAGACCGCCGACACCATCTCGATCGCGTTCGAGGTCCCGGACGCGTTGCGCGATGCCTACCGGTTTACGCAAGGCCAGTTCCTGACGCTGAAGGCACCGGTCGACGGCAAGGACCTGCGGCGCTCCTACTCGATCTGCTCGGCGGTGCAGGACTATGACGTGCATGGCGAATTGCGGGTCGCGGTCAAGCTGGTGGAGGACGGGCTGTTTTCCAGCCATCTGCACGATTCCATCGCCCCCGGGCAGGTGATCGATGTGATGACGCCCGACGGGCGCTTCCACGTGCCGCTGGATGCCGATGCCGCGCGCCACTATGTCGCCTTTGCCGCCGGCAGCGGCATCACCCCGGTGCTGTCGCTGGTCCGCACCACGCTGCAGGCCGAGCCACACAGCCGCTTTACGCTGGTTTATGGCAACCGCAATGTCGACAGCATCATCTTTTCCGAAGCGCTGGAGGACCTGAAGAACCAGTACCTGGCGCGCTTCACGCTCTATCACGTGCTGTCGCGCCAGCCGCAGGAAGTAGACCTGCTGCATGGCCGGCTCGACCACGCCCGGGTGACGGCCTTCCTGCAGACGCTGATCCCGGTCGACGATATCGACGCGGCCTTCGTGTGCGGGCCGGCCTCGATGATCGACGAGGTGGAAGCGGCGCTGCGCGATGCGGGCCTGGACCCGCATCGCATCCACGCCGAGCGCTTCGGGGTGCCGCTGGCACCGACCCGGCGCAAGCCGGCCGCCGCCCATGACGCGCACGCTGACCATGCCGGCACGGCGGAGCTGGTGGTGGTGCTCGATGGCAAGCAGCACAGCATGCGCCTGCCGCTGGAGGACGGCAACGTGCTCGACACCGCGCTGGCCGCCGGGCTGGACCTGCCCTACGCCTGCAAGGGCGGTGTCTGTTGCACCTGCCGGGCCAAGGTGCTGGAAGGCAAGGTCGAGATGGAAAAGAACTACACGCTCGAGCCCTGGGAGATGGACAAGGGCTTCGTGCTTACCTGCCAGGCACGCGCGCTGACGCCGCGGGTGGTGGTCAGCTACGACGAACGCTGATCCCGGCGCGCCGTCGCGTGCGTCGTCAGACAATCGCCGACATTGGCCAGCACGGGCCGTGACTACAATGGCGGCAGGCGGCGCCCTGCTGGCGCGATGCTTGCAGGCGGGTGATCAGGCGCGCGGTGCGGGCAGCTGTCGCGCCGCCGCCGCGGCGGCGCCAGCGAACCGCCCCACCCATATACAATCACGGCCATGCAATATATCCACGTCGTCAACGGTGATGTAGCAGGCACGACCCTGCGCCAGGCGCTGGCCCAGGCGGCGCGGCCGGATCCTGTCGTGGTGCTGCGCGACGATCTCGCCGTCGGGCCGCTGGCGGACATCGACAGCACCGGGATGATCCGCTCCGGATTCTGGCAGCGCGTCGCCCCGCACACCGACATCGACTTCGCCGCCGAGATGCGCCAGGCGCTGGACCAGTTGCTGGCGCTGCGGCAGGACGACATGGAAGTGGCGATCTGGCACGGCCAGAGCGCGGCGGACCAGCTGATGCTGCGCCGGGTGGTGTTCCACCTGTACCAGGCGCCGCAGCGGATCAACGAGGTCGCGATGGACCTGCGCGAACTGGAAATGCCCGCGCAGGGCAACCTGGCTGCCATCGGCATGTACTCGCCGGCGCGGCTGGCGCGGCGCTTCTCCACCATCGCGCCGGTCTCGGTGCTGCGGCTGGGGCGCCTGGGTTACGAATGGCAGCAGAACGTCAAGGAAAACGCCGACGTGCGGCTGTGGAAGGGCAACACCCTGGTGCCGGCGGCCTACCGCACCATTGACGACATCATCATGGAGCGCGCCCCGGCCGAATGGACCCCCGCGGCGCAGGTGGTGGGCAGCGTGATGGGCGCGATCGAGGGCCTGCTGGCCAGCGACTGGTTCGTGTTCTGGCGCTGCCGCGAACTCATCGCCATGGGGCAGCTGGTGCTGCGCGGCAACGCCGACTCGCTCGACACCTGTGAGCTGCGCCGCCATGCCGGCGGCGGGGGCGAATAAACAAGAATATATGGCCCGTACCAAGGCACCCGATTTCGAGGCGCAGCGCGAACAGATCCTGGACCTGGCCGCCGCCGCCTTTGCCAACAGCAGCTACCCCAGCACCTCGATGGCCGACCTGGCCGCCGCCTGCGGCACCTCAAAAGCGCGGCTGTACCACTACTACGAGAGCAAGGAAGCGATCCTGTTCGACCTGCTGGACCGCTACACGCGCCGGCTGATGCTGCTCGTCACCGAGGTCGAAGCCGACGCCGAGCGCCATGCGCGCACCGACAAGGACGCCTTCGGCAACCTGATCCGCGCGTTCCTGGCCGAATACGAGACTTCGCAGACGCGCCATATCGCGCTGATCAACGACGTCAAGTTCCTGGCCGAGACCCAGCGCGACCTGATCCTGGGCCGCGAGCGCGACGTGGTCGCGGCGTTCTCGCGCCTGCTGCGCCGCGCCTACCCGGAGCGCGTCACGCGCGAAAACCAGACCGCGCTGACCATGACCATCTTCGGCATGATCAACTGGACCTTCACCTGGCTCAAGCCGGGCGGCCGGCTCTCGTACGCTGACTTTGCCGAGATGGTGGTCGACCTGCTCGAAGGCGGCCTGCCCGGCCGCGCTGCCGCCGGCCGCTAGGCCGGCCACGCCGGGCCACGCCCGCGCCTACATCCACTCGGCCTCTTCACGCTGGCGCCGCTGCTCGCGGTCCTGGCGGAACATCTCTTCCAGCTCGTCGCGCGCCTGGCGCGCCAGCGAGACCAGCTTCTTCTGGTCGGTGTAGTGCGGGTAGAAGCGGTCGATCGCCTCGATGTTGTGGCGCCGGAACCGCAGCGCCACGTTGCGCGCCTCGCCGGGGTCGAAGCCCAGCCCTTCCAGCACGCGCCGGCCCAGCATCAGCGAGCCCTCGAACATCTCGCGCTCGAACAGCTGCACGCCGCGGTCCTTGAGCTGGTAGACATGCGAGACGTGGCGCGCGCGGGCATAGATCTGCAGATCGGGGAAGCGCTCGCGCACGCGGTCGATCAGCGCCAGGCTGTCGTCCATGCTGTCGATGGCCACCACCAGGATGCGCGCGTCGGCAATGCCGGCGGCCTCCAGCAGGTCCAGCCGGGTGGCGTCGCCATAGAAGACCTTGAAGCCGTACTGGCGCAAAAATTCGATCTGGTCCGGATCGTGGTCCAGCACCGTCACGCCCACGCCCTGGGTGTACAGCAGCCGCCCGATGATCTGGCCGAAGCGCCCGAAGCCGGCGATCAGCACCGGGTTGTGCTGCGGCGTGATGACTTCGTCCGGCCGCGCCTTGCCGGCGCCGATGCGGGGCGCCACCAGCCGGTCATAGGCCAGCAGCAGCAACGGCGTGGCCACCATCGACAGCGCCACCACCAGCACCAGCAAGGCCTCGGTCTCGCGCGGCAGCAGCCCGGCGCCGCCGGCGACGCCGAACACCACGAAGGCGAACTCCCCGCCCTGCGAGATCAGCAGCGCGAACAGCAGGCGCTGGCCGCGGGCAATCGCAAAATACCGCGCCAGCAGCGCCAGCACCGCGGTCTTGGCCACCACGAAGGCCGCCACCAGGCCCAGCACCAGCCAGGGGGAGCGCGCCAGCACGGCAAAGTCGATCGACATGCCGACCGCCATGAAGAACAGCCCCAGCAGCAGGCCCTTGAACGGCTCCAGGTCCGCCTCGAGGGCGTGGCGGTATTCCGAATCGGCCAGCAGCACGCCGGCCAGGAAAGTGCCCAGCGCCATCGACAGGCCGACCGCGTCCATCATCAGCGCGATGCCCACCACCAGCAGCAGCGCAAAGGCGGTGAACATCTCGCGCATGTCGGTGCGGGCGATGAAGCGCAGCGCCGGGCGCACCAGGTAGCGGCCGCCGGCCACCACCGCGCCGATGACCGCCACCGCCTTGCCCGCCGCGAGCCAGCCGGCCGCGCCGGTGCCGGTCCCTTCGGCGCCCTGCGTGGCCAGCAGCGGCAGCAGCGCGATCATCGGGATCGCGGCGATGTCCTGGAACAGCAGGATGCCAAAGCTGGCGGCGCCGGCCGGCGTGCCGAACAGGTTGCGCTCGGTCAGCGTCGCCAGCGCGATCGCGGTGGACGACAGCGCCAGCCCCAGCCCCGCCACCAGCGCCACCTGCCAGGGCGCGCCGGCCAGCGCCGCGGCCACCCCGATCACCAGCGCGCAGGCGGCAAGCTGCGCGCCACCGTAGCCGAAAATGCTACGCCGCAGCGCCCACAGCTTGCGCGGCTCCAGTTCCAGCCCGATCACGAACATCATCAGCACCACGCCAAACTCGGAGAAGTGCAGGATCGATTCGACATCGGTCACCAGGCGCAGCGCGAACGGCCCGATCGCCGCCCCGGCCAGCAGGTAGCCCAGCACCGCGCCCAGTCCGCCGCGCCGCGCCAGCGGCACCGCCACCACCGCCGCAACCAGGAACACCAGCAGCGCAATCAGGAAATCATGCTGGTTCATGCCTGCACCTCCGCCGGCGCCGGATGCGTCCCCAGCCGCCCGCAAACGTGGGCGATATGGTCGGCCAGCGCCTGGGCGTCGGCATTGTTGGCGTCGTGCAGCACCACCGGCGGCAGCCAGGTCATGCCGCACAGCAGGGCGGTCTGCTCCAGCGGCAGCAGGAATTCGGCGATCGGGTGGCCATGCGTGCCCTCCGGCCCGTACGCGTCTGCCGTGCCGCCGGTGCTGACCACCGCCAGCAGCGACTTGCCGCGCAGCGCGGTGCCGCCCGGGCCATAGGCCCAGCCCGGTTCGAGCACTTCATCCAGCCAAAGCTTGAGCAGGGCCGGCACGCTGTACCAGCGCACCGGGAACTGCAGCACGATCGTGTCCGACACCGACAGCACGCGCTGCTCGGCGACGACATCGACGTCGTAGTCGACATAGCTGCGGTAGAGGTCGCGTACCTGGACCTGCGGCAGCGCGTCCAGCGCGTCGGCCAGCGGCCGGTTCACGCGCGAGCGGCTGGGCGTCGGGTGCGCGTAGATCACAACGATTGGGGGCTCTTTCATTGAAAGACGTCAGGGCTGTCTGGGTGATCGGAGTTCGGCAGGGTGCCGGTGAATTGCCGCGTTGCACCATATCCACACCTGACGGCGCGCAACAATTCATCACATTTTTTTAAGTCGTTGTTTTTACTAAAATTTATTTCGCAACGGGGCCGCAAAGGTTTCTGCTGCGGCGCAGGATGCTTACGTCAAACTGACAATTCCACTACAATACTTTTCGTGCTGCATCAAGTTGGTGTTTCCCCGAGTCTCGCACGGTTTCGGGGAAAAGTGCCTGGAAAAACACCACCGCAGTGCCTATTTTTTATCTGACAGCACCGGAAGGAATCATCGTGAACCCGCTCGAACTGAGCAAGGCCGTCGGCGCACTGACCGACGAAGATCTACGCAAGGCAGCCGAAGCCGCCCACCGCGCCACCGTCCTGGTGCGCGAGCTGTCGGCCCACCACCGCTCGCGCCTGCTGAAGCATTTCCTCGCCCTGGGCGAGGAGGATCGCCTGCTCCGTTTCGGCCAGTCGGTGGGTGACCACGTGATCGAGGCCTATGTCGACAGCATCGACTTCGACCACGACAGCGTGTTCGGCGTCTACGACGACAAGCTCGAGCTGATCGGCGTGGGCCACTTCGCCAACCTGCGCGACAACGCCCAGGGTCGCGTGGCGGAGTTCGGCGTGTCGGTGTCGGGCAGCGCCCGCGGCCGCGGCATCGGCAGCGCGCTGTTCGAGCGTGCCGCCATCCATGGCCGCAATACCAATGTGCGCACGCTCTACATGCACTGCCTGTCGCGCAACGCCGCGATGATGCATATCGCCAAGAAGGCCGGCATGAAGGTCCAGTACGCCTACGGCGAAGCTGACGCCTACCTCGAACTGCCGCCGGCGGATACCGCCAGCCGCCTGAGCGAGGCACTGGACGAGCAGCTCGCCGACCTGGACTACGCGGTGCGCCGCAACCTGCGCGACGCCCGCCGCTTCGGCCTGCGCTTCTGGCGCACCATGGTGCCGCAGAAGCATACCGCCTGAGCGGCCGCAACCCGGTCCGCACGGCATCGACAAAAACGGCGCATCGCAACGATGCGCCGTTTTGCGTTGCCGGCCCGGGCCGCGCCGCTCAGGCCGCGCCGCCCACCGGCAGCGCCGTGGTGTCCTTGATGCTTTCCAGCGCAAAGCTCGAGCGCACGTCGATCACCGATGGATGCGCCAGCAGCTGTTCCTGCATGAAGCGCGCAAAGTGCTCCATGTCCTCGACATAGACCTTGAGCAGCAAGTCCATCTCGCCGGTCATGGCATGGCACGCCGCCACTTCCGGCCAAACGGCGATCGAGGCGCGGAACAGGTCCAGCGGAGCCTTGCCCTTGGGCGCGCCGCCATGCTTTTCCAGCCGCACATTGATATAGGCCAGCAGGCCGAGTCCGATCTTGTTGGGCTCAAGCAGTGCCGCGTACTGCCGGATCACGCCGATCTCTTCCAGCCGCCGGATGCGGCGCAGGCAGGGGCTGGGCGACAGGTTCACGCGCTCGGCCACCTCCAGGTTGGTCAACCGGCCGTTGGTCTGCAGCACTTCCAGGATCTTCCGGTCGATCTTGTCCAACTCCACCTTGCTCACGATATTGTTGCTCCGCAATATGTTTATTGGCAATTTTTTTGCGCAAATTTAGCAAGCCGTGCACAAGTACGCAATTTTTTGTGAAATTACATCCGATCCGCGCCCGATTTAGTGGGTGGGCGGCCTTATCGGTCACTCGCGCTTCAGCCGTTCGGGCCGGGCAAATCCCAGTCTGGCGGCGCTGCCCGGGTGTCGCGGACGCGGCTGACCGGAGAACGGGCGAGGTGGTGCGCAGGTTCCGGCAAACAGGGGAAGCGGCATTCTACGGGCGTTTGCGTCCGCGCCAGTGCGTTCCTGTCCCGGAGTTCTCCACGATGTCCGCTGAACGGACAAAAAAAGCGCGCGGCCCTCAGGCTCGCGCGCTTGGTCGGTATGCCGGCAGCGGCGCTCGGGCGGCGCTACCGGGGACCGTTCAGCCGCCGCTGGTCGACGGCGCGGCCGGGTTGGCGGGCGCCGGCTGGTTGTCCGGGGCGGCCTGGCCGCGCGGGCCGCGTTCGCCACGCTCGCCGCGATGGGGACGATCGCGGTGCATCTTCTCCATGCCGGCGCGGATTTCATCGCGGGTCAGCTTGCCGTCGCGGTTGGCGTCGAGCTGGTCGAAGCGCTTGGCCAGGCGCGGCAGGCCGGCGTTGGCCTCGGCCTTGGTCAGCGCGCCGTCGCCGTTCTTGTCGGCGGCCTTGAACTTCTCGTCGAAGGCGGCCTGCATGCGCGCGTGATGCTCGGCCATGGCGGCCTTGCGCTGTGCGTCCATCTCGGCCTTGTCGATCTTGCCGTCGCGGTTGGTATCGAGCTTGTTGAACCACGCGTCGGCCTCGGCCTTGGAAATGGCGCCGTCGCCATCGGTATCGATCGCCTTCATCCACATGCCGCCGCCGTGGTGGCGGTGGTGGTGGCCCATGCCGGGCTTGCCGGCCGGTGCTGCGCCCGGTGCGGCGGGAGCGCTGGCCTGGGCAAAGGCGCCGCCGGCGACCAGCAGCGCGGCCGAGGCGGCCAGGAACTGTTTCAGGATCTGCGGCTTGTGATTGCGTTGCATGTCTTGCTCCTTGTCATCACGTTGGCATGTACGGATTAGAACGCAGACGATGCAGCGGAGTTGGCGCTTTTAATACGATGTTACCCGCCTCACAGAAAGCCGGGAGCGGCGTAAGGGAACGCAAGCAAGCGCGAATATTCGATGCGCCGGGAGCCTAGGGCTGCGCTTTCGGCACGATCTGCCCTTCATCCGCCGCCTCGGGCGACATTCCGGGCTGGTACTGACGCGGATCGACGGGTTGAGGCTGGGGCTGGGCCGGCTGGACTGATGTTGCCGGCTGGACCGGTTGTGGCTGAGGCTGGACTTGTGGCTGGATCTGGGGCTGGGCTTGCGGCTGCGGCTGGGCCTGTTGCCCTGGCGGCTGGCCGCGCGGCGGCTGGGCCGGCGTGGGCTGCGCAGCGGCCTGCGCTGGCGGCGGCATGGGCGTTGCCATGGGCGCCGCCGCGCCGGCGGGCGGGGTCGGCAGCGGGCTGGCGGCACGCGGCGAACCGCGCGTGGCAACCGCCTGCAGCGGCAGGGCAATCTCCTGGCGCACGCCATTGCGCTCGATCACCACGCCGCGCTGGCGCACTTCCACCAGCCGGATCTGCGGCGCCAGGTCGGCACCCATGCGCACCGCCTTGGCCGGGCCGCCATCGATGGAGACGATCGCCGCGCTGGCGCCACCGCCGAGCTCGGCCACCACGCCGAGCAGCTGCACGTTGCTGGGGCCGGCCTGGGCCGAGCCGCCGAACAGCGTGGCGATCGCGCCGGTCTCGACCGCTTCGGTCTGCGCCACGCGCGCGCTCTTGGGCACCGGGATGGTCCGCATCGCACTGAACGTCAGCACCCAGTAGGTGACCAGCGCGCACAGCGCGATAAACAGCACCACGCTGGCCAGGCGCGGCAGCCACAGCGCGGAGGCATCGAAGCGGAACGAAGGCCGGAGGGACAATTGCATGGATCGGGACCCTGGATACCCGCCGCGGCGGGTCATGGCGCGAGAGCGCGGACGCGCCAAGCGTACCAGAGCCCCATGACGCTGTCTGCCGCGCCGGCGATGCTGCCGCCGGCCCGGCCCGGGCGCTTAAAGCAGGTCGTCCAGCAGGTCGGGACCGAACACTTCGCGCTCGATATGCGCCACCGGCACGCCCGCGCTGAGCAGCGCGTGACGCTGCGCCTGCATGAAGCCAAGCGGCCCGCACAGGTAGAAGCGGCCATCGACGAAGCGTTGCAGCTCGGGCTGGCGCAGCATCTCGGCCAGCGGCATGGTGCCGGCGTGGTCGTAATCGCGGCCTGCGGCGTCGCCGGCTTGCGGGAATTCGTAGCTGATGTGCGTGACCAGTCCCGGCAAGCGCTCGCGCGCCCATTGCAGGTCGGCGCGATGGGCATGGTGGTGGCCGTCACGGGCGGCGTGGGCGAACAGCACCGGCCGCTGCGAGCCTTGCGCGGCCAGCGTGCGCAGCACCGACAGCATCGGCGTGATGCCGATCCCGCCCGACAGCAGCACCAGCGGCCGGCGGCTTTCCAGCGCCGGCGTGAACTCGCCGAACGGCGCGCTCACCTTGAGCTCGGTACCCTCGTGGGCGTTGGCGTGCAGCCAGTTGGACACCGCGCCGGCCGGCGTGGCCTGGTCGCCGTCCTCGCGCTTGACCGAGATGCGCCAGGTCGGCAGGCCGGCCTCGGCCGACAGCGAGTACTGGCGCAGCTGGCGCGCGCCGTCGTCCAGGCGCGCCTCGACGCTGATGTACTGGCCCGGGCGGAACTCACGCAGCGGCTGGCCGTCGGCCGCCGCCAGCGTCAGCGCCACCACCTGGCCGCCCTGCGCTTCGCGTCGCACCACGCGCACCGGCATCAGCTCGCCGGCGGCGACGCCGGTGCGCTGGTACAGGCGCGCCTCGGCGGCGATCAGCTCGCCTGCCAGCAGCCAGTAGGCCTCGTCCCAGGCCGCCAGCAGCGGCGGCGTGGCGGCTTCGCCCAGCACCGCGGAGATGGCGCCGAGCAGGTGGCGGCCGACGATCGGGTAGTGCGCGGGCGTGATGCCCACCGCCGCATGCTTGTGCACGATACGCTCGACCACCGGCCCCAGCGCCGCCGCGTTGTCGATGTTGGCGGCGTAGGCGAACACCGCCGACGCCAGCGACTGCTGCTGGCTGCCGTTGGCCTGGTTGCCCATGTTGAACAGCTGGGTCAACTCGGGCCGGTCGGCGAACATCTCGCGGTAGAAATGCGTGGTGATGGCCAGGCCATGCTCGCGCAGCACGGGCACGCTTGCATCGATATAGGGGCGGGAAGCGGCGGACAGCATCAGGTATCACTCCGTTTTATTCATGCAAACAATATGCATGTTTTTGGACAACAAAAAACCGGCATTCGCCGGCCACGCGCGGATCCCATCCGCTCAGGCCGAACGCCGGTTCAGGAAATCACGATGCAGGCGGATGATCGATTCGGCGGTGTGGCTGCCGGTGACATCGGCCAGCGTGACGTCGTCGAGCGCGCGGTAGAAGGCTTGCTCGGCCACGTCCAGCGCGCGCTTCAGGTGGCAGTTGCCGTGCAGCGCGCAGGGCGGGTTGTCGCAGTCGATCACCGGCCGGTGCCCTTCCAGCTCGCGCAGGATGGTGCCGATGGTGAGGCGCTCGGCGTCGGGGCCCAGCTGCAGGCCGCCGTGGCGACCGCGCGTGGCGCTGACCCAGCCCAGCTTCGACAGCCGCGCAGCCACCTTGACCAGGTGGTTGTGCGAGATGCCGAACTGCTGGCCGACCTCGGCGATCGTGATCGGCCGGCTGCCGTCGCCACGGGCGACGTACATCAGCAGGCGCAGCGCATAGTCGGAGAAGCGGGTCAGTTGCATCGTGGCGTCATGTTAAAAAAGATGCATCCTGGATGCAAGTTATATTTTTCCGCGGCGTGCTACGGTTCGGGATCCGCCAACAGGCGCCGGCCACCATTGTGATTCACAACAGACTTCGCTGCAGCCCCATCCAGGGCCGCCCACAAAAGAGTCATAAGGCGCCGGTTATACTGATTGGCGAACCCGGCCCCGCCCGCCCCGTGGCGCGGGGCCTCGCCATTCCAGCAACGAGGTCTTACCAACAATGCGCAGATTCACTTCCCAGCTTGCCCGCCCCGCCCGTCCTGCCCGCCGCGCGCGCGGCTTTACCCTGATCGAGATCATGGTCGTGATCGTGATCCTCGGCGTGCTGGCGGCACTGGTGGTGCCCAAGATCATGAGCCGTCCGGACGAAGCCCGCATCGTCGCGGCGCGCCAGGATATCTCGTCGATCATGCAGGCGCTCAAGCTGTACCGCCTTGACAACAGCCGCTATCCGACCACCGAGCAGGGCCTGGGTGCGCTGGTGGCCAAGCCTACCACCGAGCCGGTGCCCAACAACTGGAAGGGCGGCGGCTACCTGGAAAAGCTGCCCAAGGATCCGTGGGGCCATCCGTACCAGTACCTGAACCCCGGCGTGCGCGGCGAAATCGACGTGTTCAGCTTCGGTGCCGACGGCCAGGCCGGCGGCAACGCCAACGACGCCGATATCGGCAACTGGGAGTAAGCGCCCCTGCCGCCCGCCCTTGCCGCTTCCCTGATGACCACGGCGCCGCGCCGCCGCGCCCCCCGGCAGCGGCACTCCGGCTTCACACTGCTGGAGTTGCTGGTGGTGATGGTGATCGCCGGCATCGTGATCTCGCTGGTCGCGGTCAATGCCTCGCCCAACGAGCGCGGCCGCGTGCTTGACGACGGCCAGCGCATCGCGCGGCTGTTCGAGCTGGCGCAGGAAGAAGCGCAACTGGGCGCGCGCCCGATCGCCTGGGAAGGCGACGCCGGCGGCTGGCGCTTCCTCGAATCGACTCCCAATGGCTGGATCCCCTTGCGCACCGACGTGTTCGCGCCCGGCACCTGGCGCCTGGCGCTGGACCAGGTCATCGTCGCCGAGGGCGGCCGCAGCACCGGCACCAACAGCCCGCCGCGGCTGATTTTCGGGCGCGAGCTGATCGATGCCCCGCAGCGCCTGGTTCTTGTGCGCGGCGATATCCGCGTCGACGTGGCCGGCGACGGCAGCGGCCGCTATTTCGCCAGCACGCCATGATGCGCCCGCGCTTGCCCGCACGCCGGCGCGCCCGCGCCGCCGGCTTCACGCTGATCGAAGTGCTGGTTGCACTGACCATCCTGGCGGTGGCTTTGACCGCGGCGATGCGTGCGATGGGCTCGATGGTCGATGCCAGCGCGTCGCTGCAGACCCGCATGCTGGCCGAATGGAGCGCCGAGAACCACCTGGCCTCGCTGCGCCTGGCCAAGACCTGGCCCGAGCCCGGCGTCAGCGGCTATGCGTGCCCGCAGGGCGGCACGCCGCTGTACTGCGAGCAATCCGTGTCGGCCACGCCCAATCCGGTATTCCGCCGCGTCGAGATCGCGGTCTATCCGTCGGCCACCGACAAGTCGGTGCGGCTGGCGTGGCTCGTCACCATCGTTCCCAATGAAATCCACAACGTGCTCTGAGCGCCGGCGCGGGCGCCAATCCGTTGGCGGCTTCACGCTGCTGGAAATGCTGGTCGCCATCACGCTGCTGGCGGTGATGGCGGTGATCGGCTGGCGCGCGCTGGACAGCCTGACGCGCGGCCGCGAACGGCTGATCGACCATGACACCCGGCTGGATGCGCTGAAGGTGCTGTACGGCCAGCTGCAGGCCGATTGCGAGCATTTGGCCAACCCCACGCTGCTGCAGGGCAGCCCGGTCGAGCTCGGCCCGAACCGCGTGCTGCTGGTGCGCGACCGCCGCGACGAAGGCCAGCCGCCGGCATGGCAGGCGCTGTCCTACCAGCTTGACGGCAACACGCTGGTGCGCGTGGCCGCGCCGCCGGTGAGCAACCGCGCCGCGCTGCAGTCATCGCTGCTGGCGCTGCGCCAGGGCGGGGAAAGCAACGCGCAGGTGCGGCGCGTGCTGGGCAACGTCGACGGCATGAGCGCGCGCGCCTGGGTCGAACCCGGTGGCTGGCAGGCCGACAGCAACCGCATCCGCAACGTGCTGTTCAGCGGCAACGCGGCCAGCGCGGTGCAAGCGTCGGAGGCCGGCGCGGCGGTGCCCAATACCGCGGTGCGCGCGGTGGAACTGACCATCCTCGCCCGCATGGGCGACGGCGACGCGCCGCGGCAGTTCCAGAAGATCTGCATGTCGGGGCTATGACGCACGCCCGCCGCCCCCTCCGCTTCAGGCCTTTGCGCCGCGCGCGCGGCGCCGCCGTGGTCACCGCGCTGCTGATGGTGACGCTGGCCGTGGTGGTGGTGTCGGGCATGCTGTGGCGGCAGCAGGTGCAGATCCGCGCCATCGAGAATCAGCGGCTGCTGGCCCAGGCCACCTGGATCGAGCGCGCCGCGGTCGACTGGGCACGGCTGATCTTGCGCGACGACCAGCGCCGCAGCAATGTCGACGAACTGGGCGAGCCGTGGGCGGTGCCGATCGCCGAGACCCGCCTGTCGGATTTCCTGGGTGCGTCGCTGCGCACCGACGTTGCGGGCGAGACCTCGTTCCTGTCCGGGCGCATCCTCGATGCGCAGGCGCGCTTCAACCTTGCCAACCTGGTGACATGGTCCGCCACCGGCGGCCAGGGCGCGGCGGTCGGGCGGGTCGCCAATATCGACCAGTCGGCGCAGGCCGCCTATGGCCGGCTGCTGCGCACCGTGGGCCTGAACCCGGCGCTGGCCGAGTCCACCGCGCGCCACATGCTGCAGGCCGCGCAAGGCGGCCACGGCGGCGAGGGCTCGGGCCGGCAGGCGCCACGCCCGCTCGACAGCGTGCAGGGCCTGCTGGCGCTGCCCGGCTACACGCCCGAGATGGTGGCGGTGCTGGAGCCCTTCGTGATCGTGCTGCCCGAGCGCACCCTGGTCAATGCCAACACCGCCGAGGCCGAGGTGCTGGCGGCCATGATCGACAAGCTGCCGCTGGAGCGCGCGCGCGAACTGGTGCGCCAGCGCGACCGGGCGTACTTCAACAATATCGGCAACCTGCAGACACAGCTGTCCACGCTGGCGCCGCAGGCCAGCAGCGGCAACCTGGGCAACCTGCTCGACGTGCGCACGCATTACTTCCTGGTCTACGGGCTGGTGCGGCACGAGCGCGCCAGGCGGCTGCAGGTGTCGCTGATCTACCGCGGCGAACCGCTCGGTGCGGCCAACACCACCCGCGTGATGTGGGTCCAGGACGCGGACCGGCTGCCGGACCTGCGCTGAACCATGCAAGGCGGCCTGGCGCACATATGAAAACGGCACACCGGTGCAGACGGGGAGAATGGTATTGACGCGATTTTGTCACGCAGGCAAGGTATGCTGCGGCGCTGGCGCGAGCCTGACACCAGCCCGCTCGCCGCTGATCGGCCTCCCAGGCCGCCCGCCGGCATCCCCGCACTCCGGCAAGTTTCCTGCGCCGGGGCGTTCCCGGGCGCACCCCCATGGGCCAAGCGCCTTATCGAGCCGTTCTACTGAAGCCAAAGCAAGGACACCTTGAGCACCACTCTGTACGTGCGCTTGCCGCACCGGCCGCATGACCAGCCGCAACCGTGGCAGTTCGGCGCCCTGCCCTTTGCGCTGGTGCGCACGGCGGCGGGCGAGCCGACACGGCGCGGATCGCCTCGCGCCGCACCGGAAGTGTTGCGAGAAGGCCACGCCCGCATCGCCGACCTGCCCGCGGCGGAGCGGCTGGTGCTGATCCTGGCCGCGAGCGACGTACTGCTGACCACCGCCAGCGTGCCGCCGCTGCCGCCCGCGCGCTTGAAGCAGGCGCTGCCCAACCTGGTCGAGGACGCGCTCGCCACCGACGCGCAGCCCTGCCATATCGGCATCGGCCCTGCCCTCGACGGCGCCACGACCGGCCGCGGCCCGCGCCGGCGCTTGCTGATGGTGGCGGACCGCGCCTGGGTGCGCGCGGTGCTGGATGCCTTTGCCGAGCACCGCCATCGCCGCCGCCACATGCTGCCCGCCCAGTTGTGCGTGCCGTTGGCCGCGCTGGCCGAAGCAGAAGCCGGCGCAGAGCCGTCGCTGGCGCCGCCCGGCGCGGAGCCGGCACCGGCGCAGCCGGCCACGCTGGTGGTCGAGGCCGCCGCCAGCGCACTCGCCGAAGGCGGGGCGCTCGGCGATGCATTGGGCGAAGCCTTGCCGGACACCGCCAGCAGCACCACACGCCAGTGGCAACTGACCGTGCGCACCGGTGCGCACGCCGGCTACGGCCTGCTGCTGGGCGACGACGCCCTGGCCGCATGGCAGGCGCTGGCGCCTGAAGGCGCCTGGTATGCCGATGCCGACGCCGCTGCGATGGCGCCGGTGCCCGGCCTGCGCCAGGCCGCTCGCACCGGCTGGCAGCTGTGGATCGATGGTGCGCAGGAATGCCTGCGCGAACCTGGGCTCGACCTGGCGCAGTTCGAGTTCGCGCAGGGCCGCGCCGACCGCTGGAACCTGGTGGCGTGGCGCCTGCCGCTGGCACTGCTGGCGGGCCTGGTGCTGGTCCAGCTGATCGGCATGAACACGCACTGGCTGCTGCTGCGCAACGAACAGCAACGGCTCGAAGCCGCGCAGGCGCAGACGCTGCGCGGCACCTTCCCGCAGACGCCGACGGTGATCGACGCCCCGCTGCAGATGCGCCGGCAGGTCGAGCAGCTGCGCATCGCCAGCGGGCGCAGCACACCCGATGATTTCCTGCCGCTGGCCGACCGCTTCGCCCAGGCCGCGCGCCGGCTGCCGCCCGACGGGCTGCAGGCCCTCGAGTACCGCGGCCGCATGCTGGTGGTGACGCTCAAGCCCGGCACCGACACCGCCGGCCTGCGCAGCGCGGCGCGCCAGGCCGGGCTGCAGATGGAAGAAGACAAGGCCGGCAATGCCGCGGGCAGCACCGGCTCGAGCGCAGGCACGCCTGTGACACCCGGCTCGCGCTGGACCGTCAAGCCCGGCCTGTGACCGGCGGATGCCCGACATGAACCCATTGAAAGATTCCACCCGCCACCCCTCGCCCGCCGCCCGCCGCAGCGGCACCGCAGCGCTGCGCACGCGCCTGGCGCGGCTGCGCCCGTCGGTGCCGCAGGCATGGCGGGAACGCTTCGACGCCTTCTGGTCGGCGCGCAACCCGCGCGAGCAGGCCATCCTCGGCGGCGGCGGCGCGGTACTGGCGCTGGTGCTCGGCTACCTGCTGCTGTGGGAGCCGGCCGCCGACGGCCGCGAACGCGCCGCGCGCAACCTGCCGCAGCTGCGTGCCGACCTGGCCGAGATGGAAACGCTCGCGCAGGAAGCCCGCGGCCTGAAGGCCACGCCGGCGCCGTCGCTGCGCGGCGACGAACTGACCCAGGCGCTGCAGGAAAGCCTGGGCCAGTACGGCCTGAAAGCTACCCGGCTCGCGGCTGCCGCCGACAACAGCGTGCAGGTGCAGCTCGACAAGGTTCCGTTCGGGGCGGTCAGCACCTGGCTGCAGGACGTACGCCAGCAGCAGCGCATGAAGGTGATCGATGCGCGCGTGGTCTACGTCGGCGCGACGGCGCTGGTGAACGTTACCGCGACCCTGCAGGGTCCGGGTGGCCGCAGCTGATGGTGCGGCTGGAAACCCTGCGCCTGCCGCGCCGTGCGCTGCGCCAGCCGGCCGCCGCGCGGCGCCTGCGCTGGCTCGGGCTTGGCCTGGCCACGGCCGCGGTCACCACGGTGGCGATGCTGCCGGCGACTTGGATCGCCGCGCGCGTCGCCACGCAGACGCAGGGACGTGTGTTGCTGGCCGATGCCAGCGGCTCGCTGTGGCGCGGCAGCGCCACGCTGGCGCTGTCGGCCGGCGCAGGCAGCCAGACCGCCACCGTGCTGCCCGGCCGGCTGCACTGGACGCTGGCGTTCTGGCCGCTGCTGACCGGGCACGCACGGCTGGTGCTGACCCACGCCGAGGCCATGGCCGCGCCGGTCGCGGTCACCGCGACGCCGGGCGGCTGGACCGCGCAATCCGGCGCGATGCGGCTGCCCGCCTCGCTGCTCGAGGGCGTGGGCGCGCCGTTCAACACGCTGCGCCCGGACGGCCTGATGCGGGTGGACTGGTCCACGCTGCAGGGCCGGTTTTCCGGCAAGGGCATGACCGGCCATATGACGCTGCGCATCGAGCAGGTATCGGCCGCGGTCAGCCGGCTGCGCCCGCTGGGCAGCTACCGCGCCGAGATCGACTGGACCGGCGAAGGCGACGGCAAGCTGCAGCTGCGCACCATCGATGGTCCGCTGCACCTGGAGGGCAGCGGCACGCTCGGGCGGCAGGCGCGCTTCGAGGGTACCGCGCATGCCGAACCGGACGCCGCGACGCAGCTGGCCAGCCTGCTGAGCCTGCTGGGACGACGAGACAACAATGTGACTAGGCTGCGTTTCTGATGCCACGCAGAGCGCACAGCCCACGGAAATGACTATGACCACCCACGCCAACCGACCTGTTTTCAAGACCGCCTGCGCCCGTGCCGTGGCATTGCTCTGCGGGCTCTCCTTGCTGGCGCCCGCGCCGCTGTGGGCCCAGCCCGGGGCGCCGGCCTCGCGTACCCAGGGCACGCCGCCGGCGCCGCCCGACGTGACTCCCGCCAATCGCGACCAGGTGGTGCTGAACTTCGTCAACGCCGACCTGGATTCCGTGATCAAGGCGGTCGGCCAGGCCACCGGCAAGAACTTCGTCATCGACCCGCGCGTGAAGGGCACCGTCAATCTGGTCACGGAGCAGCCGGTCTCGCGCGCGCAGGCGCTGCAGACGCTGGGCTCGGTGCTGCGCATGCAGGGTTATGCCATGGTCGAGAGCAACGGCTTTACCAAGGTCGTGCCCGAGGCCGACGCCAAGCTGCAGGGCTCGCCCACCGTGATCGGCGGCAGCCCCAGCCGCGGCGACCAGGTGGTGACCCAGGTGTTCCGGCTGAACTACGAGTCGGCCAACAACCTGGTGCCGGTGCTGCGGCCGATGATCGCGCCCAACAACACCATCACCGCCTACCCGGCCAACAACACCCTGGTCATCACCGACTACGCCGACAACCTGCGCCGCATCGCCCGCATCATCGCCGCGGTCGATGCGCCGGCCTCGGGCGAGGTCGAACTGGTGCCGCTCAAGCACGCGCTGGCCAGCGATACCGCGGCGGTGCTGCAGCGCCTGCTGGACCCGGGCGCCGCGGGTGCCACCGGCGGCGGCGGTGCCGCGGCCGTCGATGCCAGCCTGCGCACCTCGGTGGTGGCCGAGCCGCGCAGCAACTCGCTGATGATCCGCGCCACCAGCCGCGCGCGCCTGCAGCAGGCGCGCCAGCTGATCGAGAAGCTCGACCAGCCCTACGCGCGCCCCGGCAACATCTGGGTAGTGCCGCTGAAGAACGCCGATGCGATCAAGCTGGCCGCCACGCTGCGCGCCATCGTTGCCGCCGACAGCAGCTTCGCCAGCACCACCCAGCCCGGCGCACAGGCCGGCGGCATCGGCGGCGCGGCGGGCATGACCAATGTCTCGACGCCAACCGGCGGCCAGTTCACCGGCGGCGCCACCACCGCCCAGACCGGCATGCGCGGCGGCACCGGCACCGGGGGCGGCACCGGCGGCGCCTATGGCAACTCGGCCTTCGCGGCCTCGTTCGGCACCACCACGCAGCCGGCCACGGGCGGCATCATCCAGGCGGACCCCTCCACCAACTCGCTGATCATCACCGCCAGCGAACCGGTCTACCGCAACTTGCGCGGCGTGATCGACGACCTCGACGCGCGCCGAGCGCAGGTCTATATCGAGTCGATGATCGTCGAAGTCACCGCCACCCAGGCGAGTGAACTCGGCATCCAGTGGCAGGGCCTGATCAGCTCGTCAAGCGGCAACAACAACGTCTTTGCCGGCACCAACTTCGGCACCGGCGGACAGAACATCCTCAACCTGACCCTGGCCGGCGCCCTGGCCGACGCCAACCGCTCCGCCGGCATCGCTGCCGCGCAGCAACTGGTCCCCGACATCGGCGGCCTGAACCTGGGCATCGTCAACCGGGCCATGGGCCTGGGCGCCCTGCTGCGCGCGCTGGGCACCAACGGCAGCGTCAACCTGCTGTCGACACCGAACCTGATCACGCTCGAGAACGAGGAAGCCAAGATCCTGATCGGCCAGAACATCCCGATCACCACCGGCTCCTACGCCCAGACCGGCGGCGCGGCGTCGGTCACGCCGTTCCAGACCTTCGACCGCAAGGACGTCGGCATCACCCTGCGGGTCAAGCCGCAGATCACCGACGGCGGGCTGGTGAAGATGCAGATCTTCCAGGAATCGTCGAACGTGGTGCAGGCGACCGCCAACCTGATCCAGGGCCCGACCACCAATGTGCGCTCGATCGAGACCAACGTGCTGGTCGACGACGGCCAGATCATCGTGCTGGGCGGCCTGATCGAGGACAACTATGGCGACGGCGTGCAGAAGGTGCCGCTGCTGGGCGACATCCCGCTGATCGGCGGCCTGTTCCGCTACGAGAACAAGAACCGCTCGAAGACCAACCTGCTGGTGTTCCTGCGGCCCTACGTGATGCGCACCGCCGGCGCCACCGACCGCCTGACCGCGGACCGCTACGACTATATGCGCGCGCAGCAGCAGGGCTTCGTATCGCCTAACATCATGGTGCGGGACACCAACACGCCGCTGCTGCCGCCGGCCGACGCGCCGAGCACGCCGTTCGTCAACCCGCGCACCAACGGCCCGGTGGCGGGCCCGTTGCCGCTGCCGCAAACGCTGCCGCAGAGTGCGCCGCAGCCCGGCGTGCCGGGTCAGCCACAGCCGCTGCAGGCGGTCCCGCAACCGGTGCCCGAACCGGTCCCGCAACCCGCGCCCCAGCCCGTGCCGCAAGCGCCGGTGGGCGCCCCGCAGCCGCTCAACCAGCGCGGCGAAGCCGCACTCCCGTACTGAGGCCCGCCATGGCCAGCGAAGTCCAAACCGCCCTCTCCACCGCTCCAGCCGGCATCGCCGGCATCAGCCCGCCGGCCGAACTCGAACCACCCTCGCCGATGGCGGCGCGGCTGGTCTCGTACGGCTTTGCGCGCGAGGCCCCGCTGCTGATCGCGCACCAGCGTCCCGACGGGCTCGAGGTGTGGGTCAGCCGCGCCACCTCGCCCACGGCGCTGGCCGAAGTGGCGCGCGTGCACGGCGCATTGCGCCTGCGCGTGCTGGAACCCGAGGCGCTGGAGCATGCCATGTCCGACGCCTATAACCGCCAGGACGGCAGCGCCGCGCAGGTGGTGGGCGAGGTCGAGGGCGAGGTCGACCTGTCGCGCCTGATGCAGGACATTCCCGCGGTGGAAGACCTGCTGGAATCCGAAGACGATGCGCCGATCATCCGCATGATCAACGCGCTGCTGACGCAGGCGGCGCGCGAAGGCGCCTCGGATATCCATATCGAGCCGTTCGAATCGTCGTCGGTGGTGCGCTTCCGCGTCGACGGCACGCTGCGCGACGTGGTGCGTCCCAAGAAGGCGCTGCACGGCGCGCTGATCTCGCGCATCAAGATCATGGCGCAGCTCGACATTGCCGAGAAGCGCCTGCCGCAGGACGGCCGCATCACGCTGCGCGTGGGCGGGCGGCCGGTCGACGTGCGCGTCTCGACGCTGCCCACCGGCCACGGCGAGCGCGCGGTGCTGCGCCTGCTGGACAAGGAAGCCGGCCGGCTGGACCTGGCCAAGCTGGGCATGGCGCCCGACACGCTGCGTGGCTTCGACCAGCTGATCCGCCAGCCGCACGGCATCGTGCTGGTGACCGGGCCGACCGGCTCGGGCAAGACCACCACGCTGTATGCCGCGCTGTCGCGGCTGGATGCGCGCACCACCAACATCATGACGGTGGAAGACCCGGTCGAGTACGACCTCGACGGCATCGGCCAGACCCAGGTCAACCCGCGCATCGACATGACCTTCGGCAAGGCCCTGCGCGCAATCCTGCGCCAGGACCCGGACGTGGTCATGATCGGCGAGATCCGCGACCTGGAAACCGCGCAGATCGCGGTACAGGCGTCGCTGACCGGCCACCTGGTGCTGGCCACGCTGCACACCAACGACTCGGCGTCGGCGGTGACGCGGCTGGTCGACATGGGCATCGAGCCGTTCCTGCTGTCGTCGTCGCTGCTGGGGGTGCTGGCGCAGCGGCTGGTACGCCGCCTGTGCCCGCACTGCAAGCGCGAGGAAGTGATCGAGGTCACGCCCGCCGAGGCCGACGTGCTGCACGCGCAGGGCAAGCCGCTGCAGACCGTGTGGCATCCGGTCGGCTGCGACAAGTGCGGCCAGTCGGGCTACCAGGGGCGCATGGGCGTCTATGAACTGCTGACGGTGGACGACGAAATCCGCACCATGATCCACCGCCAGGCGCCCGAGTCGGAGATCAAGCAGGTGGCGCTGACGCGCGGCATGCACACCATGCGCGGCGACGCGCAGCGCTGGATCGACAGCGGCGCGACCTCGCTCGAGGAAGTGCTGCGCGTCACGCGCGACTGACGCGGAGCCGCCCGCATGCCAGCTTTCCGCTATGAAGCCGCCGATGCCGCCGGCAAGACCGACCGCGGCGTGATCGAGGCCGACAGCGCGCGCCAGGCCCGCACCCAGTTGCGCGCGCGCGGGCTCACGCCGCTGACCGTCGACGCGCTGGCCGGCGCCGGCCTGGCGCCGCGCGGCGGCAGCCAGCTGTTCGCGCGCAAGCTGTCGACACAGGAGCAGGCGCTGTTCACGCGCCAGCTGGCCAGCCTGATCGTGGCCGGCCTGCCGCTGGACGAAGCGCTGGGCGCGCTGGCCGACCAGGCCGAGCGGCCCTACGTGCATGAACTGCTGGCCGGCATCCGCGCCGAAGTGATGGGCGGCAGCGCGCTGTCGGTGGCGCTGGCGCAGCATCCGCGCGATTTTCCGGACATCTACCGCGCGCTGGTCTCGGCCGGCGAGCACTCCGGCCACCTGGGCGTGGTGCTGGAGCGGCTGGCCGGCTACATCGAATCGCGCAACACGCTGACCTCCAAGATCCGGCTGGCCTTCACCTATCCGGCCATCGTCACGGTGGTGGCGTTCGCGATCGTGATCTTCCTGCTGTCGTATGTGGTGCCGCAGGTGGTGAGCGTGTTCGCCAACACCAAGCAGAAGCTGCCCACGCTGACCATCATCATGCTGTGGCTGTCGGATTTCGTGCGCAACTGGTGGTGGGCGGCGCTCGCGGTGATCGCGGTGGCCGCGTTCAGCATCCGCCGGCTGCTGAGCCAGCCCGCGGTGCGGCTGGAATGGCACCGCTGGCTGCTGACCGCGCCGCTGGTCGGCAAGCTGGTACGCGGCTACAACACTGCGCGCTTTGCCGGCACGCTGGCGATCCTGGTTTCCGCGGGCGTGCCGATCCTGCGCAGCCTGCAGGCTGCCGGCGAGACCCTGACCAACGAAGCGCTGCGCGCCAACGTCGAAGACGCCAACACCCGCGTGCGCGAAGGCGCCTCGCTGGCGCGCGCGCTGGCGGCGCAGAACCAGTTTCCGCCGGTGCTGGTGCACCTGATCCGCTCGGGCGAAGCCACCGGCAACCTCCCGGTGATGCTGGACCGCGCCGCGCAAGGCGAAGCGCAGGAACTGGAACGGCGCACGCTGTTCCTGACCAGCCTGCTGGAACCACTGCTGATCCTGACCATGGGCGTGGTGGTGCTGCTGATCGTGCTGGCGGTGCTGATGCCGATCATCGAGATCAACCAGCTGGTGCGGTAAGAGCGCTGTGCTGGCAACCAGCAACGCTCGCATTGCCTGACGCCGCTGGTGCAGGCTCCCCTCTCCCGCGAAGTGGGAGAGGGGTGGGGGTGAGGGTGGGAGCATCAACGAAGTGCAGCGCATCGGTATGCTGCCGCCTGCCCTCACCCCCTGCCCCTCTCCCGCAGGCGGGAGAGGGGAGAAAACCAGCAGCCGTTTTACTCCGCCTTCTTGCTCGGACGCTTGCGCGTCTTGCGCGCCGGCGCCGGCACCGGTGCGGCCTCGGCCTCAACCGCAGCCGGTTGCGGTTCCGCCTCTACCGTCGCCGTCAGCACGGTCGTGCCCGGCGCCGCGAACACCGACTGGTCGATCGGCCACGGCGTCTCGCTCAACGTCACCTCCGGCCGGCGCGCCGCGCGCTTGCGCGCGCTGGTGCGGCTGCCAGCCTTCGGTTGCACATCAGGCGGCACTTCGGGCTGCGGGTCCGGCTGCGGCGCCGCTTCCAGCGGCGGCACCGGTTGCGGCTCGGGCTCGGCCTGCACCGCGTCGGCCGCGACAAAGGGCGGCTCGGCTTGCGCCGGGGCTTCCAGCTCGGACGCAACCGTCTCCGGCGTGGGCAGTGGCTCGACCCCGCGGGCCGGTTCCGGCGCCGGCGCGGGTGCGGGTGCGGGCTGGCGACGCGCCGGCTCCGAGTGCTGGGCCGGCGGCTGCGGCGTGCGCTGCTGCGGCTCGCCGCCCTTGGCGCGCTTCTTCAGCCGCACCCAGATGGTCTTGTTGTTGCCGCCGTTGCGGGTCTCGACCTCGAACAGGCCGGTCGCCGCGACCAGCTCCGACAGCTTGCCGTAGCCGTAGTTGCGCGAGTCGAATTCCGGCGCCTGCTTGGCGATATGGTTGCCCATGCTGCCCAGCGCCAGCCAGCCGTCTTCGTCCGACACCGCCTGCGCCGCGTTCTGCAGCAGGCGCACCAGGCGCGAATCCTGGCGCAGCTCGCCGGTGCTGCGCTTGCGCGTGGGCGCGGCGGCGCCATCGGCCCCGTCCGCGCCGTCGGTGTCGACTTCGGCGCGCAGCACGTCGGAATAGATGAACTTGTCGCAGGCGGTGACGAACGGCTTGGGCGTCTTGCGCTCGCCAAAGCCGTACACCGTCAGGCCCTGTTCGCGGATGCGCGAGGCCAGCCGGGTGAAGTCGCTGTCGCTGGAGACGATGCAGAAGCCATCGAAGCGCCCGGTGTAGAGCAGGTCCATGGCGTCGATGATCATCGCGCTGTCGGTCGCGTTCTTGCCGACGGTGTAGCGGAACTGCTGGATCGGCTGGATCGAGTGCGACAGCAGCCGCTCCTTCCAGCCGGCCAGGTTGGGGCGAGTCCAGTCGCCGTAAATGCGCTTGACGGCGGCCACGCCGTACTTGGCGACCTCGGCCAGCAGGCCTTCGACGATGGCGGGCGCCGCGTTGTCGGCGTCGATCAGCACGGCCAGGGTCGCAGTGCCCTGGCGGGGGGAATTGGTCATGTTCGGATATTCGCTGGCAAGCCGCGCACCGGCGCGGGCGGACTAGATCGGGTTGCACCAGGATGGCAACGCAGATATGACGCACAAGAGACCGCCCGGCCAAGGCGCGGGCGATCTCGATGCAACGCAGTGTACACGCCAGGCCCTGTCGATACGGGAAATCGCGGCCATGACCGGCACGCTTTGTGCTGCATTGCAAGGTACCGCCGACTTTGTGGCGGTGCTACCATGCCGCGCAGAGACACAGCCGCTCCGGGCCTTCACAAGAGGCAACGAGGCGGTTGCCCACAACTGCAGGTTTCGGTGATCCCGACAGCACGCCCATAGAGGAGCACGCATGAATGCCCCCCTGACCTCGCCGGTCAGCGACGCCATCCGCCAGGCGCTCGCCAACGTTTCCCTCGAAGACAAATACACGCTCGAACGCGGCCGCATCTATATCAGCGGCACGCAGGCGCTGGTGCGCCTGCCGATGCTGCAGCAGGAGCGCGACCACGCCGCCGGGCTGAACACCGCCGGCTTTATCTCCGGCTATCGCGGCTCGCCGCTGGGCGCGCTCGACCAGTCGCTGTGGAAGGCCAAGAAGCACCTGGCCGCGCACAACATCGTGTTCCAGGCCGGCCTGAACGAAGACCTCGCCGCCACCTCGGTGTGGGGCTCGCAGCAGGTCAATATGTACCCCGACGCGAAGTTCGACGGGGTCTTCGGCATGTGGTACGGCAAGGGGCCGGGCGTGGACCGCACCGGCGACGTGTTCAAGCACGCCAACTCGGCGGGCTCCTCCCAGCACGGTGGCGTGCTGGTGCTGGCCGGCGACGACCACTCGGCCAAGTCCTCGACGCTGGCGCACCAGTCCGAGCACATCTTCAAGGCCTGCGGCCTGCCGGTGCTGTATCCGTCCAACGTGCAGGAGTACCTGGACTACGGCCTGCACGGCTGGGCCATGAGCCGCTACTCGGGGCTATGGGTGGCGATGAAGTGCGTGACCGACGTGGTGGAATCGTCGGCCTCGGTCGAGCTGGACCCGCACCGCGTGCAGATCGCGCTGCCGGGCGACTTCATCATGCCGCCGGGCGGCCTCAACATCCGCTGGCCCGATCCGCCGCTGGAGCAGGAGGCGCGGCTGCTCGACTACAAGTGGTACGCCGGCCTGGCCTATGTGCGCGCCAACAAGCTCGACCGCATCGAGATCGATTCGCCGCATGCGCGCTTCGGCATCATGACCGGCGGCAAGGCCTATCTGGACACGCGCCAGGCGTTGGCCGACCTGGGCCTGGACGACGCCACCTGCGCGCAGATCGGCATCCGGCTGTACAAGGTCGGCTGCGTGTGGCCGCTCGAGGCGCATGGCGCGCGCGCCTTTGCCGAGGGCCTGCAGGAAATCCTGGTGGTGGAGGAGAAGCGCCAGATCATGGAGTACGCGCTCAAGGAAGAGCTGTACAACTGGCGCGACGATGTCCGCCCCAAGGTCTACGGCAAGTTCGACGAGAAGGACAACGCCGGCGGCGAATGGTCGATCCCGCAGGGCCACTGGCTGCTGCCGGCACACTATGAGCTGTCGCCGGCGATCATTGCCAAGGCCATCGCCACGCGCCTGGAAAAGTTCGACCTGCCGGTGGACGTGCGCGCGCGCATCACCGCGCGCCTGGCCATCATCGAGGCCAAGGAAAAGGCGCTGGCCACGCCGCGCGTGGTCGGCCAGGGGAAGGACCAGCCGAAGGCCGAGCGCAAGCCGTGGTTCTGCTCGGGCTGCCCGCACAACACCTCGACCAACGTGCCCGAGGGCTCGCGCGCGCTGGCCGGCATCGGCTGCCACTACATGACGGTGTGGATGGACCGCAGCACCAGCACCTTCAGCCAGATGGGCGGCGAAGGCGTGGCGTGGATCGGCCAGGCGCCGTTTGCCGGCGACAAGCATGTGTTCGCCAACCTGGGCGACGGCACCTACTTCCATTCCGGCCTGCTGGCGATCCGCGCGTCGATCGCCGCGGGCGTCAACATCACCTACAAGATCCTGTACAACGACGCGGTGGCGATGACCGGTGGCCAGCCGGTGGACGGCCAGCTGTCGGTGCAGGATATCGCCTGGCAGGTGCACAGCGAGGGCGCGAAGCAGATCGTCATCGTCAGCGACCAGCCCGAGAAGTACAACGCGGCGATCAAGCTGCCGCCAGGCATCGACATCCATCACCGCGACCAGCTCGACCGCGTGCAGCGGGAACTGCGCGAGGTGCCGGGCTGCACCATCCTGATCTACGACCAGACCTGCGCCACCGAAAAGCGCCGCCGCCGCAAGCGCGGCACGATGGAAGACCCGCCACGCCGCGCCTTTATCAACGACGCGGTCTGCGAAGGTTGCGGCGACTGCTCGGTCAAGTCCAACTGCCTGTCGGTGGAACCGCTGGAAACCGAGTTTGGCACCAAGCGCCAGATCAACCAGTCCTCGTGCAACAAGGACTTCTCGTGCGTGAACGGCTTCTGCCCCAGCTTTGTCACGGCCGAGGGCGCGCAAGTGCGCAAGCCCGAGCAGCATGGCGTGGCGATGGACAGCCTGCCGGCGCTGCCTGAGCCGCAGCTGCCGTCGATCCGCCGCGCCTACGGCATCCTCGTGACCGGCGTCGGCGGCACCGGCGTGGTGACCATCGGCGGCCTGCTGGGCATGGCCGCGCACCTGGAGAACAAGGGCGTCACCGTGCTCGACATGGCCGGCCTGGCGCAGAAAGGCGGCGCGGTGCTGTCGCACGTGCAGCTCGCCGCGCGCCCCGACGACCTGCATGCCACCCGCATTGCCATGGGCGAGGCCGACCTGGTGATCGGCTGCGATGCCATCGTGTCGGCCTCCGACGAGGTCATCTCCAAGACCCAGGCCGGCCGCACCCGCGCCGTGGTCAACACCGCGCAAACCCCGACCGCCGATTTCATCAAGAACCCGAAGTGGCAGTTCCCGGGCCTGTCCGCCGAGCAGGACGTGCGCAATGCGGTGGGCGACAAGTGCGACTTCATCAATGCCTCCGGGCTGGCCGTGGCGCTGCTGGGCGATGCCATCTACACCAACCCGCTGGTGCTGGGCTACGCCTGGCAGAAGGGCTGGATCCCGCTGACGCTGCAGGCGCTGGAGCGCGCCATCGAGCTGAACGGGGTGGCGGTGGAAAAGAACAAGGCCGCCTTCGACTGGGGCCGCCATATGGCGCACGACCCGGAGCACGTGCTGTCGCTGAGCGGCAAGCTCAAGAGCACCGCAGAAGGCGCGGCCGTGGTCAAGCTGCCGGCGTCGACCGGCGCCCTGCTCGACAAGCTGATCGCGCGCCGCGTGGAACACCTGACGGCGTACCAGGATGCGGCTTATGCCAGCCGCTACCGCGAAGCGATCGAGCGCGTGCGCGCGGCCGAGAGCGCGCTGCTGGGCAGCGGCAAGGCCCTGCCGCTGACCGAGGCGGCGGCACGCAACCTGGCCAAGCTGATGGCGTACAAGGACGAGTACGAAGTGGCGCGTCTTTATACGGATCCAGCCTTCCTGGACAAGCTGCGCGCGCAGTTCGAGGGCGAGCCCGGGCGCGACTACCAGCTCAACTTCTGGCTGGCGCCACCGCTGAACGCGAAGCGCGACGACAAGGGCCAGCTGGTCAAGCGCAAGTTCGGCCCGTCGACGATGAAGCTGTTCCGCGTGCTGGCGAAGATGAAGGGCCTGCGCGGCGGCATCTTCGACATCTTCGGCAAGACCGAAGAGCGCCGCACCGAGCGCGCGCTGATCGGCGAGTACCGTGCCTTGCTGGATGAACTGGTGGCGGGCCTCAATGCCGCCAACTACGACACCGCCGTGGCGCTGGCCAACCTGCCGGACGATATCCGCGGCTTCGGCCACGTGAAGGAAAACAACCTGAAGGCGGTGCGCGGGCGTTGGGCGAAACTGCTGGAGCAGTTCCGGCATCCGGAGACGACGCAGCGGGCGGCGTAGCCACACTGAATCTCACCGCTGCATTCTCCCCCCGGGAGAGAGCGGGAGCTTCGGGATACGTGGCGTCTAGCCAAACCACCCCTCACCCTGCCCTCTCCCCATGCGGGGAGAGGGAAACACCATCGGTACGGGCGCGTCGGTCGGCTTACGCCTGCGCCAGCGTCGTCTCTCCCGGCTTCACATACATCGAATGCTTCGGCTGCGACAGCACCCGGCGCACCATCGGCTCGAAGAACGACAGCGGCAGCGTGTCGTAGTCGGTCATGAAGGCGGCGGCATCGTACTTGCGGCAGAACTCCGCGGTGCGCTCGAACAGTTCGGGCTGGCTGCGGTATTGCTCGCGCAGGTTGCGATCCAGGCCGAGATGATGGAAGAAGTAGTAGCCCTGGAACACGCCGTGCTTTTCCACCATCCACAGGTTCTCGGCGCTGACGAAGGGCTTGAGGATGGCGGCGGCGATATCGGGATGGTTGAAGCTGCCCAGCGTATCGCCGATATCGTGCAGCAGCGCGCAGACCACGTACTCCTCGTCCTGGCCGTCGCGGTGGGCCAGCGTCGCGGTCTGCAAGGAATGCGTGAGCCGGTCCACCGGGAAGCCACCGCAATCGCCGTCGAGCAGGCGCAGGTGCGCCAGCACGCGGTCCGGCAATGCGCGTGCGAACGGCATGAACTCGGCGGAGATGGCGGCCCAGTCCTCGCGGGTGCCGTGTTCCATATGGCTGAAGCTGGCGCGTGCAGGCGCGTGGGTGTCGCTCATGCGGGTCTCCTTTGATGGGATGGGGCGCGGTGGCCGCGCGTGTCGTTGTCTTTTGCCGGCATTGTGGCACCCGTGGCCGGACTACACTGTCAAAAACCAAACAATGTGCCGGCATATTGCGGCGCAGCAGCGTTGATGTGATCCGGTTCGCACGGCTGTATCTCAAGGAGACAACATGACCTTCAACGGAAGCTGCCATTGCGGCAACATCGCCTTCGCGGTCGAGGCCGACAGCATCCCCAGCGTGATCCGCTGCAACTGCTCGATCTGCCGCCGGCGCGGGCACCTGCTGTGGTTCGTGCCGCGCGCGACCTTCAGGCTGGAAACGCCCGAGAGCAACGCCTCCACCTACCGCTTCAACACCATGAAGATCGCGCACCGCTTCTGCCCGGTATGCGGCTGCGGCCCGTACGCGGACGGCCAGGACAAGGACGGCAAGCCGATGGCCGCGGTCAATGTGCGCTGCCTGGACAATGTCGACCTCGACAGCCTGAAGGTCATCGACTATGACGGCCTGCACCACTGACCCCATGTTCCGCATCCTCGGCATCGACCACCTGGTATTGCGCAGCGCCGATGTGGCGGCGCTGCGGCGCTTCTATGTCGACGTGCTCGGCTGCAGCGTGGAGCGCGAGCAGGCCGAGCTGGGCCTGACCCAGCTGCGCGCCGGTGCCAGCCTGATCGACCTGGTCGCGCTCGACGGTCCGCTGGGCCGCGCCGGCGGCGCCGGGCCGGGCGAGGAAGGTCGCAACCTCGATCATTTCTGCCTGCGCATCGACCCGTTCGACGCTGACGCGCTGCGCGCGCAGCTGGCGCGGCACGGTGTCGACGCGGGCGAAGTGGCGCAGCGCTTCGGCGCCGAGGGCAAGGGCCCCTCGCTGTATGTGCGGGACCCGGACGGCAACGTGGTCGAGCTCAAGGGACCGCCCACGCCGGTGACCGCACAGTAACACGGTGGCGTCCGGCGCGCCGCGCGCAGTATCGCTACAATTTGCGACTGGCCCCAGGCGCGCCGCTTCCATGGCGGCCATCCCCCGCCGGGCCCGCCATGACCACACTAGAAGCCAGTCCCGGCACGGACGCTGCCGACCACCGCCATGATGTCAGCGCGGCCCGCACCGGGCCGGCGCAGCCGGCCACGCCGCCGCGCCGGCTGGTGTGGATCCTCGGCCTGACCGAGACCATCTCCTGGGGCACGCTGTTCTTCGCCTTCACCGTCTTCATCGAGCCCATGATCGGCAGCCTGGGCTGGTCCAAGCCCTTCCTGGCGGGCGGCTATTCGCTGGGGCTGCTGGTATGGGCGCTGTGCTCGTTCGCGGTCGGCCGGCTGCTGGACCGCGCCCCGGCGCGCAAGGTAATGGGCGCGGGCTCGGTGCTGGCCGGGCTGGGCCTGCTGCTGTGGGCGTGGACGCCGTCGCAGTCCGTGTTCCTGCTGATGTGGGTGCCGCTCGGCCTGGCCATGGCGACCACGCTGTACGAGCCCGCCTTCGTCGTGCTGCGCCAGGCCTATGGCGACCAGTACCAGAAGCCGATCGTCGCGGTCACGCTGATGGCCGGCTTTGCCAGCACGATCTTCGTGCCGCTGGCGCAATGGCTGGTGCTGCATGTCGGCTGGCGCCCGACCCTGGTCGGCTTTGCCCTGCTGAACCTGCTGGTCTGCGCGCCGCTGCATGCGCGCATGCGCTACGCCCTGCATCCCTCTTACACCGGCGCTGGCGCCGGCACGGCCTCCGCCGGCGGCCGCGACATTGCCCGCGCCACGCTGCGCCAGCCGGTGTTCTGGGCGGTGGTGCTGGCCTTTACCGCGACCGCGGTGGTGGCGTCGCTGCTGGGCGCGCACCTGATCCCGATGCTGACGGAGAAGGGCATGCCGGTGGCACAGCAGCTGGCGGTCGCGGCGCTGATCGGGCCGGCCCAGGTGGCGGGCCGCATGCTGATGATGCGCGCAGGCGTGCGCCACCCGGTGCGGCTGTCGCTGCCGGTCTATGCGCTGATGAGCGCCGGGCTGCTGTGCTTTGCGCTGGGGCATGGCGCGTGGCTGATGGTGGCGGCCGTGCTGTACGGCTGCGCCAACGGTGTCAACACCATGCTGCGCGCGATGGCCATGCCGGAGCTGATCTCGCGCCACCACTACGCCACCCTCAACGGGCTGATGATGACGCCGGTACTGCTGATGCAGGCGGCGGCGCCGTGGCTGGGCGCGCTGCTGTGGCGCGCGGCCGGGGGCTACTGGCTGATGCTTTGGGTGATGCTGGCACTGGCGCTGGCCGCGCTGCTGGCCTTCGGCTACGCGCTGCACCGGCGCGGGCTGCTGCGCGTGGAGGCGGGCCACCCATGACCGGCTCCCCGGCGTCCGCCGCCGTGCTGCCCGCTGGCCGGGTCGCGCGCGCCACGCGCGGCACCATGGCGCTGTTTTTCGTCAACGGCGCTACCTTTGCCACCTGGGGCGTGCATATCCCCACCATCAAGGCACGCTTCGGCCTGTCCGACGCGATGCTGTCGCTGGCGATGCTGGCGGTGGCGGGCGGCGCCATCGTGGCGATGGGCCCGGTCGGGCGCTGGGTGGCGCGCGCCGGCAGCGCGCGCGCCTCGATGGCTGGCGGGCTGCTGTTCGCGCTGGCCACGGTGGCGATCCTGGCGATGCCGTCGTTCTGGCTGCTGCTGCCCGCGCTGCTGGTCTTCGGCATGACCAACGCGGCGTTCGATGTGGCCATGAACGCGCAGGCCGCCACGGTCGAAGCCAGCCGCACGCGGCCGGTGATGTCGTCGCTGCATGGCATGTTCAGCCTGGGCGGCATGGCGGGCGCCGGCTTTGGCGGCCTGATGCTGGCCTTGGAGGTGCCGCCGCTGGCGCATGCGGCCATGATGGCCGGCCTGACCGCGGCGGTGGCGGTGGCTACGCTGCCGGGGCTGCTCGCCGACCACCCCGTGCCGCCTTCCGCGCCCCACCATCGCGACCATGCGGTGCGGGCGCTATGGCTGCTGGGGCTGCTGGCGTTTCTGGGGCTGGTCGGTGAAGGCGCGATGTACGACTGGACCAGCGTCTATATGCGCGACGTGGCACGGGCGCCCGACGGCTGGGTCAGCCTGGGCTATGCCGCGTTCTCCGGCGGCATGGCGTGCGGGCGCTTCGGCGGCGACCGCCTGCGCGCGCGCCTGGGCGACAGGGCGACCCTGACCGGCAGTGCCTGGGTGGGCTTTGCCGGCATTGCGCTGGCGCTGGCCGTGCCGCTGCCGCTGGCCGCGCTGGCGGGCTTTGCGCTGATGGGGCTGGGCGCGGCCAATATGGTGCCGATCTTCTTTGTCGCCGCGTCGCGGCTGCCCGGCGTGGCACCGGCCGAAGCGATTGCGCGCGTGGCGCGCTTCGCCTATGTGGGGCTCTTGCTGGGCCCGGTGCTGATCGGCGGCGTGGCGCACCTGGCCAGCCTGCGCGCCGGCCTGGCGCTGGTGGCGCTGACCATGGGCTGGATCGCGCTGGCGGGAGCGCGCTCGGCGCGGCGCTACCTGCCGCCGCGTACCCCGGCCGGCCAGTAAGCCTTCAGGCCGCGGCCCGCAGCGGTGCCCCGGCGCCCATGCCCTCGAACACGAAGCTGTCCATGGCCAGCACGCCATAGGTGACCTCGTCGGCGACCCGGGACACCGTGGCCGGCTCCGGCAGCGCCGCGCGCGCGCCCTCCGGGCCGAGGGCAGCGCCCAGCGCCACATAGAAAGGCAGCAGGTGCTCGTCGGTCGGGTGTGCCCGGCGCGCATAGGGCGCCTGCGCACGGTAGTCGGCAATCAGGCGGGTGTCGCCGGTGGCCAGGGCCTGGTCCAGTGCCTCGGCCATCCACTGGCGGAACGCTTCGACATAGGGCTCGGCTGCCGGACCGTGCTGTTCACGCCGGCCGCCGCCAAACACTTCCTGCAGGTTGTGCGTGAAGCTGCCGGAGGCCAGCACCAGCACGCCTTCGTCGCGCAGCGGCGCCAGCGCCCGCCCGATCGCGATCTGGGCCTGGGGAGCCAGATATGGATTCAGCGCCAGCTGCACCACCGGCATGTCGGCATCGGGAAAGAAGTGGCGCATCGGCATCCAGGCGCCATGGTCCAGCGGGCGCTCGTCGTCGTGGCCGACAAAGCCCGCGCCGGGAATCGCCGCCGACTCGACCAGCACCTTGACCCGCGCCGCCAGTTCCGGCGAACCCGGGGCGTCGTAGCGCAGCGCGTACAACTCGCGCGGGAAGCCGCCGAAATCGTGCCAGGCCTCCTGGCGCTCGCGGCTGGTGACCGCCAGCGTGCTGTAGATCCAGTGCGCCGAAATCACCAGCACCGCATGCGGGCGCTGCGCGCGCAGCCGGGCGCCGAGCGCCTCGAACGCGGCGCCGGTGGGGCCGGGATCGATGGCCAGCATCGGCGAGCCGTGGGAGATATAGAGCGAGGGAAGCATGGCAATACCGCCTTCAAACGGTTTGTGTACTGGCTTCCAGTTTGGCAAAGAACGCCGCCGGGCGCGGCCGCGCTTTGCGGACACCTCATGCAAAAAAATTGAATCCGGGGGCCGATCCGTGGCGCGGCCCACATAACCCGCGCCGAGCCCGCACCTCGGCGGATGCAAGGGACTTATGCTGCAGCCGGAAGCCCCCTCATGCGGGCGCTCCGCAGGAAATTCCGTAACAGGAGACTAGGGTGGCATCGCGCAATCCGCGCCGCGCCGGACGGTACAACCCCATTCCGCGCCAGTGGTGGCAGCCGGGCGTCTACGGCAGCATGCCGGCCGTGGCGCTGTGGATCCTGGCGCGGCTGCCAGCCGGACTGCTGCTGTCCGTGACCGGCATGCCGGCCGCGCCGGCCTGGCTGAACCGGGCCGGAGACACGGTGTTCGTGTCGGGCTGGGTGGCCAGCGCCGTGCTGCTGTGGCTCACACGACGCCGCCTTGCCCCCGCCCCCTCGGCTTGCGCCGAGACTGTCCCCGCGAGCCCGCCAAGGCCGGAGCAGCGGGCGACTGAACCTGCACTGCCCGGCTGAAGTCGCGCGCGACGGCGCGCAGGCCTGCGATTAAGGAATCGCTTAATATGGCGATTTCCTCGCATGACCAACGCTTCATGACCGCGACTACCGTCCCCGTTCCAGAACTGACCAACGCCACCCGACGCAAGGCGATCATCGCCGCCACCATCGGCAATGGCCTGGAGTGGTTCGACTTCACCGTCTACAGCTTCTTTGCCGTCATCATCGCCAAGCTGTTCTTTCCCACCGGCAATGACCTGACCTCGTTCCTGCTCACCGTCGCCACCTTTGGCGTGGGCTTTTTCATGCGCCCGGTCGGCGCCATCGTGCTGGGCGTCTATGCCGACCGCGTCGGCCGCAAGGCGGCGCTGACGCTGACCATCCTGCTGATGGCGCTGGGCACCGCCATCATCGGCCTGGCCCCGACCTACGACCAGATCGGCCTGTGGGCCCCGGCGCTGATCGTGGTCGCGCGGCTGATCCAGGGCTTTTCCGCCGGCGGCGAAGTCGGCGGTGCCACCGCCTTCCTGATCGAGCACGCGCCCGACGCCGAGCGCGGCGCCTACGCCAGCTGGCAGCAGGCCAGCCAAGGCATTTCGTTCATGCTGGGCGCGGCCATGGGCGCACTGGTCACCAACGGCCTGTCGCCGGAACAGATCGACGCCTGGGGCTGGCGCATCCCGTTCCTGTTCGGCCTGCTGATCGGCCCGGTGGGCATGTATATCCGCTCGCACCTGCACGAGCCGCCCGAGTTCGAGGCGCGCCAGGCCGCCCGCAAGGCCGCGCAGGTGAAGTTCTCGCCGCTGTCGCAGGTGCTGCGCGACCACCCGCGCGAGGTGCTGGCCGGCCTCGGCGTGACCATCCTGTGGACGGTCTGCACCTACGTGCTGGTGTTCTACATGCCGTCGTACGCCAAGCAGCAGCTGGGCCTGCCGCTGGGCGCGACGTTCCAGTCGACCGCGCTGTGCGGCGCCATCATCCTGGTGCTGTGCCCGCTGATGGGCATGCTGTCGGACCGCGTGGGCCGCAAGCGCATGCTGGGCGTAGTGGCGCTGCTGATCGGCGTGCTCGCCTATCCGCTGTTCCACTGGCTCAACATGGCGCCGACCACGCAGACGCTGCTGCAGGTGCAGATCGTGCTGGGCATCCTGCTGGCGGCGTTTACCGGCCCGGCGCCGGCGGTGCTGGCCGAGCAGTTCCCGACCGAAGTGCGCTCCACCGGCCTGTCGCTGGCCTATAACTTCGCCGTGACAATCTTCGGCGGCTTTGCCCCGCTGATCGTGACGTGGCTGATCGAGTCGACCCAGAACAAGCTGGCGCCGGCCTACTATGTGATCGCCGCCGCCGTGGTCAGCTTTGTCGCGCTGGTGTTCATGCACGACCGGACCGGCAAGCGGCTGGCCTGAGCGCGCCGCGCGTCTTCATCGAAAAAGCCAGCCGCGAGGCTGGCTTTTTTGTGGCCGGCTGGCGGTCGCTCAAGCGTCTTCGTCGCCCTCCCGATAGATATGGATCACGTGCCGGGCCTCGAAACACAGCGGCATGCCGGGATTCATCTCGTCGGTGCAGTACGGCTGGTTGTCGAGTTCGCCGGTATAGAGCGCGCCTTCGCGCCCGGTCACATTGACCCACATCCGCTCGACGTGGACTTCCTCGTTGCCACCCTCGTCGGCGACGAGGATGCGGAAGATCAGCTTGGCCTGCTGGCCCGCGGCAAGCGCGTCGCGTTCGGCGCGCGGCGGCAGCCAGAAGGTGTCGGGGTGGGCGGCCGCGATGGGCTCGGCGTCGTCGAGCTCCCATCCGTCCTCGTCCAGGGTGGTCAATCGCATGTCCATTTTCAGCCTTCCGCAATCTCTCAGGTGCGGGCATGATCGCAGCAAATGCGCCGGCCGGCGAGAGCCGGAGCCGCGCCCCATTTATTCGATACTGGAAAGGTACGCATGACGAGCAACAAGGAAGCGCTGGCCGCGCCGGTGCGCTGCGGCTGGTGCGGCACGCTGGAGGACTACTGCCACTACCACGATACCGAGTGGGGCTTTCCAGTGGCCGACGACCGCCGGCTGTTCGAGAAACTGTGCCTGGAAGGGTTCCAGTCCGGTCTCAGCTGGCTGACCATCCTGCGCAAGCGCGAAGCCTTCCGCAAGGCGTTCGCCAATTTCGACATCGAGAAAGTCGCGCGCTTTACCGAGCGCGATATCGCGCGCCTGCTGGGCGATGCCGGCATCGTGCGCCACCGCGGCAAGATCGAAGCCGCGATCAACAATGCCCAGCGGGCCCGCGAACTGCTGGAATCGGAGTCCTCGCTGGCCGCCTACTTCTGGCGCTTCGAGCCCGATCCGGCCAGCCGGCCGAAGGTGCTGACGCCAGAGGTACTGCGCACCATGGCCATTTCCCCCGAGTCCACCGCGCTATCCAAGGACCTGAAGAAGCGCGGCTGGCGCTTTGTCGGGCCCACCACGATGTATGCGCTGATGCAGGCCATGGGCCTGGTCAACGACCACCAGGAGGGCTGCGCCACGCGCGCGCAGGTTCTGGTTGCGCGCAAGGCGTTCAAGGTGCCGCGCTAGCCGGTATACGGACAGCCGCGTATACATGCCGGCCAGGAAACAACACCTGGCGCAAAGGTCCTGGCTGTCGTCTTTATATTGTTTACGTATGTAAACATAGTAGTAGTAGGTAAACCGGGCTCCGGGCCGTGGATAAGTCACCTTTTCCCTTCTGGGTCAGTGACTTGCAGCGAAGATAACGGCTCCGGGATAACCCTGATTTGCCGGGACAAGTCCGCGGCAGCGTATACATCTGTCGCGCTCCCCGTGAGTTGTCCGTATACGTCCCACAGCGCGTCCCCAGGCGCGACACAGCTTGTCCGGCCAGTTATCCCCAGCTTGGCCCACGCTGTCCACAGTCTGGGCTCAGCCATCGGCCGTGGTTGCGCCCACGTATACCGGGTCGACGTGCGTCATCACGTTCAGCACGTGGTGGTGTTCCAGCGTGCGGCGCCGAGCTTCCACCGCGATGGCATGACCCTGCGCCACGGTCAGGGTGGCGTCGATCTCGAGGTGCACGTCGACCAGGACCTGGTCGCCCATCTTGCGCGTGCGCAGTTCGTGCAGGCCGAGCACGCCGGGCGTGGCCAGCATGGTGGCGCGAATCGCGGCGACGGTTTCCTCGTCGGCGGCGCGGTCCATCAGGTCGTTGAGCGCGTTCCAGCCGAAGCGCAGTCCCATGCGCGCCACCATCAGCCCGACCACGATCGCCGCGATCGGGTCGAGGATGTGGTAGCCCAGCAGGTTGCCGCCAATGCCGAGCGCCACCACCAGCGACGACGCCGCATCCGAGCGCGCATGCCAGGCGTTGGCCACCAGCATGCTTGAGCGCACCCGCCGCGCCACGGCCAGCATGTAGCGGAACAGCAGTTCCTTGGACGCCAGCGTGGCCAGCGCAACCCACAGCGCCACGGGCTGCACCGGCTGCGCGCCGCCCGCAGACTGCAGCTTGCCCAGCGCCGCCCACAGCATGCCGGCCCCGACCGTCAGCAGCAGCACGCCCAGAGCCAGCGAGGCGGCGGTCTCGAAGCGCAGGTGGCCGTACTGGTGGTCGGCATCCGGGTCCTTGCGGCTCTGCCAGCCGGCGGCCAGCACGACGAAGTCCGAAAGCAGGTCGGACAGCGAATGCGCGGCGTCGGCGATCAGCGCCTGCGAGCCAGAGATCACCCCAGCGACCGCCTGCACCGCGGTCAGGCCGATATTGACCGCCACGCTGACCAGCGTGCTGTTCCGGCCGGCGCGATGGCGCGCCTCGGCTTGCGCGGCCGGCGTGGCGCCGTCGTCGGGCAGGCTGCCCGGTTTTGCTTGCATGCGGGGCGAGTGCGAATCCATCGGGTGACTATAGCCGAACCTGCGGGCAGCGCGGCGCGGCAGCGACGCTCGGTCGAGCCGCGCCATCGTGCCGATTTCGTAACAGCGCTGGCTAACTTATTGCGCCGCCTTTACCGTAGAAAGGACGGGCACCGCACGGAGCGTGCGGACCCGCGCCAACGGGCGCACCCGGTCTTTGCAAGGAGGGCTCTCACGATGGCGATCCGTTCGCTAGCCTCGCACAGCACATCCCAGCTACGCCGCCTGGTCGGACAGATGCAGGCGGAAGTCGACGCACTCGAAAACCTTTCCACGCCCGATGCCGATGCGCAAAGCCGCCTGGGCTATGCCACCGGCCGCCTGCGCGACGGCATCGAAGCGGTCGAGGATGCCCTGCAGTCACTGCGCGCGCTGCAACAGGTACGCCCGTCGGCGATGAAGGCCAGGCGGCCGACGCGCGTGGCCTAGCACGCCTTTGGTGGCTTAAGCGCCGGCCGCGGCCGCAGCCGGCGCATCCGCCGGCCCCTGGCGCGGCGCCAGCCCCAGGGCGCGGGCCAGCGCTTCGCATGCGGCCGGGATCGGCCCGATCACGGGTACCGCGAAGCGCTGTTCCAGCGCCCGCGCGGCCTCGCCCAGCGGCCCGCCGCCGATGATCACGGCCTGCGCGCCATCGTCGATGCACGCCTGCACCGCGTCGGCGAGCCGTTCCTCCTGTTGCTGCGGCGCGCTGCCCAACGCGCGCGGGTCGCCATCGGTGAAGTGCGCGCCGGTAAACCAGGTCTCCAACCCGTGCCGGCGCACGCCGGATTCGATCGATGCCGCCAGCCGCGGCGTGGTGGTGGCGATGCCGAAGCGCCGCTCGCCCGCCGCGGCGGCGCGCATCGCGGCCTCGCCGATGCCGACCACCGGCGCCGCCAGCTGCGCGCGCAGCGCGTCGAGGCCCGGATCCCCGAAGGCGCCGACGATCACGCCCCCGGCAAGGCCAGCCAGGCGCACCATGTCCGCGTCATTGACCGCGCCGGCGGCCACCGCCAGATCGTTATCGTCGACGATCATCGGCGCGCCGCGCGCCACCGTCGCGCCGACCACGGCCGGCGGCGCGGCCAGGCGCTGCGCCAGCCAGGCGCGCGCGATGCCGACCATCATCTGCGTGGTGGCGCTGGAAGTGTTCGGGTTGATCAGCAGGATATGGCTCATTCGCGTCTCGGGACTCAGGAGTGCTGGCTGGCGGCTGGCGCGGCATGGGCGGCCGCTGACTGGCCGGCCGGATCCCGCGTTGACTTCCGCACCCATGCCTTGTCTCCATGCGCACCCGGCGCTTTCTTTTCCGGGCCGGGGCCGAGCCGCTCCGGACGTATTGGGTTATTTTTTTCGCATGATAACCATCTGAAAATAATTTTTCATTCGGCTTTATACCAAGGCGTCGGCTGAAAAAGGCAGCCGACCTCGTTTCAGAAAGGGAAATGGCATCGAGTCGCGCCGGCGGCGCCAGCGCGCGTTCAGAGTTCGTCGAGCGCGTCGTGGAACGCTTCGACCAGGCCCAGGTGCCGTCGCCCCGGCGTGCCGGCCAGCTCCATCACCTGAGTGGCCAGCAGATGGCACAGGCCGGTCACTGCGGCGTGGTTGTCCAGCACGCCAGGGGCCTGCACATCACAGCGCAGCACCCATCTGGCCGGTGCCTTGACCGCCGCCCCCTGCTCCGTGATGTAGAGCAGCCGCGGGCAAGCCTTCGCCGCCTGCGCCACGACCGACGGCAACTCGCGCACGCGCCGGCGCAAGGCCAGCACGATCACCACGTCGTCTTCCGTCATGCCGGCGAGATGCTCGCCCATGGTTTCGCCGGCGCCGGGCACCACCTGTGCGCTCGGCACGATCTGCAACAGTTGCCAGCGCAGGTACATGGCCAGCGGCTGGCTCGAGCGGAAGCCGACGATCCAGACCTTGCGCGCGCCCAGGATCGCCTCGGCGATTTCCCGCAGCTGCGCCTCTGACAGGCGCCGGTAAGTGGCGCCGAGGTTGGCCAGGGACTGCTGGAGATGCGCGCCGAGCGAGCCGGTGTCGGCGGCGCCGGCTGCGCTTTCGGTGGCGGCCAGCAACAGCGGCGAGCCCGCGCTCTTCTCCGAGCGCACATGCTTGCGCGCGTCGTCATACGAGGCATAGCCCATGCGGCGCACGAAGCGCGTCACGGTGGCATTCGACACATTGGCCAGCCCGGCCAGTTCCGAGGCGGTATAGCCCGCGAGATCGCCGGGGAAATCCAGCGCGAACTCCGCCAGCCGGCGCTCCGATGGCGACAACTGGTCCAGCTGTTCGCGGATGCGTCCGACGAACGATTTTCTGGTGGCTTGCATGGGACGAGCTCGGCTTTGGTGCGCGCGGTCGGTCGACTCACGTCGGTGCGCGCGCGGGGCTCCAAGGGGCTCAACGATAACGTATGGCGCCGCGCGAAGCGAGCCGCAGGCGCCGGCCTGCCCGACCCACTGCGCGTGGCGCTTAACGCCGCGGGCCGCTGGCATTCATGTGGAATTCAGGTGGCATTAACCCTCGCCCTGCTGGCGCCGCGCCGGCATTAAATAACCGCCCGGACCTGTTTCAAAGCCCTCCAATTACCCGTTTTGTTAGTCGCGAAAATCGCGCGCGATGATATTGCCGCGTACGGAAGCCTGTCCACAAATCGAACAAATCCTTACATGTGATCCAAGCGCGAGTAATCCTTACGTCGCAAGAGCGCACCGCAATAGTGCACAGGTGCCCCGCCCGAAAATCACACGTAACCCATTGTTACCAGCCTGTACGGTCTCGGACACGTACCCCTAGTATCGCCGCTGCCGGGTTTTCCAAGGGGTTAACCCGATCCGCTTTTTATGCCACTGCAATTCGTCGCGCACACTGCAAACCGGCACAAGAACGGGCGTGGTGATGTTTATTCACTTTCATCTTTTATCCATTCACTTAAATATCAATGACTGGGAAAAATCTACCTCGCGATAACCCATCCGACCTGCGCAGAGCGCGCAATACTTACATTCTGCCGAGCCTGAACTTCCTGGCTGCCGCCTGCGCCGCTGTGGTGCTTACGGCATGCGGCGGTGGTGGCGATGGCAGCGATGCCACCACCTCCGGTAGCACCTCGTCGACCGAAGCTTCGCGCGGCCCGACCACTCCGGCAGCGGAATCCACTCAAGTCGCCGACGAGATTTTCGACGGCTCGGGCAATTTGAATGCCGACGAATATGTCGCCATTGCCTCGGATTATTCCGGCGACAAAGCCATGGCTTATCGCTACGGCGCGAGTAATTCCGCCCCCGCAGCGGTTGGTACGGTGTGGAAACCCGAGGACAAGACCTTTTACCCGCACGGCAATACCTGTTTCCAGCAGGATTACCCGGGCGCCACGATGGATACCAGCACCAACGTGATCTATCAGCTGGGTAACCTCGACTGTGCCCGCAATGATTACGGCAGCAACATGGGCGACGTGATTTTCCGCGCGGACTCCGCTTCGGACTCTGGCGTCACGCCGCTGCTGACGCTGGCGCTGAGCGCCGGCACCATTGCCGAAAAGCCGCAGACCCCGTGGTTCTGGGGCCATACCACCACCAATCCGCTGCTGAAGGAACACGTCACGGCCAACGGTGGTGCGATGCCGACGCAGCCTATCGCCATGGGCCGCTGCAGCGAGCACGATTGCGCACAATCGCTGGTGGCTTTTCAGAACGGCCTGATTGCCTCGGTCGGCATGAATACGGCTTCGCACTCGGCTTCGGTGAAGCTGCCGGAGGGCAAGGTGCCCACGGCCATCGCCATTACGTCGAATTCCGAATTTGCCCTGGTGACCATCTGGGACACCAAGAACCTGAAGGGCCAGGTGGCGGTGATTGCGCTGGGCAGCCTCGCCGACGGCAGCCAGGTGGGGGGTCCGTATGACTCCAGCGATATGTCGTGGCATGGCCTCTATCCGGGCTTCCGCAACATGTCGAACTTCGTCTTCATGAAGCTGCTGGGCTTCGTTGACCTGCCGGATATGAAGGCCCCGACGGAGATTTCCGCCGTGACCGACTTCAGCGTCATGCAGGACAACACCACCCAGGGCTGGATGCGTGACCCGGTGGGTGACCGCGGCGCGAGCCTGGGTCGCGACGAAGCGACGCCTGGCCTGAGCGAAGCCAACCAGAAGAGCTACGCCCCGGGTGGCGTCAACGCCGACCTGATCTCCCGCGCCGGCGTGGCCGCAGTGATCTCGAAGTCGGAAAAGAAGGTGGTGTTCCTGGACCTGAAGCCGCTGTTCGACAAGGTCAACAGCACCTACTTCGAAGGCAGCTTCAGCGATCTGCAGAACACCCTGAACAATACCGGCCTGGAAGACTCGCAATGGCCGCAGACGTTCTCGGTGGACAACTACGCTCCGACCATCGTCAAGACCATGAGCCTGGCCGAAAAGCCGACCGCGGTGAGGGTCTCGATGCTGGCAAACCCCGGCCAGGCCTGGGTGGCGACGGAAGACGGCGTGATCCACGCGATCTCGGTGGCTGGCGTGCAGTCGGGTACCAACCTCGATCCGGAACTGATCAAGGAAGTGACCAGCCTGCAAGTGGGCAAGAACCCGACCAGCATGATCCACCAGGTGAATCGCGAGAGCTTCGGCAACTCGAACACCAAGTTGTGGGTGGTGTCGCGTGGCGAGCAGAAGGTCCAGCTGGTCGACATGGCAACGCTGACGGTCGAAAAGACGCTGCAGGATTCGCGTATGGTCGATCCGATCACGGTGTCTGAAACCCAGCAAAGCCCGCTGCTGACCAGCGTGTTCTCGGTGACCGACTATGCCGGCAAGCAGGTGCTGAACTATCGCTATGCGCCGATCAACCTGCAGGGCGGGAACACCCCGATGTATATCGGCGTGGGCCAGTCGGGCAATGAAGAGTTCGAGTTCGGCGGTTCCTATGCGGTGGCCGGCAAGCCGTTCAACTTCACCCAGAGCAATGTACCCTGAGCGCCATGTCAGCCTGAAGCGCGCCGGCTGATCCCGGCAAGCTTCTGCCCCTGATAGCGCTTGTTCGAGGCCCGCACGGTTCGCCGTGCGGGCCTTTTCCATTTGGGCCGAAGCCGGCCACGCCGTGACGCGGCGTGCGCTGGAGCACAGATTGCCAGCCCGGGGACATGACAACCTCGCCATATGCGCAAGGAGCCCGTCCCAATGCCGAATCCATCCGCCCACGACCTGAACGCCCGCGGCATCGGCGCCCCCATCAGCCTGGTCGCGCCCGGCGAAGGTGGCGTCAGGGACTATGCCGCGACGCTCAACGGGCTGCTGCAGGGAAAGCTGCTCGAGGCGACGCCCGACCTGCCGGCGGCCGCGCTGGCCGGCGCCGACGTGATCCTCCATTACGTTGGCTACGGCTACGCCACGCGCGGCACGCCGTTGTGGCTGCTGCGGCGCCTGCGCGAGGCGCGCCCGCACATCCGCCGCCTCGGCGTCTTCTTCCACGAACTGTATGCCGACGGCGCGCCATGGCGCTCGGCATTCTGGCTCTCACCGGTGCAGCGCTACATTGCCGCCGAACTGGCAGCGCTGGCCGACTTCTGGGTGACCAACCGCGAGGGGTCGGCACGCTGGCTCAGCGCCCACGCGCCGGCGCGGCCGCACCGGGTGCTGCCGGTGTTTTCCAACCTGGGGGAAAGCGGCGTGCAGTTACCGGACCGGCAGGCGGCCGTGGTGGTGCTGGGTGGCTCCGCGCTGCGCGCCCAGACGTACCAGGAGGCGGGCGAGGCCCTGTTCGACTGGGTCGGCAGCGCCGGCTTCACGCTACACGACATCGGCCCGCCCCTCGCCGACACCGGCCTCGCCGCCCGCATCGCCCGGCGCGGCGCGGTGGTGCACGGCCGCGTCGAAGCCGCAGAGGCGGCGCGGCTGCTGTCGGTATCGACCTATGGGGTGCTGGCCTACCCCGTCGACTACGCGGCCAAGAGCGGGGTCTTCGCCGCCTACTGCGCCCACGCGGTCTGCCCGGTGCTGCTGTCCCGCAGCAGCGGCGTGCACGATGGCATCACGCCCGGGCACTACCTGCCGTCGATCGAGGCCATGACACCGGACCCGGATGCCGCCTGGCGCATCGGCCGGGCGGCCCACGCGTGGTATGCGCCGCATGCGCTGCGGCATCACGAGGCCGGGTTCAGGGAGTTGCTGGGGTTGGAAACGCTGCCAGTGCAGGTCGCTGCGGCGTTGTGAGGAGGGACGGCGGGAACGCCGCCAACAAAAAACCCCGGCAGCCTGGCGGCTCCGGGGTATTCGTTCGAATTACGGACTTGCGAAGAATTCTGGTGGACCGAAGGAGGATCGAACTCCCGACCTCTGCATTGCGAACGCAGCGCTCTCCCAGCTGAGCTATCGGCCCGTCGCGGAGGATTGTAGCGTACTTGGGCGGCGCGCTTCAATCCTCCGCGCGGCCGTGCGTGCTGTTTGCCACATCACGCCGCGATGCCGGCATTGCCGTCCATGCCGCGCACGCGCGGCAGGTTCAGCGGGCGCGCGCTGACTTCGCGGGTGTTGCGCAGCCACTGCGCCATCACGTCCCAGACCGGCGCCCCGCCGGCCTCCCGCGCTTGCTCCGCGACCGGCGCCCAACCCGCCACCTTGTAGGTCTTGCCCGCTTCCAGCGGCTTGCCCGCCAGGCGCATGTCGGTGATGCGCTTGCCCATGCCGGCGGCGGGATCGATGGTGTACTGCAGCCCGCCCACGCGCACCATGTCGCCGCCCTGCTGGTAGTACGGGTCGGGATTGAACAGGTTGTCGGCGACGTCTTCGAGGATGGTCTTGATGGTCTCGCCGCTCATCGCCGTCACGGTGGTGTACGGGTAGGTGATGGCAGTCTGGTCCATCAGGTGTTCCATGGTGATGGCCTGGCCCGGCAGCAGCGTGGTGCCCCAGCGGAAGCCCGGCGAGAACGCGATCTGCGCGCCCTGCACCTGCATCAGGCCATCCAGGATCAACTGGTCGAAGGTGCCGTTGAAATTGCCGCGGCGGTACAGCAGGCCGCGGTTGACGGCGAGGACTTCGGACAGCTTCTTTTCATACGGCGCCCGTACCTTGTGGATGAGCGCATCCATGGCCGGGTCGGCCGGCAGGTAGTTGGCGAAGACCGGCAGCAGCCGGTAGCGGAAGTCCGCCACCTTGCCGTTCTTGACGTCGAAATCGAGCACGCCGAGGAACTTGCCGTTGGAGCCGGCATTGGTCACCAGCGTGGTGCCGCCGGCGTTCTTCACCGCCACCGGCGCGGGCACGCCGTCATGGGTGTGGCCGCCGAGGATGGCGTCGAGCCCGCGCACGCGCGAGGCCAGCTTCAGGTCGACGTCCATGCCGTTGTGCGACAGCAGCACCACCGCCTGCGCGCCCTTGCCGCGCGCCGCGTCGATGACCTGCTGCAGGTTTTCTTCCTGGATGCCGAAGGTCCAGTCCGGCACGAAGTAGCGCGGGTTGGCGATCGGCGTGTACGGGAAGGCCTGGCCGATGATGGCCACTGGCACGCCGTTGATCTCGCGGATCACGTACGGATCGAACACCGGGTCGCCGAAGTCGTTGGTCTTGATGTTCTGCGCCAGGAAGGCGACCTTGCCCTTGAAGTCCTTGTCGACGATTTCCTTGACGCGCTCGGCGCCGAGCGTCATTTCCCAGTGCGGCGTCATCACGTCGACACCGAGCGCCAGCGCCGCATCGACCATGTCCTGCCCCTTGGTCCACAGCGCCGTGGCCGAGCCTTGCCAGGTATCGCCGCCATCGAGCAGCAGCGCGCCCGGCCGGCCTGCCTTGAGCCGCTTGACCAGCGTGGCGAGGTGCGCAAACCCGCCGACCTTGCCGTAGCGTCGCGCGGCCTCGTTGAAATCGAGATAGGTGAACGCATGCGCCTGCGGCGTGCCGGGGCGGATGCCGTAATGGCGCAGCAAGGCCTCGCCGACCAGGTGCGGCGGCTTGCCGGCGTAGTCGCCGATACCGAGGTTGACGCTGGGTTCGCGGAAATTGACCGGCCGCAGCTGCGCATGGCAGTCGGTGAAATGCAGCAGGTGGACGTTGCCGAAGCGAGGCAGGTCGTACATCGACTCGACGGCCTGCGCGGCGTGCGCGTCCTGGTGGGAAAAACTCATGCCGCCGGCGCCGGCGATGGCCAGCACCTGCAGGAACTCGCGTCGGTTCATGTCTCGTCCTGTGGATAAGTGCGTGCCGGTGGGCGCATGGCGTCCGGCATCGCATCGCTATGGCTTCGCGTAACGCTCCAGCGCGGCCACGTCGTCTTCGAGCATCTCGCCCACTTCCTTCTGCACCACGCGGCCGCGCGCGTCGATCACGTACAGTTCCGGCAGCCCCTTGCGCTTGCCGAACGCGGCCTGCAGCGCGGGCGAATCCATCGTCGCGGGGAAGGTGTAGCCGCGCTTCTTCATGTAATCGGCGGCCTCGCGCGGGTCCTTGTCGATGCTGATGGTCAGCACCTGCAGCGGCGTGCCCCGCGTGCGCTCGTACAGCTTCTGCAGGCGCGGGTTCTGCATCGCGCAGAACGGGCACCAGGTGGCCCAGTATTCGACCACCAGCGGCTTGCCCGCCAGCGCGGCCGCGCTCAGCGTGCGGCCGTCGAGGGTGCGGACCTCGGGCAGGCGCACCGTGTCGCCCACTTCCAGCGCGGCGGCGCCGGCCGCGGCCATGAACAGGCCCGCGGCCAGCAGCGCGCGCAGCAGCATGGCGGGCGCGCGCACGGCGTTACTGGTTGACCGGCGAGGCCGGGTCGAGCAGCAGCGCCATCACGTCGCGGATCTGGGCCTCGGTCAGGATGCCCTTGTGGCCGAAGCGCGGCATGTTGGAGCAGGCGGCGTAGGCGCTGGAGTCCCAGATCTTGCCCCAGGTGTACTTGATGACCTCCTGCGAGTTGCCGCGCAGCTTGCCGTACTGATACAGCGACGGGCCGATGTTGCCGAACGAGATCTCTGCCTTGGTCATCTGGTGGCAGGCGTAGCAGTTGCCGCCGTTGGTGCCGCCGACCTGGTCGGTGAACTGCATGCCGCGGCCGTTCTGCGCGACCTTCTCGCCTTCCTTCCAGTCGCCCAGCCATTTGTCGTCGGTTGGGTACTTGACCTGCTTCAGCTCGGCGGCCTCGATCTTCTTTGCCAGCTTGGCCGGCACCCGGGTGCGGTCGGGATACTGGCTGCAGGCCTGCTGCATGCCGTCCTGGTTCAGCACGCCCTCGACCGTGACCGGGCCGCGCGAAGAGAACGAGTCTTCGATCAGCTGCTTCATGTCGGCGCCGCTGACGGCGGCGGGCTTGCCCTTGGCGGTGCGGGCCTTCCCGCCGTCTTGCGCATACGCGCCGGTTGCCAGCAGGGCGGCCAGGGCCGCGACGGCCACTGCCTTGGTATGTCGTTGCATGGTGTCTCTCCCGTACTGGTCAGCGCTTCATCGCCGGGCCGTCGTAGGTGCCGCCGTTGGCGTTTTTCGCCAGGAACATGGTCAGCGCGGTGATCACGTCCGAGCCATAGGCGGGTTCGGGAAAGCGCTGCTGGCGCAGGCAGTCGTACAGGCGGTGCTGCATGGTGCGAACCTCGCCCTGCGACACGCGGTACGCCGGCCAGGTGGTGTAGGCCGCCTGCGCGCCCTTGTCGGTCAGCAGGTTGGGCAGGTCCTGCAGGCGGATGCGCTGGCCGTCCACCGCATGGCAGGTGGCGCAGGCAAAGTCATAGGCGCCGCCGCGGTAGAAGAACATCTTCTCGCCCAGCGCATAGGTGCGCTTCTCTTCCGGATGGCTGAGCTGCACGTTCATCTTCACGCCGCGCGACTCGCCGGTCAGGTAGGCGACCAGGCGCTCGATCTCGGACGGCTTGCCCGACGACGAGAACGGGGTTTTGGTGGCCTCTTCCTTGCTCAGCCCCTGCAGCGTCATGCGGCAGTGGGCCAGCCGCTGCTCCAGGTCCATCACCTTGTTGGTGTCCTTGAAGTAGCGCGGCAGTTCGGCGTAGGCGCCCTTGGTTACGCCCGGGCCCTTGCCGAGGTCGCATTGCTCGAGCGAGGCGTTCTTCGGGCCGGCAGGCTTCTTCCACAGCTCTTCGCCGGCGGCTTCCCACAACTCGGCGGGATTGCCTTCGGCCAGCATCTGGCGGTATTTGGCGATTTCGTCGGCGGTGCTGCCCTGCGCATGCACGGCGGCGGCGCCTGCAACCGCCGCGGTGGCGGCCGCGGCCAGCGCGGCGCGCCGGAGCTGGCTTCGGATGGTGTTCATGGGGCTTCTCCTCGCGGCCGCGCCCTTGTGGACGGGCCGTTCTTCTCTTGTCTTGCCTTCAGGCAGCGCCAGCCCGGCTCAGGGCTTGATATAGGCGTAGCCTTCCTCGGCCTGCAGCCGGGCGATCTCGACCACGCCGGCCTGGACCACCTTGGCTTCCATCAACAGCTGCGATTCGGAAATCTTGCGCGCGGTCAGCGTATTGCGGCACACGCGGAACTCCACGCCGTCGGCCGCGAGCGCGCCCACCGGGCTCTCGAAGCCGTTGCCGCGCGCGTCCTTGGCGCCTTCGACGAGAAAGTCGACGCCGTAGCCGAACGCGACCACCACGATCCTGGTGCCGGGGGCGCCATTCAGGTGGTTGCGCAGGTTGCCCATCGCGCGCACCGCCTGGTCGATGCCTTCCGACAACTGGTACACCACCTTCACGCGCCCGCCCTTGCCCGCACCGGCCGCGGTCGACTGACCGGACTGGGCCGAAGCCCTGGCTGCCAGGCCGATGGCGGCCAGGGCCGCCGATGCTCGAATAAATGCTCGCCGCATAATGCTCCTTCCGGCCGGGTCCGTCCCGGCATTCCGCCCCGAACCTTAGCAGAGGACGGCGCGACGTGCCGGCAACATGCCGGGCGCGGGCCGGGACCGCGCGGCCTCAGGCGATGGTGGCCTCGTCGGTGCGCTTGTCGCCCTTGTTGTCGGTCCAGGTCACGGCGACCTTGTCGCCCTTGGCGCCGCCCTTGAACTTGAAGTTCAGGAACGGGTCCTTGGACACCGCCGGGCCGAACTGGGCGCGGAACACTTCCTTGCCCTTGCACTGGGCGGTCACGGTCTGGATATGCCAGGCCGCGACGACCTTGCCGGACGCATCCTTGCGCTGGCCGGTCTCCATGTCGTGCTTCATCAGAATCTTGACGTCCACCACGCCGCCGTTTTCGGTGGCGCGTACGCGCATCGGGTCTGCCATGTGTTTCTCCTGTTGCAGTTTGGCGGGAATCTCGGTCCAGGGGCGCGGCGTCAGCCGCCGCAGCCGCCCAGCGTGACCTTGATTTCCTTCGATGCCACGTACCACTTGCCGCCGGCCTTGACCGCGGCGTGCACCACCGAGGTCTGGCCCATCTTCACGCGCGTGGAGACGAACGGCTCGGTGCCGGCCGGGATGATGAAGTCGGCGGCCAGGGTGTTGGGGTTCTTTTCCACCAGGATCGCGATCTGCTCGGTATCCGGCAGGGTGCTGGTCACGGCCACCGGCACCACGGCGCCGTTCTCGGCGATATCGGGGGCGGTGAAGGTGATGGCGGTGCTCTTCTCGGTGCCGCTGCCGCCGAGGGCCTTGATCACGTCGGCAACGCTCTTGCCGTCAAAGGCGTTCTTGTTCCACTCGGCCGCCTGCGCTTCGCTGATCAGGCCGGTGGCGGCCATCAGCGACAGGACAGCGGTGACCCGCAGCACTTCTCGTCGTTTGGAATTCATTGCTTGCTCTCCGGCTACTCCGTTCCAGTCGGTCGTGGACCGTTTCAGGGGTGTTGCATGCGGCCGGTACATGGCCGGCCGCTGGTTGTCCCGGGCCGCGCGGCAATCACTGCCCGGCCCGGTGCATCGGCGGACTGCCCGTTATGGCAGTCGGTCTTACTTGGCGGGGGCGCCTGCCAGCACCCACTCGACCACGGTCTTCAGGTCGGCGTCGCTGATAGCGGCGTTGGCCGGCATCGGCACCGGACCCCACACGCCCGAGCCACCGCTCTTGACCTTCTTGCTCAGGGTCGCCAGGGCGTTCTTGTCGCCCTTGTACTTGGTCGCCACTTCCTTGTAGGACGGGCCGACCAGCTTCTTGTCGACCTGGTGGCAACCCATGCAGGCGTTCTTGTTGGCGATCTCCTGTGCCTTGGCGGCATCTACCGCGTGGGCCGATGCGGCGGCGCCGAGCATCAGCGCTGCGATGACAAACTGCTTCATTGTTAAGCTCTCCAAGCTCTGTAAAGCCGTGGGGACGGCAAAGGCCGCGCGGCCGTGCTGCAATGGCCCGGCGGCACACACTGGCCACCGCCTGGGGGCACTGCGGCGGCCAGTCCGCTATTTTGCCTCAAGAATCCAGCCCACCATGGCCTGCACGTCCGAATCCGGGATTTGCGGCTGCGGCGGCATCGGCACGGCGCCCCACGTGCCCTGCCCGCCCGCCTTGACCTTGCGCGCCAGTGCCGCATGCGCATCCTGCCCCTTGTACTTGCCCGCGATATCGACGAACGACGGCCCTACCAGCTTGCGGTCGATCGCGTGGCACGCCACGCATTGATACTGGCTGGCCAGGCGCGCGCCCGGCGCGGGCGCCGCCGCGGCCACGGCTGCGCTGCCTGGCCTGGCCGCGCCGGCCGCCGCGATACCGCGCACCGGGCCGAACGCGCGCTGCTGCTGCGCCAGGTCGCCATGGGCGTCGCGGGCATAGTCCGGCATCGACGAGGCAACCAGGACCTGCTCCGCGCAGCGCGACATGCACGCGGTGTTGCGCGTATCCGGCCGGCCGCGCCCCGGCCACAGGCCGTGCTCGGTGGTCATGCCGGCACGGTTGGGCATGCGCCGCTGGACCTCGGCGATATTGGCGTCGGACAGTGCAAAGTCGGCCGGCACGATCTCGCCCAGGTGGAGCAGGTAGGCGGTGACCGCATAGACCTCGGTGACGCTCAGGCTCTTGGGCGCGTTCCACGGCATCGCGCGGTGGATGTAGTCCCACAGCGTGCTGACCGTGCTGACCTTCATCAGCGTGGTGCGGTACGGCTGGTTGCCGGTCATGCCGGCGACGCGCCCGCGCTTGATGTCTTCGGCGGTGGTGCCGCCGACCAGCGGCGTAAACACTTCGTTGGATTCGCCGAAGTCGCCGTGGCACGACGCGCACTTGCCGTCCCAGACCTTCTGCCCATGCGCGACCGTGCCGCTGCCCTTGGGCAGGCCCTTGAAGTCCGGGCGCACGTCGATGTCCCACGCGGCCACCTCCGCCGGCGTGGCGGTGCGGCCAAGTGCCGCACGCGCGTCGCCCGTGCCGGCGGCTGTCGACGCGGATGCCGGCACGGCGCAACCGGCCGCCAGCAGCAGCGCCGCCGCGACCCTGAGCTCAACCCACATGGACATTGGTCACCTCGCCGCCGGCCGCCACCTGCCAGCTCTGGATCGCGTTGTTGTGATAGATCGAGCGCGTGCCGCGCACCGCGCGCAGCTGCCCCAGCTTCGGCTGCACGTAGCCGGTCTCGTCGATGGCGCGGCTTTGCAGGATGGCCGGGCCGCCGTCCCAGACCCAGTCCAGGTTGAAGCGCGTCAGGCACTTGGACAGCACCGGCGCCTCCAGCCGCGCGGTGCGCCAGTTGCGCCCGCCGTCGGTCGACACATCGACCCGCTTGACACGTCCGCGCCCGGACCACGCCAGGCCGCTGATGTTGTAGAAGCCCTTGCCGACCAGTTGCTGCCCGCCCGACGGCGTGGTGATGACCGACTTGCACTCCTGGATCGAGGTGTACTGGCGCAGCTTGCCGTCGGGCATCATGTCGACGTAGTGGATGGTCTCGTCCTTGGCGTTCCAGGGCCGGTCGCCCAGCTCCAGCCGGCGCAGCCACTTGACCCAGGACACACCCTGCACGCCCGGCACCACGAGGCGCAGCGGGTAGCCGTTCTCGGGGCGCAGCATCTCGCCGTTCATGCCCCACGCAACGATGATCTCGTCGGCCAGCTCCATCGGGATGGTGCGCGTCATCGACGAGCCGTCGCAGCCCTCGGCCAGCAGGTAGCGGCCGCGGCGCAGGTCGGCGCCGGCGTCGTCCAGCAGCACCCGCAGCGGCACCCCGGTGAATTCGCAGCACGACAGCATGCCGTGGGTGTACTGCACCGTCGGCACCGCCACGTTGCCCCACTCCATGCCGGTGTTGGCGCCGCATTCGATGAAATGCATGCGCGACACCGCCGGCAGGCGCATCAGGTCGTCCATGGTGTAGACCCGCGGCGTGCGCACCAGGCCGTTGATCATCAGCCGGTGGCGCGCCGGGTCGATATCGTGCCAGCCCTGGTGGTGGCGCTCGAAGTGCAGGCCGTTGGGGGTGATGATGCCGAAGAAGCCCTGCAGCGGCGCGAACGCGACCGAGGCCGCCGACACCCGGGTCAGGCCGGGCGACTCGCGCCGGATCAGGTTTTTCTCATGGACCGAAGGCTGGCCGTAGGGGCGCGCCGCGACCGGTTGCCCCAGCGACGTCGCCCAGGGCTGCGGCTGCAGGATGGCAGGATCGCCATTCGCGCCGTCCGCGGCCAGCGCGTGCCGGCCCGCCGCGGCCGTGGCGATGCCCGCGGCGGCCCCCAGGAAGCTCTTGCGCAGGAAGTCGCGCCGCGGCGCGTCCAGGCCGTGCCGGCCGATGTCCTGCTGCAGCGATGCGCTGACGAAGTGCTCGGGCGCGGGCACGATGCGCCCGGGCCGGTTCCGTTCCTGCAATGCGGTCTCCTCCGGCGCGCTCGCCCCGGTCGGTCAGACCGGTCGGCGTGCCTGTTGTACAGGGCGCCGCAACGGGTGCGGCACCGCCGTTTGCTGCCGGAAGAGTGGTGGCGCGGCTAGCTTGCCGTGCGCCGCCGGCGCGCCTGGGCTTGCGGCGCGGGCTGGGCCATGAAGCGGTCGACCACGACGGACGGCAAGGCGTTGTCCTCCAGCCGGCTTGCCACCTGCACGCAGACCGTGCGGCACAACTCGATCACGCTTTCGTCCGCAATGGCGTAGAACACCAGGTTCGCCTCCTTGCGGCGCGACAGCACGCCCGAGCGGTACATCGCGTTGAGATGCCGCGACACGTTGGTCTGCGACGAACCCACCGTCTCGACCACCGTGCTGACCGGCTTCTCGCCATCGCACAAGGCGTGCAGGATCTTCAGCCGCGTCGGCTCCGCCAGCAGGCTGAAGTAACCCGATACCTTTTCGAACACGCGATCCAGCTCTTCCATGCCGTCCAATATATTCGTATATGCGTGAATGCGCATATAGTGTTTACCCATTGATGCAGCACAACATGAGGGGCCGCGCGCGCCGGCTCAGCGGCGCGCCAGCGCCCTGCCCGCCCACAGGCGCTGGCCGAACACGTTGAGCAGCAGCCCTGCCATCACCACCGCCGCGCCGATCCACTGGGTACCGGACAGGTCCTCGCCCAGCAGCACGTGCGCCGACACCAGCCCCACCACCGGCACCAGCAGTGTCAGCGGCGCCACCTGGCTGGCCGGATAGCGCGTCAGCAGCCGGCCCCACATGGTGTAGCCGAACACCGTCGCCGCGAACGCCAGGTACGCCACCGCGAACACCGCCATGCCGGACACCTGCGTCACGCTTTGCACGATGCGCGCCGGCCCCTCGAACCACAGCGACAGCAGCGCGAACGGCACGATCGGCACCAGCGCGCCCCAGATTACCAGCCCGAGCAGGTCCACGGGGCCGATCTTCTTGCTGACGATATTGCCGCTGGCCCAGCAGAACGCCGCGCACAGCGTCAGCACGAAGCCGGCCGCGCTCATGCCGCCCATGCCGCCCGCACCACCCGCACCGGCGCCGATCAGCGCCAGCCCGCCAGCCGCCACCGCCATGCCGGCAAAGTTGTGCCAGCGCACCGGCTCGCCCAGCCACAGCGCGGCGATCGCCAGCGTGAAGAAGGCCTGCGACTGCAGCACCAGCGACGCCAGCCCGGCCGGCATGCCGACCGCCATGGCGTAGAACAGGAAGGCGAACTGGCCCAGGCTGATGGTGGCGCCGTAGGCCAGCAGCAGCTGCCACGGCACGCGCGGGCGCGGCACGAAAAAGATCGCCGGGAACGCCACCAGCAGGAAGCGCAGCGCCCCCAGCAGCATCGGCGGCACGCCCGCCAGCCCGACCTTGATCACGACAAAGTTGACGCCCCAGACGCAGACGATGGCGAGGGCGAGGAGGCGGTCTCTGGCTTGCATGGGAATGCCGTGCGCGGGTGCGCGAGTTCAGATAGGGACGCCTAGCGTAGCAGCGCCGGTGCGCGCGGCATTGCACGTTCTTGCGGTTTTGTGCGGGCAGCCGTGCCGCCCGCACCGCCGCCACCGTCAGGCCAGCATCTCCGCCCAGATGCCCCGCGCCCAGGCCAGCGCGTAATCGCCCTCCAGCACCGTCGGCGCCGGCGACAGCCCGCCCGAGCCCGGTACCGTGACCATGGTCTTCTGCGCCGCGTCGTAGCGATGCACGCTGGACACATGCACCGCCTCGCGGTCGGAGGTGAAGCTGTAGCAGGTGTTGTTGTACAGCGGCTCCGGGTCCGGGGCGCGGCCCGACAGCAGCGCCACCAGCGCCGCCGCCGCGACCTTGCCGTGCTGGTTGGCCATATGGCCGGACTTGGGCATCAGCGGCGCGATCTGGATGGCGTCGCCGATCACATGGATATGGGCCGCGGCGCGCGACTCGAAGCTGAGGAAATCCACCTCGCACCACTTGCCATTGGCCGTGGCCAGCCCGGCCGACACCGCGATCGCGCCGGCCCGCTGCGGCGGCAGCACATTGAGCACGTCGGCGCGCACATCGTCCTGCACCTCGAACTTGAGCGTGCGCGTGGCGGGGTCGACATCGGCCACCTCGTGCTGCGGCCGGTATTCCACCATGCCCGGGTATTGCGTGGCCCACACCTGGCGGAACAGCGCGGCCTTGGAGGTGATGTCGGCATTGGCGTCCACGATCAGCACCTTGCTGCGCGGCTTGTGCTGCCTGAAATAGTGCGCCACCTGGCAGGCGCGCTCGTACGGGCCCGGCGGGCAGCGGTACGGCGCCAGCGGCACGCTGATGGCATAGGTGCCGCCATCGGGCATCGCCTCCAGCTGGCGGCGCAGCGCGACGGTTTCGGGGCCGGCCTTCCAGGCATGCAGGATCTGGTCGCCGCCGGGCCGCTTCAGCCCGGGCAGCGCCTCGCGCATCATTTCGACGCCGGGCGACAGCAGCAGGCGGTCATAGGGCAGCACGCTGCCGCCCGCGAGGCGCACGGTGCGCCTGGCCGGGTCGATGGCGACCGCGGAGTCGCGCGCGAGCCGCACGCCGTGGCGGCGCACCAGTGCGTCGTACGGCAGCGTCAGGTCGCCGAGCTGGCGGCTGCCGCCCAGCACCAGGTTCGACAGCGGGCACGAGACAAAGGCCGGATTCGGTTCGACCAGCGTCACCTCGATCGCCTGCCCGCTCCATTCGCGCAGGTAGCGCGCCGCCGTGGCGCCGCCATAGCCCCCGCCAACCACCACCACCCTGGCACGGGCCGCGGCGCGTGCCGGCCGGATCCCGGCCGTACCCAGGACTGCGGCGCCCGCGGCGCCGAGGAAGCTTCGTCTGTGCATGGCTCGCTCCTGTCAGCGCACGGCGGCAAACCACGCCGCGATCGCGGCGATCTGGTCGTCGCTATAACCCTTGGCGATCTGGTGCATCACGGTGGCGGGGCGCGTGCCGGCCTTGAAGGCCTGCATCTGCGCGGCCAGCTCCGCCTGCGGGCGGCCGGCCAGCGGCGGAATCGTGCTGCCCGCCGGGGCCCGGCCGGCCGGGCCGTGGCAGCTGGTGCAGGCGGCGGCCTGGCTGCGCGCGCGCAGCGCGGCATCGGTGGGCTGGGCGGGGGCACCGGCGGGCTCAGCCGACAGCGCCGGCTGGGCGCACAGCATCGCTGCGAGCAGCGCCAGTCGGCGCGGTATATGCCAGGCAGGCCGGGGGATCGTTGTTGTCATGGTCTCGCTCCGTCTGGGGGCCGGCGCAGCGCTATCGCAGTCAGCGCACTCAGCCGGCGTGGCAACCGTAGCACATCGGCCGCGCCCGGTGTGCGTTGCAAACCGCAGAACGAAAAACGGCGCCCGCATATGCGGGCGCCGTCTTGACCGGCCGGGGCGGGCGAGCGTTGCGCGCTTCAGGGCAGGTTGCGGCCGGGCGGCAGCGCCACCGGCGAGGTGACCGGAGCCGCGACCGGCGCGGTGGTGGCGCCCGCGCTGCCCGCGGTACCAGGTGCGGCACCGGCCGGCGCATCGATCGGCCCGCCCACGCCCGGCACCGACTGCACCGGCGCCGGCGTGCCGACGTTGCCGTCGAACGACGGGTTTTCCGAGGTCGAGGCCGCATCCAGACGCGCACGCTCGGTGTCGTTGACGTAGTCGAAAGCCTTCACCACCTTGGTCACGCCCGAGGCATTGCGCGCCACGTCCGTGGCCCGGTCGCCCTCGGCGCTGGTGACCACGCCAAGCAGGTAGACCACGCTCTTTTCCGTGGTGATCTTGATCGAGTTGGACGGCACGCCTTCGGCGGTCATCAGCAGGGTCTTGACCTTGCTGGTCAGGTAGGCGTCCTGGCTCTGGGTCATGAAGCCGGGCGAGTTGACCACCTCCAGCTCATTGATCACCACGCGCGCATTCTGCAGGCCGCGCACGTACTGCTCGATCTGTTGCTTGACGCTGTCGTTCTTCGCTTCGCCGGTCAGCAGCACCTTGCGGTTGAAAACGGTCACGTTGACGCGGGCCTGGCCGCTGAAGCGCGAGTTGATGGTGCTCTCGGCCTCCAGCTGCAGGCCGCGGTCGACGGTCTGGGTGGCGGCCGGGCGGCGGTCGGTGGCCATCGCCACCCCGGTGCCCATGGCGCCGGCAATCACCGGAAAGCAGCCGGCCAGCTGCGTGGCGCACACCAGCGCGGCCGCGGCCAGGCCGGCGCGGCCCAGGCCGAAACTGGCCAGGGGGCGGAAGGGATGGCGCGCCTCCGCGCCATTCCGGGAAGCTTGCGTAGTGGGCAGATGAGTCATGCGGTCCTTGCTCTGGCTGAATGTTGGAAATGAGGGTCGGCGGATGCCCGGCATCACGCCTCTCCGAGCAGTGCCTCGTCGATGCCGTTGCACAGGCAGTGCAGCGTCAGCAAGTGCACTTCCTGGATGCGCGCGGTGCGCTCGCTCGGCACGCACAGGTGGATGTCGAATTCGTCGAGCAGGCCGGCGATGGCCCCGCCGCCCTTGCCGGTCAGCGCCACCACCGCCATCTCGCGCTGGCGCGCGGCGGCCACGGCCGCCATCACGTTGTCCGAGTTGCCCGACGTGGAAATCGCCAGCAGGATGTCGCCGGGCTGGCCGAGCGCCTCGACCTGCTTGGCAAACACCTTGCTGAAGTCGTAGTCGTTGCCGATCGCGGTCAGGATCGAGCTGTCGGTGCTCAGCGCGATCGCGGCCAGGCCGGGCCGTTCGCGCTCGAAGCGCCCGACCAGCTCGGCGGCGAAATGCTGCGCCTGCGCCGCCGAGCCGCCATTGCCGCAGGCCAGGATCTTGTTGCCGCTGGTCAGCGCGCCGACCATGCGATCCACCGCGGCGTCGATGTAGGGGGCCATCACCGCCGCGGCCTGTCGCTTGGCTTCGGCACTGTCTAGAAATTGTTGCTGGATACTTTCGATACTCATGGCTCTGGGGGCCCGCTTGTTGCCATGGCGATCCGCGAATCGCCCTCATGTTTGCCGTGCATTATGACCCAGCCCCGGCGGCATCCAGGTCAAAGGCGTGCTGCAGCCATTCCAGCCGGCCGGGTTCCAGCGCCACCACGTCGAAGCGGCACGGCGGCACCCGGGCCAGCGTGGCCAGGTAGTGCGCGGCGGCCAGCAGCACGCGCCGCTGCTTGGCCGGCGTGACGCTGGCCGCGGCGCCGCCGAAGCCGCGCCCGCTGCGCTGGCGCACCTCGACGAACACCAGCGTGCCGTCGGGCGCGCGCATCACCAGGTCGATCTCGCCGCCTTTGCAGCGATAATTGCGGACCACGGGCTCCAGGCCCTGGCGCCGCAAGTGGGCCAGGGCCCGGTCCTCTGCCTGCGCCCCGCGCGCCTGCCGGCTGGGCGCCTGCCCGCCCGGCCCCTGCGTGGTGGATTTGAATGATCGCATCAACGGAAGTTCTCAAGCATGAGTGACTGGATCTCCCTGGCGGCAAGCCAGTCGTACCCGGCCGGCACGCTCTATGTCGTGGCCACGCCCATCGGCAATGTCGCCGACCTGTCGCTGCGCGCGCTGCATGTGCTGGGGCTGGCCGACGCGGTGGCCTGCGAAGACACCCGCAATACCGGCCAGCTGCTGTCGCGCGTCGGCCTGCAGCGGCCGCTGGTGGCGGTGCACGAGCACAACGAGCGCGAGGCCGCGGGCCGCATCGCCGAACGCCTGGCGGCGGGCGAGCGCATCGCCTATGTCTCGGACGCCGGCACGCCGGGCATCTCCGACCCCGGCGCGCGGCTGGTCGAGGCGGTGCGCGCCGCCGGCCATCCGGTGGTGCCCCTGCCCGGTCCCAGTGCGGCGGTGGCGGCGCTGTCGGTGGCGGGCGACCTGCTCGAGGCCGGCGCGGGCCGCTTCACCTTTGCCGGCTTCCTGCCCCCCAAGCCCAAAGCGCGCGCCGAGGCGATCGCCCGGCTGGCGGCACTGGACCACGCCTGGGTCTGCTACGAGGCGCCGCACCGAATCGCCGACACGCTTGCGGCGCTTGCCGCGGGCCTGCCGGGCGAGCGCCGGCTGCTGGTCGGACGCGAACTGACCAAGCTGTTCGAGGACATCGCCGTGATGCCGGTAGCGCAGGCGCCGGCCTGGCTGGCGGCCGACCCGAACCGGGCCAAGGGGGAATTCGTGCTGGTGGTGGAAGGTGCCGGCAGCCCCGCCGCGGATGCCCTGCCGGATGCCGAAGCGCGGCGCGTGCTGGCGCTGCTGCTGGCCGAGCTGCCGGCCAAGCGCGCCGCCAAGCTGGCGGCCGCAATCACCGGCGCGGACACCGGCGCGCTGTATCAGCTGGCGCTGGCACAGCGTGCCGGCGACGCCAACGATTGAGGGCGCGGCCCGCGCGCGGGCATAGGCACAAGCGCGAGCCTGCAAGTCAGAATGTAAGGAGGAAGTGTCAGCGCGCGGCGGCATGCGACGGCGCTGGCGCGCTCAGTGGCGCTTGCGCTTGACGGTCTTGCCGCTGGCCTTGGCCGCCTTGCGCGCCTTGGCGGGCGCCAGCGAATTGGCCAGTTCCGGCACGGATACGTCGTCATCGCCGCTGCCGTCGCCGGCCTCGGTGCCGCCGGCATCGACCTGCGGGCCCAGCGCGGCGACCTCGGTGCGGGTCAGGCGACGGATCTCGACATTGGTGGCGCCGCGTTCGACGAAGCCCAGGCGGCGCGCCGCGCCGTAGGACACATCCAGCACGCGGTTGCCGTGGTACGGGCCGCGGTCATTGATGCGCAGCACCGCGACCTTGTTGTTGCGCAGGTTGCGCACCAGCACCCAGGTGTCCAGCGGCAGCGACGGATGCGCCGCGGTCATGGCGCGCATGTCGAAGCGTTCGCCGTTGGCGGTCTTGCGGCCATGGAAGCCCTTGCCGTACCACGAGGCCACGCCGCGCTGCTCGAACGTGCCGATGTCGGCGCGCAGGCCTTCGAGCGAGTTGCCGCTGCGGCCTTCGTCGGGGTCATAGCCGAACAGGTTCCAGCTGCCGGTGTCGGGCGTGCGCGTGGCGGGCCTGGCGTCGGCGCGTTCGGTCCGGCCGGGCTTGCCGTTTTTTGCCGCGCGCGTGGGCACGGCATCGCCAGCGTCGGTGCCCGCGGTATCGCTTTCGGGCGGCGTGGCACAAGCGGCCAGCACCACGGCGCATGCGGTGCATGCGCCGAGCTTGGCCAGCCGTTGCCAGCGCTTGGTGAGAGCGGAGATCCGTAACATGGGCGGCAGTCTAACATTGACTGTTTGGGACTATCTCTTTCAATTTGTTACGAAATCTGTGCGATTTCGCACGAACATGGCCTAATTGGCCGGAATCCCGCCTGTGGCAACGGATTCGGGTCAACATGGCACGGCATGCGGTGGGTAATGGATTGATCACACGGCAGGTGCCGGGCGCACGCCAGGCGCCGGACGCTACAATGCTGGGCACCGCCGCGGATCGCGCCGCCAAGACGCCCGGGCCGGTCCGCCCGGCCGCATAACACGCCCATGAAAGCCCTGCTCATTCCCGTCACGCCCTTCCAGCAGAACTGTTCCCTGCTGATCGATGAAAGCACCGGCGCCGCCGCGGTCTGCGATCCCGGCGGCGACCTCGACCGCATCCGCGCGGCGGTCAAAGAGCAAGGCGTCACGCTGGAAAAGATCTTCCTGACGCACGGCCACGTCGACCACTGCGCTGGCGCCGCGGCGCTGTCGCGCGAACTCGGCATCCCGATCGAAGGCCCGCAGCAGGACGAGCGCTTCTGGATCGAGCAGTTGCCCGAGCAGACGCGCCGCTTCGGCTTCGGCCATGCGGAGAGCTTCGAGCCCGACCGCTGGCTCGAGAACGGCGACACCGTGCAGTTCGGCAACGAAACCCTGGAGGTCTATCACTGCCCCGGCCATACCCCGGGCCATGTGGTGTTCTTCTCGCGTCCCAACCGGCTGGCCGTGGTCGGCGACGTGCTGTTCGCCGGGTCGATCGGCCGCACCGATTTCCCGCGCGGCAACCACGCCGACCTGATCCGCTCGATCCGCACGCGGCTGTGGCCGCTGGGCGAGGACGTGACCTTCATCCCGGGGCACGGCCCGGTCTCGACCTTCGGCGAAGAGCGCCGCAACAACCCCTTCGTCGCCGATCATCTGGTCGACGCGGGCTGAGGCCATGGCCAAGCGACAGGCGCCCGACACCCGTCCCGAGATCTACGTCAGCACCGACGTCGAGGCCGACGGCCCGATCCCGGGCCCGCATTCGATGCTGTCGTTCGCTTCGGTGGCGATGCTGGCGGACAAGACCGTGCTCGGCACCTTCTCGGCCAACCTCGAAACCCTGCCCGGCGCCGCCGGCCACTCGGTTCAGATGCAGTGGTGGCAAACCCAGCCCGAAGCCTGGAGCGCCTGCCGGCGCGACCTGCAGCGCCCCGAGGACGCCATGGTGCGCTATGTCGAATGGGTCGAGGCGCTGCCCGGCAAGCCGGTCTTCGTCGCCTTTCCGGCGGGCTTCGATTTCACCTGGATGTTCTGGTACATGATGCGCTTTGCCGGGCGCTCGCCGTTCGGCTGGGCCGCGCTCGACGTCAAGACGCTGGGCTTCGCGCTGACCGGGCGTCCCTATCGCAAGACGGTCAAGGCGGCCTTCCCGGCGGCGTGGATGGATCCGCTGCCGCACACCCACGTAGCGCTCGACGATGCGATGGAGCAAGGCGCGCTGTTCTGCAACATGCTGGCCACGCTGCGCGATCGCGAGACTGCGCTGGCGACGCTTACGAGAACTGACGCAAGCGAGCCCTCACCTCCGCCGACACAGGCCTGATTGTCTGTTGCGCCGCGTCAGGCGCGGCGGCATGCCCTTTGCATGCCGCGGCTCGCATCCGGCGCCAGCCCGCCTATAGTAGAAGCGGATATGGCGTTACCGGGCGAAACGAGCCATGACTAACCGGCGCACTTGCGCAGCCACGCCATATGACGTTTGAGCCATCCTGCCCGGACCGCGCGGCGCCTGCCGAGGAGGTGTCGATCATGCGTTTCCCTACCGACCTGCACTTGAGAGACTTGGCCGGCCGGATCCATTGGCCGCATGCCACGCGGGACGCCACGCCCATTACCCATCGCCATTCCTCGGATGAGGACGCCGAAGTCGCCAAGGCCACGCTCTACATCAGCACCGTGACGCTGGTGGTGCTGCTGGTGGTGCTGGCGGCCATCGCTTTCGGTCAGGAGGCCATGCACTGGCTGGGTGTTCATTAGACGACCCCGCCTGAAGCAGACTGCCTCGCAGACCGGCCGGCCCCCACACACCGTGGGGGCCGGTTCTATTTCAGGCCAGCAGCGGCGCCACGTTCTCGGGCGGGCGGCCGATCGCAGCGCGGCGGTTGCGCACCACCACCGGACGCTGCAGCAGGATAGGATTGTCGGCCACCGCCGCCAGCAGCTCGGCATCGGTCAGGCCGGGGTCGGCCAGGCCCAGTTCGGCATAGGAGGCTTCGTTGTCGCGCAGCATCTCGCGTACCGGCACGCCCAGCAGGGTGTGCAACTGGCGCAGCGTCGACAGCGACGGCGGGTCCTTCAGGTACTCCACGATCTCCACCGGCTCGCCCAGCCGCTCGGCGGCTGCCTGGACCAGGGCGAGGGTCTCGCGCGACTTGGAGCAACGGGGGTTGTGGTAGATGGTGATCATGGCAGGTCCTTTCTTGTCATGGCCGCGCCCCGCGGCGGGGCGGCGGCACTAATGCGGTGCAAATCCACCCGCACTATATACAAGACCGCGGGGGCCGCGCAGCATGACGTGGTGCATCGCCACCGGCACGCATCCTGCGTTGCACCGGTTCTTGCCCCAGGCACCATTTCCGATGACCTCCATTCCTGTCTCCACCACCGGGCCGCGCGGCGATGGCATGCGCCAGCCCTATACGCTGCGTGACGCCACCCGCGCCGACATTGCCTCCATCCACGCCATCTACGCCCACCACGTGCAGCACGGCCGCGCCTCGTTCGAGGAAGTGCCGCCGAGCATCGACGAGATGCAGCTGCGCCTGGCCGAAGTACACCGCAAGGGCCTTCCCTGCCTGGTCGCAGAGCGCGACGGCGAGGTACTGGGCTACGCCTATGCCTCGGCCTACCGCGCGCGCAGCGCCTACCGCTTCGCCATCGAGGACTCGATCTACATCGACCACCGCCGCGTCGGCGAAGGCCTGGGCCAGGCGCTGCTGGCCGCGCTGATCGCCCGCTGCGAAACCGGCCCGTGGCGCCAGATGGTCGCCGTGATCGCGTGCACCGCCGCGGGCGAAGGCGCGGGCTCGCTGGCCGTGCACGAACGGCTGGGCTTCCGCACCGTCGGGCGGCTGGAGGCGGTGGGGTTCAAGCACGGGCAGTGGATCGATACGGTGCTGATGCAGCGGGCGCTGGGTGTGGGCGCGACGACGCTGCCGGGGTAGGCGGAATCGGCTGCGGCAAGTTCAGACGGGTCTTATCGCCGTGCAGGTGTCCTGATGTCGACAATGCCTATACTTTGTCATCACAAGGACACCGGACATGCTTGTGTCGGAAGAAATCCAACTCACATTCACGCTTGACGCCCGGCTGCGTGACGCGTTCATTGCCGAAGCCGCGGCACGGGGACTCACGCCGTCGCAAGCGCTTCAGGGCCTGGTGCGCGAGTTCCTCGACCACAGCGCCCGAAAGCGCGACTACGAGATTTTCCTGCGCAACAAGGTGGAAGCTTCCCGCGCCTCGCTGCGCGACGCGGGCGGCATCCCCGCGGAACAGATCGAAGCGGAGTTTGCAGCCTGGCGCGCTGCGGCCCGGCCACCGGTTGAAGATCAGACCTGACCAAATCGCCGCCTAAAAAAAAACGCCACGGATACCTCCGTGGCGTCTTTCCATCAAAGCTCGGCGCCTGCGGCGCGTCGTCTTCGTCTTACTTCATCAGATCCGACAGCGCCAGTGCCACCACCTTGGTGGCACGGTTCAGGTCGTTCAGGCGCAGGTTCTCGTCCGAGTTATGGCCGCGCGCTTCCATCAGCGTGCGCGGGCCGGCGCCGTACAGCACGGTGGGGATACCGCGCTTGGTGTAGTGGCGGGCGTCGGTGTACAGCGGCACGCCCTGCACCGGGATCTCGACGCCGAACACCGACTCGGCACGGCTCTTCAGCGCGCCGATCAGCTTTTCCACGCCCGGCAGTTCCGACAGCGGCTCGGCCAGGATGATGCGCTCGACCTTCACTTCGATGCCCGGGCGGTCCTTGGCGGCCTTTTCCACCACGGCGCGGATCTCGCCTTCGGCGTCGAAGCCGATTTCCTCGGGGATCATGCGGCGGTCGACGCGGAAGGTCACCAGGTCCGGCACCACGTTGGTGTTGATGCCGCCCTTGATCAGGCCGACGTTCAGCGTGGCGGTGTCGATGCCCGGCACCTTCGACTTGCGCGTGGCCAGTTCCGCGCGCAGGCCGTAGATGGCCTGCAGGATGTGGGTGGCGGCCTCGATCGCGTCGACGCCGGTGTGCGGCATGGCGGCGTGGCCCTGCTTGCCCTTGACCGTCACCTCGACGTGCAGGCAGCCGTTGTGCGACGAGGTGATGCCGTACGAGAAGCCCGCCGAGATGGCGTAGTCGGCCTTGCTCAGGTTGTTGTCCAGCAGGAACTTCGGGCCGATGTCGCCGCCGGTTTCCTCGTCATAGGTGAACTGCAGCTCGACCGCGCCGTTGATCTTCGCGCCCTGCTTCTCGGCTTCCATCAGCGCCAGCACCGCGTAGGTGTAGGTGGCGAAGTCCGACTTGGACACCGCCACGCCGCGGCCGTACATGACCGGGCCGTGCTCGCTGTCGGCGATCTCGCCGCCGTACGGGTCCTTGGTCCAGCCCAGGCCGGGGGGCACCACGTCGCCGTGGGCGTTCATGGCGATGACCGGGCCGCCCGTGCCGAACTGCTTGCGCACGATCAGGTTGGTGGCGCTGATCATGCCGGCGGCCTTGACCTGCTCGTCGGGCACCTTGTGGGCCTCCACCGTGAAGCCCAGGCCCTCCAGCAGTTCCTTGGCGCGCTTGCCGTGCGCGTCGCAATCGCCGGCCGGGTTGTCCGACGGCACCTTGACCAGTTCGGCCAGGAAGGCTTCCTGCTGGGGACGGTGCTGGTCGATGAACTGCGTCAGCGTGGTTTCGATGGGGTTCATATTGTCTCGTGCGGTCATGACTTGTTCTCGTTACAACTGAAGGAGGTTCGGGTGGGGCTTCCGGGCGCGCTGGCTTACTGCGGCAGCCGGAAGTGCTCGACGAAATCGCTGAACACGCGCGCGGACAGTGCGGCATCCTCGGCGGTCATGGTTTCGGTGGGATGGTGGCTGATGCCGCCGTTGCCGCAGCGCACGAACAGCATGGCGACATCGGCGATGGCGGCAATGGCCATGGCGTCGTGGCCGGCGCCCGACGGCAGGTGGCGCACCGGCACGCCCTGGCGGGCGATGGCGGCGGCCCATTGCTCTTGCAGCCACGGGGCGCAGGGAACGCTCTTCGCCTCGTGGGTCTTGCGGATCTGCGCGCGCACGTTGCGGCGCGCGCAGACGCACTCGATCTCGGCCAGCACGTCGTTGACGGCGGCCTCGCGCTCGGCGTCCTCGCCGGCGCGGATGTCGATGGAGAACACGGCGCGGCCCGGCACCACGTTGGTGGCGCCGTTGGGCACGTTGAACTGGCCCACGGTGCCGACCAGGCCCGGCTTGCCGCCGCAGCGCTTTTCGATATACAGGCCGATTTCGGCGCCGGCCATGGCGGCGTCGCGGCGCATGTCCATCGGCACGGTGCCGGCGTGGCCGGCCAGGCCTTCGAGCTCGACCAGGAAGCGGGTCGCGCCGGAAATCGCGGTCACCACGCCCACCGGCAGGCCTTCGTTCAGCAGCACCGGGCCCTGTTCGATATGCACCTCAATAAAGGCCGCGACCTTGCTCGGCTCATGCTTGGCCGCGGGCAGCGCGGCGGCGTCGAAGCCGGCCTCGCGCATCACCTCGCGCATGGTCTTGCCGCTGTCGTCGACGTTGTCCAGCACATTGTTGTCGAAGGTGCCGGCGATGGCGCGGCTGCCCAGCAGCGTGGCCTTGAAGCGCACACCCTCTTCCTCGGCGAAGCCCACCACCTCGAGCGCGAACGGGAAGCGCTTGCCCTGGCGGTTCCAATCCGCCACGCAAGCGATCGGCAGGATCACGCCCAGGTTGCCGTCATAGCGGCCGGCGTCGCGCACGGTGTCGAAATGCGAGCCGGTCAGCAGCGCCGGCGCGTCGGGCGTGGTGCCCTCGTAGCGGCCGATCACGTTGCCGGCGGCGTCGCGGCGCACCGTCATGCCGGCCTGCTGCATCCACTCGGTCAGCTGCGCGGCGGCGCCGTGATGGGCCTCGGTCAGGTAGGTGCGGGTGAGCATGCCGGGCTGCTCGGTGTGGACGGCCAGGGCGTCGGCCCAGGCCATGATGCGCGTGCCAGTCTCTGCGGCGGACGGCGACGGATTTGCTGCCATGCGTGTCTCCTGCTGGAAGTGCGTGAAAGCCGCGGCGGCGTGGCTGGCGGGGTGCCAGTGCGGGCGGGACGCCCATGGCCGAAGCTCTATTCTGTGCGATTCATGGTAGCACAGTGAATTCAAAAATTGCATACAAAAATGATATGCACTATATTCGGTTCCACGTTCAGACAATGCGCTGCGGACAATCCGGTCCGGACAGCGGATGGCGTGGAATCCGCCCCAACAGGGGGGCCGTCCGCGCGGTGGCGTACTCCCGACTCGGGAGTCCCGCCGGAACGTAAGGCCGGCAGCCCAACCCAGCCGTCAGAGCAGCACGGGGCCGCCGGTGATTCCTGGATCGAAAATGGGCCGGCGCACAGGACCGGCCCCGCACGGAGACAACCATGCAGCACGCAGTTCCCTCGCAGCAGCGCCCGGGCAGCCCCCGCCTGCACACCCGCTTCACCCGCTCGCTGTTCGGCCAGGTGCTGATCGCCCTGGTGATCGGCACGGCGCTCGGCCTCGCCTTCCCAGAGTTCGCCGCCAAGCTCAAGCCGCTCGGCGATGCCTTTATCAAGCTGATCAAGATGCTGATCGGCCCGATCGTGTTCTGCGTGGTGGTGGCCGGCATCTGTGGCGCCGGCGAGCTGAAGAAGGTGGGCCGCGTCGGCATCAAGGCGGTGGTGTATTTCGAGATCGTCACCACCATCGCGCTGGCGCTGGGCATCGTGCTCGCCTACGTGTTCCAGCCGGGCGTGGGCATGAACGTCGATCCCCGTTCGCTCGACGCCTCGGCCATCGCCGGCTTTATCGACAACGCGACCAAGGTCAAGGACCAGGGCACGGTCGACTTCCTGCTCAAGCTGATCCCCAATACCGTGTTCGGCGCCTTCGCCAACGGCGACGTGCTGCAGGTGCTGGTGGTGTCGATCCTGTTCGGCTGCGCGCTGTCGCTGGTGGGCGAGCCCGGCCGGCCGCTGGTCAGCCTGATCGATACCTTCTCGCACACCCTGTTCAAGATGATGGGGTTCATCATCAAGCTGGCGCCGCTGGGCGTGCTGGGCGCGGTGGCGTTCACGGTAGGCAAGTACGGCATCGGCTCGCTCAAGCAGCTGGGGTTCCTGGTGCTGCTGTTCTACGGTGCGGTGATCGTGTTCGTGCTGGTGGTGCTGGGCGGCATCATGCGCGCGTGCGGCTTCTCGGTGATCAAGCTGATCCGCTACCTGCGCGCCGAGCTGCTGGTGGTGCTGGGCACCGCCTCGTCCGACAGCGTGCTGCCGCAGGTGATGAAGAAGCTCGAGTTCATGGGCGTGAAGAAGTCAGTGGTGGGCCTGGTGATTCCGACCGGCTACTCGTTCAACCTCGACGCGTTCTCGATCTACCTGACGCTGGCCGCGGTCTTTATCGCGCAGGCGACCAACACGCCGCTGGCGATGGCCGACCTGCTCGGCATCCTGGCGGTGGCGCTGATCACCTCCAAGGGCGCGCACGGCATCCCGGGCTCGGCCATCGTGATCCTGGCCGCGACGCTGTCGGCACACCCGGCGATCCCGGCGATCGGCCTGGTGCTGGTGCTGTCGGTGGACTGGTTTATCGGCATCGCGCGCGCGCTCGGCAACCTGATCGGCAACTGCGTCGCCACCGTGGTGGTGGCCGCGTGGGAGAAGGACATCGACCGCGCCCGGGCCCATGGGGTGCTGAACGGCACCATCGAGGCGTCCGACCTGGACGCCGGCCTGGCCGCGATGGCGCAGGACGCCGCCGCTCCGGCGATCGTGCCGGGCCCGGTCGCGGGGCGCTAGAATCACGCATCTACCCAACCGCGCAGCCTCTGCGCAAGTGCGCTGCCATGCCCGAGCATATCGATCCTGACATGACCGCCGAAGCGATCGCCGACGACATCGTCGCGGCGATCGTTTCGCACCGCCTGCCGCCCGGCACCAAGCTGCGCGAGGAGGCGCTGGCCAGCGTCTACCGCGTCAGCCGCACCAAGGTGCGCGCGGCGCTGCTGATGCTGTCCAAGGACAAGGTCATCCAGATCGTACCGGACAAGGGGGCGTTCGTGGCCAAGCCCAGCGCCGAGGAAGCGCGCGAGGTGTTCGCCGTGCGCCGCATCCTCGAAGCCGCGCTGGCGCGCGAGTTTGTCGCCAAGGCCACCGCCGCCGACTACAAGCGCATCGACCGCCACCTGGCGGCCGAGCGCAAGTCGCTGGCGGGCAACGATGCCCAGGTGCGCACGCGGCTGCTGGGCGACTTCCATATCGTGCTGGCCGAGGTGGTCGGCAACGGCGTGCTGACCGAGATGATGCGCGAGCTGTCGGCGCGCAGCGCGGTCATCACCATGCTGTACCAGTCGCGCCGCGACGCGGCCTGCTCGTCGGACGAGCACCGCGAGTTCATCGAGGCGGCGCGTGCCGGCGATGTCGAGCGCGCCGTCACGCTGATGGTGGACCACCTGGGCCACGTCGAAGGCGCGCTGCATTTCGAGGAAACCGCGCCGGTGGCGCGCGGCAAGGACCTGGTCGCGGCGCTGCTGGCATAGGCGCCGGCTCCGCCTGCCCCACTCTCCGGCTTTGGTGCCGGCCGCTTGACGTGAGTCAAAGCCCGCCTGGCCGCCCGCGCGCAAACTTCATCTCGCCATGAAGACGCGGGGGCGCACTTCATGAGCACTTGCCTGCCGGCACCTCATCGTCGACAGGCTGCCCGCACGCTGCAACGGTGTGCGGGCTTTCTTTTTTCTGAGGACGGGGTTCCGCGGCGCCGAATGGCGTGCCGCCCGGCGGCCTCTGACCCGTGCCGTCCCGCACCGGTTTTTCCCTTTTCCGACAGCAGGTTGCGTTACGCCGCGTCGACGCTCGGGATTGCCGCCTGGTCGGGTCATGCGCGTCCCGCGCGGGCTGGCGCGCCGGCCACGCTCGAAAAGCGAATCGCGCCTTCGGGTTAGGATGCCGCAGGCCCCGCCAGAGGCCCGCGCTGTCCCGCCACGCTGCGGAGGCAGCCGCACACGATAACGATCCCAGGGAGACCGCCATGCGCCATCGCGCAATACCTGCCGTGCCGCCGCACTGCCGGCGCTAGCCCTCGCCTGAATCCGCCGTGCTTTCCACCGAAAAGGACTTCCCATGCCCAGCGCCTTCCGCCCCGACGCCTTCGCCGGCAAGACCGTATTCGTCGCCGGCGCCTCCTCCGGCATCAACCTTGGCATCGCGCACGGCTTTGCGCGCGCCGGCGCGCGGCTGGCGCTGATCAGCCGCACCGCCGAGCGCATCCAGGCCGCCGCCGACACCATCACCGCGGCTGGTGGCACCGCCATCGGCATGGCCGCCGACGTGCGCGACTACGCCGCGGTCGAAGCGGCCTTTGTACGCACGCAGGACGAGCTGGGCCCGATCGACGTGGTCATCTCCGGCGCCGCCGGCAATTTCCTGGCGCCCGTGGTCGGCATGTCGGCCAATGCCTTCAAGACCGTGGTCGATATCGACCTGCTCGGCACCTTCAACGTGTTCCGCGCCAGCTTCGATCACCTCAGCAAGCCCGGCGCTTCGCTGATCGCGATCACCGCGCCGCAGGCGGTCAACGCGATGATGTTCCAGGCCCATGCCTGCGCCGCCAAGGCCGGCATCAACATGCTGATCAAGTGCCTGGCGATGGAATGGGGCCCGGCCGGCGTGCGCGTGAACGGCATCTCGCCCGGCCCGATCGCCGACACCGAAGGCATGGCGCGGCTGGCCCCCACGCCCGAGATGGAGGCCCGCTACAAGGCGCGCCTGGCGCTGCGCGACTACGGCACCAAGGACGACATCGCCGATGCCGCGATGTACCTGAGCAGCGACAACTCCCGCTATGTCACCGGCACCATCCTCGACTGCGACGGCGGCAGCAAGCTGGGCGACGCCTCGGCCGATGCGCTGAAGCCATCCCGGTAGACCGCCCCCCGATTCCTGCACCGCAACGACCCAGAAACCCGGAGAACCACCATGACGGCAACCGTCCTCTATCAAGCCAGCGAAGGCGTGGCCACGCTGACCCTGAACCGCCCCGACGTGCTCAATGCACTGAACGCCGACATCCTGCGCGAACTGCGCGAGGCCGTGGACCGCGCCGCCGCCGACGCCGAGGTGCGCGCCGTGCTGCTGACCGGTGCCGGCCGCGGCTTCTGCGCCGGCGCCGACCTGGCCGCGCGCCAGGGCGGCGGCGTGTCCGACTCCGGCACGCTGCTGCGCGAGCGCTACCACCCGATCATCATGGCGCTGCGCGAGATGCCCAAGCCGGTCATCACCGCGGTCAACGGCGTGGCGGCCGGTGCCGGCATGAGCCTGGCGCTGGCGGGCGACGTGGTGCTGGCAGCGCGCTCGGCCAGCTTCCTGCAGGCGTTCTCGAAAATCGGCCTGATCCCGGATGCCGGCAGCACCTACTTCCTGCCGCGCTATGCCGGCGAGATGCGCGCCCGCGCGCTGGCCATCCTGGCCGAGAAGATCGACGCGGAAGAAGCCCACCGCATCGGCCTGGTGTGGAAGATCCATGACGACGCCGCGCTGCAGGACGAGGCCGGCAAGCTGGCGCGCCACCTGGCGACCATGCCGACCATGGCCTACGCCATGATCAAGCAGGCCCTCAACCAGAGCCTCGGCAATGACCTGGCCGCGCAACTCGAGGTGGAAGCCACGCTGCAGTCGCGCGCCAGCCGCAGCGAAGACTGCAAGGAGGGCGTGGCCGCCTTCGTCGAGAAGCGCAAGCCGCAGTTCAAGGGCCGCTGAGCGCGGCGACCGCACCACTGCCACTACCAGGGAGCCCGCGCATGAGCGCCAGCAATGAACGTATCCTCGTGACGATCGAAGGCGGCGTCGCCGACGTCCGCCTGAACCGACCCGACAAGATGAACGCGCTCGACCAGGCCATGTTCGATGCCCTGATCGAGACCGGCGAACAGCTCGCGCGCCTGCCGGACCTGCGCGCGGTGGTGCTGTCCGGCGCAGGCCGCGCCTTCTGCGCCGGACTGGACATGGGCCGCATGGCGGGCATGTTGTCCGACGGTGGCGGCGAATCCCACGACGACGGTATCGGCGCCGGCCGCCTCGGCCAGCGCACCCATGGCATCTCGAACCGGCCGCAATACGCCTGCATGGTCTGGCGCGAGCTGCCGGTGCCGGTCTTTGCCGCCGTGCACGGCGTGGCCTTCGGCGGCGGCCTGCAGGTGGCGCTGGGCGCGGACGTGCGCTACGTCGCGCCGGATGCCAGGCTCTCGGTGATGGAGCTGAAGTGGGGACTGGTGCCCGACATGGCGGGCATGGTGCTGACGCGCGGGCTGGTGCGCCCCGATGTGCTGCGCGAGCTCATCTACAGCGCGCGCGTGCTCAGCGGCAGCGAGGCGTGCGAACTGGGGCTGGGCACCTACCTGGCCGACGACCCGCGCGCCGCGGCACTGGCCGCCGCGCGCGAGGTCGCGCAGAAGAACCCGCACGCGATCCGCGCCGCCAAGCGGCTGATGGCCGTGGCAGAGCGCGGCGACCACGCCGCCATCCTGCAGGCCGAGTCCGACGAGCAGGACCGGCTGGTGGGCTCGCCCAACCAGCGCGAAGCGGTGCTGGCCAACCTGGAGAAACGCGCGCCGCGCTTCACGCCGGCAGGCTGAGGCGGTCCGCTCAGCGCCTGGCATGGTGGTGGCGCCGCCGGCGCCACCACAGCGCATAGATGGCGACGTTCACCACCAGCACCACCAGCCCCAGCCACAGCTGCACCGCGGGCGTGAGCCCCGCCGGATAAATCAGCGGCAACAGGTAGCGCTCGACAAAGCCGCCGCTGTAGCCGGCCTGCCCGGCAGCCCGGCGCAGCGAGTTTTCCAGCGGCGTCAGCGGACAGATCCAGCCGCCCCATTCGATCAGCACGCCCCACACTGCCGCGGGCAGGTGCACCCATGCCGCACGCGGCCAGCGCAATACCAGCAGGCCGCCCGCCACCACGAACACGATGAACAGCGCGTGCGCGATGACCACCAGGTCGGCCAGCCAGGCGCTGATGGGCATGGCGTAGCGCGGCGGCCTCAGTTGCCGCCCGCGGTGTCCATCCAGTAACCCGGGCGCGCGAACTGCGCCTTCAGGTGCTCGATGAAGAAGCGGATCTTGGCGGGCACCGGCCGCTGCTGCGGGTACACGGCGAGGATGTCGTAGGCGGGCAGCGCGTATTCGTCCAGCACCGTGATCAGCTCGCCGCTCTCCAGCTGCGGCAGGATCTCCCAGGTGGAACGCCAGCCCAGGCCCAGGCCCTCGCCGGTCCAGCGGTGCAGCAGCTCGCCGTCGTTGCAGTCCAGGTTGCCGTTGACGCGCACGGTCACGGTCTTGCCGTTCTGGCTGAAGTACCAGCCGCGCTGCTGGCCGCCCTGCAGGTTGAACGCCAGGCAGTTGTGCTGGGCCAGGTCGTCCAGGGTCTGCGGCACGCCGTATTTGGCAAAGTACGCCGGCGTGCCGCACACCACACGCTTGTTCGACGCCAGCTTGATCGCGACAAAGTTCGGATCGATGGCGCCGCCGATGCGGATGCCGACGTCATAGCCTTCGCGCACCAGGTCGACCACGCGGTCGGTCAGGTTGAACGAGATCTGCACCTCGGGATTGCTGGCCAGGAACGCCGGCGCGTGCGGCGCCACGTGCTTGCGCCCGAATGCCGCCGGCGCCGACACGATCAGGTGACCGGTGGCCTTGTGCTTGCCTTCGGCGATCAGCATCTCGGCGCGGTCGAGGTCGGCCAGCGCCTTCTTGCACTGCTCCATGAACACCGCGCCCTGCTCGGTCACGGCGATGCGGCGCGTGGACCGGTGCAGCAGCTTGACGCCGATGCGGGCTTCGAGCGCGTTGATGCGGCGACCGATCATCACCGGCGTGACGTTCTGCGTCAGCGCCGCGGCCGCCATGCTGCCGTGCTCCACCACGGCGATAAAGGCTTCGATTTGCTTGAGTTTGTCCATCGGATATTCGTCTCCCGGGCGCCATTGTGCGGCATCGCCGGGGTTGTGGCATCCCTGCGCGGCTGATGGGCCGGATCGAGGCCGGCGCATAAGGGCCGCCGCCGGGCCCCGCCACGGGCACGCGGCCGCACCCGGCACGCAGGCGGGTTTCAGCCTGCGCCCGCCGTACGCTTGCTGATTTGCGCGTTCAGCTCGGCCGCCTCGCCCAGCACATGGGCCAGGCGCCGCAGCGGCCTGCTGCATTGCAGATGCAGGTACAGGTAGCAGGCGGCACCGGTCACGACCATCACGCCGTAGAGCCACAGCAGCGTACCGGCCAGGGCCTGCTGGCGCGGCAGTGCCGCCATCACCGCGGCGGCCGGCGCCAGTGCCAGCAGCACCGCCAGCGTACGTGCCGCGCCCTCCCACAGCCGCAGCTGCAGCGCTACGCGACGCTGGCGCGCCTGCAATTGCTGTGGCGGGATGCGCGCCAGCCGGCGCAGCAGCGCGTCTTCGGCGGCACTGTCGCGGTCCAGCTCGGCGGCCTGCCAGCGCAGCGGATGGCGCAGCCGCCCCAGCACCGTGCCGGCACGGGCCAGCCCCGCGCCGACATAGCACGCGGCCGCCAGCGCCAGCAGGGCCTCGAAGCCGCGCAGGGACCAGAGCGGCACGGCCTGCTTCAGCCCCAGGCGCCAGACCGCCAGGCCGGCGCCGCACAGGATCGTCGCGGCCAGTGCCGCGATAAAGCCGAGCCACAGCGCACGCCCGAGCCGGCTCTCCGGCGCGGGGGCAGGCGCTGACGCCGCCTCGGGCGAGGCGGCGGCAAGCGCCTCCAGCAGTTCGTAGGTGGACGGCAGCCTGGAATACATGGTCGGCCCGGATGGCAGGGAATGCCGCCATTTTGCCGCAGCGCGCCGCGGCGGCACGCCGGCGCGCCGGCGTACCCGGTGCTGCGCGGCGTGTCCGTATCGTCACACCACATATCCAATGGCATGCATCGGAGTACCCGCGCCGACCATCCGACGTGGCTTTCCAGCCCATATTGCGTACTACAGGTATCGAATCAACTGATCGCTCTTCTGTTTATCCCAACCGGCCTGCGGGAATAGGATCGACTCCAACGAAATTCCCACCATTACCGGAGACAAGATCATGGCAAAGATGAGAGCAATCGACGCGGCAATCGCCGTGCTGGAGAAGGAAGGCGTGACCACCGCGTTCGGCGTGCCGGGCGCGGCCATCAACCCGTTCTACTCGGCGATGCGCAAGTCGGGCAACATCAACCACGTGCTGGCCCGCCACGTCGAGGGCGCCTCGCACATGGCCGAAGGCTACACCCGCGCCGAGCCGGGCAATATCGGCATCTGCGTCGGCACCTCGGGGCCCGCCGGCACCGACATGATCACCGGCCTGTACTCGGCCTGGGCCGATTCGATCCCCATCCTCTGCATTACCGGCCAGGCCCCGCGCGCGCGCCTGTACAAGGAAGACTTCCAGGCCGTCGATATCGAATCGATCGCCAAGCCCGTGACCAAGTGGGCCGTGACCGTGCGCGAGCCGGCGCTGGTGCCGCAGGTGTTCCAGCAAGCGTTCCACATCATGCGTTCGGGCCGCCCGGGTCCGGTGCTGATCGACCTGCCGTTCGACGTGCAGGTGGCCGAGATCGAATTCGATATCGACACCTACCAGTCGCTGCAGCCGTACAAGCCGGCCGCGTCGCGCGCCCAGATCGAGAAGGCCATCGCCATGCTCAACGCGGCCGAGCGCCCGCTGATCGTGTGCGGCGGCGGCGTGATCAACGCCGACGCATCAGAACTGCTGGTCGAATTCGCCGAGCTGGTCAACGTGCCGGTGGTGCCGACCCTGATGGGCTGGGGCGTGCTGGCCGACGACCACCCGCTGCAAGCCGGCATGGTCGGCCTGCAGACCTCGCACCGCTACGGCAACGCCACGCTGCTGGCTTCGGACTTCGTGATGGGCATCGGCAACCGCTGGGCCAACCGCCACACCGGCAGCGTCGACGTCTACACCAAGGGCCGCAAGTTCGTGCACGTCGATATCGAGCCCACCCAGATCGGCCGCGTGTTCGGCCCGGACCTGGGCATCGTCTCCGACGCCAAGGCCGCGCTGGAACTGTTCGTCGAAGTCGCCCGCGAAATGAAGATGGCCGGCCGCCTGCCGTGCCGCAAGTCGTGGGTCGCCGACGTGCAGAAGCGCCGCCGCACCATGCAGCGCAAGAGCGACTTCGACAACGTGCCGGTCAAGCCGCAGCGCGTGTACCGCGAGATGAACCAGTACTTCCCGCGCGACGTGCGTTATGTCAGCACCATCGGCCTGTCGCAGATCGCCGCGGCCCAGTTCCTGTCGGTCAACGAGCCGCGCCACTGGATCAACTGCGGCCAGGCCGGCCCGCTGGGCTGGACCATCCCGGCCGCGATCGGCGTGAAGACCGCTTCGCCGGATTCGGACGTGGTGGCGATCTCGGGCGACTACGACTTCCAGTTCATGATCGAGGAACTGGCCGTGGCCGCGCAGTTCAAGGTGCCGTACATCCACGTGGTGGTGAACAACTCCTACCTCGGCCTGATCCGCCAGGCGCAGCGCAACTTCGAGATGGACTACTGCGTGCAACTGGCCTTCGACAACGTCAACGCCCCGGAGCTGAACGGCTATGGTGTCGACCACGTCAAGGTGGTGGAAGGCCTGGGCTGCAAGGCGATCCGCGTGTTCAAGCCGGAAGACATCGCCCCTGCCTTTGCCGAGGCGCGCGACCTGATGGCCGAGTTCTCGGTGCCGGTGGTGGTCGAGGTGATTCTGGAGCGCGTGACCAATATCGCGATGGGCACCGAGATCGACAACATCAACGAGTTCGAGCCGATCGAAGACCTCGAGGACATCGAGGAAGCGATCCTGAACGAAGAAGTGGAAACGGCGTAAGACCTTCCCGCCCCTTTGCAGTCCGACACGTCATCCCCGCGCATGCGGGGATCCAGCGTCTTCTGAAGTCACTGGGTTCCCGCTTGCGCGGGAACGACAAGAAAAACCAAGTCACAGGAGATGACAAATGACCAAACTTGCGGCCAACCTCACCATGCTGTTCAACGAAGCCGGTTTTCTCGACCGCTTCGAAGCCGCCGCGCGCGCGGGCTTCCGCGGCGTGGAATTCCTCTTCCCCTATGCGTTCCATGCGGACCAGATCGCTGACCGCCTGAACCGCTTCCAGCTGGACCTGGTGCTGCACAACCTGCCCGCCGGCAAGTGGGACGCGGGCGAGCGCGGCATTGCCTGCCACCCGGACCGCGTCGGCGAGTTCCAGGACGGCGTGGGCGAGGCCATCAAGTACGCCAAGGTGCTGGGTGTGCGCCAGCTGAACTGCCTGGTCGGCATCCTGCCGCAGAACGTCAAGCGCGAGCAGGCCCAGGAAACGCTGGTGGAGAACCTGCGCTTCGCCGCCGGCGCGCTGGCCGCCGAGCATATCGACCTGCTGGTCGAGCCGATCAACACCTTCGACATCCCGGGCTTCTTCCTGTCGCGCACGCAGCAGGCGCTGGACCTGATCACCCAGGTCAACGCGCCCAACCTGTACGTGCAGTACGACATCTATCACATGCAGCGGATGGAAGGCGAGATCGCCAACACCATCAAGGCCAACCTGCCGAAGATCAAGCACATCCAGCTGGCCGACAACCCGGGCCGCAACGAGCCGGGCACGGGCGAACTGAATTACCAGTACCTGTTCAAGTTCCTGGACGAGATCGGCTACACCGGCTGGATCGGCTGCGAATACAAGCCGAAGACCACCACCGAAGCCGGCCTGGGCTGGCGCGCCGCGCACGGCGTGCAATAAGCGCCGCGCCCCCGTCGTATCCCGCTACTACCTACGCGAACCAAGACACATTTAATCTCAAGCAAGGAGACATCACATGGCAACCACTCGCAACGTCGGCTTCATCGGCCTGGGCATCATGGGCGCACCGATGGCGGGCCACCTGCGCGCCGCCGGCCACACGCTGTTCGTGCATGACGTCAACCCGGCCCCGCAGGCGCTGGTCGATGCAGGCGTGACCGTCTGCACCAGCGCCGAGGAAGTCGCCAAGCGTGCCGACATCATCGTCATCATGGTGCCGGACACGCCGCACGTGGAAGCGGTGCTGTTCAGCGAGAAGGGCGTGGCCGCCGCGTTCAAGGCGGCCGGCAAGGAAGCCAGCTACAGCAAGATCGTGGTCGACATGAGCTCGATCTCGCCGATCGCCACCAAGGACTTCGCCGCGCGCATCAACAAGCTGGGCGCTTCGTACCTGGATGCGCCGGTGTCGGGCGGTGAAGTCGGCGCCAAGGCCGCTTCGCTGACGATCATGGTCGGCGGCCCGCAGGAGGCCTTCGACCAGGTCAAGCCGCTGTTCGAGCTGATGGGCAAGAACATCACGCTGGTGGGCGGCAACGGCGACGGCCAGACCACCAAGGTGGCCAACCAGATCATCGTTGCGCTGAATATCCAGGCCGTGTCCGAAGCGCTGCTGTTCGCCTCCAAGGCCGGTGCCGATCCGGCCAAGGTGCGCGAGGCGCTGATGGGCGGCTTCGCCGCCTCGCGCATCCTGGAAGTGCACGGCGACCGCATGGTCAAGCGCACCTTCGATCCGGGCTTCCGCATCGAGCTGCACCAGAAGGACCTGAACCTGGCGCTGCAGGGTGCCAAGGCGCTGGGCGTGGCGCTGCCCAACACCGCCACCGCGCAGGAGCTGTTCAACACCTGCTCGGCCAACGGCCTGGGCAAGCAGGACCACTCGGCCCTGTGCCGCGCGATCGAGATCATGTCTAACCACCAGATCGCCAACGCCAAGTAAGCAGCAACCTGTCGTCCCCGCACCGCGGGGACGACACGCTTTGAAGTACCCGATTTCGTACCCGATACGTACCCGAAGTACCCAGCGTTCCCGTCAGCACCCAGGATTCTTCATGCTCGTCACCGAACCCCAAGCCGCCCTGCTGTCGCCCCAGCGCACCGCAGCCAACGCTGAACCGCGCGCGCTGCTGCGCGACCTGTTCGATACCGCGGTCGCCTCCGTCAGCGCCAGCCACTGCCTGCCGCCGCACCTTCCCGCGCCGCCCAGGGGCCGCACCGTGGTGATCGGCGCCGGCAAGGCCGCTGCCGCGATGGCGCAGGCGGTCGAGGCGAGCTGGCAAGGCGAGCTGTCGGGCCTGGTGGTGACGCGCTACGGCCACGGTGCCGACTGCAAGCGCATCGAAGTGGTCGAGGCCGCCCACCCGGTGCCCGACGAAGCCGGCGCGCGCGCCGCGCATCGCATGGTGGAGCTGGTGCAGGGCCTCACCGCCGACGACCTGGTGCTGTGCCTGATTTCCGGCGGCGGCTCCGCGCTGCTGGCAGCACCCGCGCCGGGCCTGACGCTGGCCGACAAGCAAGCCGTGAACAAGGCGTTGCTCAAGAGCGGCGCCAGCATCGGCGAGATGAACTGCGTGCGCAAGCACCTGTCCGCGCTCAAGGGCGGACGCCTGGCGCTGCACTGCGCGCCGGCGCGCGTGGAGACGCTGCTGATTTCCGATATTCCCGGCGATGACCCGACCCTGATCGCCAGCGGCCCGACGCTGCCCGATGCGACCACCTGCGCCGATGCGCTGGCGGTAATCGCCAAGTACGGCATCGAGGTGCCGGCCAATGTGCGCGCGCACCTGGAGAGCGGCGCCGGTGAAACGCCGAAGCCCGGCGACGCGCGCTTCAGCGGCCACCGCAGCGTGACGCTTGCAACCGCGCAGCAATCGCTTGAAGCCGCCGCGGCGCGTGCGCGCGAACTGGGCTTCGAGGCCCATATCCTGTCCGACTGCATCGAGGGCGAAGCGCGCGAAGTGGCCGAAGTCCACGCCGCCATCGCGCGCCAGGTTGCGCAACGCGGCCAGCCCTTCAGCAAGCCGTGCGTGATCCTATCCGGCGGCGAGACCACCGTGACCGTGCGCGGCAAGGGCCGCGGCGGGCGCAACGCGGAGTTCCTGCTGTCGCTGGCGGTGGCGCTCGACGGCCTGCCCGGCGTGCATGCGATTGCCGGCGATACCGATGGCATCGACGGTTCCGAAGACAACGCCGGTGCGCTGCTGTCGCCCGACACGCTGACCCGCGCCGCCGCGCGCGGGCTGAATGCGCGCGCGCACCTCGAGAACAACGACGGCTACGGCTTCTTCGCCGGCCTGGACGACCTGATCGTCACCGGGCCGACCCGCACCAACGTGAACGACTTCCGCGCGATCCTGATTGCCTGACGATCGCGCCAACGTAGTACCGACTGACTCGCGGCGCCGACGCGCCGCTACCGAGAATGGAAGAGGAGACATCATGAGACGCCAGCGCAAAGCGAAGATCGTGGCCACGCTCGGCCCCGCCAGCACCGACATCGCGGTGATCCGCGCGCTGTTCGAGGCCGGCGCGGACGTGTTCCGGCTGAACTTCAGCCACGGCACGCACGACGACCACCGCGCGCGCTACGACGCGGTGCGCCAGGTCGAGGCCGAGACCGGCCGGCCGATCGCCGTGCTGGCCGACCTGCAGGGCCCCAAGCTGCGCATCGGCACCTTCGCCGCCGGCAAGGTCGCGGTGCGCACCGGCGATGTGTTCGTGCTCGACAGCGATCCGACGCCGGGCGACGGCACCCGCGTGTACCTGCCGCACCCGGAGCTGTTCCAGGCCGCGCAGCCCGGCCAGTCGCTGCTGATCGACGACGGCAAGGTGCGCCTGGCGATCGAGTCGGTCACCACCGGCACCATCACCACGCGCGTGGCCAACAACGGCTCGCTGTCCGACCGCAAGGGCGTGAATGTGCCCGACGCGGTGATCCCCATCCCGGCGCTGACCGAGAAGGACCGCAAGGACCTGGACTTCGCGCTGTCGCTGGGCGCCGACTGGATCGGCCTGTCGTTCGTGCAGCGTCCGTCCGACATCGTCGAGGCGCGCGAGATCGTCGGCACCCGTGCCGGCATCCTGTCCAAGATCGAGAAGCCGGCCGCGCTGCAGCAGCTCGAAGAGATCGTGCGCGTGTCCGACTCGGTGATGGTGGCGCGCGGCGACCTGGGCGTGGAACTGCCGCCCGAGCGCGTGCCCGGCGTGCAGAAGCGCATCCTGCGCGTGTGCCGCCAGCTGGGCAAGCCGGTGGTGATCGCCACGCAGATGCTGGAATCGATGATCGACTCGCCGGTGCCGACGCGCGCCGAAGCGTCGGACGTGGCCAGCGCCATCTATGAAGGCGCCGATGCGGTGATGCTGTCGGCCGAGTCGGCTAACGGCCGCTACCCGGTGCAGGCGGTGTCGATGATGAACCGCATCGTCACCGAGGTCGAGCGCGACCCGCTCTACCGCAACCTGCTCGACGCCCAGCACGAGACCCCGCTGAACACGCGCCAGGATGCCATTTGCGCCGCGCTGCGCGAAGTCACGCAGATCATCGGCGCCGCGGCGACGGTGACCTACACCTCGTCGGGCTCGACCGCGCTGCGCGCCGCGCGCGAGCGGCCGTGCGCGCCCATCGTCAGCATCACGCCCAACCTGGAGATCGCGCGCCGGCTGGCGATCGCGTGGGGCATCCACTCCACCGTGAGCCCGGACGTGCAAAGCGTCGATGAAATGGTCGAGGCCGCCACGCGCGCGGCCGTTGCCGAAGGCTACGCCGCGCCGGGCGACCAGATCACCATCGCCGCCGGCATGCCGTTCGGCCAGGGCGGCACCACCAACCTGCTGCGCGTGGCCGAAGTCAGCGCCAGCGCGCTGGCCGCCGCGCCTGTCGCACGCGAGGCCGCACTGGCCTGAGCGCACTGCGCGCGTTCCCGCTGCGCAACGGCCACGCCATGACGGAACCGGGTGCAAACCCGGTTTCTTCGTTTTGCCGCACACCGCCCGCATTGCCCGTCTCCAGGGTGAGTGGGCGGTGTTTTTTTTGACGTGCCGCTGAGCGCATCCGCCGGCACGGCGCGCTGCGGGAACCAGCACCAGCGCGAGCACCGAAGCGCGGATTGCTATACTGAATTCCACTTCCCTTACCCTATTCCCCAAGCCCGGAGCCCCCATGCGCCTCGATGACGAAGCCGAAAGCCAGCACGTTGAAGACCGCCGCGGTGGATTCGGCGGCCTTGGCGGCAAGTCGATCGGCATCGGCACGGTCATCATCGCGCTGGCGGCGTCGTATTTCTTCGGCATCGACCCGATGCTGATCATGCAGGGCGCGTCGGTGCTGCAAGGCTCGGGCCCGCAGCAGCAACAGCAACAGCAACAGGCCAACCGGCCGCCGGCGACGGACCAGATGACGGTGTTCACGCGCAAGGTGCTGGGCAATACCGAGCGCACCTGGCAACACATCTTCGAAACCCAGCTCAACCGCCGCTATGCGCCGCCGACGCTGGTGCTGTTCTCCGGCGCCACGCCGACGGCATGCGGCACAGGGCAGTCGGCGATGGGCCCGTTCTACTGCCCCGGCGACCAGAAGGTCTATATCGACCTGGCCTTCTATGACGAATTGCGCCAGCGCTTCGGCGCCAGCGGCGACTTTGCCCAGGCCTATGTGATCGCGCACGAGATCGGCCACCATGTGCAGAACCTGCTCGGCGTTTCGGACAAGGTCGACAATGCGCGCCGGCGCATGGGCGAGGCCCAGGCCAACCAGCTGTCGGTGCGCATGGAGCTGCAGGCCGACTGCCTGGCCGGCGTATGGGCCGCCACCGCGCAGCGCGCCAACCAGCAGCTGCTGGAACCCGGCGATATCGAAGAAGGCCTGAAGGCCGCCGCCGCGATCGGCGACGACCGGCTGCAGCGACAGTCGCAGGGCTATGTCGTGCCCGAAGCGTTTACCCACGGCTCCAGCGAGCAGCGCGTGCGCTGGCTGCGCCGCGGCATCGAGTCCGGCGACATCCGCAAGTGCGACGCCTTCGCCGCGCGCGACCTGTAGTTCCCGGCCCGGCCCCCAACCTCAGTGGGGGCCGACAATGTGACGTTTGCGTTGTCCGGGCCGCGCTTCCCTGTCTATAATCGCCGGCAAGGCCGCAATATGACGGCCGGTCGCCGGCGTCGATCCTCACCGATCATTTCCCGCCGCAGCGCCGGGTCCTTCCCCGCCGGACCCCCGTACCCGCCCGGTACGCACCAATTGCCGCAGTCGTTGCGGCGTCTCCGCACCCAAGCCGTTCCGTTCCAACCGCACCGGAGCCACGGCCGATCTTCACTTGCCGTGCGCCCGTGCCAGCCCTGACCTGACATGGCGTCGTTTTTCCTGAAGCGCCCGGCGTTCGCCTGGGTGCTGGCCATCCTGACCGTGGTGGCGGGCCTGCTGGCCCTGAACCGAATTCCCATCGCCCAGTATCCGGCGGTGGCGCCGCCCACGGTGATCATCTATGCCGATTACCCGGGCGCGTCCGCGCGCACGGTCGAGGATCGCGTCACCGCGGTGCTGGAGCAGCAGATGCACGGGATTCCCGGCCTGCTCTACCTCGATTCCAGCAGCGAGGGCGGCACCGCCACGGTGACGCTGGGCTTCCGCCAGGGCACCGACCCGCAGCTGGCGCAAGTCAACGTGCGCAACCGCGTGGCCCAGGCCGAGCCGCTGCTGCCCGAGGCGGTGCGCCGCGGCGGGGTCTATGTCGACCAGGCCAGCAGCAGCGCCTTCATGTATGTGTCGCTGGTCTCGGACAGCGGCCAGCTCGACGAAACCGCGCTGGGCGACTTTGCCGCGGGCTCGGTGCTGCCGCTGCTGCGCCGCCTGCCCGGCATCGGCAAGGCCGAGCCCTACGGCGCCGAATACGCGCTGCGGATCTGGTTTGACCCGGACAAGCTGAACGCCTTCAACCTGACCACGGCCGAGGTCGAGGCCGCCATCCGAGCGCGCAACGGCAACGTCACGCCGGGCCAGCTGGGCGGCGCGCCAGCCGTGCCGGGCCAGTCGTTCCAGGCGATCGTGCGCCCGCCCGCGCCGATGAGCGACGCGCAGGCATTCGGGCGCATCGTGGTGCGCGCCGCCACCGATGGCTCGGCGGTGCTGCTGCGCGACGTGGCGCGGGTGGAACTGGCCGCCAGCGACTACCGCTACGGTTCCACGCTGAACACGCGCAACGCCGCGTCGATCGGCCTGAAGCTGGCCGACGGCGCCAACGTGCTGCAGACCTCGCGCACCGTGCGCGCCGCGCTCGATGCCGCCAGCAAGGGCTTTCCGGGCGACGTGCGCTATGAGATCTCGTATGACGGCGCCACCTTCGTGCAGGCGTCGATCTCGCGCGTGGTGCTGACGCTGATCGAGGCCACGGTGCTGGTGTTCCTGATCCTGTACCTGTTCCTCGGCAACCTGCGCGCCACGCTGATCCCGTGCATCGTGGTACCGGTGTCGCTGCTGGGCACGGTCGCGTGCCTGTACGCGCTGGGCCTGTCGCTGAACGTGATCACGCTGTTCGGCGTAGTGCTGGCGATCGGCATCCTGGTCGACGACGCCATCGTGGTGGTCGAAAACGTCGAGCGCATCATGCGCAGCGACGGCGTGGGCGCGATGCAGGCCGCGGCGCGCTCGATGCGAGAAGTCTCCGGCGCGCTGGTCGCGGTGACGCTGGTGCTGTGCGCGGTGTTCGTGCCGATGGCGTTCTTCGGCAGCGCGGTGGGCGTGATCTACCGGCATTTCGCCGTGACCCTGGCGGTGTCGATCGCGTTCTCGCTGTTCTTTGCGCTGACGCTGGCGCCGGCAATGTGCGCCAGCCTGCTGCGCCACAGCGCGGCGCCGGCGCGCGGGCCGCTGGCGTGGTTCGATGCGCGCTTTGCCGCGTTCACCGCGCGCTATGCCGGCTGGGTGCAGGCGCTGCAGCGGCGGCGGCTGCGCTGGCTGGCGGTGTACCTGGCGCTGACGCTGGCGTGCGGCTATGCCCTGTGGAAGATGCCGAGCGGGTTCCTGCCGGAAGAGGATACCGGCGAGATCGTGGTCGATGTGGAATTGCCCGCCGGCAGCACGCAGGCCGACACGCGCCGCCTGGTCGCCAGCCTCGAGCAGTGGATGCGCGACCAGCACTACCCGGTGCGTTCCAGCTTTGCCGTGCTGGGCTGGAGCAGCGGCGGCAGCGGCGAGCAGCGCGCCAGCCTGTTCATCGGCCTGACCGACTGGAAGGCGCGCGGGCGCGGGCAGGCGGCGCAGGCGGTGCTGGAACGGCTCTCGGCCGGCCTGGAAGGCTGGCCCGGCCGCGGCACGGCGCAGCTGTTCGCCTACAACAGCTCGGCGCTGCCGGAACTGGGCAGCATCGGTGGCCTGGACATGCGCCTGGTGGCGCGCCAGCCGGTGGGGCGCGAGGCGCTCTTCGCCGCGCGCGACAAGCTGATCGAGCGCGCCAGGCAGGACCCGGTGCTGGGCGAGGTCCGCGCCACCACCGGCCAGCCCGTGCCAGCGCTGGACCTGAAGATCGACTACCGCAAGGCCGAGGCCTTCGGCGTCGATGCCGATGCCGTGCACCACACGCTGTCGGCGACGCTGGGCTCGCGCTATATCGACGAAGTCGCGCGCGAAGGCCGGGTGCGGCGCGTGATCCTGCAGGCCGACGCCCCGTTCCGCATGCAACCGGACCAACTGGCGCGGGTGCATGTGCGCAACGCCCAGGGCGCGATGGTGTCGCTCGCCGCCTTCGCCTCGCTGGAATGGGGGCAAGGCGAGGTCACGCTGGAGCGCTTCGACGGCTTCAGCTCGGTGCGCATCAATGCCGAAGTCGCGCCCGGCTACACCACCGGCGCGGCGATGACGCGGCTGGCGGAACTCGTGCGCGAGCTGGGGCCCGAATTCGACGTGCGCTGGACCGGGCGCGCCTACGAGCAGGAGCAGACCGGCACGCAGGCGCCGTGGCTGTTCGCGCTGTCGCTGCTGTTTATCTTCCTGTGCCTGGTGGCGCTGTATGAAAGCTGGACCCTGCCGCTGGCGGTGATTGCGATCGTGCCCACCGGCCTGATGGGCGCGGCCGCGGCGATCTGGCTGCGCGGCATGCCCAACGACGTCTATTTCAAGGTGGGCGTGGTGGTGATCATGGGGCTGGCGGCCAAGAACGCCATCCTGATCGTCGAATACGCCGAGCAGTTGCGGCGCGGCGCGGCGGGCGCCATGGACGTGGTCGAGGCCGCCACGCGCGCGGCGCGCCAGCGGCTGCGGCCGGTGGTGATGACCTCGCTGGCATTCGTGCTGGGGGTGGTGCCGCTGGCCATCAGCACCGGCCCGGGCGCGGGCGCGCAGCAGGCGGTCGGCACCGGCGTGCTGGGCGGCATGCTGGGCGCGACCGTGCTGGGCACGCTGGCGGTGCCGCTGCTGTACGCGGCCATCGCGCGCCGGTTGCCGCGCGCGCAACCGGCGCCGGAACCCGCGGCAGCAGCGTCTACGGAATAGAAAAACGCCTGCCAGGCGAAGAGAGAAGGAGGAGGAGGTCGGCCGGGCAGGCGGGAGAGAAAACTTGCGGCCACCGCAGTGGCCGCGTCAGGTCTGGAGAAGACCCGGGGGTCAGACGCGATAGCCGTACAGCGAACCGTCGCCGGAGCGCGAGTTGTCGAGCGCGCGTTCGGCCACGTCACCGGTGAAGCTGTGCGTGCCTTCGCTGAAGGTATCGAACTTGCCGCGCTTCGAGATCTCGCCGCTGAAGCTGCGCGCCCCTTCGCTGAAGGTGTCGAACTTGCCGTCGCGGCGCGAGCCTTCCGAGTACGGATCGAAGCGGCCGGTGCGGGCGCCGTCGGTGTAGGTGTCGAACTTGCCTTGCTTGGCGCCGTCCGTATACACATCGTACTTACCGACCCGCAGCGCGTCGGCATACACATCGAACTTGCCAACCTTGCTGGCAGCGGGGGCAGCCATCGCCGTAGCGGACGCGGCCACTGCCGCGAACACGAGCGCGCCGCCAAGGATACGTCTGGCGATCATTTGGGACTCCTTCAACTGATTTCGTCGTTCTTTCTTGTAGGTCCGGGATAAGACTCCGGCCGCTCTGCAATCTATGTTGCGATGCGAGCACGGACTGAAGATTAGTCACAGCCCGCGCCAGCAGAAATACCGCTGCGACGAATGGTGCGTTGCGAGTCGTCAACCGACTCGCTTGCCGATGAATGGTGTCCGCGGATCGCCGGCGATACGCCGCCACGGAGGGGGGCGCGCGGCGGCGGCCGCACCCGCGAGGGCGGGCTCAGAGCGTGTACTGGCCGGCGGCTTCGGGCTGGAATGCGATCTCGGCGACGCTTACCTGCTGTTCGCGGCCATCGGGCAGGCGGTAACTGACGGTTTCGCCGGCACGCGCGCCCAGCAGTGCCTGGCCCACTGGTGACAGCACCGACAGCCGGCCGGCGTCGAAGTCGGCCGCGTCGGGATACACCAGGGTCCAGTCGCGCGGCGCCTGCTCGCCCGGCAGCGTGCACACCACGCGGGTGTTCATGGTGACCACATCGGTCGGAATTTCCTCGGGCGCTACGATGGTGGCGCGCGCCAGCAGGCTGTCGAGCATGTCCTCGATCTGGGCCGAGCCGGCGCGGCTGGCGATGCGCTCCAGGCGGGTGACATCGAGTTCGGTCAGGTACAGGGTGGCGGTCTGGGTCTTGGTGGCCGTCATGGCGGGTCCTCCGGCAGTCGTGGGTGGGCGCGGCCGGCCTGCATGGCGGGCGGCGGCGGTCAGGTCTTGCGGGTTGGCGTGCCGCGCAGCGGCGCGCATCAACGGATCGGCAAAAGCGTTGCGGCGATCGCCGGCAACAACGGAAACGCTGGCTCGGGCCCGGTTCGGCCCGGGCCCCGCTATGGGAGACGAATCAGGCTGGGAACCGGGCGGAATCAGGCGGTGCGCCGATCCGGCGGGGAGAGATCGCGCGCTTGGCGCGCTGGGGCAGACTGGGCGCCAGGGCGACCGCGGACGCGCGTGCGCGGCCGGTCCGCAGCGGGCGGACAGGCGCATCGGGCATCGGCGTCAGGCGATCGGTCATGGTCATTGCGGAAAAGGATAAGCGGCAGCGGATGGCTTGCTGCAATGGCGAGCCCGGAAGTGGTGGCTCACCTGCCTTGCTGCCCCGGGGTTCATGCACCGTGCTGGTGCGAAGCCGGAGCAACCATCGTAGCACAGCGTCGGGTTCGGGGTCGTCACCCGTTGGTGGCATGGCACTCACAGCCCGCCCCCGCCGCTGCCTGCTGCAGGTTCTGCAGGATGCCGCACCCACTGGCGGGCTGGTGATGGCGGCAGGTCTCGCGCAATGCGCGCAGCTGGCCCTCGAGCGCCTCCAGCGCCACGCGCTGGGCATGGATCTGGGCGATCTGGCGGTCCAGCAACGTGTTGATGTCGTCGCAGTCCTGCGACGGGTTGCGCTCGAACTCGCGCAGGCGCCGGACGTCAGACAGGCTCATCCCGAGCGAACGGCAATGGCGCACGAAGTTCAGCTGCACCACATGGCCCTCGTCATAGCGGCGGTAGCCGTTGGCCTCGCGCGTGGGCGCGTCGAGCAGCCCTTCGCGCTCGTAGTAACGGATGGTCTCGACATCGCAGCCGCTGGACCGTGACAGTTCGCCGATACGCATGTGCCTGTTTCCTTTCCATACCCTGTAACCACTACAGGGTTGGCCATAGTGTAGGTCAGTCTGCCGCATCGTGCAGAAAGTGACGAAACGCTTGCAAACGGCCATGTGCTACCGCCGCCACGGGCGGCAACAGCGCCTTGCGGCATCCTGTAGAATTCCTTCCACTTCCACCGATAAGCCGTCCCCCTGTTCGTGCGCGTCCTGCGGCTGCTCCTGCTGGTCATGATGCTGGCCTTCCTGCCCCTGCCGGGCTGGGCGGCCGCATTCGCGCACGCGGTGCTGTCCACCAACGAAGCCACGGCCGTACCCGCCGCTGCGCTCGGCGCCGACGATGCGGATCGCGCCGCCGTGACAGGGGACCCGACAGGCGACCCTTTGCCGCTCCCCGAAGCCGCCGAGCCGCAGTGGCAGCCCGGCGCCGACCTGGCCGAGCAACTGCTGCCGGCCACGCCGCTGCAGCTGGCCCCCTCGCCCGGCCGTGCCGGGCCGCCTCGCTATGCCGGCGCCCTGCTGCCCGAACCCGACCTGCCGCGGCTGCCGCGACCGCCGCGCGCCTGATCTGACTGGCGCGGCCTGCCCGTGCCCGCCCGAACCCGCGTGCCGCAAACGAATGCGGCGCGCGCCTGCGGTCCCACCGCACCCTTGCGCCGCATGGCGCGACCTACCACTGCTCCACACACATGAAACGCGTACTGCTTTTCCTGGCGACCAACCTCGCCGTCATGCTTGTCCTCAGCATCACCGCCAGCGTGCTCGGGGTGAACCGCTTCCTGACCGCCAACGGGCTGAACCTGGGCACGCTGCTGGCATTTGCCGCGCTGATGGGCTTCGGCGGCGCCTTTATCTCGCTCCTGATGTCCAAGACCATAGCCAAGTGGTCGACCGGCGCGCAGGTCATCACCCACCCCAGCACCAGCACCGAGCTGTGGCTGGTGCAGACCGTCGAAAAGCTGGCGCAGCGCGCCGGCCTGCCGATGCCGGAAGTCGCCATCTACGAGGGCGAGCCCAATGCCTTCGCCACCGGCGCCACCAAGAACAGCTCGCTGGTGGCGGTGTCGACGGGCCTGCTGCAATCGATGTCGCATGAAGAGGTAGAGGCCGTGCTGGCGCACGAGGTGGCGCACGTCGCCAACGGCGACATGGTGACGCTGACGCTGATCCAGGGCGTGGTCAACACCTTCGTGATCTTCCTGGCACGTGTGGTGGGCTACTTCGTCGATTCGATGCTGCGCAAGAACGACGAGGAATCGAGCGGCCCGGGCATCGGCTACATGGTCACCGTGATCGTGTGCGAGATCGTGTTCGGCATCCTGGCCAGCATCATCGTGGCCTGGTTCTCGCGCCGGCGCGAGTTCCGCGCCGATGCCGGCGCCGCCGGCCTGATGGGCACCCCCACGCCGATGGTCGCGGCCCTGCGCCGCCTGGGCGGGCTGGATCCCGACGGTCTGCCGCAGAACATGCAGGCGATGGGCATCGCCGGCGGCAAGTCGTGGATGGCGCTGTTCTCGAGCCACCCGCCGATCGAGCAGCGCATCGCCGCGCTGCAGGCGGCGCGCTGACGCAACGGCTCAGTCGAACACGCGGCCGCGCAGCGCCTTGACCTGGCTGCGCTGGCTCTTGCCCTCCAGCCGGCGCTGGCGCGATGCCAGCGTCGGCCGCGTCGGCCGGCGCACGCGCGGCGGCGTGGCCACGCTGCGCACCAGCTCGTGCAGGCGCCGCACCGCATCGTCCCGGTTCTGGTCCAGGCTGCGGAATTGCTGCGCCTTGATCACCACCACGCCGTCGCGCGTGATGCGGTGATCGTGCAGCGCCATAAGGCGTTCCTTGTGGTCAGGCGGCAGCGAAGATGCCCGCACGTCGTAGCGCAGGTGCACGGCGTTGGATACCTTGTTGATGTTCTGCCCGCCCGCGCCTTGCGCGCGGATCGCGGTAATCAGGTATTCGTGGTGGGGAATGACCAGCTCGTCGACCATGGCTGCATCATAGCAAGCCGGCCCCCCGCCGGACCTCGCTAGCGCCACGAATAAGCCAGGCCGATGCCATAGGTGATCTGGTTGCGGGTGCCGCGCTGCGTGACGATGGGGCTGTCGGCCGCGTCGCCGGCCAGGCGCTGCGCGTAGACCATCGCGCCGCCATACCAGTGCTTGTCGAACTGGTAGATCATTGCCAGCCAGCCCGTAAACTGCTCCAGCCCGCCGCCCGGGCTGTAGACGGGCAGGCCGCTGGCGGCCGAGTCCGCCGGCGTTACGCCGAAGTAGGTACGGTTGAAGCTGCCGCTGACCCAGGTCGCGCCCAGGCCCATGCCGGCGTAGATGCGCTGGTGCAGCGGCATCCAGAAGGTGCCGGTGGCGGTGACGCGGCTGCCGCCGTAGACGATGCCGGCATTGGTCATCACGTTGATGCCGCCGCGCAGCCGCCACGGGACACGTCCGGGGTTCAGGTATTCATAGCCGATGTAGCCGCCCGCCTCCACCGTGGTGTCGATCTCGTGCACCTGCGCCACGACCGGATCGTCGACGTTGTTGCGGCCGAGGCGCAACCCTACCGCGGGCCCCCACTGGAAACCCGTCAGTCCGCCGAAGTTGAACTGCGCATACGGCCCATACCATTCCAGCAGCCGTCCGCCCGCGGTCACATAGCGCACGCCGGGCACCACGCCGAGCATGCGATCCTTGCCGCCGGCGAATTCGGTGGTGGAGCCAACTCCGAGGCCGACCATGTTCGGCAGCGATCCCGGCAGGCTTACCGGCGCGGCCTCGCCGGAGTGCGCGGCCACGACCAGCGCAATGCCGGCCAGCGCACCGCGCAGTCGGCGTGGAAGGCTTGTCGTGATCGCCATGGCATGTCGTCCGTGACAGGGTATGGTCGGGCGACTTTATCAGCATGGCCTGAGCGCCAGGTGGCGGGACCGTCCTGAAACTTTTCGCGCCGCGAATTAAGTCCGGGTCGAGATCCATGCCGGCGGTGGCGATATCCATGCCTCCACAGCCCGCATCATTCCAAATCCGGCAATGACATATCGACCTCCTTTGCCTTTTATTCCGGATGGCACATGATGAGCTCAGTTCGCTGAAGTCCGTGCGCGCGCGAAGCCGAGCGCGATTGCTGTACCCTGCGTGCACGGATTCAGGAACCCCCTGGAGTTACCCATGCGCCCCCGCCTTTCCGCACTGCTCGACCGGCTCTGGGAACAGGCAGTGCGCACGCCGCAACGCTTCGTGGTGTTGTCTTTTGCCGCCGCTTGCGCGCTGCTGCTGATCATTTCCGCGCACGGCCTGGTGGTACTGCGTGACCATGAAGTGCAGACGCTGCAGCAAACCCAGCAACTGCAAGTGGCCGGCATCAGCTCGGTGCTGAACGTTGAGTCCGAGCGGCTGCGCGGCGTGCGCAATTTCGCCCAGCACCTGATCCGCCTGCAGATGGGTCCCCACGCGGTCGAAGCCGATCCGCCGCTGCAAGCCGTCTACGCGCACCGCAACGACGACCTGTGGCAGCTGCCGGCGCCGGAAGGCGATGCGGTGCTGCTCGGCGCCGGCCCGCGCATGCTGGAAGGCCTGGATGGCTTTTCCCGCCGCGACGAAGACCTGCTGCCCGGCCTGTACGTGGCGCGCGGCCTCAGCCACCTGCTGAGCGCCGAGCCGGTCAACCCGCTGGTCACGCGCAAACTGATGTACGTGTCCACCAACGGCTTCTTTGTCACCTATCCGCCGGTGCCGCCAGCCCGCACCGCCGCCGTCTTGCGGCGCGTCAACGATGCAGGCCTCATGCGCGAGCACCTGCCGCGCAACAACCCCGATCGGACCCTGCACTGGCAGATGGTGCCGGTCGGCGGTGACAGTGGCATGTACCTGACGCTGAGCCTGCCGGTCTATCTCCACGCGCAGTTCCGCGGCGTGGCGATTTCCGCCATTTCGCAGCGCAGCCTGGACGACTACCTGACCAGCACCACGCGCAAGGGCGTGCACAGCTTCCTGATCGATATCGACGGGCACCTGATCGGCGCCAGCACGCGCGAAGTCAAGGGCGTCGAAAAGATTGACTCGGTGGTGCCGCCCGCCGGGCGCGAAGCCACGCCCCGGGAAATGTTCAGCCGCGGTGCCGGCACGATACACCTGCCCGACGGCAGCCGCCTGATGTTCGAGCGCATCGGCGGCAGCAACCTGATGCTGGTCGATTACTTCTCCGCCACCGACCTGCTGCTGCGCACCGCCTCGCACCTGAGCGCGGTGCTGGCGGCCAGCGCGCTGTCGTTGGCCCTGCTGCTGTGGGTCACGCTGCAGGGTTTCCGCAAGCTGTTTTCACACTACCTCGCCCGCGGCGAAGCACTGCGCGAACTGGCCGAGACCGACCCGCTGACCGGGCTGTCCAACCGTCGCATGTTCGAGGCGCGTTTTGCCATCGAGCACAACCACAGCCTGCGCGAGAAGACGCCGATGTCGATGATGATGGTCGATATCGACCGCTTCAAACGCATCAACGACAACTGGGGCCACGCCAGCGGCGACCGCGTGCTGAAAAAACTGGCCGACGTGGTGCGCGCGACCGTGCGGTCCATCGACGTGCCGGCGCGCATCGGCGGCGAAGAATTCGCCGTGCTGCTGCCGCGTACCAGCATCGCGGAAGCGACAGAGGCGGCCGAGCGGCTGCGCCAGGTCCTGGGCCAGGTAGTCTGCGAGCCGGCAGCCGACGCGACCGACAAGGGGGAGATCCGCTTCACGGTTTCGATCGGCGTATCGGACCTGGGCGCCGACGGCACCGACAGCCTCGACACCATGCTGATGGTGGCGGACCGTCGTCTCTATGCTGCCAAGAACGCCGGGCGCAACCGGGTCGTCAGCGACGACCCGGTGACAGAGCCGATGGACGACGGCACCCCCGCTCCTGCGCGCACGGCGTGAGCGTAGGTTGGAAAGCGAATCTGATCGCGTAAAGCGGGAATCCGGATGGGATTGGCGCGCCCGGCTGGGATCGAACCAGCAACCCCTGCCTTCGGAGGGCAGTACTCTATCCATTGAGCTACGGGCGCACAGGACGGTTTTGCAACCGGTTTTGCGGGTACAGCGGCTGCGGCGGGCGAATGCCGCCGCTGGAAAGTCGCATAGGATACCGCTTTTGCCCGGCGCCGTCCATGCGGGGCCGATACTGGCGCCGGGGAACGTCTCGCAACCGCCGCTTTTTGGCACTGGCAGGGGGGCTTTGGCGCTATAATCGCCAGCTATTTGCGTCAAATCGTGCCCGTCGCGCCGTCGGCGCAACGAGTCGACCGGGGTCAAATCCGGGCGGCTGGTTGTCGGCGACAATCGGGCCCCGGTCCGGGAGACAGGCCGAGGTACGCAAATGGCAACAGACCCAAGTCAGGCAAGGGCCGCAGGGGAGCGCGGGCGGTCCGGATGGGGCCGGATAGTGGTCAGCGAAGGGCCACACCAGGGCCAGAAAAAGCAAGCCGAGCGTAAGCGGCCAGAAGGTTTCCTGCAAAACTGAGAGTTCTGTATGAGCGACGTCCACAACGAACACCCCGAGCACGAGTCTCCCATCAAAACCCCGAAGCAGTTGATCGCAGTCGTGATCGCGGCGTTCCTGGTGCCGATCATCGTGATCATCCTGCTGGTCAACTTCGTCGGACACGGCTCGACCGAAAGCGCCGGTGCGAGCACCGCCGCCGAAGCCGTCAACGATCGCATCAAGCCGGTCGCCTCGCTCGAAATCAAGGATCCCAACGCGCCGCGCGTGTTCAAGACCGGCGAACAGGTCTACAAGGAAATCTGCGCCGCCTGCCACGCCACCGGCGCGGCGGGTGCGCCCAAGCACGGTACCGCCGGCGACTGGACCGCGCGCATCGGCCAGGGCTTCGACGGCCTGATGAAGTCGGTGCTCAACGGCAAGGGCGCGATGCCACCGCGCGCCGGCAGCACGCCTGACGACTACACCGATTACGAACTGGCCCGCGCCGTGGTCTACCTGGCCGACGCCGGCGGCGCCAAGTTCCCCGAGCCGCCGGCCCCGGCCGCTGCCGCGCCTGCAACGGCCGCAGCCCCTGAAGCGGCCGCCCCGGCTGCCGCTGCAGCGCCGGCCCCCGCTGCGGCTCCGGCAGCCGCTGCCGCACCCGCACCTGCCGCCGCCGCTGCCGCGCCGGCAGCTGCCTCGGCCGAAGTGGGCAAGAAGGTCTACGAGCAGGTCTGTGCCGCCTGCCATGCCGCCGGCGTGGCCGGTGCGCCCAAGTTCGGCGACAAGGCCGCCTGGGCCCCGCGCCTGAAGGAAGGCATGGATGCGGTCCACAACTTTGCGCTCAAGGGCAAGGGCGTGATGCCGCCCAAGGGCGGCTATGCCGGCCCGGATGCCGATGTGATCGCCGCGTCGGACTACATGGCCAACGCCGCCAAGTAAGCCGGCGCCGACGCCAACAAAAAACCCGCGCCTTGCGCGGGTTTTTTTTCGTCCGGCCCGGGGCCGCTCTTGCGCGCTACACCACGCGCGAGTAACGCGGCACGATACGGATCGGCTGGGTGCCGTCGTTGGCGGCGCGCGCGCCGCTGTCGACCGGCCGGGCGGCATCGTCGCGCAGGTAGCGGTCGAACACCATCGCCACGCGGCGCACCAGCAGCCGGCCCAGCGGCGTCACGGTGATGCGGCCGGGCTCGTGGCACACCAGTCCGTCGGTGGCCAGGCGCTCCAGCTCGGCCAGTTCCGCGGCAAAGGCCTCGTTGAAATCGATGCCATGGCGCGCCTCGATGGCAGGGAGATCGAGCACGCCACTGCACATCAGGTCGCCAATCAGCTCGCGCCGCAGGTGGTCATCGGCCGTCATCGCCACGCCCCTGGCCAGCGGCAGGCGGCCCTGGTCCAGCGCCCCGTAGTAGTCGTCGAGCGTGCGCGCGTTCTGCACGTAGCGCCCCGCGATCGCGCCGATCGCCGAGATGCCGAGCCCGACCTGGTCATAGCCGGCGTGCGTCGAATAGCCCTGGAAGTTGCGCTGCAGCCGGCCCTCGCGCTGGGCCACGGCGAGGTCGTCGTCGGGCAGCGCGAAGTGGTCCATGCCGATATAGACATAACCCTCGGCGGTCAGCCGCTCGATGGTCGAGACCAGGATGTCAAGCTTCTCGCCGGCTTGTGGCAACGCCTGTTCGTCGATGCGGCGCTGCGGCTTGAACACGTGCGGCAGGTGGGCGTAGCTGTAGACCGAAAGCCGGTCCGGGCGCAGCGCCAGCACCTGGTCGATGGTGCGGCCGAAGCGCGCCGCGGTCTGGTGCGGCAGCCCGTAGATCAGGTCCAGGCTGACCGAGCGGAAGCCCAGCGCGCGCGCGGCATCGACCACGGCGCGGGTCTCCTCGAACGGCTGGATGCGGTGGATGGCCTGCTGCACCTCGGGGTCGAAATCCTGCACGCCCAGGCTGACGCGGTTGAAGCCCAGCTCGGCCAGCAGCGCCATGCGGTCATGGTCGACACGGCGCGGATCGATCTCGATCGAGTGCTCGCCGTCGGCCGCCAGCGCGAAATGCGTGTTCAGCAGCGCCATCACGCGACGCATTTCTTCCGGGTTCAGGAAGGTCGGCGTGCCGCCGCCCCAATGCGACTGGATCACCTGCCGGCGCTCGCCCAGCCGCCCGGCCACCAGCGCCATTTCGCGGCCCAGGTAGCTGACGTAGCGCGCGCTGCGGCCGTGGTCGCGCGTGATGATCTTGTTGCAGCCGCAGTAGTAGCAGATGTTCTCGCAGAACGGGATATGCAGGTACAGCGACAGCGGCGCCGGCGCATCGGCGCGGCAGGCGGCCAGCGCGTCGTGGTACAGCGACGGGTCGGGGCCGTTGTGGAAGCGGTCGGCGGTCGGGTACGAGGTATAGCGCGGGCCGTTGCCGTCGATGCGCCCGGCCAGCGCGCGGAAGTCGGAGAGCGCGCGGCGGTCGAGCGCGGGGAAAGTCATGGCTGACGGGTTCATGGGGGCGCGGGGGAATGGGTATGCGACACGTCATCGTAGGACCGGCCCGGCGCCCGTAGCTTGACCGCCGTCAAATGCGCGCCTGAGCCGAGCGGCGCCGCTGCCGCTGGGCTGCACGCGTACGTCACATTGGTGTCATGGGTGCCGGGTACGCTGCGCGCCACCGCGCCCACGCGCGATCCGCCAGGTTCCAGCCATGTCACGTTCCCGCCGCTCCCCCACGCCCGTGCCGTACCCACCGCTGCGCGACCACCCGCCGGCAGACGCCGGCCGGCGCCGGCTGCTTGCCGCGACCGGCATGGCGCTGGCCCTGCCCGCGTTCTCTGCCCGGACACAGGCGCCGCGCACGGTGGTGGTGGGGCACCTGGTCGACCGCAACGGCGCCCAGTCCGACCTGGCGCGCGACTACCTGGCCGGGGCCAAGGTAATGTTCGACGCCGTCAACGCCACCGGCGGTCCTGTACGGATCCAGCACGTGGTGCGCGATGCGGACCCGGATCCGCGCCGCGCGCTGGCGCAGGCGGTGTCGCTGGCCGACACGGAACATGCGGGGCTGCTGTTCGGTCCCGGCGACCGGCTGCTGCCCGCGCTCGCGTCATCGACCGAACTGGCGCGGCGCGGCATGCAGATCATTGCGCCGCTGTCGGGGCTGGCGTTGGCCGCCGACAATGTCTGGTTCACGCGGGCCGACTACCAGGCGGAACTGGACGCGGCCGCGCAACAGTTGCGCGGCTACGGGCTGACGCACATCGCGCTGGCCGTGGCGCCGGATTTCGCGGTGTCGTCCCTGGCCCGGCTGGAGGCGCAGACCGGCACCCGCGCGGTGCTGCTGGAAGGCAGCGGCGACGCCGCGGCACGGCGCATTGCGGCAACACGCCCGGGCGCGGTGATCGTCGCCGGCGACACGCTGGCCTATGCCGAACTGGGCCGGGCGCTGGCGGCGCAGGGGTGGTACGGCTTCCTGGTGGGCCTGTCCGCGGTCAGCGCCAATGCCGCGCGCGAGATCCTGGGCCGCGGCTACGCCGGCGGGATGGTGCTGACCCAGGTCGCGCCGGGGCCGCAGCAGGCCACGTTGCGGGTGGTGAAGGAGCACGTGGCGCGCATGAAGCAGTACCTGGACGAGCCGCCGTCGCCGGCGACGCTGGCCGGCTATATCGGTGCCGCCTGGCTCGCACGTTCGCTGCAGGGTGTGCGCTCCGGCGGCACGGCGGAGTTGCGGCGGGCGCTGCAGGGGCGCGTCGATGTCGGCGACTTCACGCTGGACTTCACGCGCGGGCAGCGCGGCTCGCAGTACGTCACGCTGGCGGTGTCGGGCGCGCGGTAGAAGCTGCGCGGGCGCCGTGACCGCTCAGCCGGCGACCGCCTTGCCCCCATTGCCCAGCAGCGCCTTGAGCGCGCCGAGCCGGTCCTTGGGGCTCATCGCCGGGGTGTCGTCCTTGGGCGCCGGCGCTTCTTCCAGCTTCATCTCGCCGATAAAGCGCGACGGCTGGCACGAATAGGTCTCGCGCGCACGCTTGCGCTTCTTGCACCAGCTGATCTGCAGGCTGCGCTGCGCGCGCGTGATGCCGACATACATCAGCCGGCGCTCTTCCTCGATCTTCTCGTCGGTCATGTCGTCGTCTTCGCGGCAGTGGGGCAGGATGCCCTCTTCCACGCCGACCAGGAACACATGCGGATATTCCAGCCCCTTGGAGGCGTGCAGCGTCGACAGCCGCACCGCGTCGGGATCTTCCTCGCGCCCTTCGAGCATGCTCATCAGCGCCACGGTCTGCGTCAGCTCAAGCAGGTTCTTGCCTTCGCTGCCGAAGCCGTCGGCGTTGTCGTAGCCAGTGGCTTCCTCGCCCTCGACCGCTTCCGGCTTGGTGCCCTTGCGCTTGAGCCATTCGAGGAACTCCAGCGTGTTGGTCCAGCGCGACTGCGCCTGCCGCTCGTCGAAGCTGTCGTACAGGTAAGCCTCGTAGTGGATGCCGGCCATCAGGTCGTCGAGCACTTCAGTAGCCGGGTCCTTCGCCGCGCGGTCGGCCAGCCGCACCATCGATTCGCAGAACACGCGCAGCGGCTCCAGCTGGCGCGGCTGCAGCTTGCCCTCGATGCCGCCCATCATCGCCGCCTCGAACAACGACACCTTGGCCTGCCCGGCAAACGTGCCCAGCACTTCGAGCGTAGTGTTGCCGACGCCGCGGCGCGGCGTGGTGATGGCGCGGATAAAGGCGGGATCGTCGTCGGGATTGGCGATCAGGCGCAGGTAGGCGCAGATGTCCTTGATCTCGGCCTTGTCGAAGAAGCTCTGGCCACCCGACAGCACATAGGGAATGCGCTCGCGCCGCAGGATCTGCTCGAACAGCCGCGCCTGGTGGTTGCCACGGTAAAGGATGGCGTAGTCGCGGAACTGCGCGCGGCGCTCGAACTTGTGCGCCGACAGGCGGAACACCACCGACTCGGCCTCGTGCTCCTCGTCGTTCATCGGGTGGATGGCGATGGGATCGCCCATGCCGTGCTCGCTCCACAGCTTCTTGTCGAACAGCTTGGGATTGTTGGCGATGACCGCGTTGGCCGCTTCCAGGATGCGCACGGTGGAGCGGTAGTTCTGCTCCAGCTTGATCACCTTCAGGTTGGGGAAGTCGGTCTGCAGGCCCCGCAGGTTATCCAGCGTGGCGCCGCGCCAGCCGTAGATGGCCTGGTCGTCGTCGCCCACCGCGGTGAAGGCCGGCGCGCGCAGGTGCGAGCCACCCGCCAGCAGCTTGAGCAGCTGGTACTGGCAGGCGTTGGTGTCCTGGTACTCGTCGACCAGGAAGTAGCGCAGCCGGTTCTGCCACTTCAGCTGTACCGCCTCGTTGCGCGCGAACAGTTCGGCCGGCAGGCGGATCAGGTCGTCGAAATCCACCGCCTGGTAGGCGTTCAGCGTGGCGACGTAGTTGCGGTAGACCAGCGCGGCCTGGTGCTCGTCGGCATTGGCAGCCTGCGCGATCGCGGCCTCGGGGTCGACCATGCCGTTCTTCCACAGCGAGATCGTGCTCTGCACGCCGCGGATCAGCTTCTTGTCGGTGGTGCCCAGTTGCTCCTGGATCAGGCCGAAGCAGTCGTCCGAATCCATGATCGAGAACTGCGGCTTCAGGCCCACGTGCTCGGCTTCCATGCGCAGGATCTGCACGCCCAGCGAGTGGAAGGTGCAGACCGTCAGCTGCTTGAGCGGAATGCGCTTGCCCTCGCGCGTGGTCTTGCCCTCCATCAGCTTGGCGATGCGCTCCTGCATCTCCTTGGCCGCCTTGTTGGTAAATGTGACGGCGGCGATATGGCGCGGCTCGAAGCCCTTGTCCTCGATCAGATGCGCGATCTTCTGCGTGATCACCCGGGTCTTGCCGGAGCCCGCGCCGGCCAGCACCAGGCAAGGCCCGTCCAGGTAGCGGACGGCTTCGGATTGGGCGGGGTTCAGGCCATGGGTCATGCGGGCAGGTGTCGGGGGCGGCAGCGGAATCGCGGGAAAGAGCGGATTTGCCGGCATCCCGTCACCCGGGCCTGCGGCAAAGCTGCCGATGTTAACACGCTCGCCGCGGCGGGTCAGTCAGCGCAAGCCGCGAGGGTGGGCCAGGCCGTGTCACTGGCGTAACACTTCGTAAAGACCGGAGCCAATGACATAACGCGACACTCTAATCAGTGTGTCCCCCGGTCCGCCGGATCGCTCGGGCATGCACGAATCATCACATCGGAGCCAACAATGAAAACCCTGCAAACTTTGACCAAGGTGACCCTGATCGGCATGACGGTCGCGGCTTTTGCCGGTTGCGCGGACATGACCCCGAAACAACGTAACACCGCCATCGGCGCCGGTGCCGGCGCGGTCGGCGGCGCCGTCCTGACCGACGGCAGCGCGCTGGGTACGCTGGGCGGCGCGGCCGTGGGCGGCGTCATCGGCAACGTTGTCACCGACGACAAGAAGAAGTAAGCAGCCCCGGCGCGCAGCGGCGGGTACGGGCCCTTGCCGTGGTTTGACAAAGGCCGGGGCCTCCCGTACATTGCGCGCATCCAACCGGGAGAGCGCGCATCGCCTGCGCCGCCGAAGGGGTATCACCCGAAAACTCTCAGGCACCACGGACCGGTCGGATCGGCATGCAACATGCACACGATGCATGCCGCACTCTGGAGAGCGGCACCCGTCATTCGTGGCGAGCGTGCCCACCGAAGGGGCGCGCGAGGATTGGGTCCACGGGATCCGCCTCGTAATCTCTCAGGTATCGAGGACAGAGGGGTCATCCGCCGCAGCGGATTGCTCGCCATATTGGCGTAGCGATCGTTGCGGCGGATGGCCCTTTTTTGTTTTCGCCAACCGAGACTGCCCCCGAGGATTCCATGACGCTCCAGGCCACGCCCCTCAACGCTATCCACCGCGCCCTCGGCGCCCGCATGGTCGACTTCGGCGGCTGGGACATGCCGGTCAACTACGGCTCGCAGATCGAGGAGCACCATGCCGTGCGCAACGATGCCGGCATGTTCGACGTCTCGCACATGTGCGTGGTCGATCTCGCCGGCGCCAATACCCGCAGCTTCCTGCGCGGCCTGCTGGCCAACAACGTCGACAAGCTGCAGTCCCCCGGCAAGGCGCTCTATTCCTGCATGCTGGACGAGAACGGCGGCGTCATCGACGACCTGATCGTCTATTTCTTCGCCGAGGACCGTTTCCGCCTGGTGGTCAACGCCGGCACCGCGGTCGGCGATATCGACTGGATCCGCGCCCGCAACGACGCCACCGGCAGCGGCGTGACCATCACCCCGCGCCGCACGGACGTCGCGCCCGAGGGCGTGCAGCCGCTGGCGATCGTCGCGGTGCAGGGACCCAACGCCCGCGCCAAGGTGTGGAGCACCTTCCCGTCGACCCAGCCTTCCGACGCACTCAAGCCGTTCAATGCCGTGGTCGTGCAGGATCCCGCCCTCGGCGAAGTGATGGTGGCGCGCACCGGCTACACCGGCGTGGACGGCTTCGAGCTGGTGGTGCCGGCCGCAAGCGTCGCCGGCCTGTGGGAAAAACTGAATGCCGCGGGCGTGCGCCCGGCCGGCCTGGGCACACGCGACACGCTGCGCCTGGAAGCCGGCATGAATTTGTACGGCCAGGACATGGACATCAAGGTCTCGCCGCTGGACGCGGGCCTGGCGTGGACCGTCGACCTGCAGAGCGAGCGCGATTTCACCGGCAAGGCGGCACTGACCGCGGCGGGTTCGCGCCAGCAGTTCCTCGGCCTGATCCTGCGGGACAAGGGCGGCGTGCTGCGCGCCCACCAGAAAGTCATCACCCCCGCCGGTGACGGTGAAATCACCAGCGGCACCTTCAGCCCCTCGCTGTCGCAATCGATCGCCTTCGCGCGACTACCGCAGGGCGTGAACGTGGGCGACACCGTGCAGGTGGAGATCCGCGACCGCAAACTCAACGCGACTGTGGTTAAACTGCCGTTTGTGCGTCATGGCAAGGCACTCGTGAGCTAAGGGGACAGCCCCGCTCACCCAACGGTCGCCCTCGCCTGCCGGCAGCGTTGCCGGGCAGGCATCACCCAACAAGAAACAGATCTGAATCCGGAGAACCTTCATGAATTTCCCCGCTGACCTCAAGTACACCGAGTCGCATGAGTGGGTGCGCGTCGAAGCCGACGGCACGCTCACCATCGGCATTACCGACCACGCACAGGACGCGCTGGGCGACATCGTCTTCCTGGAGCTGCCCGAAGTGGGCAAGTCGGTCGGTGCCGGCGACGCGCTGGCCGTGGTCGAGTCGGTGAAGGCCGCTTCCGACATCTACGCGCCCGTGGCCGGCGAAGTGATCGCCGTCAACGAGGCCGCCACCGCGGCGCCGGAAAGCGTCAACGCCAACGCCTTCGACGCGTGGCTGTTCAAGCTCAAGCCGGCCAATGGCGACGACGTCAACGGCCTGATGTCGGCCGACGCCTACAAGGCCAGCGTCGGCGCCTGATCGCCCGCCGGTCCCCCTCCGGGACCGGCACACCGCATTCGCGGCGCCGCGGCACGGCTGACCACCTGCCGCCGCGCCCTCCACGAGGTTCTTGCCCATGAACGCCCCGCTGCCCATGAACGCCGCCCAAGCAAACCGGCCCACGCTGGCCGAACTGGAGGCGCGCGACGCCTTCGCCGCCCGCCATATCGGCCCCGATAGCCCCGAACAGCACCACATGCTGAAGGTGCTCGGCTACGAGAGCCGCGCCGCGCTGATCGACGCCGTCATCCCCGCCGCCATCCGCCGACGCGACGGCATGCCGATGGGCGAGTTCACCGAGCCGCTGAGCGAAGAGGCCGCGCTGGCGAAGCTGCGCGCGCTGGCGGGCAAGAACAAGGTGCTGAAGAGCTTCATCGGCCAGGGCTACTTCAACACCATCACACCCGGCGTCATCCTGCGCAATATCTTCGAAAACCCCGCCTGGTACACCGCCTACACGCCCTACCAGCCGGAAATCTCGCAAGGCCGCCTGGAAGCGATGCTGAACTTCCAGCAGATGGTGACCGACCTGACCGGGCTGGACATCGCCAACGCGTCGATGCTGGACGAAGGCACCGCCGCCGCCGAAGCGATGACGCTGCTGCAGCGCGTGAACAAGCACGACTCCAATATCTTCTTCGTCGCCGACGACGTGCTGCCGCAGACGCTGGAAGTGGTACGCACGCGCGCGCTGCCGCTGGGCATCGAAGTCAAGGTCGGCCCCGCCGCCGACGCCGCTGCCGCGAGCGCGTTCGGCGTGCTGCTGCAGTACCCGGGCGTGAACGGCGACATCAATGACTATCGCGCCATCGCCGACGCGGTGCACGCCGCCGGCGGCCTGGTGGTGGCCGCCGCCGATCTGCTGGCGCTGACGCTGATTGCCGCGCCGGGCGAATGGGGTGCCGACGTGGCCGTGGGCAACTCGCAGCGCTTCGGCGTGCCGCTGGGCTTTGGCGGCCCGCACGCCGGCTACATGGCGGTGAAGGATGCGTTCAAGCGCTCGATGCCGGGCCGCCTGGTGGGCGTGACCGTCGACGCGCAGGGCAACAAGGCGTATCGCCTGGCGCTGCAGACGCGCGAGCAGCATATCCGCCGCGAGAAGGCCACCTCCAACATCTGTACCGCGCAGGTGCTGCTGGCGGTGATGGCATCGATGTACGCCGTGTATCACGGCCCGCAGGGCCTGAAGCGCATCGCGCAGCGCGTGCATCGCCTGGCCGCGACGCTTGCCGCCGGCCTGGAGCAGCTTGGCTTTGTCCGCACCAACGCGACCTTCTTCGACACGCTGACGCTGGAAACCGGCTTCAACACCGAGGCGATCCATGCCGCCGCCACCGCGCGCGGCATCAACCTGCGCCATGCCGGCGCCACGCGCGTCGGTATCTCGCTGGACGAGACCGCCACGCGCGACGACGTGGTGGCGCTGTGGGAAATCTTCACGCAGGGCAAGCCGCTGCCGGCGGGCCTCGATTTCGACAAGCTCGAAGCCGCCACCCATGACGCCTTCCCGGCCGAACTGGCGCGCGCCAGCGAGTACCTGACCCACCCGGTGTTCAACACGCACCACGCCGAGCACGAGATGCTGCGCTACCTGCGCATGCTTGCCGACAAGGACCTGGCGCTGGACCGCACCATGATCCCGCTGGGCTCGTGCACGATGAAGCTGAACGCCACCAGCGAGATGATCCCGGTGACCTGGCCCGAGTTCAGCCAGATCCACCCGTTCGCGCCGCTGGACCAGACCGTGGGCTACCGCGAGATGATCGACCAGCTCGAGGCCATGCTATGCGCCGCCACCGGCTACGCCGCGGTCAGCCTGCAGCCCAACGCCGGCTCGCAAGGCGAGTACGCGGGCCTGCTGATCATCCATGCGTATCACGCCAGCCGCGGCGAAAGCCATCGCGACATCTGCCTGATCCCGTCGTCGGCGCACGGCACCAACCCGGCGTCGGCGCAGATGGCCGGCATGAAGGTGGTGGTGGTAGCCTGCGACGAGAACGGCAACGTCGACCTGGAAGACCTGGCGAAGAAGGCCGAGCAGCACAGCAAGAACCTGGCTGCGATCATGATCACCTACCCGTCCACGCACGGCGTGTTCGAGCAGGGCGTGCAGCAGATCTGCGAGATCGTGCACCAGCACGGCGGCCAGGTCTATGTCGACGGCGCCAACATGAACGCGATGGTCGGCACCGCCGCGCCGGGCCAGTTCGGCGGCGACGTGTCGCACCTGAACCTGCACAAAACTTTCTGCATCCCGCATGGCGGCGGTGGCCCGGGCGTTGGCCCGGTTGCGGTCGGCGCGCATCTGGCGGATTTCCTGCCCAACCAGGACAGCGTCGGCTACCGCCGCGACGACCGCGGCATCGGCGGCGTGTCGGCGGCACCGTTCGGCTCGGCCAGCATCCTGCCGATCTCGTGGATGTATATCGCGATGATGGGTTCGGCCGGCCTGACCGCCGCCACCGAGAACGCCATCCTGGCGGCTAACTACGTGGCCAAGCGCCTGGCACCCTACTACCCGGTGCTGTACACCGGCCAGCACGACCTGGTCGCGCACGAGTGCATCCTGGACGTGCGTCCGCTGCAGAAGGAAACCGGCATCAGCAACGAAGACGTGGCCAAGCGCCTGATGGACTACGGCTTCCACGCGCCGACCATGAGCTTCCCGGTGCCGGGCACGCTGATGATCGAGCCGACCGAATCCGAAGCGCTGCATGAGCTGGACCGCTTCATCGACGCGATGATCGCGATCCGCCAGGAAATCGGCCGCGTCGCCGACGGTACGTTCGACCGCGAGGACAACCCGCTCAAGCACGCGCCGCACACTGCCGCGGTGGTGACCGCCAACGAGTGGACCCACAAGTACACGCGCGAGGAAGCCGCCTATCCGGTGGCGTCGCTGCGCACGCAGAAGTACTGGCCGCCGGTCGGCCGTGCCGACAACGTGTATGGCGACCGCAACCTGTTCTGCAGCTGCGTGCCGGTCAGCGACTACGTGGTCGACTGACGCACCCCCGGGCCGTGCCATCGCCTCGGCGGTGGCACGGCCGTCGCACTATGCTCAAGATGAAGGGCCCGCCGGCGGCGGTGTCCGTTGCCGTACTTCGACCGCCTGAAAAAGAGCCTCTGCAAGACCATCCCGTTGCTGGAGACATTCCGTGGCAGTCAGCGTCTTCGATCTGTTCAAGGTGGGCATCGGCCCGTCGAGCTCGCATACCGTGGGCCCGATGCGCGCGGCCCTGATGTTCGCGCAGGGGCTTGAGCGCGACGGCCTGCTGCCGCAGGTGGCCAGCGTGCGGGTCGAGCTGTACGGCTCGCTCGGCGCCACCGGCAAGGGGCACGGCACCGACAAGGGCGTGATCCTCGGCCTGATGGGCGAGTCGCCCGACACCATCGATCCCGATTCCATCGACACCCGACTCGCCGCGTTGCGCAAGTCGCGCGAGCTGTCGCTGCTGGGCCGCCATATCGTGCCCTTTGTCGAGAAGGAGCACATCGCGTTCTACCGCCGCGAGGCCCTGGCCGAGCATCCCAACGGCATGAAGTTCCATGCCTTCGACAGCGGCGGCGCGAGCCTGCGCGAAGCGCGCTACCTGTCGGTGGGCGGCGGCTTCGTGGTCACCGCGGGTGCGCCCAACACCCAGGTGCTCAACGCCGCGCAGCAGCTGCCGCACCCGTTCCGCAGCGGCAAGGACATGCTGCAGATGGCGCGGGACAGCGGCAAGAGCATTGCGCGGCTGATGCTGGAAAACGAACTGACTTGGCGCAGCGAGCAGGAAGTCGTCGACGGCCTGCTGCATATCTGGGACGTGATGCAGGCCTGCGTCGCGCGCGGCTGCCGCACCGATGGCGAACTGCCGGGGCCGTTCAAGGTCAAGCGGCGCGCGCCCGAGTTGTTCCGCAGCCTGACCGAGCGCGCCGAACGCACGCTGTCGGATCCGCTCTCGGTGATGGACTGGGTCAACCTGTACGCCATCGCGGTCAATGAAGAAAACGCGGCGGGCGGTCGCGTGGTGACCGCGCCGACCAACGGCGCGGCCGGCATCATTCCTGCCGTGCTGCACTACTACGACCGCTTCGTGCCGGGCGCGAACCAGCAGGGCGTGGTCGACTTCCTGCTGACTGCGGGCGCGATCGGTCTGCTGTACAAGCTCAACGCATCGATCTCCGGTGCCGAAGTCGGCTGCCAGGGCGAGGTCGGCGTGGCCTGCTCGATGGCGGCCGGCGCGCTTGCCGCGGTACTCGGCGGCAGCCCGGCGCAGGTGGAGAACGCGGCCGAGATCGGCATGGAGCACAACCTCGGCCTGACCTGCGACCCGGTCGGCGGGCTGGTGCAGATTCCGTGCATCGAGCGCAATGCGATGGCGTCGGTCAAGGCGGTCAACGCGGCGCGCATGGCGCTGCGCGGCGACGGCACGCACTATGTATCGCTCGATTCGGTGATCAAGACCATGCGCGAGACCGGCGCCGACATGAAGACGAAATACAAGGAGACGGCGCGCGGCGGGCTGGCGGTGAATATCGTGGAGTGCTAGCGCCGGTGCGGCGTATCATGGCGGCGTTCCCCGGCCAAACAACAAGAGGACGGCCATGCAGACCTTCCACCAGCTGTTCGACGAGACCTCGTCCACCTTCACCTACCTGCTGATCGACGCCGCTACCGGGGACGCGCTGCTGATCGATCCGGTCGACCACCAGTTCGAGCGCGACCTGAAGCTGCTGCAGGAAACCGGCGCGCGCCTGGCTTGGGTGATCGAGACCCACGCCCATGCCGACCACATCACCTCGGCCGGCCACCTGGCCCTGCAGACCGGCGCGCATACCGCGGCGCCGTCCGGCTGCGACATCAAGCCCGCGCACAAGCAGCTGATCGACGGCGACACCGTCGCCTTCGGCAAGCAGGTGCTGCGCGCCATCCATACGCCCGGGCACACCGCCGGCAGCATGAGCTACCTGTGGGAAGAGGCCGGCGCCGACGGCATCGTGCGCCGCATCTTCACCGGCGACGCGCTGCTGATCGACGGCTGCGGCCGCACCGATTTCCAGTCCGGCGACGCCGGCACGCTGTACGACAGCCTGACCCGCAAGCTGTTCGCGCTGCCCGACGACACGCTGGTCTATCCGGCCCACGACTACAAGGGCCGCACCGTGTCCACCATCGGCCATGAACGCGCGCACAACAGCCGCGTCGCCGGCCGCACGCGCGAGCAGTTCATCGAGATGATGCGCAACCTGAACCTGCCGCGCCCCAGGCTGATCGATGTCGCGGTGCCGGCCAACCAGCGCCTGGGCCTGCGCGACGGCGAAAGCGTGCCGCACGGCGCCTGAATTCCCTCCCCAACCTCAGGAGTCCCTGCATGTCCACCTATACCGCTGAAGTCCTGTGGCAACGCGACGGACAGGATTTCGCCGGCAACCGCTACAGCCGCCGGCACGTGCTGCGCTTCGACGGCGGCGCCGAAGTCCCGGGCTCGTCGTCGCCGCATGTGGTGCCGCTGCCGATGTCCGACGCCAGCGCGGTCGACCCGGAAGAGATGTTCATCGCCTCGCTGTCGAGCTGCCACATGCTGTGGTTCCTGTCGCTCGCAGCCAGGCAGCGCCTGGTGGTCGACCGCTACCTGGACGCGGCCACCGGTGTGATGGAAAAGAACGCCGACGGACGCATGGCGATGACCGTGGTGACGCTGCGCCCGCAAGTCACGTTTGGCGGCGAGGCCGAGCCCACGCGCGACCAGCTCGACGCCCTGCACCACGCCGCGCACGAGGCCTGCTTTATCGCCAACTCGGTCAGGACCGAGGTGCGCTGCGAGCCGGTGTACGCCGGCGCCTGACCGCCCCAGGCACACGGCCATGCCTGCCAGCGTGCTGCCCGGCGCAACCGCACCGTCGGCGCTGCCACGGACGGCGCGGGCGCGCCTGTGGCGCTGGCTGGCCGCGGCGCTGGCGGGGCTAGGCGCGATCGCCATGCTGCAGGATCACTTCCTTTATTTCCCCGAACGCGCTTCGGTCGACGACATGGTTTCGCCCGGGCTGCGCGCGTGGCCGGGTCCGGACGACTTCCGCGGACTGGTGGCCGAGCCGCGCGGGCCGGTGCGCGCCACCGCGATGGTGTTCCACGGCAACGCCGGACATGCCGGGCATCGCGACTACTACGCCAGCGCGCTGGCGCCGCTGGGCGTGCGCGTGATCCTGGCCGAGTACCCGGGATACGGGCCGCGCCCGGGCACCCTGGGCGAACGCAGCTTCGTCGCCGACGCGGAACAGTCGATTGCGCTGGCGCGGCGCCAGTTCGACGGCCCTCTGCTGCTGATCGGCGAATCGCTGGGAGCTGGCGTAGCGGCGGCGGCGGCCGCGCGCCAGCGCGACAGCGTTGCCGGCGTGCTGCTGATCACGCCGTGGGACAAGCTGGCGCACCTGGCCTCGCATCACTATCCCTGGCTGCCGGCCAGCTGGGTGCTGCGCGACCGCTACGACAGCGTCGCCAGCCTGGCCGGCTTTGGCCGCCCGGTGATGGTGGCGGTGGCGCAACGCGACACCATCGTGCCGGCGCGTTTCGGCGAGGCGCTCTATGCGTCGCTGGGCGAACCCCGGCGGCTGGCGGTGATCGACGGCGCCGGCCACAACGACTGGACCGGGCATGTCGACCTGGCCTGGTGGCAGCAGGCCACCGCGTTCCTGCTGGCGCCGCCACCCACCACAAACAAATAACATCGCGCCGCCAAAACACTGATTTGACTTAGCCCTGCTGGCCGCAAATACTGGCCTTCAGAGAACACGGAACGGCTTGCCGCGCGCGCACCGGGCGGCGCGTGCAGCATTGCGTGGCCGACAACTGCGGGGGAACACGATCATGAAGCAACGCCAGCATCGCAAGCCGTATCTCGCCCTCGGCGCGCTGGCCGCGGCCCTCGCGCTGGCGCCGTTCCAGGCCACGGCGCAGAGCAAGCCCGTCGCCTATCCGGCCAAGGGCCAGAGCCAGCAGCAGCAGGCCAGCGACGACGGCGCGTGCTACAGCTGGGCCAAGCAGCAGACCGGCGTTGATCCTGCCCAGGCCGCCAACGCGCCGCCGCCGGCCCAGGCGCAAAGCGGCCAGCGCGTGCGGGGTGCGGCAGGCGGCGCTGCTGCCGGGGCCGTGGCTGGCGCGATTGCGGGCGACGCCGGCAAGGGTGCGGCAATCGGCGCTGCAACGGGTACGGTCGCCGGCGGCATGGCGCACCGCCAGTCACGCCGCCAGGCGAATGCCGCCAACCAGCAGGCGGCGGCCAATACCAGCCAGGCGATGGGCTCGTACTACCAGGCCTGGGGCGCCTGCATGCAGGGACGAGGCTACAGCGTCCAGTAAGGCAGCGGCGCGTTCAACGGGCGCGCCCACTCAGGCAGCCCACTGGTCACACGCCTTGCGCACCGTCTCGCGCTGGCTGCGCGCCTCCGCGTCGACCTGGCGCAGCCACTCGGCATCACCGTCGCGGCGCGCGGCCAGGGCGCGGATATTGGCCAGCGCCTCGAGCGAGCCGAGCGCCTCGGCATGCGGCACCAGCGCGTCGCAGATCGACAGGATATGGTCCGCGATCGGCATGCGGGTCAGTTCGTTGGGGTGCACGTATTCGCCTTCCAGCCCGAAGCGGCAGGCCTGGAAGCGGTTGAAGGTGTACACCAGGTAGTCGTCTTCCTGCGGCATGAACGGGCGCGACAGCAACAGGTAGCGCGCCAGCATCTGGATATAGGCGGCGATATCGCAGGCGCGCTGCACCGTCAGCGGCGTGTCCATCACGCGGACCTCGATGGTGCCGAATTCCGGCTTAGGCCGGATATCCCAGTAGAAGTCCTTCATGCTCTCGATCACGCCGGTATTGCGCATCTTCTCGAAGTACGCGGTGAAGGCATCCCACGTCAGCAGGAACGGCGCGCGCCCGCTCATCGGAAAGGCCGCGACCGAATTCAGCCGTGCCGAGGCAAAGCCGGTATCGACACCCTGCACATACGGCGACGACGCCGCCAGCGCGACGAAGTGCGGCACATAGCGGCCGATGGCGTGCAGCAGGAACAGCGATTCGTCGGCGCTGGGGCAGCCGATATGCACGTGCTGGCCGAACACGGTGAACTGCTTGGCCAGGTAGCCGTAGAGCTCGGAGATGTACTGGTAGCGCGGCGAATCGGAGATGGTGCGGTCGGACCATTGCTGGAACGGATGCGTGCCGCCGCCGGCAATGCCCAGGTTCAGCGAGTGCGACGCCGCCACCATCAGGTCGCGCATCACGGTCAGTTCTTCCAGCGCCTGCTGGTAGCTGTGGCAGATGCCCGTGCTGATCTCGATCATCGACGGGCTGATCTCGGGCTTGATGTCGCCGGCATGCTGGGCGCCCTTGAGCGCGCGCAGCAGGTCGGGCGCGAACGGCGCCAGGTCATAGTCGTGCCGGTTGACCAGTTGCAGCTCCAGCTCGACGCCGAACGTCAGCGCCTCGGATTGCTTGAACGGCTCGAGCGACATCAGCGCCCTCCTCCATTGGCCCGGATATCGACGCGGACTTCGCCTGCGTAGCGCAGCGCCCACGCCGCGATCACCGGGCCGAAAAGTTGTTCGATGGCCAGCGCGCACAGGATGATCGCCGCCAGCGGCTGCCCGGTGCCCGGGTAGAGGCGCGCGACGTCATGCATCAGCAGGTATGCCAGGCCCGACATCGGCGCCAGCGCCATTCCCAGCGCCATGCACTGGCGCAGGCTCAGTCCCGAGAACGACCCCAGCGACACCACGCCGGCGAGCTTGGCGACGTGGCGCAGCACCACCAGCGCGATGGCGTAGACGCCGCCCACGGCCCAGTCCTGCGCCGTCAGCGGCAGGCCCAGCGACACCACCATGACGATGATCAGCAGGCTGCCGGCGCTGCCGAAATGCGGCGGCCACACGTGCGGCTGGTTGTCCTGGTGCTTGAATACCACGCCGGCCAGCATCAGCGTCAGCGGCATCGACAATTTTAGTACCCGGGTCAGCGCCAGCGTGAACAGCACCAGGCCCACCAGCACCAGGAAGCTGTAGTGATCGTCGGCCGACATGCGGTCGTAGATGGCATGGCCGAGCTTTCCCACCACCCAGGCCAGCAGGCACGAACCCACCAGCAGGTACAGCGGATGCAGCAGCGCCGCGCCCAGGTTGCCGTATTCCGAATGCAGCCAGCCGGTGGCGACCTGCACGATGGCGGCGGCATAGATGCTGTTGAGCGCGGCCATGGCCAGCAGACGCTCGGTGACCTGCCCGTCGGCGCGCAGCTCGTTCTTGAGCTGCAGCACGATGGTGGGCGAGGTGCTGACCGCGATGCCCCCGGCAAGTATGGCCACGCCGGGCGAGGCGCCGATCCACTGCAGCACTGCCGCCACCAGGCCCCAGGTCAGCAGGCTTTCAAAGGCACTGGTCAGCAGCAGCCAGCGGTTGGCGCGCAGCCAGGTCAGCGAAAGCCGGTGGCCGAGTTCGAACAAGGCCAGTGCCAGCGCCATATCGATCAGGATACGGGTCTGGTTGATCATGTTCTCGTCGACGATGCTGCGGCCCAGCATGCCTGCGCACAACCCCGCCGCGGCATAGCCGACGATGCGCGGGCAGCGCAGCCAGCGCCGGCTCAGCTCGCCCGCCAGGCCAGCGCCGACCAGGGCCAGTCCGACCCAGAAGAGGCCGCCGGGCGCGAGCGGGAGGCTAGGAAAAAGTTGGCTCAGTCCATTCATGGCGACATGGTAATGTAAGCACTTCACAATCCATGTCAGTGATTGTCCGACACCGCACCAAACGCGCGTCTTATTTCGGTCATCTTCACGTAAAAAACGCCATCTACGGATGGCGTTTTTTACATACCTTACATCTTCAGCCGATTCGCGGGCCGCGAGAGACGTTTCAGACGCCCCACATCTTCCACACCGGGCGGGTGGCCTTCAACGCCGCCTCGACCTGGCCGTGCAGCGTGCGCGTTGTGCCCTGCGCCGCACCCCGGGCACGCGCCTGGTCGAAGTAGCCCAGCGCGGCTTCACGCTGGCCCTGTCCGAGTGCGGACTGCACCGCGCGCAGGTACACCTCGGCATCCCAGTCGTCACGCGCGGCGAAGGCCGCGACGAAGTCCGCCAGCGCGGCGTCGTGGCGGCCCGCGGCGTTGTGCACCAGGCCGCGCTGCACGCGCGGGCCGGCCTGGTCCTGCGGATCGCCCTCGGTCAGCGCCACCGCCTGCTCGAACAGCGGCAGCGCGCGCTCGGGCTCGCCCAGGTCGCGCCAGACCTGGCCGAAACGGTTGTACAGCCAGGCGTCTTCCACCAGCAGCGCGCGGCGCTGCTGCGCCTCGATCTCGGCCAGCGCGTCGGTGCGGTCGTGCTCGTCCATGCCGGCCATGCGGGCCTGCAGCAGCGCGGCATAGTAGGCACGCGCATGCGCCATCGGATGCGCGGCCTCGCTGCGGGCTTCAACCGGCAGCGCGTCCAGGCGCGCATCCATGTGCGCCATCGCGGCGCGCGCGGCCTCGGTCGGCTCGGCGCCGCCGAGCGCCTTCCAGGCGGCGATCATGCGGCTGAAGGCCCAGGTCACGTCGGCCGGGTTGCGCTCGAGCGGATAGCGGTTGAGCACCTCGCCCGCCAGTTCCGCCACCTTCTGGTGCTGGCCCGCGTCGGCGTGGCAATCGAGCAGGTCGATCCAGTGCTCGATGAACTCGCTCGCGGCCATGCCCTGGCGGTGCAGCGCGATGCGCTCGTCGGCATGCGCGGCGTCGGCCGGCAGGCTGCGCGCCAGCAGCCGGCACAGCAGCGAATAGAGATGGGGGTCGGCATTGCCGCCATGGCCGGCGGCGTCGCCCTGGCCCGTGGCAAAGTACTGGTCGAAGCGCGCCACGCCCGCGCGCCCGGCCTGCACCAGCAGCGGTCGCAGCGCGGCCTCGGCGGCGGGCACGTCGTCGATGAATTCGCCCAGCGCCATCGCGGCGCGGTAGTAGCCGGCGCCGTCGTCGGACTGGTCGGTCAGCGTGAAGCGCAGCCACGGCTCGGGTTCGGCGGAGGCGGAGGGAGTGCCGTCGCCGCGCTGCGCCAGCTGGTGGCGCCAGGCCAGCTCGCGTACCTGGCTCTGCGGGTCGGGCACCTGGCGCAGGTAGACGCCGAGGTCTTCGAGCGCGCCTTGCAGGTCACCGACGCCATGGCGCAGCGGCGCGCGCAGCCGGCGCGCCTCGGGGTGGTCGGCGTGCTCGGCCAGCACGCGCGCGGCCTGGTCGGCGGCGACGGCATCGCCGGCCGCGGCATCGAGCTCCAGCAGATGCGGGTTGTCCAGCGCGATCCGGCCCAGGCAGACGCGCATCAACGGCTCCGCCGGCACGCCGGCAGCCTCGGTGCGGGCGATGTAGTCCGTTACCAGCGGCGCGATATCGTCGGCACCCAGGTCGGGGTTGCGCACCATCAGGTCGTACCAGTAGCGCGCGGCGCCGGCCATGTCGCCCAGCCGCAGCGCCGCCAGGCCGGCGTGAAAATGCGCGGCCCATTCGCCGGTCAGCAGGCCGCTGCGCTGCGCGGCCTCGTGCAGCCAGGGGCGGGCCTCGGCATCGCGGCCCAGGCTCATCAGCATGGCGCCGTAGCGGTGCGCGATCACCCCGCGCGAGACCCAGCGGTGCGGCGGCTGCAGCGGCAGCGTGTCGAGCCGCGCCAGCGCCTCGTCCAGCACCGCCAGCGCGGCGCCGGCATCGCCGTTGTCAAAGTGCAGCCGCGCCCGCAGCGTGACGAAATCCACCACCTCGGGGCGCGCCAGCGACAGCTGGTCGGCGATCTGCAGCGCTTCGGCGAAGCGCCCCTGGTTGGCTAGCCCGATGGCGTGGTCGTAGCTGGCTTCCTGCTCGGACACGTACTGCTCCTATGGATGAAAAAAGTGCGAGTGCGGGATTATGCGCCAATGGCGGGATAGGGACCTTGTCTCGCCCGTCGCCGGCACCCGGGAAAAGAAAAACGCCGCCCGCAGGCAGCGCTCTTCCCATGCGCCAGATGTGGCGGCAGCTTACTTGCCGCCAACCGTCTCCAGCACCGTCCACTTGCCGCCCACCACCTTGTAGACCGTGATACCGCCGTCCTTCAGGTCGCCGCGCGCGTCATACGCCAGCGTCTTGGTGGTCACGCCCTGCATATTGGTTGCAGCCAGCACCGGCAGATAGCGCGCCGGGTCGGTCGAGCCTGCCTTGACCATGGCCGTCATCATCGCGGTAGCGCCGTCGTAGGCGTACGGCGAATAGGTCTGGACCTTGGAGCCGAAGCGCTTCTCGTACTTCTTCTCGTACGCGGCGCCGCCGGGCATCTGGTCCAGCGGCAGGCCGGCCAGCGACACCACGGTGCCTTCGGCAGCGGGGCCGGCCAGCTTCAGGAAGTTGTCGGTCTTGGACATTTCGCCCGACACCAGCGGGGCCTTCATGCCCAGTTCCTTGACCTGCTTGGCCATCGGCGCGGACTGCGTCTCGGCGCCGCCGTAGAAGATGATGTCCGGGTTGCTGCGCTTGATGTTGGTCAGCACCGCCTTGAAGTCCACCGCCTTGTCGTTGGTGAACTCGCGGCGCACGATCTTGCCGCCGGCGGCCTTGGCGGCCTTCTCGAACTCGTCGGCCAGGCCCTGGCCGTAGGCGGTGCGGTCATCGACGATGGCGATGTTCTTCGCGCCCAGCTTCTTCACCACGAACGCGCCGATCACCGAACCCTGCTGGGTGTCGGAGGTCATCATGCGGAAGGTGGTCTTGAAGCCCTGCTTGGTGTATTCCGGCGCGGTCGCCATGGCGATCTGCGGAATGCCGGCGCGGTTGTAGACCATCGACGCCGGGATCGTGGTGCCGGAGTTGAAGTGGCCCAGCATGCCCTGGATGCCGTTATCCACCAGCTTCTGCGCGACCACCGAGCCGGTCTTGGGATCGGCCTGGTCGTCTTCGGAAACCAGCACGAACTTGACTTCCTTGCCGCCGATCTTGGGCTTGGTGGCGTTCATGTCCTCGATCGCGAGGACGATGCCGTTCTGCATGTCCTTGCCGTACTGCGCCTGGCCGCCGGTCATCGGGCCGGCGTAGCCCAGCTTGATTTCCTGCGCCTGCGCGAACGCGGCGGAGGCGGCGGTCAGGCCAGCCAGGGTCAGGGCAACGGTCATTGCCGTCTTGTGGAAAGTCGAGCTCATCAGATCTCCTTGGGTCCCAAATGGTGCCGATGTGGTGCCGATGTGGTGTCGTTACCGGCAGTTGTATTGCGGCGCGGCCTGGCAGTGCCGCGCCGTGCTTTCTCTGCGCGGCGGGGCGGGATCGCCGCCATCGCCGCGCGCTTCGACATGACGCCGTCCGAGGGTTGCCTCAGCCGATCGTCATCAAACTGGCATTGCCGCCCGCGGCCGCGGTGTTGACCGAGAGCGAGCGCTCGATCAGCAGGCGGTCGAGCGCAATGTTCCGTTCACCCTGCGCCAGGCCCTGCACGCCGATGATCGGACCAGGACGCGCCGCGACCTGCTCGCACACCGTGCGCAGCTGGTCCGAATCGCCATGGTGCAGCACCGCATCGATTGCCGTGTCCGCCGCGGTCCAGTCGGCCACCATGCGGACGCGCGATTGTACGCCCTTAGGCAGGCGCGCAAACAGCCCCCGGGCGACAGGGTTTTCCGGCCATACCGCCTCGGCGCCCACCGTCAGCACGGCGCCCAGCTGCAGGGCCAGGTCGGCCTCTTGCGCGGCCAGGCAGAGCACCCGCTCGCGCGCCAGCAGCGTGTAGGTGTTGCGCTCGCCAGTGGGCCCGGCCAGCGTCACCGCGAGGCCCGAGGCCGAGGCCTCGGCGAAGCGCTCGCACGCGGCCGCCACCTCGGGCTGCTCGCGGCGCGCCCACTCGCGGAAGGCCTCGGTGGCGCGCACGGCTTCGTCGTCCGGCCCCACGGTCTGGGCGCCGCCGGCGCCGGCATTGACGTCGGCCGCGCGCACGCTACGCGCCACCGCGTCCTGCGGACAGACCGACAGCAGCCGGTGCAGGTAGAGCGGGCCGCCGGCCTTGGGACCGGTGCCCGACAGCGCCTCGCCGCCGAACGGCTGCACCCCCACCACCGCGCCGACGATATTGCGGTTCACATACAGGTTGCCCACCTGCGCCCGGCTGACGATGAACGAGATGGTCTCGTCGATGCGGGTATGGATGCCCAGCGTCAGGCCATAGCCGGTGCCGTTGATCTGGCTGACCATGGTATCCAGCGCCGCGCGCGGGAAGCGCACCACGTGCAGCACCGGGCCGAAGACCTCGCGCTTGAGTTCCTCGATGCTGTCCAGCTCGATCAGCGTCGGCGGCACGAAGGTGCCATGGCGGCAGCTGGGGCCCTGCGGCGCGTTGGGATCGGCCTGGTGGACGCGGCGGCCCTTGGCGCGCATCGCATCGATATGGCGCACGATGCCGGCGCGCGCCTCTTCGTCGATCACCGGGCCGACGTCGGTCGACAGGCGATCCGGGTTGGCCATGGTCAGTTCCTGCATCGCGCCCTTGAGCATTTCCAGCACGCGCTCGGCCACGTCCTCCTGCAGGCACAGCACGCGCAGCGCCGAACAGCGCTGGCCGGCCGAGTCGAAGGCGGAGTTGACCACGTCGCCGACCACCTGCTCGGCCAGCGCCGAGGAGTCGACGATCATCGCGTTCTGGCCGCCGGTTTCGGCAATCAGCGGAATCGGGCGGCCGGCGGCGTCCAGGCGCCCGGCGACATTGCGCTGCAGGATGCGCGCGACCTCGGTCGAGCCGGTGAACATCACGCCCTTGACGCGGGCATCGCCCACCAGCGCGGCGCCGACGGTCTCGCCGCGGCCCGGCAGCAGCTGCACCGCGCCGGCCGGCACGCCGGCCTCGCGCAGCAGCCTCACCGCGGCGGCGGCGATCAGCGGGGTCTGCTCGGCCGGTTTGGCCAGCACCGGGTTGCCCGCCGCCAGCGCGGCAGCCACCTGGCCGGTGAAGATCGCCAGCGGGAAGTTCCACGGGCTGATGCAGACCACCGGGCCGAGCGGGCGATGGGTCTCGTTGTCGAAGCCGCGGCGCACCTCGGCGGCGTAGTAGCGCAGGAAGTCCACCGCCTCGCGCACTTCGGCGATGGCATTGGAGAAGGTCTTGCCGGCCTCGCGCATGATGATGCCCATCAGCGACTGCATCTGGGCTTCCATCAGGTCGGCGGCGCGCTCCAGCGCGGCGGCGCGCACGTCCGGCGGCGTCGCCTGCCAGATCGGCGCGGCATTGACCGCGGCCTGCAGCGCGGCGTCGACCTCGGCCTTGCCGGCTTCGATGACATGGCCGACCACGTCGCGGTGATCGGCCGGATTCAGTACCGGCGTGGTGATGGCATCGGCGGCGCGCGCCACTTCGGCGCCCAGCATCGGCTCGGCCACCAGACGCTCGCCGGTGCCGGCCAGCAGCGCCGACGACAGCGACGCCAGCCGATGCTCGTTGGCCAGGTCGATGCCGGCCGAGTTGGGCCGGCTCTTGCCATACAGCGTGCGCGGCGACGGAATGCGCGGGTGCGGCAGGCCGAGCACGCCTTCGTCGCGATGCATGGCCTCGACCACGGCCACCGGATCGGCAACCAGTTCATCCAGCGAGATGGTGTCGTCGGCAATGCGGTTGACGAACGAGGTGTTGGCGCCGTTCTCCAGCAGCCGGCGCACCAGGTAGGCCAGCAGCGTTTCATGCGTGCCGACCGGCGCGTAGATGCGGCAGGGCCGGTTGTACTTGCCGTCGGCGGTGGGGCCCACCACCTGGTCGTAGAGCGGCTCGCCCATGCCGTGCAGGCACTGGAACTCATACTGGCCGGGGTAGTAGCTGTGCCCGGCGATCTGGTAGATGGCCGACAGCGTGTGCGCGTTGTGGGTGGCGAACTGCGGGTAGATCGCGTCCGGCACCGACAGCAGCTTGCGCGCGCAGGCGATGTACGACACATCGGTGTAGACCTTGCGCGTATAGACCGGATAGCCTTCCAGCCCTTCCACCTGGGCACGCTTGATCTCGCTGTCCCAATAGGCGCCCTTGACCAGGCGGATCATCAGGCGGTGGCGGCTGCGGCGAGCCAGGTCGATCAGGTAGTCGATCACGAACGGGCAGCGCTTCTGGTAGCCCTGCACCACGAAGCCGATGCCGTTCCAGCCGGCCAGCTCGGGCTCGAAGCACAGGCGCTCGAGCAGGTCCAGCGAGATCTCGAGGCGGTCGGCCTCCTCGGCGTCGATATTGATGCCGATGTCGTACTGGCGCGCCAGCAGCGTCAGCGACTTCAGGCGCTCGTACAGTTCGCCCACCACGCGCTCGTGCTGCGCGCGGCTGTAGCGGGGGTGCAGCGCCGACAGCTTGATCGAGATGCCCGGGCCTTCATAAATGCCGCGGCCGCGCGAGGCCTGGCCGATGGCGTGGATGGCCTGCTCGTACGAGGCCAGGTAGCGCGCGGCATCGGCCTCGGTCATGGCCGCTTCGCCCAGCATGTCGTAGGAATAGCGGAAGCCCTCGGCCTCGTAGCGGCGCGCATTGGCGAGCGCCTCGGAAATGGTCTCGCCGGTGACGAACTGCTCGCCCATCAGGCGCATCGCCATGTCCACGCCCTTGCGGATCAGCGGCTCGCCGCCCTTGCCGATGATGCGCGTCAGCGCCTTGGTCAGCCCCGATTCGGTATGGGTGGCGACCAGCTTGCCGGTCAGCAGCAGGCCCCAGGTGGCGGCGTTGACGAACAGCGACGGGCTCTGGCCCAGGTGCGACTGCCAGTTGGCGCCGCTGATCTTGTCGCGGATCAGCGCATCGCGCGTGGCCTTGTCGGGAATGCGCAGCAGTGCCTCGGCCAGGCACATCAGCGCCACGCCTTCCTGCGACGACAGCGAGAATTCCTGGATCAGCCCCTGCACCAGGCCCTCGCGCCCGGTCCCGACCTTCTGCTCGCGCAAGCGCGTCGCCAGGGCCTTGGCCATCTTGATGGCGGCCTCGGCCTGCTGCTGCGGCAGGCGCGCCTGCTCCAGCAGCACCGGCACGCAATCGGTTTCCGGGCGGCGATAGGCGGAGGTGATGGCGGCGCGCAGCACCGACTGCGGTTGAATGCTCTGCGCAAATTCCAGGAACGGCTGCGGTGCGCCGTCGCCATGGAGCGCATCCGCGCCGTCGCTGCCCTCGCCCTCGGCCCCGGCCGCGCCGGCTTCGTACGGCAGGTGGCCGCGCTCGATCTGCTCGAGGTAGCAGAAGATGGCCTGCTTGATCAGCCAGTGCGGGGTGCGGTCGATGGATTGGGCAACGCGCTTGAGGCGGTCGCGCGAGGCGTCATCGAGCTTGACGCCAAGGGTGGTGGTGGCCATTGCGGGCAATTCTCCGAAAGACTGGAGCCGCCGCCGGTGCTACCTCGTCCGAGCCGACAGGCAGGGGCGCGCGACCGGCCGCAGCCTGTGAGCTGGCGCGATCTTACTCCCGAAAATCACCAAGGTGCAACCTAGTGCAACCCTATCGAAAACCCTAATGCAGAGGTTGCACTTCTGCTCCACATGCCGGCGCGACTAGATCCGCAACGGGTCGATTTCCAACTGCCAGCGCACCCCCTTCACCTCCGTGCCAACCTCTGCGAAAGTCTGTACCCACTCGGCCACAAACCGTTGCAGTACAGGGCGCACGCTGGCTTCGACCAGCATCTGGGCACGCTCGCGGTTGAACACCCGCACCATCGACATCGGCACCGGATCATGCAGTTGCACCTCCGGCGCCAGGGTGCAGCGTTCGGCATGCCGGCGCGCGGCTTCCAGGAACTGCAGCGCCCGCTCCAGCTGCCCGTGTTCCGCGGTGACCAGCACCTGGAAGCAAAACGGGGGCAACCCGGCCTGGCGCCGCTCGCGCAACTGGCTGGCCGCGAATCCATCATAGTCATGGCGCGTCAGGGCCTGCAATGCCGGGGTATCGGGATAGCGGGTCTGGATCAGCACCTGGCCCGGCAGGCCGGCCCGCCCTGCCCGCCCGGCCACCTGCATCAGCGACGCAAACAGGTGCTCGGCGGCACGGAAGTCGTGGCTGAACATGGCCGCGTCGGGATGGACGATGCCGACCAGGGTCACGCGCTGGAAGTCGTGCCCCTTGGCCACCATCTGGGTGCCGACCAGGATGTCGACTTCACCGGCATGGACCTCGTCGAACATGGCCTGTGCGCTGCCCTTGCGGCGCGTGGAATCGGCATCGATGCGGGCGATGCGGGCCTGCGGGAAGCGCGCCGCCAAGGCCTCTTCGATGCGCTGCGTGCCACGCCCCAGCGGCGCGATATCGACATTGCCGCAATCCGGGCAGTGGTGCGGCACGGGCGCCTCGAGGCCGCAGTGGTGGCAGCGCAGGCGCCGTTCGGGCCGGTGCAGCACCAGGTACGCCGAGCAGCGCGGGCAACCCGACAGCCAGCCGCAGCTGTCGCAGGCGATCACCGGCGCATAGCCGCGGCGGTTCAGGAACAGCAGGCTCTGCTCGCCGCGCGCCAGGCGTGCGTCGATGGCCTCCAGCAACGGCACCGACAGGCCCTCGAACAGGGCGCGCTGGCGCTGGCGCTCATGGTTCAGGTCGACCAGCCGCACCGCCGGCAGCGCCGCATCGGCCTGGGCACGCTCGCGCAGCACCAGCTTGCGGTAGGTGCCCTGCCCGGCCCGCCACCAGGTTTCCATCGACGGCGTGGCCGAACCCAGCACCACCGCGATGCCGCGCTGCTTGGCGCGCCACACTGCCAGGTCGCGCGCGGAGTAGCGCAGCCCTTCCTGCTGCTTGTAGGAGGTGTCGTGCTCCTCGTCGACCACGATCAGCGCCAGCGCCGGCAGCGAGGCCATCACCGCCATGCGCGTGCCCAGCACGATGCGGGCCTCGCCGCGGTGCGCCGCCAGCCACTGCAGGCTGCGCTCCTGGTCGGCCAGGCCGCTGTGCAGCACCGCCAGCGGCAACTGCGGGAAGCGCGCGGCAATGCGGCTTTGCAGCTGCGGGGTCAGGTTGATTTCCGGCACCAGCATCAGCACCTGGGCCCGCGGGTCGCGCCCCAGCACCGACTGCATCGCATGCAGGTAGACCTCGGTCTTGCCGCTGCCAGTCACGCCGTGCAGCAGGAACGGGGCAAAGCCTTCGGCGTCGGCGATCGCCTGCACCGCGGCGCGCTGCTCGTCATGCAGCGGCGGCGCGGCCGACGGCGGCTGGGTGGGGTCGGTCGTCAACAAGGTGCGCGCGGTGCGGCTGGCCTCGACCAAGCCTGCGGCCTGCCATTCGGCCAGCCGCGACGGTGCCGCGGCACAAAGGGCACGCGCTTCCGCCAGGGGCAGCGGCTCGCCCGTGGCGGCGCGGTCGGACAGCGCCTGGGCCAGGGCCCGCACGCTGCGGGCGCGGGGCGGCACGGCCGCCAGCAAGGCCTCGGCCTGGTCCGGCAGCACGCGGTATTCATCGGTGCGGGCGCGCTGCGCCAGGCTGGGCCAGCTTTCAACCTCGCGCAGGGCGGGCGGCAAGGCCGGCAGCATCACTTCGCCTAGCCGGCGCTGATAGTAGCGCGCGGCAAAGGCTGTCAGCCCGATCCAGTCCGGCTGCAGCGGCGGCAGCCAGTCCAGCCGTTGCGCCACGGGGCGCAACTTGTCCACAGGCACTTCCGAGTCTTGCGCAAATTCGAGCGCGACGCCGACCATGCTGCGGCGGCCGAACGGCACCACCACCAGGTCCCCGGGCGCGATGTCGGCGATGGCGAGGTAGTCGAAGCAGTCGTCCGCGGGCGTGTCGAGCGCAACCCGTATCACCGGCGGCGACGACAACGCCACCCGTGCGGCGGCTGGCGCCGTGGACTCGGGAAGGAGGGTGCCGCTATCGGGCAGCATGCACGGCTTGAAGGTGCATCGCCGGGGGGCAAGGCTGGGTCCACTGACAGCCTGCCCGGCCATGGCGGAGGGTTGGTGTGCGGCGCAGCATCAACTTAAAGTAAAACTTCAAATGTGGCCCTAAGTCGATGATAGATGACTGGTTTTCCACTAATTCCACGGCCCCTGTGGATAACTTTGTTGAAAAGTCGCTTTGCCTGGCCCGGAAGCCCCGAGAAACAAGGGATCCACTGGCATCGACCCCTACTTTGCAAATCTTCCAAAGCCTTAAAAATCAAGGGCTTGCAAACATCCCCCAGATAGGTTAGGGAATAACCCTGTCCTGCACTGCGGCAAACCTATCGGTGTGCATAAGTCAAGTGCCGCCAATCAACCCAGCACACCTTTTTGGTGACTCTTGGCGAAAAAGTTAACTTGACACGGTACGCCCGCGCGGCTCGCGCAGCACTGGGTACGGGCCCGGCCGGGACGTTGCAGCGCGGGGCGGCGCCGCATCGCCCTGCCGGGCTGCATACCGCGACCGTCACTTTACTGCTGTGCGCAGCTGGCGGCTGTGCCGGTGCACCTCGTCGACCAGCACGGAAACACTCTCCGGGGGCGTGAACTGCGAAATCCCGTGGCCGAGGTTGAAGACATGGCCGTCGCTGCCGCCGCCGGCGGCATAGCTGTCCAGCACGCCACGCACCTGCTCGCGGATCGCGGCCTCGGGCGCAAACAGGACGGTCGGGTCGATATTGCCCTGTAGTGCCACGCGGCCGCCGGTGCGCCGGCGCGCTTCGGCCAGGTTGACGGTCCAGTCCAGCCCGATGGCATCGGCGCCGGTGTCGGACAGCGCTTCCAGCCACAGGCCGCCGCCCTTGGTAAAGACGATCGCCGGCACTTGCTGTCCGGCGTGCTCGCGCTTCAGGCCGGCCAGCACGCGGCGCATGTACGCCAGCGAGAACGCCTGGTACATGCCGTCGGCGAGCGCCCCGCCCCAGGTGTCGAAAATCATCACCGCCTGCGCGCCCGCCTCGATCTGAGCGTTCAGGTACGCCGTGACCGCCTGCGCATTGATGTCGAGGATGCGGTGCATCAGGTCGGGACGGCCGTACATCATCGCCTTGACCGTGCGGAAGTCGTCCGAGCCGCCGCCTTCGACCATGTAGCAGGCCAGCGTCCAGGGGCTGCCTGAGAAGCCGATCAACGGCACGCGCTGGCGGCCGTCCTGCACCAGCGCGCGGCGGATCTCGCGCACGGCGTCGAACACGTATTGCAGCGATGCCATGTCGGGCACGGCCAGCTTCTGCACGTCGGCTTCGGTGCGCAGCGGATGCGCGAAGCGCGGTCCCTCGCCCTGGGCGAACGACAGGCCCAGGCCCATTGCATCCGGCACCGTCAGGATGTCAGAGAACAGGATGGCCGCGTCGAGCGGATAGCGGTCCAGCGGCTGCAGTGTCACTTCGGTGGCATAGGCCGGGTTCTTGGCCAGCCCGAGGAAGCTGCCGGCGCGCGCGCGCGTGGCGTTGTACTCGGGCAGGTAGCGGCCTGCCTGGCGCATCAGCCACAGCGGCGTGTATTCGGTCGGCTGGCGGCGCAGCGCGCGCAGGAAGGTATCGTTCTGCAGTGCGGTCATGGTCATCCTCGTAAGACCGCCATTCTAAGGGATGGCCGCACGCGGATGCCGCTCAGACGTCGTCGATCATCCCCGCGAACGCCGACGCGGCGCGACGCATCCATTCCCGCGCGCGCTCGGCCTCCGGCTGCAGCCGGGCGAAGCCGTGGGTCATGCCGCTGGCCTCGATGGTGATGACCGGGGCGTCGTGGCGCACCAGGAAGTCGGCATAGGCCAGGCCGTCGTCGCGCAGCACATCGTGCGCCGCCACCATCAGCACGGTGGCCGGCGGCCGCACCGGCGGCGCGGCCATCAGGTGCACGCGCGGATCGGCGTGGGCAGCGCCCTGCGCCAGGGCCTCGGCACCGATGAACTGGGTCCAGAACCACGCCATCTCGTCACGCGTCAGGCCGGGGCCATCGGCGAAGGCGCGATAGCTTTCGGTGCTGAGCACCGGCGCCGCGACCGGATAGATCAGCAGCTGGGCGTCGACCCGCACCGCCTCGCCGGCATTGAGCCGCTGCGCGGCCTGCGCCGCGAGGTGGCCGCCGGCGCTGTCGCCGGCCACCGCCAGGAAATCGGGCGCCAGCCCCAGCGACTGACGCTGGCCGGCCAGCCACACCACGGCTTCGGCGGCATCGTCGCAAGGCGCCGGGAAGGCGTGCTCGGGGGCCAGCCGGTAATCGACACTGGCCACGGCGCACCCGGTATCGGCCGCGAGCAAGGCCGCGACGGTGTGGTGCGTCTGCGTCGAACCAACCACCCAGCCGCCGCCGTGGAAGTACACCAGCAGCCGTGGCGCGGCCACGCCGGCCGGACGGAACAATCGTGCGCCCAGCGTGCGTCCGGCCAGCGCCACTTCGAGCGGCTGCACCACAACGCCCTCCGGATCCGGCCGCAACGAGGCGGCGGCGATCTCGGCGAAGCGGGCGCGCTGCGCCGGGACGTCGGCCGGCGCCGGCTCCGTGGCATAGCGTTCGGCCAGGCGGCGGTAATAGGCGAGCAGTTGCGGATCGATGGCCATGGTCGGCGGCAAAGGGGTAATCAGTAGGGATAAAAGAAACGGCGGGAATCAGGCCCCGCCGAGCTGGCGCGTCAGCTCGATCTTGCTGCAACAGTCCTGCACCGCCAGCAGCCCGGCATCGGTGGCACGACGCACCGCCTGGTCGTTGATGATGCCAAGCTGGAGCCAGACCCCACGCGCGCCGATGGCGATGGCCTCGTCGACCACACCGGGTGTGTCCTCGGCGCGGCGGAAGATATCGACCCATTCGATCGGGGCGCCTGCCGCCGCGGCGGCGTCGGCGGCCTCGCGCAGCGTCGCGTGGCAGGTCTGACCCAAGATGCGTTCGCCGGCATGGCGCGGATTGACCGGCACGATGCGGAAGCCGTGGCCCTGCAGGAATTCGGCGACCTCATGGCTGGGCCGCTCCGCACGGTCGGACAAGCCGACTACGGCTACGGTCTTCATCGCCAGCATGGCTTGTATGGCTTGCTGCATCTCGGGCGGCATTGCGTCTCCGGGCTGTGGAGGTGAGTGACCAGATGACCGCCGGGCTGCATCGCAACGGGGACGCAACTCCGGCGGCCATTGAATCGTAACCGCAATTGTCACGCAGGATTTGGTGCGGAAACGAACACAGAAATCACGGATATAAAGATAATCCCGCAACACATGGCGGCGCAAAACGTGACGGCAAGGCGCGAAAATATGCCGATCACGCCGGATTTTAGGCGCTCCGGCTTTCAACTTCTTTCAAACCGATACATTTTGTTACTGCCATGCCCGGGAGTTTCCCCCACAATGCATTGACACACCCGCTGGGCGGGCGTGGCGCCCCGGTAAAAATGGCCGTGCAGACTAAAGGGGCGTGCTGAAGAAAGCCTTTTTGTAGCGTTTCCGGCAGTAACCCGATTTTCCGATCCAGCGTAAAGCTTGCTGGACCGGAGCACCAGGAAGACCGTTGCAGCGCGTGGCCTTTGCGGCCTGTGAGCGGATATTTGGATATCCGGTGCGCCTTGCTTGTCGACCTGGACCGAACCCGTTCCTTCGAATTGACCCCTCGAAGGGATTTTCCCGTCCGCGCGGAGCCTCCCCGGCCCGCGCGCTTTTTTTTGTCCAGGCGCGGCCAAAGCATATCGCCGCGCTTACAAAAAAGGCAGCCTCGCGGCTGCCTTTTTTAAATGTCGCATCGAAAAAACAACAACGCGACAGTCCTGCTCGATGCTTATTTCTTCCGACGCAGACGGGCAATTGCTGCCAGTTGCGCCGCGGCCACGGCGAGTTCGCTCTGGGCGCGTGCCAGGTCGAGATCGCTGCTCTGGTTCTGCATCAGCTCTTCGGCCGCGCGCTTGGCTTCCTGGGCCTTGGCTTCGTCCAGGTCGCCACCGCGGATCGCGGTGTCGGCCAGCACGGTGACGTGCTTGGGCTGCACTTCGAGAATGCCGCCGGCAACGAACACGAACTCTTCGCTGCCGTCTTCCTTCTCGATGCGCACCGCACCCGGCTGGATGCGCGTGATCAGCGGCGTGTGGCCCGGCAGGATGCCCAGCTCACCCGACTCGCCCGGCAGCGCCACGAACTTCGCCTGGCCGGAGAAGATCGACGCTTCCGCGCTGACGACGTCTACAAGAATGGTTGCCATATCTGATCCTTTCTCCACTCACTTCGCTTCCGACGGCAAAACGCTTTACGCGATTTACCGTCGCCCCCGCGAACGCGGGGGCCCAGTGACTTTGGAACGACGTTCAAAGACGCTGGGTTCCCGCTTTCGCGGGAACGACAAGCAAGGCTTACTGGAGCTTCTTGGCCTTCTCGAAGGCCTCGTCGATCGAGCCGACCATGTAGAACGCCTGCTCGGGCAGGTGATCGCACTCGCCGTCGACCAGCATCTTGAAGCCGCGGATGGTTTCCTTCAGCGGCACGTACTTGCCCGGCGAACCCGTGAACACTTCTGCCACGTGGAACGGCTGCGACAGGAAACGCTGGATCTTACGGGCGCGGTTCACTGCCAGCTTGTCTTCCGGCGACAGTTCGTCCATGCCCAGAATCGCGATGATGTCGCGCAGTTCCTTGTAGCGCTGCAGGGTCTGCTGCACGCGGCGGGCGACTTCGTAGTGCTCGGTGCCGACCACTTGCGGGTCCAGCTGGCGCGAGGTCGAGTCGAGCGGATCGACGGCCGGGTAGATACCCAGCGCGGCGATGTCACGCGACAGCACCACGGTCGAGTCCAGGTGCAGGAAGGTCGTTGCCGGCGACGGGTCGGTCAAGTCATCGGCAGGCACGTACACGGCCTGGATCGACGTAATCGAGCCGGTCTTGGTCGAGGTGATGCGCTCCTGCAGCTTGCCCATTTCCTCGGCCAGCGTCGGCTGGTAGCCCACTGCGGAAGGCATACGGCCCAGCAGTGCCGACACTTCGGTACCGGCCAGGGTGTAGCGGTAGATGTTGTCGACGAAGAACAGGATGTCGCGGCCTTCGTCGCGGAAGCGCTCGGCCATGGTCAGGCCGGTCAGCGCCACGCGCAGACGGTTGCCCGGCGGCTCGTTCATCTGGCCGAACACCATGGCCACCTTGTCGAGCACGTTCGAGTCCTTCATTTCGTGGTAGAAGTCGTTCCCTTCACGGGTACGCTCGCCCACGCCGGCGAACACCGACAGACCGCTGTGCTGCTTGGCGATGTTGTTGATGAGCTCCATCATGTTGACGGTCTTGCCCACGCCGGCACCACCGAACAGGCCCACCTTGCCGCCCTTGGCGAACGGGCAGACCAGGTCGATCACCTTGATGCCGGTTTCGAGCAGGTCAACGGAAGGCGACAGTTCGTCGAACTTCGGTGCCTTCTGGTGAATCGCACGCAGTTCGTCCGAAGCGATCGGGCCGGCTTCGTCGATCGGGCGACCCAGCACGTCCATGATGCGGCCCAGGGTGCCGTGGCCAACCGGCACCGAAATCGGGGCGCCGGTGCTCTTCACCGACATGCCGCGGCGCAGGCCGTCCGACGAGCCCAGGGCAATGGTACGCACCACGCCGTCGCCCAGCTGTTGCTGGACTTCGAAGGTCAGGCCCTTCTCGGCGAACGAGGCATCGCCGGATTCTTCCAGCACGAGCGCGTCGTACACCTTCGGCATTGCGTCGCGGGGGAACTCGATGTCCACCACGGCGCCAATACACTGCACAATATTTCCGATACTCATTTCGTATCTCCGATAGCTTGAATTCGTGACGCCTTAGACCGCAGCTGCGCCGCTGACGATTTCCGACAGTTCCTTGGTAATCGCGGCCTGACGGGTCTTGTTGTAGACCAGTTGCAGTTCGCCGATCACGTTCTTGGCGTTGTCGGACGCAGCCTTCATGGCCACCATGCGCGCCGATTGCTCGGACGCCATGTTCTCGGCCACGGCCTGGTACACCAGCGCCTCGACGTAGCGGACCAGCAGCTCTTCCACGACGGTCTGGGCGTCAGGCTCGTAGATGTAGTCCCACGAGTAGGCGCGCTTTTCTTCTTCGGTCTGCGACAGCTTGTCGGCGGCGAGCGGCAGCAGCTGCTCAACCATCGGTTCCTGCTTCATCGTGTTGATGAACTTGGTGTACGCCACGTACACCGCGTCGACTTCACCATTGGTGAAGGCGTCGAGCTGGACCTTGATCGCGCCGATCAGCTTTTCCAGATGCGGGGTGTCACCGAGGTGCACCACGTGCGAAACCACCTTGGCGCCGATACGGCCCAGGAACTGCATGCCCTTGGTGCCGATGGCGGTGGCTTGCACATCCACGCCACGGCCTTGCAGGGCCTTCAGCTCATTGGTCACCGAGCGCAACACGTTCGTGTTCAGGCCGCCGCACAGCCCCTTGTCGGTCGTGACCACGATCATGCCGACGCGCTTGACTTCGCGCTCCTGCATGAACGGGTGCTTGAACTCGGGGTTGGCCGTAGCCAGGTGCGCAGCAATGTTGCGCACCTTCTCGGCATAGGGACGGGCGTTGCGCATCCGCTCCTGCGCCTTGCGCATCTTGGACGCGGCGACCATCTCCATCGCCTTGGTGATCTTGCGCGTGTTCTGCACGCTCTTGATCTTGGTTCGAATCTCTTTCGTTCCGGCCATATCTTCCTCTCCATCCGAACCATCGCCGCGCCGGCGTGAGCCAGGCGCGGCGACGATGTCGTGGAATTACGCGGTTAGAACGCGGCGGACTTCTTGAAATCCTCGACAGCGGCACGCAGGGCGGCTTCATCTTCCTTCGAGAGCTGCTTGGTCTCTTCGATGCGGTTGATGAGGTCGGCGTACTTGGTCTTCAGGTGGTCGTGCAGGCCCTTCTCGAACGGCAGGATGTCCTTCACTTCCACGTTGTCGAGGAAGCCGTTGTTGGCGGCGAACAGCGAAGCCGACAGCTGCCACACTTGCAGCGGCTGGTATTGCGGCTGCTTCAGCAGTTCGGTCACGCGGCGGCCGCGCTCGAGCTGCTTGCGGGTGGCATCGTCCAGGTCCGAGGCGAACTGCGCGAAGGCAGCCAGTTCACGGTACTGGGCCAGGTCGGTACGGATACCGCCGGACAGGTTCTTCACCACCTTGGTCTGCGCAGCACCACCGACGCGCGACACAGAGATACCGGCGTTGATGGCGGGGCGGATACCGGCGTTGAACAGGTCGGTTTCCAGGAAGATCTGGCCGTCCGTGATCGAGATCACGTTGGTCGGCACGAACGCGGACACGTCGCCGGCCTGCGTTTCGATCACCGGCAGCGCGGTCAGCGAACCGGTCTTGCCCTTGACGGCGCCGTTGGTGAACTTCTCGACGTAGTCGGCGTTCACGCGGGCGGCACGCTCCAGCAGGCGCGAGTGCAGGTAGAACACGTCGCCCGGGTAGGCTTCGCGGCCCGGCGGGCGGCGCAGCAGCAGCGACACCTGGCGATAGGCCCAGGCTTGCTTGGTCAGGTCGTCATAGACGATCAGCGCGTCTTCGCCGCGGTCGCGGAAGTACTCGCCCATGGTGCAGCCGGCGTAGGCGGCCAGGTACTGCATGGCGGCCGAGTCCGAAGCGGCGGCGGCGACGACGACGGTGTATTCCATCGCGCCGTGCTCTTCCAGCTTGCGCACCACGTTGGCGATCGTCGAAGCCTTCTGGCCGATTGCCACGTACACGCAGAAGACGCCCTTGCCCTTCTGGTTGATGATGGCGTCGACAGCGACGGCGGTCTTGCCGGTCTGGCGGTCGCCAATGATCAGCTCGCGCTGGCCACGGCCGATCGGCACCATCGCGTCGATCGACTTCAGGCCGGTCTGCACCGGCTGGCTCACCGACTGACGCGCGATCACGCCCGGGGCGACCTTCTCGATCACGTCCGTTTCCTTGGCGTTGATCGGGCCCTTGCCATCGATCGGCTGGCCCAGCGTGTTGACCACGCGGCCCAGCAGTTCCTTGCCCACCGGCACTTCCAGAATGCGGCCGGTGCACTTGACCGTGTCGCCTTCGGAAATGTGTTCGTACTCACCCAGCACCACGGCGCCGACCGAGTCGCGCTCGAGGTTCAGCGCGAGGCCGAAGGTGTTGCCGGGGAATTCCAGCATCTCGCCCTGCATCACGCCAGACAGGCCATGCACGCGGCAGATACCATCGGTCACGGAGATCACCGTGCCGGTGTTGCGCACTTCAGCTTCGGCGCCAAGGCCCGAGATGCGGGTCTTGATCAGCTCGCTGATTTCTGAGGGGTTCAGTTGCATCACAATGCTCCTAATTCTTCAATCCGCCGGACGGCCGCTCAGGCGGCGGTCAGCGCGGTTTGCATGGCTGCCAGGCGCGCACGCACGGAGGTGTCGAGCACTTCGTCGCCAACCTTGACGCTGACGCCGCCGATCAGGGACGGGTCCACCGCCACCTGCGCGTACAGCTTGCGGCCGAACTTGCGTTCGAGGGCGGCGACGAGGTCGTTCAGCTGACCATCTTCCAGCGGGAAGGCGCTGGTGATTTCAACGTCGGACGACCCTTCGCGGGCATTCTTGAGCGCATGGAACTGTTCGGCGATGTCGGGCATCACCGTCAGGCGGTTGTTGTCCACCAACAGTTGCACGAAGCGGCGCGCTTCGTTGCTGACCGGGGACTTCAGCACCGACACGAACAGTTCGGCCAGCTTGGCGCCGGGAACGTTCGGATCGTCGGCGACCGCCTTCATGTCGGGATTGGCGGCAACCTGCCCCATTTCCGACACCAGCTCGGACCATGCACCCAGGTTGCCTGCGCTCGATTCACTGGCGACGCGGAACAGCGCCTCAGCGTAGGGACGGGCAATGGTTGCGGTTTCAGCCATGATTAGAGCTCAGCCTTGAGTTGATTGAGCAGGTCGTTGTGGACCTGCGCGTTCACTTCACGCTTGAGGATCTGCTCGGCACCCTTGACGGCCAGCACGGCAACCTGGTCGCGCAGTTCTTCGCGCGCGCGGGTAACCTGCTGTTCGGCTTCGGCCTTGGCCTGGGCAATGATGCGTGCGGCTTCTGCCTGGGCGTTCTGCTTGATCTCGTCGGCCGTCAGCTGGGCGCGCTTCTCGGCGTCAGCGACACGTTGAGCGCCTTCGGTGCGGGCTTCGGCCATGGCCTGGTCCACACGCTTGTTGGCGAGTTCAAGCTCGGCCTTGCCCTTCTCGGCAGCGGCGAGGCCATCGGCGATCTTCTTTGCGCGTTCGTCGAGCGCCTTCACCAGCGGCGGCCAAATGAATTTGGCAACAACCCACCACAGGATGAAGAACACGACCATCTGCGCAAAAAACGTTGCGTTCAGATTCATGGTGTGTTCCTTTCGGTAATCAAACTACAGATAAATGCACAAAAGGCGGCCAGGCTGGTGGCCCGCGCCGCCCGTCAGCATCATGCAGACCGAAAAGAATTACTGGATGACAGCCAGCAGCGGGTTGGCAAACGCGAACAGCATTGCAACACCCACGCCGATCAGGAATGCCGCGTCGATCAGGCCGGCCAGCAGGAACATCTTGGTTTGCAGCGGGTTCATCAGCTCAGGCTGACGTGCGCAGGCTTCGATGTACTTGCCACCCATCAGTGCGATACCCAGGCAGGCGCCGATAGCGCCCAGGCCGATGATGATGCCGATACCGATGGCGGTCAGACCCTGGATGTTGGCGAGAAATGCTTGCATGATGACTCCTTTAATTTAGAGAGACTTAGAACCAAAAAACCAAAAACCAAAAAACCTAAAACCTTGAACCTGCGCTGACCGATGACGATCAGTGGTGATCGTGAGCCTGGCCGATGTACACCAGCGTCAGCATCATGAAAATGAACGCTTGCAGCAGCACGATCAGGATGTGGAAGATCGCCCAGACTGCGCCGGCAATGACGTGGCCGACAAAGCCCAGCGCCGACAGGTCGGCACCGAACGTCCAGATGGAGCCCAGCAGCGCGATCAGCAGGAACACCAGTTCGCCGGCGTACATGTTGCCGAACAACCGCATGCCCAGCGACACGGCCTTGGCCAGGAATTCGATGATATTCAGGACCAGGTTGAACGGGGCCAGGTACCACTTGGCGCCGAACGGGGCCGAGAACAGCTCGTGCATGAAGCCGCCCGCGCCCTTGATCTTGAAGCTGTAGTAGATCATCAGCACCAGCACGGCGCACGACATGCCCAGCGTGCCGTTCAGGTCGGCCGTGGCCACCGCGCGGTGGTGGGGGATATGGATGTGGAAGATCTCGAGGACCTTGTTCAGGCCGGTGACCCAGTCGACCGGGATCAGGTCGATGGCGTTCATCATGGTGATCCAGCAGAACACCATCAGCGCCAGCGGGGCGATCCACGAACGGTCGCCATGGATGATGCCCTTGGCCTGGTCGTCGACCATCTCGACGATCATCTCGACGAAGGCCTGGAAGCGGCCCGGCACGCCCGCGGTGACGCGGCGCGCGGCGGCATACAGGAACAGCACGGCGATGGCGCCGCACAGCACCGACCAGAACACCGTGTCATAGTTGATCACGGAGAAATCGACCACCGACGCCTGCTTGCCGCCGACCGAGTTCAAGTTCTGCAAGTGTTCGGCGATATAGCCGGAGGGTGTCAGCACGTGTTCCGCGCTTTGGGTAGCTTCTGCCATTGTCGAATCGAACGGTATATTGCGAAATCTTCGGGCCGCGCGCGGCTGTTCTGTGCAGCGCCCGGTACGCGTCTTGCATCACCTGCGGCGGATTCGCCGGTCACCGCGATGCAAGCGGGTTTCCAACCTTGGCCGTGTCCGGTGTCAGCGCCATGAAATCCGCCGCAACCGTCACGGAAACTCTTGATATTCCGTCTTGGTGCCACCACTTGCAAAGGAAGCACCGTTTTCAAGCAGCGGTCCTAGCGCAACGCCAGGGCCACTACCCAGTATGTCTTCAGCGCCAGCAGGAACGTGACCAGCATCGGCACCCAGCGCAGATCGCGGTACAGCACCACGACCAGCACCAGCAGCGCCACCGTGGCAAAGACCTTGATCGCCTCGCCCAACACCAGTCCGCCTACCGAAGCGCGATCGCGCGCCAGCCACAGGCGGAAGGCGAAGAACCCGCTCGGCACGAAGCACGCCATGCCGCCGAACAGCGCCGACCATCCATATGGTCCCGGCTCCTTCGCAAACAGCGCCCAGCACAGTGCCGACAGCAGGGAAACCGCCACCTGCGCCAGGACAACCTTGCCCGGGGTCATGCGCGAAGGACGCAGCGCGCGCTCGCCAAACAGCGTCACCGCCTCGGCATGCGACAGCGGATCGACAGCCTCTTCCTCACGGTCCGCGCCTTCTCTCCAGTCGTCCCAGTCATCTTCCTGACGGGACCCGGCGCCTCGTTGCTGACGGTCTCGCACCACCACCTGCCTGCCTTATCCGGGCCGGAACTTTTCGGCCCGACCAGAATTCAAACCGCACGATTTTAAGGGGAACTACTGATTCGCGTCAATCTGCTTACATTTACCTTGCAGTGCGTTGCGCACAACGGTTGCCATCACGATTGCATGATGGCTGCGCAAAAATTGCGCGGCAATGATGTTTGACGTAATTGGATTGCGCAGTGAACCCTGCGCATGATGGGGGATTACCGGTCGGACACAAGGTATACCGCGGATCGTCCCGACCAGTGCTGCGTGCGCGCAACAGTCGCCGCAGCAATGGCCGTTAATCGCGCAGTAAATCAGGCAGCCTGCTGCCCTTCGCGCGATTCGCGCAGGCGCGTCAGCACCCCTTCGAGCGCATCGTTGTTGCTGAAGTGGATCGTCAGCTGGCCCTTGCCGCGTGGCGACAGCTTGATCTGCACCGCCAGCCCGAGCGCATCCGACAGCTCCTCTTCCAGCCGCGCCACGTCGCGCACGTTATTGGCGCCTTTCTGCTTGAGCGACTTCAGGTCGAACGGCTTGAGCGTCGACGCCACCAGCTTCTCGGTCTCGCGCACCGACAGCCGCTTGTTGACGATCTGGTTGGCCAGCGTGATCTGGTTGGCACCGTCCAACGCCAGCAGCGCGCGCGCGTGGCCCATGTCGAGGTCGCCGGCCATCAGCATGGTCTGCACCGGCGCAGCCAGGTTCAGCAGGCGCAGCAGGTTGGACACCGCGCTGCGCGAGCGGCCCACCGACTCGGCCGCCTGCTCGTGCGTGAAACTGAACTCGCGGATCAGGCGCATGATGCCCTGCGCTTCTTCCAGCGGATTCAGGTCTTCGCGCTGGATGTTCTCGATCAGCGCCATCGCCGCCGCGGCTTCGTCGGCCACATCCTTGACCAGCACCGGCACCTTGTCCAGCCCGGCCAGTTTAGAGGCGCGGAAGCGCCGCTCGCCGGCAATGATCTCGTAGCGGTCGGGTTCGGCCACGCGTCGCACCAGGATCGGCTGCATCAGCCCCTGCGCGCGGATGCTCGCGGCCAGCTCTTGCAGCGCGCCCTCGTCCATGCGCGTGCGCGGCTGGTACTTGCCCGGCTGCAGCTGGTTCAGGTTCAGCACGGTGGGCGCGCCCTCCTGCTTGACCGACTCGACGATTTCAGCGGGCCCGCCCAACAGCGCTTCCAGGCCGCGGCCCAGGCCCTTCTTCTTTGCAGTGCTCATGCTCTTGCCCTCTCCTTCAGCCCAGCTGCCGGACCCGCGCGATCATCTCGGCGCCGAAGTCCAGGTACGCCTTGGCGCCCTTCGATGACGGATCGAACGCCACGCCCGGCATGCCATAGGACGGTGCCTCGGCCAGCCGCACATTGCGCGGGATCAGGGTCTTGAAGACCTTTTCCCCGAAGTGCGATTCCAGTTGCGCCGACACTTGCTGCTGCAGCGTCACGCGCGGGTCGAACATCACGCGCAGCAGGCCGATCACCTGCAGGTCGCGGTTCAGGTTGGCGTGCACCTGCTTGATGGTATTGACGAGGTCCGACAGCCCTTCCAGCGCAAAATACTCGCACTGCATCGGCACGATCACCCCATGCGCCGCGCACAGGCCGTTCAGCGTCAGCAGTGACAGCGACGGCGGGCAATCGATCAGCACGAAGTCATAGTCGCCGTCGACCTCCGCGATGGCCTGGCGCAGCCGACGCTCGCGCTGGTCCAGTTCGACCAGCTCCACTTCCGCACCGGCGAGTTCGCGGTTGGCCGGCAGCACGTCGTACTTGCCGGTTTCAGAGCGCTGGCGCGCCTGCGCGATGCCGGCCAGGCCGACCAGCACCTGGTACACGCTGGTTTCCAGCGCCTGCTTGTCGATGCCGGAGCCCATCGAGGCATTGCCCTGCGGGTCCAGGTCGACCAGCAGCACGCGCTGGCCCTGCGCCGCCAGGCCAGCGGCAAGGTTCACCGTGGTGGTGGTCTTGCCTACCCCGCCCTTCTGGTTTGCGATCACGAATACCTTGGCCATAAGCTCCTGCGGCTCCTGCTTCAAATCATCCGGCCAGCACGCGGCTGGCAGTTCGCGGCGCGCTTGCGCGGCACCGCGGCGTAGGTCATGCGGGGGTGCCCGCGCGGCGCGAGAGTACCACCAGGTGGCGCTCCGCCTCCAGCCCGGGCACGGTCAGCCGCGGCACGGCGTCGACCTGCCATTGCGCCATCAGTCCGGCGGCTTCCATGCGGTCCAGCTCGGCCTGCGGATACACCCCCTTCATCGCGATCAGCTTGCCGCGCGGCGCGAGCAGCTGGCCCGACAGGCTGACAAAATCCGTCAGCTCGGCAAACGCGCGCGAGGTGATCACGGCAAAACCGTCGGCATCGTCCAGCTTCTCCACCGGGCCCCAATGCGCGGCGGCATTGGACAAGCCCAGTTGGGCGCGGCACTGGGTCAGGAAAGCGGTCTTCTTCTGCACGATGTCGACCATCAGCACCGATACATCCGGACAGGCGATGGCCAGCGGCAGGCCCGGCATGCCGCCACCCGAGCCCACATCGAGCACCCTGCCCCGCGCCGGTGTATCGACTTCGGCGGCACGGGCGGCTTCGGCCAGCGCCGGGACCGCGGCAAGGGAATCCAGCAGGTGATGCGTAAGCATCTCGTCGGGATGGCGGATGGCGGTCAGGTTGTAGACGCCATTCCATTTGCGCAGCAGTGCCAGGTACGCGAAAAGCGTGTCGATCCGGGCCGGCGCCAAGGCCAGCCCGATCACGACCAGGCCCGCTTCAAGGCGACGACGCTGCGTGGCGTCGTCGGTCATGGTGGGTCGCGGTGCGGGCACTCTCAGGCAGCCTCTTCACCGTTGCCGGACGATGCGCCGGCATCCGCACGGCCGCGCCCCAGCCCCTTCTTCTTCAGGTGTACCAACAGCAGCGAGACCGCCGCCGGCGTCACACCCGAGATGCGCGATGCCTGGCCCAGCGTTTCCGGGCGATGCTGGTTCAGTTTCTGGCTGACTTCAAAACCCAGCCCGCGCACTTCGGTGTAATCCAACCCTTCCGGCAGGCGCGTCGATTCGTTGGCTTCCAGCTTGTCGACTTCGGCCGCCTGGCGGGCGATATAGCCGTGGTACTTGATGCCGATTTCGATCTGCTCGCGGATCTGCTCCGCCAGCATCGGCTCGGCATCCAGCGGGGTCTCGGGCGCATGGCGGCCGCCCTGCAGCGCCATCAGGGCTTCGTAGCTGACTTCCGGGCGACGCAGCAGGTCGGCCAGGCTGTACTCGCGCTCGATCGGCTTGCCCAGCAGCGGCACCGCCTCCTCGGCCGGCAGCATCGCCGGGTTCACCCAGGTGCTCTTCAGGCGTTCTGTTTCACGTGAAACAGCGTCGCGCTTGCGGTTGAACGCATCCCAGCGCGCATCGTCGACCACGCCCAGTTCGCGGCCAACCTCGGTCAGCCGCATGTCGGCGTTGTCTTCCCGCAGGCTCAGGCGGAATTCCGCCCGGCTGGTGAACATGCGATACGGCTCGGTCACGCCCCGCGTGATCAGATCGTCGACCAGTACTCCCAGGTAAGCCTGGTCGCGGCGCGGCGTCCACGCATCGCGCTCGCGCACGTAGCAACCGGCATTGATACCGGCCAGCAGGCCCTGCGCCGCGGCTTCTTCATAACCCGTCGTGCCGTTGATCTGGCCGGCGAAGAACAGGCCCCGGATCGCCTTGCTCTCCAGCGATGCCTTCAGGCCGCGCGGATCGAAGTAGTCGTACTCGATTGCATAGCCGGGACGCAGGATATGGGCGTTCTCCAGGCCACGGATCGAGTGCACGAGTTCCAGCTGCACGTCGAACGGCAGGCTGGTCGAGATCCCGTTGGGATAGAACTCGTTGGTGGTCAGGCCTTCTGGCTCCAGGAAGATCTGATGGCTTTCCTTGCTGGCAAAGCGATGAATCTTGTCCTCGATGCTGGGGCAGTAACGCGGCCCTACCCCCTCGATCACGCCGGTGTACATCGGCGAGCGGTCCAGCCCGCTGCGGATAATGTCGTGGGTACGGCTGTTGGTATGGGTGATCCAGCACGGCAGTTGCTGCGGGTGCTGTTCAGGCCGGCCCAGGAAGGAGAAAACCGGCACGGGATCGAGATCGCCGGGCTGCTCTTCCATCACCGAAAAATCGATGGTGCGCCCGTCGATGCGCGGCGGCGTGCCGGTCTTCAGGCGGCCTTGCGGCAGCTTCAGGTCCTTCAGGCGTGCCGACAGCGACACCGCAGCAGGGTCGCCGGCGCGGCCGCCGGTGTAGTTATCCAGGCCCACGTGGATCTTGCCGTCCAGGAAGGTACCGGCCGTCAGCACGACCGCGCGCGCACGGAAGGCGATGCCGACCTGCGTCATGGCGCCGACGACACGGTCGCCCTCCACCATCAGGTCGTCGACGGCCTGCTGGAACAGCATCAGGTTCGGCTGATTCTCCAGCCGCGTGCGGATCGCCTTGCGATACAACACCCGATCTGCCTGGGCGCGCGTGGCACGCACGGCCGGTCCCTTGCTGGAATTCAGGATACGGAACTGGATGCCAGCCTCGTCCGTAGCGGCGGCCATGGCGCCGCCCATGGCGTCCACTTCCTTGACCAGGTGCCCCTTGCCGATGCCCCCGATCGACGGGTTGCAGCTCATCTGCCCAAGCGTCTCGATGTTATGGGTCAGCAGCAGCGTCTGGCAGCCCATGCGGGCCGCGGCAAGGGCGGCTTCAGTGCCGGCATGGCCACCGCCGACGACGATGACATCGAATTCTTTCGGGTAAAGCATGGGACACCTCCTCCGGGAGGCTGGCGGGAAAATTCGGGAATGCGAAATTATAGCGGCATTCGAGTTAGCGCTTTCCGGCGGACACCATGTTTCACGTGAAACATGGCGCTTACGGTACGTCATCAGTCGTCTGAAAGCGACGTTGTGTTTCACGTGAAACAAAAAGGCCGGGCGCAAGGCCCGGCCAGATGTTTCACGTGGAACAAGCGCCTCAGAGTTGTGAACGGATATACGCCGCTACTTGCTCGGTCAGCTTGCCCAAGTCTCGCTGCAGCGAGACGAAGCCGGCATTACGCTCGCGAGTCAGCTCATCCATGTACAGCGGTCGCCGGATCTCGATCTGCAGGCTGTTGCGCCGCTCTGCCGGCCGCCCGATCTGCGCGATCAGCTGCACCCCCTTGTACGGATCGTTGCGTGCCACGGTGTAGCCCATGCCGCGCAGTTCCCGCTCGACCAGATCTACCAGCCCCGGCTCGCAGGTCGTGCCGTCGCGATCGCCCAGCACAAAGTCGGCCAGCGGATGCGGGCTGGCGATCTTCAGGCGTTCGTAGGCGTTGTTGGGCATGGAGTGCAGGTTCAGGTGCCAGAGCGCCCCAAAACCCGCGTAAGCACCCTCCACGGCCTCGGCCAGCGCCGCATGGTACGGACGATAGTAACGCTCGATGCGGGCCTGAACTTCTGCGACTGACAGCATGCGGTCGTAGATCGGCGTGGCCGCATCGATCCGGCTCCAGATCAGCCCGTAGCCCAGCTGCGTCTTCGGCCCCGGGGCCAGCCGCGTCGGCCACGTGCCATCGACCTGCGCCGGGTCGATGTCGTCGACCATACGGTTCGGGTCGATATAGACGCGCGGGAAGGTCGCCGCCAGCAGCGTGCCGCCCGCCGCGGGCACGGCCTGCCACAGCGCATCCACATGCGTATCCTCGCCGCCGCGCAGGCGCGCGGCGGGCACCGCGGCGCCAAAGTCAGCCGGGTACGCGGTCCCACTATGCGGCGAGTCGCACACCAGCGGCAGGGCCTCCCCTTCCGGCAGGCGCACGATCACCGGCGGCAGCGCGGCCGCGTGGTTGCTTGCTTCCGCCATAACTCAGTCCAGCTTGATCTCGGCGGCCTTGGCGACGCGAGCGTAGCGCGCCATGGCCTGCTGGATCTGTGCCTTGAACTGCTCCGGCGTAGTCGGCACCAGGGTGCCGCCGGACTCTTCCACCTTGCGCTTGAACTCAGGGTTCTGCATGGCCTTGTGGATCGCCTGGTTCAGCCTGGCGACGATGGCGGCCGGCGTATTGGCGGGCGCGACAATGCCGAACCAGCCGCCCTCACCCATGTCCTTGAAGCCCAGTTCGGCGTAGGTCGGCACGTTGGGCAGCTGCGCGGAGCGGGCAGCACCCAGCACCGCCAGCGCGCGCAGCCGGCCGGCCTTCACGTGCGGCAGCGTCGACGACAGGTTGTCGGTGATGGCGTTTACCTGCCCTGCCACGGCGTCGTTCAGCGCCAGCCCGGCGCCCTTGTAGGGCACGTGCAGCAGGTCGATCTTGGCCAGCATCATGAAGTTCTCGATGTTGACGTGGCCCAGCGAGCCGGCCCCCGGCGACGCGAAGCTGTACTTGCCGGGGTTGGCCTTGGCAAGGGCGATGAACTCTTGCATGGTCTTGGCCGGCACGCTCGGGTGCACCGCGAACACGCTGGGAATCGCCACCACGTTGGTAACCGGGGCAAAGTCCTTGATCGGGTCGTACTTGAGCTTGGGATAAACGGCAGGATTGGAGCCATGCGTGCTGACCGTGGCCATGCCGATGGTGTAGCCGTCCGGCGTGGCATTGGCGACCTGCTCCATGCCCAGCGAGCCTCCGGCGCCGCCCTTGTTTTCCACGACGATCGACTGCCCCAGCTCGCGGCCGGCAAACTCGGCCACCAGGCGCGCCGACAGGTCGGTGGAGCCGCCGGCGGCAAAAGGCACGATCAGCCGGATCGGACGGGTCGGGTAGTTGGCCTGCGCCAGCGCGCTACCGGCAAAGACCAGCGTGGCGGTGGCGGCGGTGCCGGTAAGCAGCAACTGGCGGCGGGACATCCGGGCTCGGATCATGGGGTTTCTCCTGTTGGTGTTTTGTGCATGAACCGGGCGAGTGTCAGCCGTTTACCAGCCGGGCGCAAACGACTATATTGCACCTTTGCATTACCAAAGATCATCCTTGCGCCGGTGGCGGGAAACCGCCCTGCCCCGCTCTCCGCCCCTCCCTCCGCCATGCGGTTGCATTCCCCTTCGATGTCCGAGCTGCACGCCTTTGCCACCGCGGCGCGGCTGGGCAGTTTTACGCGCGCGGCGGAGGAACTGTGCGTGACGCAGGGAGCGATCAGCCGCGCCATCGCCCGGCTGGAAGCGCATTTCGGCCAGCCGCTGCTGCAACGCAATGCGCACCGGCTGGGACTGACCGACGCCGGCCGGCAGCTGCTCGATGCCGTGGCCGAGCCGCTCGCCGCCATCGAACACGCCAGCGCCGCCTTGCGCGCCGGCGACCGCCGGCACCATCTGACCCTGTCGGTGGTGCCCACCCTCGCCAGCGTCTGGCTGGTGCCGCGGCTGCCGGATTTCCACCGTCGCCACCCGGAAATCCGGCTCGACTTCGTCCCCTACCAGCGCGACGAAGACTTGTCCGGCCCCTCGCCCGACGCCGCCATCCTGGCCGGTGAAGCCGGCAAGTGGCCTGGCCTGCAGGCCGACTACGTGGTCGGCCGGGAAATGGTGCCGGTCTGCCACCCGGACCGCGCGCGCGCCCGTCGCGAGGCCGGCCGCTGGCGATCTCCCGCCGAGCTGCTGGACGAGCCCCTGCTGTACCACACCACCGCGCCGGCGAACTGGCAAAACTGGCTGCAGGCCGCCGGCGTACCCAACGCTGCGCCCCGGTTATCCACAGCGTTCGACCAGGTCTCGATCCTGATCCAGGCGGTGCGTGCCGACATGGGCGTGGCCGTGCTGCAGCGCTGCCTGGTGCGCGAGGAAATTGCGGCGGGACGCGTGGTGGCGCCGTTTGACCTGCCGATTACGCTGCAACGCGGCTATTTTCTGTGCGCGCCCAGGGAGCGGCGCGATCATGCAGCGTTGAATTGCTTTCGCGCATGGCTGCTGGAAACTGCAAGCGCGGATACGGCCAGGGAGAACGCCAAATTATTCAGCGTATGACTAGATCGACGGCTGGCAGTAACGTCATCATCCATCACACGAATGTTGATCGCCGCGATATCAGCACTATGGATGTTTTATTCGGATTGATTTGCGGCTTCATCCATCCCGAGAATGGAAACAGGCATGGATGCCTATCGTCCCGAGCTGCAAGGTAAAAGCCCCCGTGAAATCTGGTTATCCCCAAAGTTATTCACAAGAGCAATAACAAAGGGCCCGCCAATGCGGGCCCCCATTCCTGCGGCGAACACAACGGCTCTTAAGCCGCTTTCTTTGCCAGTCCAAGGTAGGTTTCAATCACCTTCGGGTTCGCCGCCAGTTCGTCGGCCGGACCTTCCATCGCCATGTCGCCGGTCTCGATGACGTAACCGTAGTCCGCCACCTGCAGCGCCGCGCGCGCGTTCTGCTCGATCAGCAGCGTGGCCACGCCGGTCTGGCGCAGGTTGCTGATGATGTGGAAGATTTCCTTGACGATCAGCGGGGCCAGGCCAAGACTGGGCTCGTCCAGCATCAGCAACTGCGGCTTGGCCATCAGCGCGCGGCCCACCGCCAGCATCTGGCGCTCGCCGCCGGAGAGCGTGCCGGCGTCCTGGCGTGCGCGCTCGCGCAGGCGCGGGAACAGGTCGTAGACCACGTCCATCTGGTCCAGGTAATGCTTGTCGCCGGCGCGCTTGCGGCGGAAGGCGCCCAGCTGCAGGTTGTCCTCCACCGTCATCGAGGCGAACAGCTCGCGCTTTTCCGGCACCAGGCACATGCCGCGCGCGACCCGCCCTTCCACCGGGATGCCTGCCATGTCGTGGCCCAGGTAGCTGACCGTGCCGCTGGACGACCCCGTCACCGGCAGCGCGCCCATGATGGCATTGAGCATGGTCGACTTGCCGGCGCCATTGGGGCCGATCACGGTGACGATGCGGCCGGCCTCGACCTTCAGGTTGGCGCCGTGCACTGCTTCCACCTTGCCGTAGCGGATGTGGAGGTCCTTCACTTCCAGAATCAGGCTCATGTCGCTATCTCTGTCGCTCCGTTACTCCACGCCGCCCAGGTAGGCTTCCAGCACCGCGGGGTTCTTCTGCACCTCGTCGGGCACGCCCTCGGCGATGCGCGAGCCGAATTCCATCACCACCAGCCGATCGGTGAGGTTCATCACGAAGTCCATGTCGTGCTCGACCAGCAGCACGCTCATGCCTTCGCCACGCAGCTTGCGCAGCAGTTCGGCCAGCGCCTGCTTCTCCTTGTAGCGCAGGCCCGCGGCAGGTTCGTCGAGCAGCAGCAGGGCCGGGTCGCAGCACAACGCGCGCGCGATTTCCAGGATGCGCTGCTGCCCCAGCGCCAGGCTGCCGGCTTCCATGTACATGCAGTCGGCCAGGCCGACGCGCTCCAGCTGGCGCTTGGCCTCGAACAGCAGCTTTTCTTCCTCAGCCTTGTTCATGCGCAGGATCGCCGCGCAGACGCCGCCCTGCGCGCGGAAGTCGCCGCGCAGATGGGCGCCGATGGCGACGTTCTCGAGCACCGTCATGGTCGGCAGCAGGTGCACATGCTGGAAGGTGCGGCCGATGCCGCGCTTGACGATCTCTCGCGACGGCAGGCCCGAGATCACTTCGCCGCGGTAGCGCACCTCGCCGCCGGACACCGGCAGCACGCCGGTCACCAGGTTGAAAGTGGTGGACTTGCCCGCGCCGTTGGGGCCGATCAGGCCGATGATTTCGCCGGCGCGCACCTGGAAGCTGACATCGTTGACCGCGACCAGCCCGCCGAACTGCTTGCGCGCGGCACGCACGTCCAGGATCAGCTCGCCCGTCTCGGGCTTTTGGCGCACCGCCAGCCCCGCGGCCTGACCCGGCGCCAGCACTGGCGGTCCGGCCGGCACCAGGCGCCGCAGGAACGGCCAGATGCCATCGCGCGCGTACTGCAGCAGCAGCACCAGCAGCACGCCGAAGACGATGATCTCGAAGTTGCCATTGGCGCCGAGCAGCTTGGGCAGCACGCCCTGCAGCACGTCTTTCAGGATGGTCAGGATGCCCGCACCCAATACTGCGCCCCACACGTGGCCAACGCCGCCGACCACGGCCATGAACAGGTATTCGATGCCATAGTTCAGGCCGAACGGCGTCGGGTTCACCGCGCGCTGCAGGTGTGCGTACAGGAAGCCCGACACGCATGCCAGGATCGCCGCGACCACGAAGATCACCACCTTCATCCACGCGGTGTTCACGCCCATGGCCTCGGCCATCACGCCGCCGCCCTTGAGCGCGCGGATGGCGCGACCCGGACGCGAGTTCAGCAGGTTCTGCATCGCCAGCACCGCCAGCAGCACCACCGCCCAGATCAGGTAGAACATCGAACGCCCGGACTGCAGTTCGATGCCGAAGAACGACAGCACCGGGATACCGTTCAGCCCGTCATACTTGCCCAGGAACTCCAGGTTGCCGAACAGGAAGAACAGCGACAGGCCCCAGGCGATGGTCGCCAGCGGCAGGTAGTGCCCGGACATGCGCATCGTGATCAACCCGATCACATAGGCCGACGCCATCGTGATCACCAGCCCCACCAGCAACCCGAACCACGGCGACAGCCCGAACTGCGTGGTCAGGTACGCGGTGCTGTAGGCGCCCAGTCCCACGAACGCCGCCTGCCCGAACGAGGTCATGCCGCCCACGCCGGTGAGCAGCACCAACCCGATCGCGACGATGCTGTAGAGCCCGATGTAGTTGCCCAGCGTGATCCAGAACTCCGGCGTCGGCAGCACCGGCAGCAGCGCCAGCACCACGATCAGCACCAGCACCAGCACCCGGTTGCGGTTCAGCCGCGCGCGGCTGCCGGCTTCGGCACCGGCCACGCCGGCCTGCTTGTCGGTCAGCATGGTCATGGCTTATTCCTCCTCCTCGACATGCTTGCTCGTCAGCGAGCGCCACAGCAGCACCGGAATGATCAGTGTGAAGACGATGACCTCCTTGAACGCGCTGGCCCAGAAGGACGAATACGATTCCAGCAGGCCCACCAGCAGCGCGCCGAGCGCCGCCACCGGATAGCTCACCAGCCCACCGACGATGGCGCCGACAAAGCCCTTCAGCCCCACCAGGAAGCCCGACTCGTAGTACACCGTGGTCAGCGGCGCGATCAGGATGCCGCACAGCGCCCCCATCGCCGCCGCCAGCGTGAACGACAGGCGCCCCGCCTGCGTGGTGCCGATGCCGACCAGGCGCGCGCCCAGCCGGTTCACCGCGGTCGCACGCAGTGCCTTGCCCTGCAGCGTGCGTTCGAAATAAAAGTACAGCGCGCCGATCAGCAGGGCCGACACCGCCACCACCCACAGGCTCTGCCCGGAGATGCTGAGCGCGCCGACCTCGAAGCGCGCATCCGAGAACGGATTGGTGCGCGAGCCCTCGGCGCCGAACATCACCAGACCCAGGCCGACCAGCGCGAAGTGCACGCCCACCGATACGATCAGCAACACCAGCGTGCTGGCCTCGGCCAGCGGCTGGTAGGCCAGCCGGTACAGCATCGGCCCGAGCGGGATGATGATCAGCAGCGTCAGCGCGACCTGCGCCAGCATCGGCAGCGGCTGCGCGCCATATTGCTGCACCACCCAGTGCACCGCCAGCGGGAACACCAGGTACTTGCCGGCCAGCACCGCCAGCCTCTGGCCAAGCGTGCGCCGCAGCTCGGCGCTGCGCAGCACGGTGACGGTCTCGTAGAGAAAGGTCAGCACGCCCATCGCCACCAGCAGCCAGCTGGTTTGCGGTGCGTGCCCGGCCTGCATTGCCGCCAGCGTCAGTGCGCCATAGGCAACGAATTCGCCCTGCGGAATGAAGATGACGCGGGTCACCGAGAACACCAGCACCAGAGCCAGCGCCAGCAACGCGTAGATCGCGCCCGAGGTGATGCCGTCCTGCGCCAGGATGGCGGCGATTGATAAGTCCATTGTCTCCCCGTCTTGTTGGAAAACCTGCCTGCATCGAACGGGGTCAGCGGGGCGCCGACGGGCGGACAGGGTGGTGCGCTTCGGGTTACGAAATAGTAAACGGGTTGCGCAATGCGGAAATACAGAGCAACCCTAGGTTGCGCGCGCAGTCACCCGGCCGGCACCAGAACAAAGGGCGCATGGTCAGCCATGCGCCCTGCTTCACTGCGACTCCGGCAGGCCGTGCCGGCCGGCGCCAGACGCCGGGGTCAGCCGCTTATTTCAGCAACTTCCACTTGCCGTCGACGATCTGCACCATCACGCGCGCGCGCTGGTCGAAGCCGAGGTGATCGGTGGCGCTCATGTTCATGATGCCGTGCGACACCGGCAGGTTTTTGGTCTGCTCCATGGCATCGCGCAGTGCCTTGCGGAACTCCTTGGTGCCCGGCTGGCCCTTCTTCAGCGCTTCCGGGATGGCGTGCTGCAGGATCAGGCCCGCATCCCAGGCATGGCCGCCGAAGGTCGAAACCTGTCCGCCGAAGGCCTTCTCATAGGCGGTCTTGTAGGTCAGCGCCGGCTTCTTCACCGGATTGCTGTCGGGCAGCTGCTCGGCCACCAGCAGCGGGCCGGCCGGCAGGAAGGTGCCTTCGCAGTCCTTGCCGCACACGCGCAGGAAGTCGGCATTGGCGACGCCGTGGGTCTGGTAGATCTTGCCCTTGTAGCCGCGCTCCTTGAGCGTCTTGGCCGGCAGCGCCGCGGGCGTGCCCGAGCCGGCGATCAGCACCGCGTCGGCATTGGCGCCCATCATCTTCAGCACCTGCCCGGTGACCGAGGTATCGGTGCGGGCGAAGCGCTCGTTGGCAACCACCTTGATCTTGCGCAGCTCGGCGACCTTGGCGAATTCCTGCGCCCAGCTGTCGCCATAGGCATCCGCGAAGCCGATGAACGCCACCGTCTTCACGTTGTTGTTGCTCATGTGCTCGGCAATGGCGGTGGCCATGTGCGAGTCGTTCTGCGGGGTCTTGAAGACCCACGCGCGCTTGGCGTCCATCGGCTCGATGATGCGGGCCGAGGCCGCCATGGTGATCATCGGGGTCTCGTTCTCGGCCACCACGTCGACCATCGCCAGCGAATTGGGCGTGACGGTCGAACCGACCATCACGTCGACCTTGTCTTCGCTGATCAGCTTGCGCGTGTTCTTGACCGCCGTGGTCGTGTCCGAGGCATCGTCCAGCACGATGTACTCGATCTTCTTGCCCGCGATCTCCTTGGGCATCAGCGTGAAGGTGTTCTTTTCCGGAATGCCCAGCGATGCCGCCGGACCGGTGGCCGACACCGTCACCCCGACCTTGACCTGCGCCTGGGCGGCCCCGGCAACCAGGCTGGCCGCAGCGATTGCCAGCAGGCTGGCGCGCTTGAAATCCATCTTGTCTCCTTCGGTTCCTGAAACGGAAAGGCATCCGTCCGGCGTCCGCCGGCGGATGCCCCTTTTTTTGGACCCCTCGGGTCAACGCAGGCACATCGCCGGCACCTGCGCTACAACCAGGAGCGACACCGGGCCGCTCCCCATTTCCCGTCCACGCCACTCCCCCGGAAAGGCGCTTCGGCGATTCACCGACCGTGCGGTCGGGAATGCGGATCGAGTCTATCACAGCGCCCTGGCGCGAACAGCGAGGATTAACCCGCATCGCGCGCCCAGCCTGGCTTTGCCGTCAGCGGATGAAGGCGTCCCAGGCGGTCTTCAGGATCAGCGCGCTGACCACCACGATGAATACCTTGCGCACGAAGGCGCTGCCATGGCGCAGCGCCAGCTTGCTGCCCACCTGGCTGCCGGCGACGTTGGCCACCGCCATCACCAGGCCCAGCTGCCACCAGATATGGCCCTTGCTGGCGAGCAGCAGCAGTGCCGCCAGGTTGGTGGCCAGGTTGACCAGCTTGGTCGACGCCGCCGCGTGCAGGAAGTCATAGCCAAACACCCGCACGAACACGATCATCAGGAAGCTGCCGGTGCCCGGCCCGAACACGCCGTCATAGAAGCCCAGCACGGCACCGGCCAACAGCGCCGCGCCGCGTTCGCCCCAGCCGCTCAGCGTGGGCGCGTGCTCGGCACCCAGGTCCTTCTTGGCAACGGTGTAGACCAGCAGCGCCACCAGCACGAACGGCAGCGCCTTGCGCAGCGGCTCGGCCGGGATCATGGTCAGCGCCCAGGCACCGGCCATCGAGCACGCAAAGGCCGCCACCACGGCCGGCGCGGTCGCGCCCCAGTAAATGCGCACGCTGCGGCCGTAGCGCAGCGCCGCGCTGGCGGTGCCGGCGATCGAACCGACCTTGTTGGTGCCAAGCAGCGTGGCCGGGGCGAGGTTGGGATAGGCCGAAAACAGCGCCGGGATCTGGACCAGCCCGCCGCCGCCGGCGACCGCGTCGATCAGGCCGGCGAGAAAGGCGGCGACCGCCAGGAATGCGAATTCCGTCATTGCAGAAAAGCGAAAAGGGAAAAGGAAAAAGGGAAAAGCAGGAAAGCCGGGACAGCGGCGCCGGCGCACGGCCGGGCGCGGCGGATCAGCCCAGTACCTTGGCCGTCGGCACCAGGCTGCGGTGCCACATGCCGTTGACATGCAGGCAGAAGCCCGGCGGCGCGCCGCCGTGACCGGCCACCAGGCCGGGGGCCAGCAGTGCATGGCGGATGCCGTGGGCGCGGCCCCAGTCGGCCAGCGTGGCGCAGCAGGCGTCCAGGCAGGCACGGCGGGTGGCCCCGTCAAGTTCAGGCCGTACCCACCACTCGCTGGCGCAGGCCGCGAAGCCCGCAAGCTCGAGGCTGGGCAGCAAGGCCGACGGCAGGCAGGCCAGCAGGCCGCAGCCGTCCGGTGCGTCGCAAGCCAGCAGGCAGATGCCGCGCCCTGACTGGGCCAGCAGTTCGCCCAGCATCAGTTGCCGCGCGCGTGCGGCGGGCACGGGCAACGGCGCAATGTGGTCCAGCCACGCCGATACCAGCGCAGCGTCGGCGCCCTGTCCCAGGCGTACCTGGACCTGCGGCGCGATGGCGCCGCCATGGTCTGGCGTGGCTGGGGTGGGATCAGGGGGAACGGTGGCGGACATGGGCGGGCAGCGAAGCGCGCCCGCATTGTCGCATGCGTGAGGCTGCCAGGTGATGCCGATGCGGCATGAGCGCCCCAAAACGGGGCGAAGGCGTCACAACACGGGCGGAAAGCCCAAATGAAAAAAGCGTTGCCGAGGATCACCCGGCAACGCCCTTTATTTATAACGCTGCTACCCGACACCGGGTGCGCGCCTGTCGTCTCCTCGCTTCCGCCTCCATTTAACCTGCGAAAACCGTATATGGAATGTAACGAAGCGGTGCATCGAGGACAAGCTAGAAAAAACCCTAGCCCCAGAATCGGGCATGTCGACCCACGATCACTCCTTGCGCCCGGCGTGTCCGCCGAAGCGCGCCAGCAATTCGCCCATGATGCCACGCCGGAATGTCAGCACGCAGATCACGAAGATCACGCCGGTCACCATCGTCACCGACTCGCCCAGCGTGCCGAACCACGAGATCCCGGTCACCGACGCCAGGAAGTTGCCGATGTCGCCCAGCTTGTTCTCGAGCGCGACGATCACAAAGGCGCCGACGATCGGGCCCGACAATGTGCCCAGGCCACCGACCAGCGTCATCAGGATCACCGAGCCCGACATCGACCAGTGCACGTCGGTCAGGGTCTCGAAGCCCAGCACCAGCGCCTTGATCGATCCCGCCAGCCCCGACAGCGCCGCCGACAGCACGAACGCGGTCAGCTTGAAGCGGTCGACGTCATAGCCCAGCGACACCGCGCGCGGCTCGTTCTCCTTGATCGCCTTCAGGATCTGGCCGAACGGCGAATGCACCGTGCGCACGATCAGCGCGAAGGCCGCGACGATGATGGCCAGCGCCACGTAGTACAGCGTCAGGTCATCCGACAGCGACAGCACGCCGAACAGCTTGCCGCGCGGAATGCCCTGCAGCCCGTCCTCGCCGCCGGTGAACGGCGCCTGCAGGCAGATGAAGAACAGCATCTGCGCCAGCGCCAGCGTGATCATCGAGAAGTAGATGCCCTGGCGCCGGATCGCCAGCGAGCCCACCACGTAGCCGATCAGCGCGCCCGTGCCGGTGCCCAGGATCAGGCCGATCTCGGGCGTCACGCCCCACACCTTCATGGCATGGCCGGCAGCGTAGCCGGCGCCGCCGAAGAAGGCCGCATGGCCGAACGACAGCAGTCCGGTGTAGCCGATCAGCAGGTTGAAGGCGCACGCAAACAGCGCGAAGCACAGCACCTTGAGCACGAACACCGGATACGCCCCGGCCAGCGGCGCCGCCAGCAGTGCCAGCAGCAGCAATCCGTACAACAGTTTCTTCTGCACGCCTTGTCCCTTTCCTGCCTTGCCTGCATTGGCCGCCACGGTGGCTGGCGTCGATGATGTCGAGGGTGCGCTCATCACTTCTCCTTGCCGAACAGCCCGGCCGGGCGCAGCAGCAGCACGATCACCATGATGAAGAACACCACGGTCGACGATGCTTCCGGATAGAACACTTTGGTCAGGCCTTCGATCACGCCAAGCCCGAGGCCGGTCAGGATCGAGCCCATGATCGAACCCATGCCGCCGATCACCACCACCGCGAACACGATGATGATCAGGTTCTGCCCCATCAGGGGCGAGATCTGGATCACCGGTGCGGCCAGCACGCCGGCAAACGCGGCCAGCGCCACGCCGAAGCCGTAGGTCAGCGTCACCATCAGCGGCACGTTGACGCCGAAGGCCTCGACCATCTTGGGGTTCTCGGTGCCGGCGCGCAGGTAGGCGCCCAGCTTGGTCTTCTCGATCACGTACCAGGTGGCGAAGCACACCACCAGCGACGCCACCACGACCCAGGCGCGATAGTTCGGCAGGATCATGAAGCCGAGGTCAGTCGCGCCCTGCAGCACGTCCGGCGTCGAGTACGGCAGCCCCGACACGCCGTAGGCCGAGCGGAAGATGCCTTCGATCACCAGCGTGATGCCCAGCGTCAGCAGCAGGCCGTAGATGTGGTCGAGCTTGTAGATCCAGCGCAGCATGGTCTTCTCGATCACCACGCCCAGCGCGGCAACGACCAGCGGCGACAGCAGCAGCATGAGCCAGTAGTTCAGCCCGGCGTACTCCATGCCCATCCAGGCCAGCACCGCGCCGAGCATGAAGAGCGCGCCGTGCGCGAAGTTGATGACGTTGAGCAGGCCGAAGATCACCGCCAGGCCCAGGCTCAGCATCGCATAGAAGGCGCCGTTGACCAGCCCCAGCAAGAGCTGGGAAAGCATGGCCGGCAAAGGGATTCCGAAGATGTCCATGGGCATCGATTCTGGTTGTTGGCAGACACCAAGCGGAGCCAACGGTTTTGGGTGCGCCAAAGCCGCCGAGCTAGCCTGCGCAAGGTGTTCTCCCTCTCCCCTCACGGGGAGAGGGTTGGGGTGAGGGGCGGCTTAGCGAGGATCCACATCAAGCGAAGCCTTCGGTGTGTTCCGGCATGGCGGCCCTGGCAAGGCCAACGGTGTCAGCCCACCCGGCCTCAGCCTTTGACGCTCAAGCCCTCACCCCTGCCCCTCTCCCGCTCGCGGGAGAGGGGAACAAAACTGCCGACTCGTTAACCGCCCAAGCCGGCCTTCCTACTTACTTCTTCAACATGGCGCACTTCGACTCGGCCACCGTGGTGAAGGCCTGGTCGCCCGGGATGGTCGCGACCACCTTCAGGTAATCCCACGGCTTCTTCGATTCGGCCGCGGTCTTCACCTGCATCAGGTACATGTCGTGGATGCCACGGCCGTCCTGGCGGATATAGCCCTTGGTGTAGAAGTCGTTGATCTTCATCTTCTTGAGTTCCGCCATGACCTTGTCCGGATCGTCGGTCTTGGCGGCTTCGACGGCCTTCAGGTAGGTGCTGGCCGCCGAGTAATCCGCGGCCTGCAGGCTGCTCGGCATCTTCTTCATCTTGCCGAAGAAGCGGTTGGCGAACTTGCGGGTGTCGTCGTTCATGTCCCAGTACCAGCTGTCGGTCATCAGCAGGCCTTCGGTGTTCTTCAGGCCGAGGCTGTGCACATCGTTGATGAACATCAGCAGGCCGGCGATCTTCATCGACTTGGTGATGCCGAATTCCTTGGCCGCCTTGATCGCGTTGATGGTGTCGCCGCCGGCGTTGGCCAGGCCCAGGATCTGCGCCTTGGACGACTGCGCCTGCAGCAGGAACGACGAGAAGTCAGACGCCGACAGCGGATGGCGCACCTGCCCCGCCACCGTGCCGCCGTTGGCCTTGACCACCGCGGCGGTGTCGCTTTCGAGCGAGTGGCCGAAGGCGTAGTCGGCGGTCAGGAAGAACCACGACTTGCCGCCCTGCTTGACCACCGCGCTGCCCGTGCCCTTGGCCAGCGCGACCGTGTCATAGGCATAGTGCACCGTGTACGGCGAGCACTCTTCGTTGGTCAGGCGCGCGGTGCCGGCGCCGATGTTGATGTAGACGCGCTTCTTCTCGGAAGCGACCTTGTTCATCGCCAGCGCGGTGCCCGAGTTGGTGCCGCCCAGCAGCATGTCCAGGCCTTGCTGGTCCATCCATTCGCGCGCCTTCGAGGCGGCGATGTCGGCCTTGTTCTGGTGGTCGGCCGAGACGATCTCGATGGGCTTGCCCAGCACCTTGCCGCCGCGGTCCTCGATCGCCATCTTGATGGCTTCGAGGCCGCCGGGGCCGTCGATATCGGCATACAGGCCCGACATGTCGGTGATATAGCCGATCTTGACGGTGTCGCCCGATACCTGTGCGGCAGCGCCGAAGGACACCGCACCCATGGCAATGGCCGCCATCGCGGCCGCGAGCCGAGTCTTTTTCATTTCCCTGTCTCCTGATTTGCGGCGGCGTGCGCGCCACCCGTTCCTGCCAACAAGCAACCATCGATCCGCATTGCGCGGATCAGACCCCGAGCAATTCATGCAGCACCGGCATCTTGGCCTGCAGCTCGCTGGCCGCGAAGCGTTCGACGATGGTGCCGTGCTCCATCACGTAGAAGCGGTCCGCCAGCGGCGCGGCAAAGCGGAAGTTCTGCTCCACCATCACCACCGTGTACCCCTTCTGCTTGAGCATCCGGATCATGCGCGCCAGCGCCTGCACGATCACCGGTGCCAGCCCTTCCGAGATCTCGTCGAGCAGCAGCAGGTTGGCGCCGGTGCGCAGGATGCGCCCGACCGCCAGCATCTGCTGCTCGCCGCCCGACAGGCGCGTGCCCTGGCTCTGGCGGCGCTCCTTCAGGTTCGGGAACATCTCGTAGATCTCGGCCTCGCTCATGCCGGAGTCCTTGCCTTTCAGCTGCGGCGGCAGCATCAGGTTCTCTTCGCATGAGAGGCTGGAGAAGATGGCGCGCTCTTCCGGGCAATAGCCGATGCCGTAGTGCGCGATCTTGTGCGTGGGCAGGCCGATGGTCTCGTGGCCATTGACCCGGATCGAGCCCTTGCGCGCCCCGGTCAGGCCCATGATCGCGCGCAGCGTGGTGGTGCGCCCGGCGCCGTTGCGGCCCAGCAGCGTGACCACCTCGCCCGGGTTCACGGTCAGGTCGACGCCGTGCAGGATGTGCGATTCGCCGTACCAGGCGTGCAGGCCCTTGATTTCCAGGGCGGGAGTATTGGCTGTGCTCATGGTGTCGTCCCCGGCCTCAGTGCGCGCCCTGCAGTTCCGCGTCGGCGGTGCCCATGTAGGCCTCCATCACCCGCGGGTCCTTCGACACTTCCGCATACGGGCCTTCGGCCAGCACCGCGCCACGCTGCAGCACCGTGATCTTGTCGGCGATCGACGAGACCACGCTCATGTTGTGCTCCACCATCAGGATGGTGCGCCCCGCCGAGACCTGCTTGATCAGCTGCGTGACGCGGTCCACGTCCTCGTGGCCCATGCCCTGCGTGGGTTCGTCGAGCAGCATCAGCTCGGGCTCCATCGCCAGCGTGGTGGCGATCTCCAGCGCGCGCTTGCGCCCGTACGGCAGGTTCACCGTGAGCGTATCCGCGAACTCGGTCAGGCCGACCTGCTCGAGCAACTCCATGGCGCGGTCGTTGAGCACGTCGAGCGAACGCTCGCTGCGCCAGAACTGGTACGCCGTGCCCAGTTGCCGCTGCAGGCCGATGCGCACGTTCTCCATCACTGTCAGGTGCGGGAACACCGCCGAGATCTGGAACGAGCGGATCACGCCGCGCCGCGCAATCTGCGCCGGCTTTTCCCGGGTGATGTCGATGCCGTTGAATAGGATGGTGCCGGTGGTCGGCTCCAGGAACTTGGTGAGCAGGTTGAAGCAAGTGGTCTTGCCCGCGCCGTTGGGGCCGATCAACGCATGGATCGAGCCGCGACGCACCCGCAGGTTGACGTCGCTCACCGCCGTGAACCCCTTGAACTCCTTGGTGAGGTTCCGCGTTTCCAGGATGGTTTCCTGCTGGTTCATGTCTCCTGCCCGCCCTCTTGCTGTACTGCCGGGGTGATGCCCGGCACTGACAATGGTCCGAACCGGCCTTGTAGGCCCTTACTGCCGCTTGTTCCGTCAGGCTCGCCGTGGTTACCGGCCATGCCCGCGGGTTTTATCTGTGCGGGGCGGCTCCCGCGCGGGTTGCAGCGGCGGCATGGTATGTGCGGCCGAAGCACCCTGTGAGGCGTCTATTGTGTGCGCCTGTTGCATCGCAAAACATCGGGGTTTGCACTATGAAACATGAACCAAGTGTCAGTTTTTTGGCGCCCGAATAAGCGGCGCACAAGACACACGACCACCGCCCCGCCGGCGATCATGCGACGTGGCGCTTCAAGCGCTTGTGGCTGCGGTCACCGGCACCGGACTGGCTTGCGCCAGCGCTTGCGCCGGGCTTGCCACTTCGGTGGCCAGGTCGCGCTGCGTGCGGTCTTCGCGGATCATGTCACTGGCGCGCTCGGCGATCATGATGGTCGGCGAGTTGGTGTTGCCCGAGGTGATCAGCGGCATCACCGAGGCATCGACCACGCGCAGCCCCTGCACGCCCAGCACGCGCAGCCGATGGTCGACCACCGCCATGGGATCGTCGGCGCGGCCCATCTTGCAGGTGCCCACGGGATGAAAGATGGTGGTGCCGATATTGCCGGCGGCCTCGGCCAGTTCTTCGTCACTCTGGAAGGCTGGCCCCGGCAGCCATTCCTCGGGCCGGTACGGCGCCAGCGCCGGCGACGCGACGATGCGGCGCGTAAGCCTGATCGAATCGGCGGCCACCTTGCGGTCCTCGTCGGTCGACAGGTAGTTGGGCGCGATCACCGGGGCCTGGCGGAAGTCAGCGCTGCCGGCATGCACGCTGCCGCGCGAGGTCGGGCGAAGGTTGCAGGCGCTGGCGGTAAAGGCGTTGAAGGCGTGGAGCGGATCGCCAAATTTGTCCAGCGACAATGGCTGCACGTGGTATTCGATGTTCGGTCGCGACTGCGCCGGATCCGAGCGCGCGAACGCACCCAGCTGCGATGGCGCCATGCTCATCGGCCCGCTCTGGTTGAAGGCGTACTGCACGCCGATGCAGAACTTGCCCCACAGGCTGGCGGCGCGTGTGTTCAGCGTGCGCACGCCGTCGACCTTGACCACGCTGCGCAACTGCAGGTGGTCCTGCAGGTTCTCGCCAACGCCGGGCAGTGCGTGGCGCACCGGAATGCCCAGCGCCTGCAGCCGTTCAGGCTGGCCGATGCCGGACAACTCCAGCAACTGCGGCGTGTTGACCGCGCCCGCGGCGAGAATCACCTCGAGCGTGGCCGCCGCCGCGTGCGCGCGGCCGCCGCCCAGATAGTTGACGCCGGTGCAGCGGCGCCCGTCGAAGCTCAGCCCGCTCACCTGCGCGCCGGTGACAATGGTCAGGTTGGGCCGCTCCGAGGCCCGCCGCAGGAACGCCTTGGCGGTGTTCCAGCGGATGCCGCGGCGCTGGTTCACTTCGAAGTAGCCGACGCCGAAATTGTCGCCGCGGTTGAAATCGTCGGTGCGCGGGATGCCCGCTTGCTCGGCGGCGTCGGCAAAGCGCTCCAGGATGTCCCAGCGCAGCCGCTGCCCCTCCACGCGCCATTCGCCGCCGGCGCCGTGGAATTCGCTCGGCCCTCGGTGATGGTCTTCGCTGCGCTTGAACAGCGGCAGCACGTTGTCCCAGCGCCAGCCGTCGTCGCCGGTCAGCCGCGCCCACTCGTCATAGTCCTCGCGCTGGCCGCGCATGTAGATCATGCCGTTGATCGACGAGCAGCCGCCCAGCACGCGACCGCGCGGATAACCCAGCGAGCGCCCGTTCAGCCCCGCTTCGGCTTCGGTGCGATAGAGCCAGTCGGTGCGCGGATTGCCGATGCAGTAGAGATAGCCCACCGGAATGTGGATCCAGTGGTAATCGTCCTTGCCGCCGGCTTCCAGCAGCAGCACGCTGACGTCCGGGTCCTGCGTCAGCCGGTTCGCCAGGACACAGCCGGCCGAACCGGCCCCCACGATGATGTAGTCGAATGTCTCCATGGCGCTTGTTATGGTGATGGTCGGGTTTATTTCGCCACCGGCATGGTGAACTCCGCGCCCTTGGCGATCGAATCGGGCCAGCGCTGCATCACGCTCTTGTAGCGCGTGTAGAAGCGCACGCCCTCTTCGCCATAGGCATGGTGGTCGCCGAACAGCGAGCGCTTCCAGCCGCCGAACGAATGCCACGCCATCGGCACCGGGATCGGCACGTTGATGCCGACCATGCCCACCTGGATCTGCCGCGCGAACGCGCGCGCGATGCCGCCGTCGCTGGTGTAGCACGACACGCCGTTGCCGTACTCGTGCGCGTTGATCAGCGCCACCGCCTCGGCAAAGTCATGCACCCGCACCACCGACAGCACCGGGCCGAAGATCTCTTCCTTGTAGATCGTCATCTCCGGCGTCACATGGTCGAACAGCGTGCCGCCGACATAGAAGCCGTTCTCGTGCCCGTCGACGCGGTGGCCGCGGCCATCGGTCACCAGGGTTGCGCCTTCCGCCACACCCTTGGCGATATAGCCTTCGACCTTGGCCTTGTGCGCGCCGGTCACCAGCGGTCCCATCTCGGCATCGGCCTCCATGCCGTTGCGGATCTTCAGCGCACGCGCGCGTTCGGCCAGGCGCGGCACCAGCTGGTCGGCCACCTCGCCGACCGCCACCGCCACCGAGATCGCCATGCAGCGCTCGCCGGCCGAGCCATAGGCCGCGCCGATCAGCGCGTCGACGGCCTGGTCCAGGTCCGCATCGGGCATCACTACCAGGTGGTTCTTGGCGCCGCCCAGGGCCTGCACGCGCTTGCCGTGCCGGGTCCCTTCCGTATAGATGTACTCGGCAATCGGGGTCGAGCCGACGAACGACAGCGCCTGCACGTCCGGATGCGCAAGCAGCGCGTCGACCGCCTCCTTGTCGCCCTGCACCACGTTGAACACGCCGTCGGGCAGGCCGGCCTGGCGCAGCAAATCCGCAATCAGCAGGCTCGGCGACGGGTCGCGCTC
>NZ_JBYOJO010000015.1:131424-174717 GCF_057798955.1 Cupriavidus sp. 207A1 | reverse complement strand
GATCGGCTGTTCTTTAACAATATGGGATGTAGTAAAGGTGTCGCGGTGCTTTGATGAGAAGCACAGTAGTTAAACGCGATACCGGGTTGTGATTGTATCAACCAAAATGTATTTTAAAGTGATCGAAAGATGACTTGGAATACGGCACAAATGCGAGAACTCAACCTGTAGTGAGCGTGTCTTCGAGACACACTTGTTATAGGGTCAAGCGAACAAGTGCATGTGGTGGATGCCTTGGCGATCACAGGCGATGAAGGACGCGGTAGCCTGCGAAAAGCTTCGGGGAGCTGGCAAACAAGCTTTGATCCGGAGATGTCCGAATGGGGAAACCCGGCCCGTATGGGTCATCCCACACTGAATTCATAGGTGTGGGAAGCGAACGCGGCGAACTGAAACATCTAAGTAGCTGCAGGAACAGAAATCAACCGAGATTCCCAAAGTAGTGGCGAACGAAATGGGAAGAGCCTTGTACTCTTTAGCAGTGGTGTTAGCAGAACGGGATGGAAAGCCCGGCCATAGCAGGTGATAGCCCTGTATGCGAAAACACGATTGTGGAACTAGGTGTACGACAAGTAGGGCGGGACACGTGAAATCCTGTCTGAAGATGGGGGGACCATCCTCCAAGGCTAAATACTCGTGATCGACCGATAGTGAACCAGTACCGTGAGGGAAAGGCGAAAAGAACCCCGGGAGGGGAGTGAAATAGATCCTGAAACCGCATGCATACAAACAGTCGGAGCCCCGCTTTAAGCGCTTTCGGCGATTTTTACGACAGTAAAAATCGTCAAAAGACTCCAGTGTGAAATAGCACCACTGGCGCGCAAAGCGGTTTAAGCGCGAGAGCGCTTAAAGCGGGGTGACGGCGTACCTTTTGTATAATGGGTCAGCGACTTACATTCAGTGGCAAGCTTAACCGTTTAGGGAAGGCGTAGCGAAAGCGAGTCCGAACAGGGCGTTGAGTCGCTGGGTGTAGACCCGAAACCAGATGATCTATCCATGGCCAGGTTGAAGGTGCGGTAACACGTACTGGAGGACCGAACCCACTAACGTTGAAAAGTTAGGGGATGAGCTGTGGATAGGGGTGAAAGGCTAAACAAATCTGGAAATAGCTGGTTCTCTCCGAAAACTATTTAGGTAGTGCCTCGTGTCTCACCTTCGGGGGTAGAGCACTGTCATGGTTGGGGGGTCTATTGCTGATTACCCCGCCATAGCAAACTCCGAATACCGAAGAGTGCAATCACGGGAGACAGACATCGGGTGCTAACGTCCGGTGTCAAGAGGGAAACAACCCAGACCGCCAGCTAAGGTCCCCAAATATAGCTAAGTGGGAAACGAAGTGGGAAGGCTAAAACAGTCAGGAGGTTGGCTTAGAAGCAGCCACCCTTTAAAGAAAGCGTAATAGCTCACTGATCGAGTCGTCCTGCGCGGAAGATGTAACGGGGCTAAGCTATATACCGAAGCTGCGGACGCACGCAAGTGCGTGGTAGGAGAGCGTTCTGTAAGCCTGTGAAGGTGTCTTGTAAAGGATGCTGGAGGTATCAGAAGTGCGAATGCTGACATGAGTAGCGATAAAGGGGGTGAAAGGCCCCCTCGCCGTAAGCCCAAGGTTTCCTACGCAACGTTCATCGGCGTAGGGTGAGTCGGCCCCTAAGGCGAGGCAGAGATGCGTAGCTGATGGGAAGCAGGTTAATATTCCTGCACCGTCGTATGATGCGATGGGGGGACGGATCGCGGAAGGTTGTCCGGGTGTTGGAAGTCCCGGTCCCTGCATTGGAGAAGGCGCTCAGGCAAATCCGGGCGCAGGATTCAAGGATGTGGGGCGAGCGGCCTAGTGCTGCGAAGCAATTGGAAGTGGTTCCAAGAAAAGCCTCTAAGCTTCAGTCATACGAGACCGTACCGCAAACCGACACAGGTGGGCGAGATGAGTATTCTAAGGCGCTTGAGAGAACTCGGGAGAAGGAACTCGGCAAATTGGTACCGTAACTTCGGGATAAGGTACGCCCTGGTAGCTTGACTGGCCTGCGCCAGAAGGGTGAAGGGGTTGCAATAAAATGGTGGCTGCGACTGTTTAATAAAAACACAGCACTCTGCAAACACGAAAGTGGACGTATAGGGTGTGACGCCTGCCCGGTGCCGGAAGATTAAATGATGGGGTGCAAGCTCTTGATTGAAGTCCCGGTAAACGGCGGCCGTAACTATAACGGTCCTAAGGTAGCGAAATTCCTTGTCGGGTAAGTTCCGACCTGCACGAATGGCGTAACGATGGCCACACTGTCTCCTCCCGAGACTCAGCGAAGTTGAAGTGTTTGTGATGATGCAATCTCCCCGCGGCTAGACGGAAAGACCCCATGAACCTTTACTGTAGCTTTGCATTGGACTTTGAACCGATCTGTGTAGGATAGGTGGGAGGCTTTGAAGCGTGGACGCTAGTTCACGTGGAGCCGTCCTTGAAATACCACCCTGGTTTGTTTGAGGTTCTAACCTTGGCCCGTGAATCCGGGTCGGGGACAGTGCATGGTAGGCAGTTTGACTGGGGCGGTCTCCTCCCAAAGTGTAACGGAGGAGTTCGAAGGTACGCTTGGTACGGTCGGACATCGTACCTAAAGTGCAATGGCAAAAGCGTGCTTAACTGCGAGACCGACAAGTCGAGCAGGTGCGAAAGCAGGACATAGTGATCCGGTGGTTCTGAATGGAAGGGCCATCGCTCAACGGATAAAAGGTACTCTGGGGATAACAGGCTGATACCGCCCAAGAGTTCATATCGACGGCGGTGTTTGGCACCTCGATGTCGGCTCATCTCATCCTGGGGCTGTAGCCGGTCCCAAGGGTATGGCTGTTCGCCATTTAAAGAGGTACGTGAGCTGGGTTTAAAACGTCGTGAGACAGTTTGGTCCCTATCTGCCGTGGGCGTTGGAATCTTGACGGGGGCTGCTCCTAGTACGAGAGGACCGGAGTGGACGTACCGCTGGTGTACCTGTTGTCTCGCCAGAGGCATCGCAGGGTAGCTATGTACGGAAGAGATAACCGCTGAAAGCATCTAAGCGGGAAACTCGCCTGAAGATGAGGATTCCCTGGAGGCTTGACCTCCTTGAAGGGTCGTTCGAGACCAGGACGTTGATAGGCTGGGTGTGGAAGCGCAGTAATGCGTTAAGCTAACCAGTACTAATTGCCCGTAAGGCTTGATCCTATAACCAGTGTGTTTCACCTGGTGAGGCAATTGCCTTTGTGCCAGATACGCACAACCCCAACTACATCCCAATTCGTGACGCTGTCCCAACCCGACAGCGCCACAACCCCTCATGCCTGGTGACCATAGCGAGCTGGAACGAACCACCCCTTCCCATCCCGAACAGGACCGTGAAACAGCTCCGCGCCGATGATAGTGCGGATTCCCGTGTGAAAGTAGGTCATCGCCAGGCTCTTATTGTGCAAAACCCCTCGACAGCGTGTGCTGCGAGGGGTTTTTGCTTTGGCGCGGCGGAAATGCTGCGCTCGCTATTGCCCTAACGCCGGCACGCGGATCCCCGTTGTTTTCATGCTGCATTGCGGGTCGTGGCGCATTCCTGCCCGGTCCGCCTTCTGCTATGTTCGACCCTCAAGTGCCAACGGGTGGCACGAAGGCGGTTGCAACACGCGTTTGCAGCAAGCAGTGAGCAATAGAGCGGGCCGATGCCGACAGAGCGGGTCCGCGATTTCGGGTTTCGAGGGGTTACATGACGGCCAAGAGGTTCCGGCTGGTTTTGACTGGCGCCGCCGGCGCGCTGCTGCTGGCAGGGTGCGCTTCCACTTCCCCTCAATCTTCCCCACCGCAAGGCGGCTCGGCTCCCGCCGCCCCGATTGCCTCGGGCTCCGCCATTGATTGCCAGGCCTTCACCGAGCGCATGGCCGCCCACGCCGCCGCGCAGGCCGAGACCGCGGTCATTGAACCCGATGCCCTGGCCGCCGCCAACCCGCTGGCGGCCGATGCGGAAGCAGGGGACGATGGCGAACCCGCCGACGCCTCGCCGGCCACCCTCGCCACGCTGCCGTTGTTTTCGGTTTCCCCACGCGGCAACCGGCTGCCCGTTGGCTGGCAGCCGTGGACCATCAACCGCAACAAGATTCCCACCACTTACTCGATGGCCGAGGTCGACCAGCGTGTCGTGGTGCACGCCAAGGCCGACAGTTCGGCCTCCGGCCTCTATGTGCCGCTGCGCGAGCGCGACGCCGGCATGCTGCGCTGGACCTGGAAGACCAGCGGCATCATCCGCAACGCCGACAACAGCCATGGCCCGCGCGAGGATTCGCCGCTGCGCCTTTTTGTCGCGTTCGACGGCGACAAGGGCGCGCTGCCGCTCAAGGACCAGCTGATGTACGAGATGGCGCGGCTGACCACCGGGCGCGAGATGCCGTACGCGACGCTGATGTATATCTGGGGCGGGCAGCGCGCGGAAGGCGCGGTGGTGAAAAACCCGCATACCGATCGCGTGCGCATGATCGTAGTGGATAGCGGCATGAAGCACGCCAATGAGTGGCGTTGCCACGAGCGCGATCTGCGCGCCGACTACCGCAAGGCGTTCGGGACCGACCCCGGCCGCGTCATCGCGGTCGGCATCATGACCGATACCGACAATACCAAGAGCAAGGCCGAAGCCTGGTACGGCGACATCGCGCTGGATTAGGTTGCCGCGCCGGCGGCGCCCTCAGCCGCCGATCGGCTCGGCCAGCGCGAGCACCGCGAACGAGGCCAGCCAGTGCGTGGACACATACTCGCCCTCCACCGCCTGGGGCAGCGACGCCTCGATATGGTCAGACCACGCGCGGATTGCCAGCGGCCGCAGCGGATCGGGCAGGGCGGGTTCCAGCATGCGCCAGCACCACGCACGCGACAGGTTCAGGCCGTCCAGGTGTGCGGCCTTGGGGTCGCCGCGGTTGGTCACCGTGACCGGTGTCAGCCAGTTGGCCAGTTCGGCCTGGCCCGGCACGAACAACTCCCACCATTCCGAAAACGCGCAGCCGTCCATCACGGCGTGCATCAGCACGGCTTCGGTCAGTCCGCCGGACAGGAACTCGTCACCGCCGGGCTCGTAGCGGGCCGGATACTTCTGGTCGTGGCCGAACCAGCGGTGGGCGCGCCGTACGATGGCGCGCCGCAAGGCCAGATCCTGATGCGCGCGCGCATAGGAAAGCGCCATGACCAGCGCGAAGGCGCTGTTGTAGTGGGTCCCGGTGCGCACCGGAAACGCTGCCGCATCGAGGAAATCCGCCAATTGCTGCGATAAGTGCGAGGCCAGCGGCGCGCAGGCCTCGGCCCAGCCCGTGGCATGCGGGTCGTGCCGTGCCAGCGCCAGCAGCTCGGCCTGCAACTTCAGCATCCAGCCCCAGCCGTAGGGACGCTCGAAGGTGCTTGAGTCGGGCCGGCGGAAATACGCGAGTTCGGCGGCCATCGCGTCCGGACGCAACTGGGCGTCCAGCATGGCGCGGATGCGCGGCCCTTCCTCGAGGTCCGGATGCAGTGCCAGCAACCGCACCAGCAGCCAGTGCATATGCACGCTGGAGTGCCAGTCGTAGCTGCCGCAAAACACCGGATGCCAGGCGGCCGGCCCGGCGAGATCGCCGGCGCCCGCCATCATGTGGTCCAGCTTGTACGGATAACGGCGCAGGATATTCTCCAGCGCCACGCGCGCAAAGCTGCGCGCGGTCTCGCGATCCAGCGCCGAACGCCCCATCGCCGAAGCTCCCCTTTGTGATCGTATTGCCCTGCTCAGGCAGGCGTGCTCGGGCACGCTCTGGTCTATGCCATCAACTACCTGCCATCAGGCAGGTGCGAGCCACTTCTCCACCAGCCGCACGAAGAAGGTCGAGCCGACCGGCAGCAGTTCGTCGTTGAAATCGTAGCTGGGGTTGTGCAGCATGCAAGGCCCGATGCCATGGCCGGCATCGCGATGGCCGCCGTCGCCATTGCCCAGGAACAGATAGCAACCGGGCTTGTGCTGCAGCATGAACGAGAAATCCTCGGCGCCCATGGTGGGCTCGACGTTGCTGTCGACGTTGTCCGCGCCGACCAGCTCGGCGGCGACCGCGGCGGCAAAGCCGGTCTCGGCCTCGCTGTTGATGGTGGGCGGATAGTTGCGGTGGAATTCGTATTCGATGGTGCAGTCGAATGCGGCCGCCACCGCGCGCGCCACCTCTTCCATGCGCCGCTCGATCAGGTCGAGCACCGGCACCGTGAAGGTACGCACGGTACCGCCGATCCAGGCCTGGTCCGGCACGATGTTGGTGGCATCGCCGGCATGGAACTGCGTGACCGAGATCACCGCGGTATCGATCGGGCGCTTGTTGCGCGTGATGATGCCTTGCAGCGCAGACACGATCTGCGCCGCGGTGAACACCGGGTCGTTGCCGTTGTTGGGCATGGCCGCATGCGCGCCCTTGCCGCGCACGACGATGCGGAACTCGTTGCTCGAGGCCATCAGCGGGCCCGCGCGCGTGCCGAAGGCACCCGTCGGCATGCCCGGCCAGTTGTGCACGCCGAACACCGCGTCGCACGGAAAGCGCTCGAACAGGCCGTCCTTGATCATCTCGCGCGCGCCGCCGCCGCCTTCTTCGGCCGGCTGGAAGATCAGGTGCACGGTGCCGTCGAAGGGCTTGTGCTGTGCCAGGTAGCGCGCCGCACCCAGCAGCATGGCGGTGTGGCCGTCATGGCCGCACGCGTGCATCTTGCCGGTGTGCTGCGAGCGGTGGTCGAAGGTATTGGCTTCCTGCAGCGGCAATGCGTCCATGTCGGCGCGCAGGCCGATGGTGCCCGTGCTGCTGCCATTGCGAATCACACCGACCAGGCCGGTGGTGCCCAACCCGCGGTGGACTTCGATGCCCCACGCTTCCAGGTTGCGCGCGACTACGTCCGCGGTGCGCTGCTCTTCGAAGCAGAGTTCAGGATGGGCGTGGATGTCGCGCCGGATCGCGCGGATTTCGGCTTGTGCCTGCAGGATTTCGGGGATCAGCTTCATGATGCCGGGCGGCCTTGGAGTCGAAGGCGTTAGCAATTGGATACCCGGATCATACGATGCCTGTCGCGAAAGCGCCAAAACGCGACGATTTGCTGCGCGATCGTCGCCTTGGCGCAGTGCAATATGCCGGCGCGGGTGGGTTTCCCCGCATTGCCGTGGCATGTGCACTGCTGGAACAGTTCATGCTTGAAGTGCCCGGCCGGCAATACCGTCGCTTTGTGATGCCCCATCGCACCAAAAAGCAGCGCCGCTCGTGACCCGCTGCGCGCGCGCATTGCCGATCCTAAAACGTCTGCTTCACTTCCTACAGGGAGAATTGCGCGATGTCCCTTCGCACTTTCAAGAAGGCAATTGGCGCGGTGGCGGTGGCGGGGGCCCTTGGCCTCGCGCTGGCCGGTACCGCCCAGGCCGCGGACCTCAAACTGGCCATGAGTTCGCCGCCGACCTCGATGGATCCGCACTTCTACAACCTGTTCTCCAACATCAATGTTTCCGAGCATATCTTCGACTCGCTGACCAAGATGGACCCGGACAGCCGCATCATCCCGGGCCTGGCCGAGTCGTGGAAGCTGGTCAACAACCTCACGTGGGAATTCAAGATCCGCAAGGGCGTGAAGTTCCACGACGGCTCCGAACTGACCGCCGAGGACGTGATCTGGTCGCTCGACCGCCCCGCCACGATCCAGAACAGCCCGGGCAAGTTCGACGTCTACACCAAGGCGATCGTCAACAAGAAGATCATCGACAAGCACACCATCCAGCTCACCACCGCCCAGCCGTATCCGCTGATGCTGAACGACCTGACCTCGATCTTCATCGTGCAGAAGAAGGCCACGCAGGGCCTGGGCTCGGATGACTTCGCGCAGGGCAAGGGCATGGTCGGCACCGGCCCGTTCAAGTTCGTCAGCTATGCGCGCGACGACCGGGTCGAGCTGGTGCGCAACAACGATTACTGGGGCAACAAGCCGGCCTGGGACAAGGTCACGCTGCGCTTCATCCCCAACCCGGCGACGCGCCTGGCGGCGCTGCTGTCGGGCGATGTGCAGGCCATCGAGAACGTGCCCACGCCCGACCTGCCCAAGGTGCGCAAGGATCCCAAGCTGGCGTTCTTCTCCAAGATCTCGCACCGCGTGATCTACCTGTACTTCGATGCCAAGCGCGACAAGTCGCCTTACGTCACCACCAAGGAAGGCGCGCCACTGGACAAGAACCCGCTGAAGGACACGCGCGTGCGCAACGCCATCAGCATGGCGATCAACCGGCAGGGCATCAAGGACCGGCTGATGGAAGGCCTGTCCGAGCCTACCAACAACCTGGTGCCGCCCACGCTGTTCGGCTACAACCCCAACCTGAAGACGGTCAAGTACGACCCCGAGGGCGCGAAGAAGCTGCTGGCCGAGGCGGGCTTCCCCAACGGCTTCGGCGTGACGCTGCACACGCCCAACAACCGCTACGTCAACGACGAGAAGATTGCCCAGACCATCGCGCAGAACCTGACCCGCATCGGCATCGCGACCAAGGTCGAGGGCATGCCGATGGCAACGTACTCGTCCAAGGGCATCAAGCACGAGTGGTCGTTCGGCCTGCTCGGCTGGGGCGCGCAGACCGGCGAGGTCAGCTCGCCGCTGCGCGCGCTGCTGGCGTGCGAAGACAGCAAGAAGGGCTTCGGCACCACCAACTGGGGCGAGTACTGCAACCCGAAGATGGACGTGGTGCTGGAAAAGGCGCTGTCGACGGTGGACGACACCGAGCGCTCCAAGCTGCTGCAGGAAGCCACCGCGATCGCGATCAACGATGGCGGTATCATCCCGATCCACCAGCAGGTCACCACCTGGGCCACGCAGAAGGGCATCGTCTACGTGCCGCGCACCGACGAGCGCACGTACGCGCATAATTTCAAGCCCCAGTAAGCAGGCTGCCTGCTGCTGAATTCGCGGTGCCGCGCATGGCTGCCGCGCCGCCTGGAAGCGCCACGCGCTCCCGGGCGGCGTGCGCATTCCCGCGCGAAAGGATAGTGGTCTGAATATGCTGGTCTTTATCATCCGGCGCCTGATGCAGAGCGTGGTCGTGCTCTTCGTCATGTCGCTGCTGGTTTTCCTCGGCGTCTTTGCCATCGGCAATCCCGTCGACATCCTGATCAACCCGCAGGCCGACCAGGAGGACATCAAGCGCACCATCGCGGCGCTGGGCCTGGACAAGCCGCTGTGGGAGCAGTACTGGGTGTTCCTGCAGAACGCGCTGCAAGGCAACCTGGGCACGTCGTTCGCGCATGGCACGCCGGCGCTCAAGCTGATCTTCGAGCGCATGCCGGCGACCATGGAGCTGGCGGTCTGCGCGATCCTGCTGGCGATCGTGCTGGGCATCCCGCTGGGCCTGTGGGCCGGGCTGCGGCCCAAGGGCATTGCCGGCAAGTCGATCATGACGGTGTCGATCCTCGGCTTTTCGCTGCCTACCTTCTGGGTCGGGCTGATGCTGATCATGGTGTTCGCGGTGCAGCTGGGCTGGCTGCCGTCCAACGGCCGCGGCGAGACCGTGCGCGTGCTGGGCATCCCGCTCAGCTTCCTGACCGCGGACGGGATCCGCCACCTGATCCTGCCCGCCGTGACGCTGTCGTTGCTCAACATCGCCATGGTGATCCGGCTCACGCGCGCCGGCACGCAGGAGGCGATGCTGCAGGACTACGTCAAGTTCGCGCGCGCCAAGGGCTTGTCCAATACCCGCATCGTCGGCGTGCACGTGCTGAAGAACATCCTGATCCCCATCGTCACCGTGATCGCGCTGCAGTTCGGCTCGATCATCGCCTTTGCGATCGTGACCGAGACCATCTTCGCCTGGCCCGGCATGGGCAAGCTCATCATCGACTCGATCCAGCTGCTGGACCGGCCGGTGATCGTCGCCTACCTGATGGTGATCGTGACGCTGTTCATCCTGATCAACCTGGTGGTGGACATCATCTACAGCATGCTCGATCCGCGCGTGCGCATTGCCGACAACAAGGGCTGAGCCATGACCGCCGTCACTGTCGAACCCGAAGACAAGACGCCGCCGCCCGCCGCGGCGCGCGAGCAATCCCCGTGGCGGCGCTTTGCCGCCGAGTTCTTCGCCAGCAAGATTGCCGTGGCCGGGCTGGCCACGCTGGTGATCATCATCCTGATCGCCATCTTCGCGCCGTGGCTGGCGCCGCAGAACCCGTATGACCTGGCCACGCTGGACGTGCTCGACGCGCGCCTGGCGCCGGGCGAGCAGGCTGGCAGCGGCATGACCTTCCTGCTGGGCTCGGACGAGCAGGGCCGCGACATCCTGTCGGCGGTGATGTACGGGCTGCGCATCAGCATCGGCGTGGGCGTGGTCAGCACCCTGATCGCGCTGCTGCTGGGTGCCACGCTCGGCCTGCTGGCCGGCTTCCTGGGCGGGCGCACCGAAGCCTTCATCATGCGCGTGGCGGACCTGCAGCTGTCGTTCCCGCCGATCCTGCTGGCGCTGATCCTGCTGGCCTTCCTGCGCCCGGGGCTGGGCAATATCGTGATCGCGCTGGTCGCGGTGCAGTGGGCCTACTATGCGCGCACCACGCGCAGCGCCGCGCTGGTCGAACGGCGCAAGGAGTACATCGAAGCCGCCACCTGCCTGGGCCTGCCGCCCGCGCGCATCATGTTCCGCCACCTGCTGCCCAACTGCCTGCCGCCGCTGATCGTGATCGCGGCGCTGCAGGTGGCCTCGGCGATCACGCTGGAGGCCACGTTGTCCTTCCTCGGGCTGGGGGTGCCGATCACCGAGCCGTCGCTCGGTTCGCTGATCTCGAACGGCCAGCAGTACATGCTGTCGGGCAAGTACTGGATCAGTTTTTTCCCGGGCATCGCGCTGGTGGTCACCATCGTGGCGATGAACCTGGTCGCCGACCAGCTGCGCGATGTGCTGAACCCGCGCCTGCAGACGCAATAACCGGGAGCGCAACATGGCACAACCGACACTGGTGGTCGAACACCTGAAAACGCATTTCTATACGCGCGGCGGCATCGCCCGGGCCGTCGACGACGTGTCCTTCACCGTGGGCCGCGGCGAGATCATGGGGCTGGTCGGCGAGTCCGGCTCGGGCAAGTCCATGACCGGCTATTCGATCATGGGCCTGATCGACCCGCCGGGGAAGATCGTCGACGGGCGCATCGCGCTGACCAGCCGCGACGGCGTCACGCGCGACCTGCGCGCGCTCACGCCGGCGCAGCAGCGCGACGTGCGCGGCAACCGCATCGCGATGATCTTCCAGGATCCGATGATGACGCTCAACCCGGTGCTGCGCATCGACACGCAGATGATCGAGGCGGTGCTGGCACATGAGAACGTGAGCAAGGCGGTGGCGCGCGAGCGCGCGCGCAATGCGCTGGCACGGGTCGGCATTCCGTCGCCGGACGAGCGCCTGCAGGCCTATCCGCACCAGTTCTCGGGCGGCATGCGCCAGCGCGTGGCGATTGCCACGGCGCTGCTGAACAAGCCCGACCTGATCATTGCCGACGAACCGACCACGGCGCTCGACGTCACCATCCAGGGCCAGATCCTGTACGAGATGCAGACCCTGTGCCGCGAGTCCGGCACTGCGCTGATCTGGATCACGCACGATCTGTCGGTGGTGGCGGGACTGGCCGATTCGGTATGCGTGATGTATGCCGGCAAGATCGTCGAGGCCGGCGACGTGCGCCAGGTACTGGAGCACCCCGAACATCCCTACACGCACGGGCTGATCAGTTCGGCGCCGTCGCGCAATCCGCGCGGCGCGCCGCTGCGGCAGATCCCGGGCATGACGCCTTCGCTGCTGAACCTGCCGGGCGGCTGCTCGTTCCGCGAGCGCTGTCCCTATGCGACCGCGGCCTGCAAGACCGAACCCCCGCTGGAAACCGCCGCGGACGGGCGCCGCCTGCGCTGCTTCCATCCGGTGCTCGCCAACCAGGAGGCGGCATGAACGCCACTGCACTGCAATCCCGCCCGATGACCGAACCGGCCGGGCAAGAAGGCGCCACGCCCGCTGCGCCGATCCTTGAACTGCGCGGCGTGTCCAAGCGCTTCGTCAAGTCGCTCGATGCCGCGGCGCGCATCGCCAACCTGTTCGGCGCGCATGCGCGCGAAGAGGTGGTGCACGCGGTGGACCGGGTCGACCTGAGCATCCGCGCCGGCGAGGTGGTGGGGCTGGTGGGCGAATCCGGCTGCGGCAAGTCCACGCTCGGGCGCATGGCCGTGGGACTGCACTCGCTGACCGAAGGCGAGCGCCTGTGGCGCGGCACCAACCTGGATCACCTGCCGCCCGACAAGCGCCGTGAAAAGCAGCTGGCGATCCAGATGATCTTCCAGGACCCGTACGCCTCGCTCAACCCGCGGCTGCGCGTGCTCGATATCGTCGGCGAGGCGCCGGTGGTGCACGGCATGGTCGAACGCGGCGCGCAAAAGGGCTATGTCGAAGACATGCTGGTGCGCGTGGGCATGGACCCGACCGTGCTGCGCCGCTTTCCGCACCAGTTCTCCGGTGGCCAGCGCGCGCGCATCGGCATCGCGCGCGCGCTCGCGGTGAAGCCCGAGTTCCTGGTCTGCGACGAATCGGTGGCGGCGCTGGACGTGTCGATCCAGGCGCAGGTGCTGAACCTGTTCATGCGCCTGCGTGAAGAACTGAACCTGACCTACCTGTTCATCAGCCACGACCTGGGCGTGGTCAAGCACATCAGCGACCGGGTGGTGATCATGTACCTGGGACGGGTGGTCGAATCCGCACCGACCGAAGACGTGTTCGCCGCGCCCAACCATCCCTATACGCAGGCGCTGCTGGCGGAGGCGCCCAAGCTGGAGGTGGCGCGCAAGAACTACGTCGCGATCCGCGGCGAGATCCCGTCGCCGCTGCACCCGCCGAGCGGCTGCCATTTCCATCCGCGCTGCCCGCACGCGATGCCGCGTTGCCGCGAAGAGCAGCCGCTGCTCAAGGAGATTGCGCCGCTGCGGTTCTCTGCATGCCATTTGAATGACATGAAGTAGGGCGTTTCAACCGGCGTTGGTTTGCTCCCCTCTCCCATTTATGGGAGAGGGGCGGGGGAGAGGGGAGACAACATGCGGTCACGCTGAGCGCCTCAGCGGATCACCTGGCCCTTCGAATTGATGATCGTCATCTCCACGAACTTCGAGCCGACATGGTTCTCGGGCGTGAAGTTGACGATGAAGCCGCCCAGGTCATAGTTGCGCATCGATTCCAGTGCGGTCACCAGCTTCTCGCGCGTCAGGTCCTTGCCCGCGCGGCGCAGGCCTTCGGTGAAGGTCTTGGCGGCGATGAAGCCCTCGATGCTGGCATAGTCGAATTCGCTGGGCTTGCCCGCGGCCTGCAGCAGGCGCAGGTATTCGCGCACGATCGGCAGCGTGGCGTTGCCCGGGTGCGGCATGACCTGCGAGATGATCACGCCGCTGCCCTGCGCGCCGACCACGTTGGCCAGCGCCTGCGTGCCGACGAAGGATACGTTGTAGAACTGGCCGTTGTAGCCGCGGCGCAGCGCTTCCTTCACGAACGCGCCGGCGGTGCGGTAGGCGCTGATCATGACCACCGCGTCGGGCTTTGCCTTCATCGAGCCCTGCATGGCGTCGCCAATTTCCGTGGTGTTGCGCACCACGGGCTCGCGCGCGACGATCTGCACGCCGCTGTCGGGCGCGGCCTTGAGCGCGCGCTCCAGCCCGTCCAGGCCGGCCTTGCCGTAGGCATCCTCGTTGTAGACCACGGCCACGCGCTTGAGCCCGGTGGTCTGGATCTGGCGCACGATGGCCGCGGTTTCCTCGTTGTAGCCGGCGCGCACATGGAACACGTAGCGGCTGCGCGGCTCGCGCAGCGACTGCGCGCCGGTGTATGGACCGAAGAACGGCACCCTGGCCTGGATCGCCAGCGGCAGCGCGGCCTGGCTGGTGGGCGTGCCGACATAGCCGAACAGGGCGAAGACGCGATCCTCTTCGATCAGCTTCTTCGTGTTCTTGGCCGCTGGTTCGGGTTCGTAATAGTCGTCCAGCGCCTCGAGCCGGATCTTGCGCCCGTGGATGCCGCCCTGCTGGTTGATGTGGTCGAAGTACAGCCGCGCGCCAGAGTTCATCTGCTTGCCGAGAACGGCGGTCGGGCCCGTCAGCGCGGCGGACTGGCCCAGCAGGATGGTGTCGGCGGTGACGCCTTGCTCGGATGTGGCAGCAGTGGTGGCGGTGTTCGCCGCCAAGGCGGCGCAGGACGCGCCGCCGGTGCCGATGGCGCACGCCACCAGCAGGCCGGCAAGCCGGCCGTTGACCCCGGATCGGAAAGACATAAACCCCCCGCGAATGATGGTTCGGTTACCCGTTCGCCGCGTTGGCCGGTCTGCGCCGGCGAGCTGCTGGATCGTGCGGCATGGTGCGCGTCCCGGTCTGTGCCGCGAGCGCGCCGGCACATCATAATCGAATACAATCGGGACGAGATACTCCCCGCCGTCGCCCCGCACGCCCGGGGGAATGCGCCGCCGGCCGGCGCGACGCAGGCGCTGCCATCCGCGGCCTGCGCCGGCATCTCCCGTTCCGTACGACCGAACGAAAACAACACAGCCCCGCCCGGAGACCCCATGGCTTCCCGCATCGTCCGCGCCGCCTGCCCGCATGACTGCCCCGATACTTGTGCCTTGCTCGTCACCGTCGAGGACGGCCGCGCCGTCAAGGTAGCGGGCGATCCCGACCATCCCGGCACGCAAGGCGTGCTCTGCACCAAGGTGTCGCGCTACACCGAGCGCACCTACCACCCGGACCGCCTGCTGACGCCGATGAAGCGCGTCGGCCAGAAGGGCGAGGGCAAGTTCGCGCCGATCTCGTGGGATGAGGCGCTCGATACCATCGCCACGCGCCTGCAGGCGATCGCCGCACGCGATCCGCAGGCGATCGTGCCGTACAGCTATGCCGGCACCATGGGGCTGGTGCAGGGCGAGAGCATGGCGGCGCGCTTCTTCAACAAGCTGGGCGCGTCGCGGCTGGACCGCACCATCTGCGCCAGCGCCGGCGCCACCGCACTGCGCTACACCTACGGCGCCAGCGTGGGCATGGACATGGAGCACGTGGTCGATGCCAGGCTGGTGATCATCTGGGGCGGCAACCCGATTGCCTCCAACCTGCACTTCTGGACCCGCGCGCAGGAGGCCAAGCGGCGCGGCGCCACGCTGGTGGCGATCGACCCGTACCGTTCGCTCAGCGCCGAGAAGTGCCACCGCCATATCGCCCCGATGCCCGGCACCGACGGCGCGCTGGCGCTGGCGCTGATGCACGTGCTGATCCGCGACGACCTGCTCGACCACGACTACATCGAACGCCACACCGTGGGCTTCGAGGCGCTGCGCGAGCGCGCGCAGGCCTATCCGCCGGCGCGCGCCGCCGAGATCTGCGGCATCCCGGTCGAGGACATCGAATGGCTGGCCGGGCTCTACGGCCAGCTCGCGGTGCGCGAGCGCCAGCCGGTGGCGATCCGGCTGAACTACGGCATGCAGCGCGTGCACGGCGGCGGCCAGGCGGTGCGCGCGGTGGCGTGCCTGCCCTCGCTGGTGGGCGCTTGGCGCCATCCGGCGGGTGGCCTGCAGTTGTCGACCTCGGGCTTCTTCCCGATCAACGAAGCCGCGCTGCAGCGCCCGGACCTGCTGCCGGGATGGCCGCAGCAGCTGCCGCGCCTGGTCAACATGAGCACCATCGGCGATGCCTTGCTGGCCGGGGGCGCGCCGCGCATCGAGGCGGTGGTGGTCTACAACAGCAACCCGGTGGCGGTGGCGCCGGAATCCGGCAAGGTCGCGGCCGGCTTCGCGCGCGAGGACCTGTTCACGGTGGTGCTGGAGCATTTCCGCACCGATACCGCCGACTATGCCGACATCATCCTGCCCGCGACCACGCAGCTCGAGCACACCGACGTACATAAGGCCTACGGCCATACCTATTTCCTGGCCAACAACGCCGCCATCGCGCCGCTGGGCGAGGCCCTGCCCAACACCGAGATCTTCCGCCGGCTGGCGCAGCGCATGGGCTTTACCGAGGACTGCTTTGCCGACAGCGACGAGGCGATTGCCGCGCAGGCGATCCTGCCGGACGATGCGCGCGCGGCCGGCATCAGCTGGGATTCGCTGAAAGCGCAGGGCTGGCAGAAGCTGGCGCTGCCGGCGGCGCCGTTCGCCGAGGGCGGCTTCCCCACGGCATCGGGCAAGTGCCAGTTTTATTCCGAGCCGATGGCGCGCGACGGCTTCGACCCGCTGCCCGACTACGTGCCGCAATACGAAGCGCCGCAGACCGCGCCGGAACTGGCGGCGCGCTATCCGCTGGCGATGATCTCGCCGCCGGCGCGCAATTTCCTCAACAGCTCGTTCGTCAACGTCGACAGCCTGCGCGCCACCGAGGGCGAGCCGCACCTGGACATCCATCCCGCCGACGCCGCCGAGCGCGGCATCGTGCACGGCGCGCTGGTGCGCGCCTTCAATGACCGCGGCAGCATGGTGGCACGCGCACGCGTCACCGATCGCGCCCGGCGCGGCCTGGTGGTAGGTCTGTCGATCTGGTGGAAGAAGCTTGCGTCCGACGGCAAGAACGCCAATGAGCTGACCAGCCAGCGCCTGACCGACCTGGGCCGCGCGCCGGTGTTCTACGACTGCCTGGTGCAGGTCGAAGCCTGCGCGCAAGGGGCGGTCGAGGCGGCATGACGCGGCCGCGCGGCCGCCGCGGCTGGGCGGCACTCGTGGGGGCGGCGGCGCTGTCGGCCCTGGTGGTGGTGACGGCGGGATGCGAGGCGGTCGGCTACTACGCGCAGTCGATCGGCGGCCATCTCGGCGTGATGGCCCAGGCGCAGCCGCTCACCGACGCCATCGCCAGCGCGCGCGACGCCAACGATGCGCGCCTGGCGCAGCGGCTGGCGCTGGCCGGCCGCATGCGCGACTTCGCCTCGCGCGAGCTGAAGCTGCCCGACAACGGCAGCTACCGCCGCTACGCCAACCTGCACCGGCCCTACGTGGTGTGGAGCGTGTTCGCCACGCCCGAGCTGTCGATGGAACTGCGCAAGTGGTGCTTCCCCATCGTCGGCTGCATCAGCTACCGCGGCTACTACGCCCAGTCCGACGCCGAGCAGTACGCGCAAGGCCTGCGCCGCGACGGGCTCGAGACCTATGTGGCCGGCGTCCCCGCCTATTCGACGCTGGGCTATTTCGATGACCCGCTGCTCAACACCTTCGTCTACCTGCCCGAGGGCGAGCTGGCGCGGCTGATCTTTCATGAACTGGCGCACCAGGTAGTGTACGTGCGCAACGACACCGCGTTCAACGAGTCCTTCGCCACCGCGGTCGAAGCGGCCGGCGTGGAACGCTGGCTGGACCAGGATGCGTCGGAGGACGCGCGTACCAGCTATCGCCAGTACGATGCCCGGCGCCAGCAGTTCCGCGCGCTGCTGCTGGGCACGCGCGACCGGCTGGTGGCGCTGTACCAGACCCCGCTCGACGACGCCGCCAAGCGCGAGGGCAAGGCCAAGATCTTTGCCGACCTGCGCGCCGGCTATGCGCGGCTGCGCGTGGAGTGGGGCGGCTACAGCGGCTATGACCGCTGGTTCGACCAGCCGCTGACCAACGCCCACCTGGCCGCGGTGGCGACCTACCAGCAATGGGTGCCGGCCTTTACCGCGCTGCTGGCGCGCTGCGACGGCGACTGGCAGCGCTTCTACGACGAGGCGCGCCGCATCGGCGCGCTGCCCGCCCGCGAGCGCGAGGCGGCATTGCGCCGGCTGGCGCCGCCGGCGACCCGCACCGACACGCTGACCGCGGGCGGCAAGGCCGCCGTCAACTAGGCCGCAGGCGCTCCCTGGGCGGGTAACCACGGTGCTGCGCTCCCCGCGCCGCGTGCGAGAATGCCGTCATGTCGATTGCTCCAAGATCCGAACCGCTGGCGCCGCCGTCGGGCGCGCCGCCGGAGCCCCAGCCGGCCCGCCCGCATATCGCCGAGCGTCAGGAGGCGCGCCGCCGGCAGATCCTCGATACCGCCGCGCAGCTGTTCTACAGCAAGGGCTACCCCGGCATGACCATGAACGACCTGTGCCGTGCGCTGGGCGTGACCAAGCCGGCGGTCTATTACTACTTCACCGACAAGTACGAGATCTTCGACATCCTGTGCCGCGAGTCGGCCCAGACCTGCCTGCCCGTGATCCGCGAGACCGCGGACCCGGCGCAACCCGTGCTGGCCCGGCTGCATGCCTGCCTGCTCGAGATGGCGCGGCGCTGCATCGCTTGCCACGTGCCGGCCACGCTGAGCTTCCGCGACCGGCAGTACCTGCGCCCGGACACCGTGTCCTGGCTCGACAGCATGGCGCGCGAGTTCTATCGCGACCTCTATGCGCTGCTGGACGAAGGCAAGCGCGAGGGCGTGTTCGCCTTTGGCGATGCACGCGTGACCGCGCATTCGATCGGCAGTGTGGTCGGGTTCCTTTACACCTGGCACGAACCCGGGCGCACCGACCCCGAAACCCTGGCGCGGGAACTCGCCGCCAGCATGATGAAGCTGGTGCTGCCCAGCGACGGTTGAGCGCGGCGCGGGCACCTAGGGGTTATCCCGCTGCCTATGTCCGGTCGGTGGCGCATAATGCTCGCCATGGGCGCAAAGAATGGGCGGACGACCCTGAGGACTTCGTCTAAGTTGTTGTTTTAACCGGAACGCACGTTTAGCATCTCGGCAAAATCGAACGACCATTCAGAAATTCAGGAGACGGTGCTATGGAAAGAATTTGGCTGAAACACTACCCGGCCGGCGTCCCTGCCGAGATCGATGCCAGCCAGTTCCGCTCGCTCGCTGCGCTGCTCGAGGCGTCATTCCACACCTATGCCGACCGCAAGGCCTTCATCTGCATGGACAAGGCCATCACCTACGGTGAACTGGACCGGCTCTCCTCTCACTTTGCCGCGTGGCTGCAGTCACGCGGGCTGCGTCCCGGCGCGCGCGTGGCGATCATGATGCCCAACGTGCTGCAATACCCGGTGGTGCTGGCCGCGGTGCTGCGCGCGGGATTCGTGGTGGTCAACGTCAACCCGCTCTACACCCCGCGCGAGCTCGAGCACCAGCTCAAGGACAGCGGCGCCGAAGCCATCGTGATCCTGGAGAACTTTGCCGCGACGCTGCAGCAGGTGCTGCCCCGGACCCCGGTCAAGCACGTGGTGGTGGCCAGCATGGGCGATATGCTGGGCGGGCTGAAGGGCGCGATCGTCAATTTCGTCGTGCGCAATGTCAAGAAGATGGTGCCGGCGTGGGAGTTGCCCAACTGCGTGCGCTTCAACAGCGTGCTGGCCGAAGGCCGCAAGCTGACGCTGCAGCCGGCCACCACCGGCCCCGACGACATCGCCTTCCTGCAGTACACGGGCGGCACCACCGGGGTGTCCAAGGGCGCGGTGCTGCTGCACCGTAACGTGGTCGCCAACGTGCTGCAGTCCGAGGCGTGGATGCAGCCGGCGCTGAACAAGGGCGCGCATATCGACCAGCCCATCACCATCACCGCGCTGCCGCTGTACCACATCTTCGCGCTGACGGTCTGCTGCCTGCTGGGCATGCGCAGCGGCGGCACCAGCGTGCTGATCCCGAACCCGCGCGACATCCCGGGCTTCATCAAGGAACTGCAGAAGTACAAGTTCAACATGTTCCCGGCCGTCAACACGCTGTACAACGCGCTGCTCAACAACCCGGAGATCGGCAAGGTCGACTTCTCCGGCCTGCGCGTGGCCAACGGCGGCGGCATGGCGGTGCAGGAGGCGGTGGCCAAGCAATGGCTGGCCAAGACCGGCTGCCCCATCATCGAGGGCTACGGGCTGTCCGAGACCTCGCCGTCGGCCACCTGCAACCCGACCGACACCGACGCGTTCTCGGGCACCATCGGCATGCCGCTGCCGTCGACCGAAGTCGTGATCCGCGACGACGACGGCAACGACGTGCCGCTGGGCCAGCCCGGCGAGATCTGCATCCGCGGCCCGCAGGTGATGGCCGGCTACTGGAACCGCCCGGACGAGACCGCCAAGGTCATGACTCCGGACGGCTTCTTCAAGACCGGCGACATCGGCGTGATGGACGAGCGCGGCTACACGAAGATCGTCGACCGCAAGAAGGACATGATCCTGGTGTCGGGCTTCAACGTCTATCCGAACGAAGTCGAAGGCGTGGTGGCGGAGTGCCCGGGCGTGCTGGAAGTGGCGGCCGTCGGCGTGCCGGACACGCACTCGGGCGAGGTGGTCAAGCTGTTCGTGGTGAAGAAGGACCCGGGGCTGACCGAGGCCGACGTGATCGAATTCTGCAAGGAGCGCCTGACCGGATACAAGCGGCCCAAGTACGTCGAGTTCCGCACCGAGCTGCCGAAGACCAACGTCGGCAAGATCCTGCGGCGCGAACTGCGCGACAGCCGCGCGGCAGCCTGATCCCGGCCCTTCCGCCACGGCAAACGACAACGGCCTCCTTGGAGGCCGTTGTGCGTTCAGGCGGGGCCGTTCAGGCTCAGCACTCGTTCGACGGCGCCAGGCGCGCCTCCTGGCCGCCGTCGGGGTAGATCACACGTACGCAGGCGCCAGGCTCCAGCCCGGGCGCCGCCGGTGCGTTGGCCGACACCATCGCGCCGTCCAGGGTGCGCACCTTGTACTGGAACAGGTCCACCTGCTGCACCGGCGCCGGCTTGCTGAACAGCCGGCTCAGGTCGAAGGCGAAGCCCACGCCCACGCCGCCGCCGCCGTGGCTGCCGCTCGCCGCACCCACGCCGACGCTGGTGCCGCCGCCGTAGTAGGAAGGCACCTGGGCCACGTCCAGGCGGGTCAGGAACACCCTTTCCGTGACGTGGCCAAGCTTGATGGTGGCGTTCACCGGGGTGACCTGCGGTGGCTGCGGCGTGCTGCTGCAGGCGGCCAGCACCGGCAGCGCGCCGCACAGGGTGAGGATGGCAAGCGGTTTCATGGCGAGATCAGGCCGGATTTGAGCCGGCCCAGCAGTCGGAACAAGGCGCGCCGGTCGGTCTCGGCCAGGCCCGAGAACAGTTGCCCGATCCAGTCCTCGTGCGCGCGCGCCATGCGCGAGAACGCGGCGCGCCCGGCCGGCGTCAGGCGGATCAGGTAGGCGCGCCGATCGGTTGGCAGGGCCTCGCGCGAGACCAGCCCTTCCTGCTGCAGCTGGTCGGTGATGCCCGTGACGTTGCCGCCGGTCACCATCATGCGGCGCGACAGTTCGCCCATCTTGAGCCCCTCGGGATGGCGGTCGAGCTGCGCCATCAGGTCGAAGCGGGGCAGGGTGCAGGCGAAGTCCTGGCGCAGCCGCGAGCGGATATCGGCTTCGATCAGGTTGGTGCAGGTCAGCAGCCGCAGCCACAGCCGCAGGGCCTCGTGCTCGGTGTGGTCGGCGCGGGTTTCGAGGTCGACCGGCGCGCTCTCGGCGCCGGCCGCAGGAGACAGGTTTGGCATCTTCGGTGCGGCCTGGGGTGGCAGGTGTGCGGCAAGCGCCGCCGGGGCCGCCCCACGCTGCGGGCGGCTGACATTTGATGCCTCAAGTATATGCGCGATATGTACCCGACAAGCGCCGCGGCCCTGCCGGCGATCAATTCAAGCCGATCCGGCCGAGTCCTGCCTCAATCCACCTTGGCGCCTGAATCCTTGACCACCTTGGCCCATTTCGCGGTTTCGGCGCGGATGAAGGCGGCGAACTGCTCTGGCGTGTTGCCGACCGGCTCGGCGCCCTGTGCCTGCAGCCGCTCGCGCACCGCCGGGGCGCCCAGCGCCTTGGCCACTTCCTGATGGATGCGCTGGATCACGTCCGGCGGCGTGCCCGCCGGCGCCAGCATGCCGAACCAGGAACTGGCCTCGTACTGCGGCAGGCCGGCCGCCTGGGCGATGGTGGGCACGCCCGGCAGCGCCGGCGACGGCCGGGCGCTGGTCACGGCCAGCGCCTTGAGCTTGCCGCTCTTGATCAGCGCCATCGACGACGGCAGGTTGTCGAACATCACCTGCATGGTGCCCCCCGCCAGGTCGGTCAGCGCGGGCCCGCTGCCCTTGTACGGGAAGTGCACCATGAAGGTCCGGGTTTGCGTCTTGAACAGTTCGCCGGCCAGGTGGATCGAGGTGCCGTTGCCGCTCGAGGCCATGTTGATCTTGCCGGGGTTGGCGCGCGCATAGGCGATCAGGTCCTTGACGCTGTCGATCTTGTGCTGCAGCGCAAACGCCGGATTGAGCACCAGCACGTTGGGCACCGCCGCCACCTCGGTGATCGGCGCGAAGTCCTTGATCGGGTCGAATGGCAGCTTGCCGTACAGCGACTGGTTGATGCCGTGGGTGCCGACCGTGCCCATCAGCAGCGTGTAGCCGTCGGGCGCGGCCTTGGCGACGATGTCGGCGCCGATATTGCCGCCGGCGCCCGGCTTGTTGTCGACCACCACGTTCCAGCCCGGCAGCTTGGCCAGCTCGGCCGCCACCGCGCGCGCCAGGATGTCGGTGGTGCCGCCGGCGGCAAAGGGCACCACCAGCCGGATCGGCTTGGCCGGATACGGGTCGGCGGCCAGCGCCGGCTGGCCGGCGAGCGCGCCGAGGCTGGCGGACAGCAGCAGCGCAACGACGCGCCGGCGAGTGGGTTGCATGCTTGGTCTCCCTGGGATTGGCCGCGGCACCTGACGGCGGCATGGTCAGTGCATTCTAGTTGGCACCCGCGACGGAGCCGATGAGGTGATGCCCTATGGCGTATCGTGGGGCGCGGTCCTGCCAATGAAAAAAGGCACCCGGAGGTGCCTTTCCAGTTCGAGCTTGGACTGCTTAGAACTTGTGGCGGATGCCGATGGCGGCGCCAATCATCTTGTCTTCGCCGGTACCCAGGAAGTAACCGTTGGCGAAGCTGATTGCCGAGGTGTCGAAGTTCAGGCCGGCGTTCTTCGAGAAGGCAGCGGTCAGGTAGACGTCGGTGCGCTTGGACAGGTTGTAGTCCGCGACAAACGAGATCTGCCAGGGGTTCTTGATGTTGTTGGTGGTGCCGGTGGCGGCCAGGTTCAGGTTCTTGACGTCGTCGTAGAAGTAGGCGAGCGTCAGGCCCAGCGCCGGGCTGACCTGGTAGTTGGCACCGACCCAGTAGTAGTTGTCCTTCAGGATGGTGTTGTCGTTGGGAGCCTTGTTCATGCCCCAGCGGTAGCCGGCCATCAGCTTGGCGGGGCCGAAGGCGTAGCTGGCGGCGACGGCCGCCTTCTTGAAGTCGCCGGTGCCGCCGGCGGCGTTCAGGGTCGGGTTGTACTGGTCGTAGGCCGCCGAAATGCCGAACGGGCCTGCTGCCCACGCCAGGCCGGCACCGTAGCCGGTGTCGCGGCGGAACTGGCCCGGGACCTCGCCGGCGCCGGCGACGCCGTTGCCGAACGACCAGTGGGCGATCCCCGTGACCGGACCGAACTTGCCGGTGTACTTGGCGGTGTTGTCCGAGCGGAAGTTCAGGCCCAGCTGCGCCACCACCGGTTCATACTGGGTGGCGTAGCCGGTCGGCGAGAAGTTGGCCATCATGTCGAACAGCGTGGTGTACTGGCGACCGAAGGTGAAGCGGCCGACCTGGGCACTTTCCAGGCCGACGTAAGCCTGACGACCGAACAGTCGGCCGCCTTGCTGCGACCTGCCGTCATCGAGACCGAAACCGCTTTCGAGCACGAACAGCGCCTTCATGCCGCTGCCCAGGTCTTCCACGCCACGCAGACCCCAACGCGAACCGGACAGGCCGCCAGAGGTCAGCCGGAAGACGTTTTCCGCCGGGCCGACTGCGAGGCCGTTGGCGAGCGACGGCGTGACGCTGGACATGTTGCTCACGTATTCGATGTTGGCATCGACCACACCGTACAGGGTCACGCTCGATTGGGCCTGCGCCGCCCCAGCAAATGCGCCAAGCGCTGCCAGCGCCAGAAGCGATTTCTTCATGCTCGTTGATCTCCACTGTAAGAATTATTGGTGACGGCGCGGGAGAACCTCCTGATGGTCTCCATCTCCCGTGCGTCAAACTTCCTTCGAAGTTGCGAAGTACTGTAACAAACAACTTTTCGTTCACCATTGGGGCCCAACCCCTTGTCTTGTTTTAACAACTCAGGGTTTCTGAGTAGCCGGGCGTATCAGCGCAAGGCGGGATGCGGGCTGGCGGCGATTAGAGGCAAGCTACAATACGGGTAATCCCGATGGCGCCCCGGCGTGCCGCGCCGCGGCCGCGCACCCCACCATGGCGGGGCTGGCCCGGGCACCGATTCCAACCGCCTCTGCGACATGGACACCCTGATCAAAGAATTCGACGTGGCCCTGCGCGCCATTGCCGGCGCCACGCGCTCGGCGCGCGCCAACCCGGCCGACCGGCTGGCGCCGGACACCGAACAGATGAGCGCCGAGGAGCGCCGCCATGTGGCCGGCCTGATGCGCATCAACCATGTCGGCGAGGTCTGCGCCCAGGCCCTGTACCAGGCGCAGAAGCTGACCGCGCGCAACGGCGCCGTGCGCGCCCAGATGGACGCCGCCGCGCGCGAAGAGGAAGACCACCTGGCCTGGTGCGCCGAGCGCCTGCGCGAGCTGGGTTCGCGTCCCAGCCTGCTCAATCCCCTCTGGTACGCCGGCGCCTTCGCCATCGGCTGGGTCGCCGGCCGCGCCGGCGATCGCGTCAGCCTCGGCTTCGTGGCCGAAACCGAGCGCCAGGTCGAGCACCACCTCGGCGGACACCTGGACCGCCTGCCCGAGTCCGACGGCCGCTCGCGCGCCATCCTCGAGCAGATGCGCGACGACGAGATCCGCCACGGCGATGCCGCGCGCGAGGCCGGCGGCATGCCCCTGCCGGCGCCGGTGCGGGCGCTGATGCGCGGTGCCTCGCGCGTGATGACCACCGCCGCCTACCGCATCTGAGGTCCGCCGCCCGGGATCCGGCGTCTCCCGCCCAGCCCTGAATTCAGCAGGGCTGGCAGGCAATTGTTGTATCCTCGGGGCGCGCGCCCGGACAGGTCTTTTCCGCGCGGTCGGCAGTTCCTCCGCAAGTGGTTCTCAGGTGGTTTCTCTGCTTTCCTCCCTAAGATCTTCATTTCATTAAGGATTCACTTTCGCGGTGCGTGAGGTGTGCGCGCTAAGTCATTGTTCTGATTAAAAAAATCTCGTTTGCAGCCCCGCCTGCAGCCTTGACCGCCCATATCGCTTCCTCTAAAGTGGGAAATAGTGTGAGGAAGTGTATTTTTGTGTGAAATTGGGCCCCGGCCATGGGATGATTCTCACCATAGTCGGAACGGAAGGATTCACGCGCAGGCCGGCCGGCGAACCGTTCGCAGGCCGGCGTGGACCGGGAGCGAGCTTGTTTCAGGGAGCATCGGCGCTGTCGCTGGATGCCAAGGGGCGGATGTCGATTCCGTCGCGGCATCGCGAAGCGCTGCAACAGCAGGCCGAGGGCCGGGTGACGCTGACCAAGCACCCGGATGGCTGCCTGCTGCTGTTTCCCCGGCCCGAGTGGGAAAACTTCCGCACGCGCATTGCAGCGCTGCCGATGGATGCGCACTGGTGGAAGCGCATCTTCCTGGGCAACGCCGCCGACGTGGAAATGGACGGCGCGGGCCGGGTGCTGATCGCACCGGAGCTGCGCAGTGCCGCCATGCTCGACAAGGAAGTCATGCTGCTCGGCATGGGCAGCCATTTCGAAGTGTGGGATGCCGCGACCTACGCCGCCAAGGAACAGCAGGCGATGGCGCAGGGCATGCCCGAAGCATTGAAGAATTTCTCTTTCTGAAGAGGTCATGAGTCCTACCGGAACCCCGGCAACCCCCGCCTTGCAGCATCGCACCGTGCTGCTGGACGAGGCCGTCGACGCCTTGGTCTGGCGGCCCGACGGGGTGTACGTCGACGGCACCTTCGGCAGGGGAGGGCACAGCCGGGCGGTACTGGCCCGGCTGGGGCCAGACGGGGCCCTGGTTGCGTTCGACAAGGACCCAGCAGCAATCGCAGAAGCGGGCACCATCAAGGATGCCCGCTTCTCCATTGAGCACGCGAGCTTTGCGGCCATGGCCGAGCGCCTGTCGGGGCGCGGCCATGTCGCCGGCGTGCTGCTCGACCTGGGGATCAGCTCGCCCCAGATCGATGAGGCGGCGAGGGGGTTTTCCTTTCGTTTCGAGGGCCCGCTGGACATGCGCATGGACACCACGCGCGGCATCACCGCCGCCCAGTGGCTGGCGCAGGCGGATGAGCAGGACATTGCCAGGGTGATACGAGACTATGGGGAAGAACGGTTTGCTGTACAGATTGCAAAGGCGATTGTTGCTCGCCGGAGCCAATCCGGCGATGGCGGACCCGTCGCCACTACTGCCGACCTTGCCGCGCTCGTGGCGAAAGCCGTCAAAACACGCGAGAAGGGTCAGGACCCTGCGACCCGCACCTTTCAGGCTCTACGGATTCACGTCAATCAAGAGCTTGAGGACCTCGAAAGAGGGCTGAAGGCGGCTTATGACCTGCTGCAGGTAGGGGGACGCCTGGTGGTGATCAGCTTCCATTCGCTGGAGGACCGCATCGTCAAGCGGTTCATGACGGCGCACGCCCGTCCCCAGCAGGATGCCGATCCGGCGCTGCGCCGTGCGCCGCTGCGTGCGGCCGACCTGCCGCAACCGACGCTGCGCCTGCTCGGCCGCTACAAGCCGGGCGCCGAAGAGGTGGCCGCCAACCCGCGCGCGCGCTCGGCGGTGATGCGCGTGGCCGAGAAGCTGGCCCCGGCCGGCGGAGGTGCGCGCGCATGAACCGCCTGACCTTCTTCCTGCTGGCCGCGCTGATCCTGTGCGCGCTGTCGCTGGTGAGCGCGCAGCACCAGGCGCGCACGCTGTTCGTCGCGCTCGAGCGCGCCCAGGCGGAAGAGCGGCAGCTCGATATCGACTGGTCGCGCCTGCAATACCAGCAGAGCGCGCTGGGCAAGAGCGCGCGCATTGCCGATGCGGCGCGCGCGCAGCTGAAGATGGCGCCGGTCAACCCCGGCAAGACCCAGTACCTGTCCGGCATCGTGCTGCCGCCGGCACCGTCCGCGCCGGCCAGCGCAGCGGAGGCGCGCTGATGAGCATGGCCCGCCCCAACCCGCCCCGCCGTGACCGTAACGGCACCGCCTCGCGCCCGCGCAGCGGCCAGTTCGCCGCCAGCCCGGTGCTGGGCCTGCGCCTGCCGATGTGGCGCTCCAAGCTGGTGGTGTTCCTGATGTTCGCCGCGTTTGTCGCGCTGGCCGTGCGCGCCGCGTGGATCCAGGGGCCGGGCAACCAGTTCTACGAGGCCGAGGGCAAGAAGCGCTTCCAGCGCACGCTGGAACTGCCGGCCACGCGCGGCAAGATCCTCGACCGCAACGGCCTGGTGCTGGCCACCAGCCTGCCGGTCAAGGCGATCTGGGCGGTGCCCGAGGACGTGCCCAACCAGGTCGAGGCGGCCAAGATCCGCCAGCTGGCCAGGCTGCTCGGCATGTCCGAGAAGGAACTGGGCAAGAAGCTGTCCGAGGACAAGGGCTTTGTCTACCTGAAGCGCCAGGTGCTGCCCGACGTCGCCGACAAGATCGCCGCGCTCAAGATCGACGGCATCCACCAGACCCGCGAATACAAGCGCTTCTACCCGGAAGGGGAGGCGATGGCGCATATCGTCGGCTTCACCAACGTCGAGGATCGCGGCCAGGAAGGGGTCGAGCTGGCGCGCGAGAGCGGCCTGGCCGGCCGCGCCGGCGCGCGCCAGGTGATCAAGGACCGGCTCGGTCGCGTGGTCGAGGACATCGGCGTGCTCAAGACCCCGCGCGACGGCGAGGACATCCAGCTGTCGATCGACGCCAAGATCCAGTACCTGGCCTACAACGAGCTCAAGGCCGTGGTCGACAAGCACAAGGCCAAGGCCGCCAGCGCGGTGGTGCTCGACGCCCAGACCGGCGAGGTGCTGGCGCTGGCCAACTGGCCCACCTACAACCCCAACGACCGCACCCGGCTGTCCGGCGAGCAGCTGCGCAACCGCGTGCTGACCGACACCTTCGAGCCCGGCTCGATGATGAAGCCGATCACGGTGGGGCTGGCGCTGCAGCTCAAGCGCGTGTCGCCGTCGACCGTCATCGCCACCACCGGCAAGTACAACTTCGAAGGCGCCACCATCACCGATACCCACAACTACGGCGCGCTCACCGTCACCGGCGTGATCCAGAAGTCGTCCAACATCGGCACGACCAAGATCGCGATGATGATGAAGCCGCAGGAAATGTGGGACCTGTACACCAGCATCGGCCTGGGGCAGGCGCCCAAGATCGGCTTCCCCGGCGCGGTGGCGGGGCGCGTGCGCCCGTACAAGAGCTGGCGCCCGATCGAGCAGGCCACCATGTCGTACGGCTACGGCCTGTCGGTGTCGCTGTTCCAGATGGCGCATGCCTACACCATCTTCGCGCATGACGGCGAGCTGATCCCGGTGACGATGTTCCGCACCAACGGCCCCGCCACCGGCGAGCGCATCCTGTCGCCGCAGGTGGCGCGCGACGTGCGCGCGATGATGGAAACCGTGACCGCGCCCGGCGGTACCGCGCCCGAGGCGCAGGTGATGGGCTACCGCGTCGGCGGCAAGACCGGCACCGCCTACAAGCATGAAGGGCGCGGCTACAACCGCAGCAAGTACCGCGCCTCGTTCATCGGCCTGGCGCCGATGTCCAACCCGCGCATCATCGTCGCCGTCAGCGTGGACGAGCCCACCGCCGGCAGCCACTACGGCGGCCTGGTCGCCGGCCCGGCGTTCGCCGCCATCACCGGCGGCACGCTGCGCGCGCTGAACGTCCAGCCCGATTCGCCGATCCGCCAGCTGGTGGTCAGCGACAAGGTGCAGGAAAGCGAACCGTGGAGTTCGACCCAATGAGATCGACCCGATGACGGCCAAGCCCCTGCTCCCCCTCGAGGTCACCGCCCAGGCCAGCAACGCGCTGGCCTGGCTGCGTACCAACGTGGCCGCCGCGGCGCAGCTGAGCGGCGATACCCGGCGCCTGGCGCGCGGCGATGTGTTCTTCGCCTACGTGCTGGGCAACAACCGCCTCGCCACCGACGGCCGGCCCTATATCGCCCAGGCGATCGCCGCCGGCGCCGGCGCCGTGGTCTATGAGGCCGACGGCTTCGACTGGCCCTTCGGCGACGTCGTGCCGCATCTCGCCGTAAGCCGCCTGCACCAGCTGGCCGGCCCGATCGCCGCGGGCTGGCACGGCAATCCGGCGCGCGGCCTGGCCGTGACCGGCATCACCGGCACCAACGGCAAGACCTCGTGCAGCCAGTGGCTGGCGCGGGTGCTGCAGGCCGCCGGCACGCGCTGCGCGACCATCGGCACGCTCGGCACCGGCTTCCCGGACGCGCTGCAGGCCACCGGCTTCACCACCCCCGACGCGGTGCAGCTGCAGGCCAGCCTGGCCACGCTGCACGATGCCGGCGCGCGCGCCGTGGCGATGGAAGTGTCCTCGCACGGCCTCGAGCAGGAGCGCGTGGCCGGCACGCATTTCTCGGTGGCGGTGCTGACGAACCTGACCCAGGACCACCTCGATTACCACGGCTCGATGGCCGAGTACGAGGCCGCCAAGGCGCGCCTGTTCCGCTGGGACGGCCTGCGCACCGCGGTGATCAACCGCGACGACGGCATGGGCCAGCGCCTGCTGGCGGCCGACGCCGTGGCCGTGGCCGCGCCGCACGTGATCGAATACGGCATCGATGGCCCCGCCGGCGCCACGGTGCGCGGCCCGCGCGGCGCATGGCTGCGCGCCACCAACGTGCGCGCCACGGCCACCGGCACCGCCTTCCATATCGACGGCAGCTTCGGCCACGCCGAGATGGCGACGCCGATGATCGGCGCCTTCAACGTCAGCAACCTGCTGGCGGTGCTGGGCGCGGCATTGGCCAACGGCGTGGCGTGGGACGCGGCGATTGCCGCGCTGCGCGCGCTCGCGCCGGTGGAAGGACGCATGGAGCTGTTCGGCGCCGGCCACGACGCCGCGCAGGCGCCGCTGGCGGTGGTCGACTATGCCCACACCCCCGACGCGCTGGCCCAGACGCTGGCTGCACTGCGCCCGGTGGCGCAGGCGCGCAACGGCCGCCTGTGGTGCGTGTTCGGCTGCGGCGGCGACCGCGATCCGATCAAGCGCCCGCTGATGGGCGCCGTGGCCGAGCGCCTGGCCGACGAGGTCGTGCTGACCAGCGACAACCCGCGCAGCGAAGACCCGCAGGACATCCTCGACGCGATTGCCGACGGCATGGCCGAGCGCGCGCGCGGGCGCCAGATCGAAGACCGCGCCGCCGCCATCCTCTATGCCGTGCGGCACGCCGCGCCGGCCGACGTGGTGCTGGTGGCGGGCAAGGGCCACGAGGCCACCCAGGAGATCCAGGGCCGCAAGCGGCCGTTCTCGGATCGCGAACACGTACGGCTGGCACTGGCCACGCGCGGAGTATCGGCATGAGCCAGACCACCATGACCACCTTGCAGCAGGCCGCCGGCTGGATCGCCGGCGCGCGCATTCGCGGCGACGGCGCCGTGCCGTTTGCACGCGTGCATACCGACAGCCGCAGCGTCGAGCCCGGCGATCTGTTCGTGGCGCTGCAGGGCGAGCGCTTCGACGCGCACGACTTCATTGCCGACGTGGTCGCGCGTGGCGCGGCTGCGGTGCTGGTCAGCCGCGAGGTCGACGCCGCGGTGCCGGCCATCGTCGCGCCGGACACGCGCCTGGCGCTGGGCCAACTGGGCGCCGGCTGGCGCCGTCAGTTCACGCTGCCGGCGGTGGCGGTGACCGGCAGCAATGGCAAGACCACGGTCAAGGAAATGATCGCGGCGATCTTTGCCGCGGCCGTCGGCGAAGACCAGCGCCTGGCCACCGGCGGCAACCTGAACAACGATATCGGGCTGCCGCTGACGGTGCTGCGCCTGCGCGCCACGCACAGGCTGGCGGTGCTGGAACTCGGCATGAACCATCCGGGCGAGACGGTCTACCTGGCCGGCATCGCCCAGCCCACCGTGGCGGTGATCACCAACGCGCAGCGCGAGCACCAGGAGTTCATGGTCAGCGTGGAAGCGGTGGCACACGAGCACGCCGCCGCGATCGCGGCGCTGCCTGCCGACGGCGTGGCGGTATTCCCGCTCGACGCGGAAAGCGGCGGCGCCTACGCCCCGGTGTGGCGCGCGGCCGCGGGCACGCGCCGCGTGCTGTCGTTCGGCACCTCGCAGCAGGCCGACGTGCATGCCACCGTGGAACTGGTCGACGGCGTGCAGGTGATGAAGGTGCGCGCGCCGGGCCATGCCTTCGAGGTGCGGCTGGCGCTGCTGGGCGAGCACAACGTGCGCAACGCGCTGGCGGCGATCGCCTGCGCGCTCGCCGCGGGCGTGCACGTGCCGGCCATCCAGGCGGGCCTGGCGGAGTTCAAGCCCGTGAAGGGGCGGCTGCAGGTCAAGTACACGCCGGCCGGCACCGTGGTGATCGACGACACCTACAACGCCAACCCCGACTCGATGCGCGCCGCCATCGATGTGCTGGCCGGCTTTGCCGCGCCGCGCGTGCTGGTGCTGGGCGATATGGGCGAAGTGGGCGACCAGGGGCCGGCGTTCCACGAAGAGATCGGTGCCTACGCCCAGGCGCGCGGCATCGACGTGCTGTGGGCCACCGGCGATCTGGCGCTGCACGCGGTGCAGGCGTTCGGCGCCAACGGCCGCCATTTCGGCAGCGCGCAAGACCTGGCAAAGGCCTTGGAGGAAGACAGCGGGGGCATGGTGGCGCAAGCGGGCGCCGTGCTGGTGAAGGGATCGCGCTTCATGCGCATGGAACGGATGGTCGCGGCGCTGGTCGCAGACACTTCCGCACACTAAATAAGACAACACGATGTTATTGGCTCTGGCCCAGTGGCTGCAAAACGACTACAGCTTCCTCCGGGTCGTCAACTACCTGACTTTCCGCGCGGTGATGGCCAACGTCACCGCGCTGGTGATCGGCCTGGCGTTCGGGCCGTGGGTGATCCGCAAGCTGACCGAGCTGAAGGTCGGCCAGGCGGTGCGCACCATCGGCCCGCAGACCCATCTGGTCAAGTCCGGCACGCCCACCATGGGCGGCGTGCTGGTGCTGGTGTCGATCGCCGTGTCGACGCTGCTGTGGTGCGACTGGGGCAACCGCTTTATCTGGGTGGTGATGCTGGTCACGTTCGGCTATGGCGCGATCGGCTGGGTCGACGACTACCGCAAGGTGGTGTATCGCGACCCGCGCGGCATGTCGAGCCGCGAGAAGTTTTTCTGGCAGACGCTGATCGGCCTGGTGGCCGCGGTCTACCTGGCGTTCTCGGTGTCCGAGAGCAGCAATGTGCGGGTCTGGGAGCTGTTCCTGAACTGGGTCGAGGGCGGGCTGTCGCTGGACATGCCGTACAAGTCCAACCTGATCGTGCCTTTCTTCAAGGAGATCAGCTACCCGCTGGGCGTGGCCGGCTTCATCGTGCTGACCTACCTGGTGATCGTGGGCTCGAGCAACGCGGTCAACCTGACCGACGGCCTGGACGGACTGGTGATCATGCCGGTGGTGCTGGTCGGCGGTGGCCTGGGCGTGTTTGCCTATGTGATGGGCAACGCGGTCTACAGCAAGTACCTGCTGTTCCCGCATATCCCGGGCGCGGGCGAGCTGCTGATCTTCTGCTCGGCGCTGGGTGGAGCGGGGCTGGCGTTCCTCTGGTTCAACGCGCATCCGGCGCAGGTGTTCATGGGCGACGTGGGCGCGCTGGCGCTGGGTGGCGCGCTGGGCACGGTGGCGGTGATCGTGCGGCAGGAGATCGTGCTGTTCGTGATGGGCGGCATCTTCGTGGTGGAAACGCTGTCGGTGATGGCGCAGGTCACGTGGTTCAAGATCACCAAGCGGCGCTATGGCGAAGGCCGGCGGCTGTTCCGCATGGCGCCGCTGCATCACCATTTCGAGCTGGGCGGCTGGAAGGAAACGCAGGTTACGGTGCGCTTCTGGATCATCACCATGCTGCTGGTGCTGATCGGGTTGTCGACGCTGAAGCTGCGTTAAGGAAGGCGCTGCGCTGAAGAGGCGCGGCTTTATCGTTACAGGAAACCAAAGGCAGGAAATCGAAGTGTTTGGCGAGCTGCAAAAACCTCATGTGCTGGTACTGGGCCTCGGCGAGTCGGGGCTGGCCATGGCGCGCTGGTGTGGCCTGAACGGCTGCGCGGTGCGCGTGGCCGACACGCGCGAGGCGCCCGCCAACCTTGTGTTCCTGCAGGCCGAACTGACTTCGGCCGAATTCGTCGGCGGCCCGTTCGCCGAGAGCCTGCTCGACGGCATCGGCCTGGTGGCGATCAGCCCCGGCCTGTCGCCGCTGGAGGCCGCCACCGGCGCGCTGCTGGCCGCGGCGCAGGCGCGCGGCATCCCGGTGTGGGGCGAGATCGAGCTGTTCGTGCGCGCGCTGCGCCACCTCGAAGCCGAGTCCGGCTATGCGCCGAAGCTGCTGGCGATCACCGGCACCAACGGCAAGACCACCACCACCGCGCTGACCGGCCGCCTGGTCGAGCGCGCCGGCAAGAGCGTGGCGGTGGCGGGCAATATCAGCCCGTCGGCGCTGGACAAGCTGTCGGCCTGCATCGCCTCGGCGTCGCTGCCGGAGGTCTGGGTACTGGAGCTGTCGAGCTTCCAGCTTGAAACCACCCATACGCTGGCGCCGCATGCCGCCACCGTGCTCAACGTGACGCAGGACCACCTTGACTGGCACGGCTCGATGGAAGCCTATGCCGCGTCCAAGGCGCGCATCTTCGGCCCGGCCGGTCACGCGTGCGTGCAGGTGCTGAACCGCAACGACCGCCTGACGCTGGACATGACGCGCCCGGGCTCGACCCCGGTGACCTTCGGCATCGATCTGCCCGAAGTGCCGGGCAGCTTCGGCATCCTGCGCGAGGGCGGCATGCCCTGGCTGGTGCTGGCCGAGCCCGATCCCGACGCGGAAGGGGAGGGCAAGCCGCGCCGCCGCAAAGCCGTGGCCGAGGCCGCGCCGGAAGCGGTGCCGGTGCGCCACAAGCGCCTGATGCCGGCCGACGCGCTGCATATCCGCGGCATGCATAACGCCACCAACGCCATGGCGGCGCTGGCGCTGTGCCGTGCCATCGACCTGCCGCTGAACGCGCTGCTGCACGGCCTGCGCGAATACCGCGGCGAGCCGCACCGGGTGGAGTGGGTCGCCACCATCGACGACGTCGAGTATTTCGACGACAGCAAGGGCACCAACGTGGGCGCCACCGTGGCCGCGCTGTCGGGCCTGGACAAGCGCGTGGTGCTGATCGCCGGGGGCGAGGGCAAGGGGCAGGATTTCTCGCCGCTGGCCGCGCCGGTGGCGCAGTACGCGCGCGCGGTGGTGCTGATCGGCCGCGCCGCGGCCGAGCTGCGCGATGCGCTGCAGGGCAGCGGCGCCAGCCTGGTCGACGCCGCCACGCTGGAACAGGCGGTGACGCAGGCCGCCGCGCTGGCCCAGGCCGGCGACGCGGTGCTGCTGTCGCCGGCGTGCGCCAGCCTCGACATGTTCCGCAACTACGTGCATCGCGCCGAGGTGTTCCGCGGCGCGGTGGAAGAACTGGCGCTGTCCCGGGGGATCCTGCCATGAGCGATGCACAGGTCAAGCGCAGCGGCTTTATCGGCGCCACCATCGGCAATGCCTGGGGCGGCCTGCGCGACGCGGTGTCGGGCGTCAAGCCGACCCGCTCGCGCATGATGGAGTACGACCAGCCCATGCTGTGGGTCTCGATCGTGCTGCTCGCGCTCGGCCTGGTGATGGTCTACTCGGCCTCGATCGCGCTGCCGGACTCGCCGCGCTACGCCAACTATCGCGAAAGCCACTTCCTGCTGCGCCACGCGTTCGCGCTGGGGATCGGGCTGTCGGTGGGGCTGGCCGCGTTCCAGGTGCCGGTCAAGGTATGGGACCGCTACGCGCCCAAGCTTTTCATCCTTGCCCTGATCCTGCTGGTGATCGTGCTGGTGCCGTTCGTGGGCAAGGGCGTGAACGGCGCGCGGCGCTGGATTCCGCTGGGGGTGATGAACTTCCAGCCGTCCGAGCTGATGAAGCTGGCGGTGGTGCTGTACGCCGCCAACTACACCGTACGCAAGCAGGAGTGGATGCAGACCGTGTCCAAGGGCTTCCTGCCGATGGGCGTGGCGGTGGTGGTGGTGGGCCTGCTGCTGCTGCTCGAGCCCGACATGGGCGCGTTCCTGGTGATCGCCGCGGTGGCGATGGGCATCCTGTTCCTGGGCGGCATCAACGGCAAGCTGTTCGCCGGGCTGGTCGGGGTGGCGGTGGGCGCGTTCGCGCTGCTGATCACCGCGTCGCCCTGGCGGCGCGAGCGGATCTTTGCCTACCTGAATCCATGGGAAGAGAGCAACGCGCTGGGCAAGGCCTACCAGCTGACGCATTCCTTGATCGCGTTCGGGCGCGGCGAGTGGACCGGCGTGGGGCTGGGCGGCAGCATCGAAAAGCTGCACTACCTTCCCGAAGCGCACACCGACTTCATCCTCGCCGTGATCGGCGAGGAATTCGGCTTTATCGGCGTGCTGGTGGTGATCGTGCTGTTCTACTGGCTGGTGCGGCGCGCCTTCAATATCGGCCGCACCGCGCTGCAGCTGGACCGCACCTTTGCCGGCCTGGTGGCCAAGGGCATCGGCGTGTGGATCGGCTGGCAGACCTTTATCAACATGGGCGTGAACCTGGGCCTGCTGCCGACCAAGGGGCTGACGCTGCCGCTGGTCAGCTATGGCGGCTCGGGCATCCTGATGAATTGCGTGGCGCTGGCGATCCTGCTGCGCATTGATTATGAAAATCGCGTGCTGATGCGTGGAGGGAAGGTATGACCGGAACGCAGCAGCACGCGATTTCGGCGAAGGCTAACTTCCTGCGACTGCAGGAAGTTAAGCGCAGCGGCCGAAGCCAAAACAGAGTCATGATGCGCGGAGGCAAGGTATGACGCAGCCGCGTACCCTGCTCGTAATGGCCGGCGGCACCGGGGGACATGTGTTCCCGGGGCTGGCGGTCGCGCACGCGTTGCGCGAGCAGGGCTGGAACATCGTCTGGCTGGGCAACCGCACCGGCATGGAAGCCACGCTGGTGCCCAAGCACGACATCCCGATGGAATTCATCCAGTTCGGCGGGCTGCGCGGCAAGGGGCTGGTGACCAAGTTCCTGCTGCCGCTGAACCTGCTGCGCGCGTTCTGGCAGAGCATCGCCGCGCTGCGGCGGGTGCGTCCGAGCGTGGTGCTGGGCATGGGCGGCTATATCACCTTCCCGGCCGGCATGATGGCCTCGCTGCTGGGGCGGCCGCTGGTGCTGCACGAGCAGAACTCGATCGCCGGGCTGGCCAACAAGGTGCTGGCCAAGGTGGCCGACCGCGTGCTGTGCGCGTTCCCGGATACGCTCCCCGGCGGCGAATGGACCGGCAATCCGGTGCGCGAGGAACTGGCGCACCTGGACGCGCCCGAGTCCCGCTACGACCAGCGCACCGGCCCGCTGCGCATCCTGGTGGTGGGCGGCAGCCTGGGCGCCGCGGCGCTGAACGAGGTGGTGCCGAAGGCCGTTGCGCTGCTGCCGCAGGACCAGCGCCCGGTGGTGACGCACCAGGCGGGCGCAAAGCAGATCGACACGCTGCGCGCCAACTATGCCGCGTCGCAGGTGCCGGCGCAGACGCTGCCGTTCATCGACGACATGGCGCGCGCCTATGCCGATGCCGACCTGGTGATCTGCCGCGCCGGCGCGATGACGGTGTCGGAAGTGGCCGCCGCAGGTGTGGCGGCGCTGTTCGTGCCGTTCCCGCATGCGGTGGACGACCACCAGACCACCAACGCACAGTTTTTGTCGAGCCAGGGCGCGGCCCTGCTCGTGCAGCAGCAAGACCTGACGGCCGCGGGCCTGGCGCAGACCATTGCCAGCCTGACCCGGCCGCAGTTAAAGGACATGGCGCGCCTGGCGCGCGGACTGGCCAAGCCTGAGGCAACCCGGCGCGTCGCCGAGGTATGCAGCGAGCTGGCCAGGGACTGAAGTGAGCGAAGCAGCAATCCAATGAAGCATATCGTCAAGAACATCCACTTCGTGGGCATCGGCGGCGCCGGCATGAGCGGCATCGCCGAGGTCCTGCTGAACCTGGGATACAAGGTCTCGGGCTCGGACGTGGGCAACAATGCCGCCACGCGGCGCCTGGCGTCGCTGGGCGCCACCGTCATGCACGGCCACGACGCCGCCAACGTGAGCGGCGCCAACGCGGTGGTGGTGTCGACCGCGGTCAGCGGCGACAACCCCGAAGTGCTGGCCGCGCGCAGCCAGCGCATCCCGGTGGTGCCGCGCGCGGTGATGCTGGCCGAGCTGATGCGGCTGAAGCAGGGCGTGGCCATCGCCGGCACGCACGGCAAGACCACCACCACCAGCCTGGTGGCTTCGGTGCTGGCCGAAGGCGGCCTCGATCCCACCTTCGTCATCGGCGGCCGGCTGAACTCGGCCGGCGCCAACGCGCGCCTGGGCACCGGCGATTTCATCGTGGCCGAGGCCGACGAATCGGATGCCTCGTTCCTGAACCTGTTCCCGGTGATCGAGGTCATCACCAATATCGATGCCGACCACATGGACACCTACGGGCACGACTTCGCCCGGCTCAAGCAGGCGTTCATCGAATTCACCCAGCGGCTGCCGTTCTACGGCATCGCGGTGCTGTGCGTGGACGACCCGAACGTGCGCGAGATCCTGCCGTTCGTGTCCAAGCCGGTGGTGCGCTACGGCTTTGCCGAAGACGCGCAGATCCGCGCCGTCGATGCGCGCGCGGTCGACGGCCAGATGCACTTCACCGTGCTGCGCCAGCTGAACCAGCACGCCGAGCCGCCGCTGGAGATCGTGCTGAACCTGCCCGGCATGCACAACGTGCAGAACGCGCTGGCGGCGATCGCCATCGCCACCGAGCTGGAGGTGCCCGATGCCGCCATCGTCAAGGCGCTGCGTGAATTCCACGGCGTCGGCCGCCGCTTCCAGCGCTACGGCGAGGTGGCTACGCCGGACGGCGCCGGCACCTTCACGCTGGTGGACGACTACGGCCACCACCCGGTGGAAATGGCCGCCACGCTGGCCGCCGCGCGCGGCGCCTTCCCCGGGCGCCGCCTGGTGCTGGCGTTCCAGCCGCATCGCTTTACCCGGACGCGCGATTGCTTTGAAGACTTCGTCAAGGTGCTGGGCACGGTCGATGCCCTGCTGCTGTCCGAGGTCTATGCCGCCGGGGAGACCCCGATCGTCGCCGCCGACGGCCGTGCGCTGACCCGCGCGCTGCGCGTGGCCGGCAAGGTCGAACCCGTTTTCGTGGAGCAGATGGAAGAGATGCCGCAGGCCATCCTGAATGCCGTACGGCCCGGCGATGTGGTCGTGACCATGGGCGCGGGCTCGATCGGCGGTGTGCCCGGCCAACTGGTGTCGCACCAGCAACCGCTGCAAGGGAGCCAGGCATGAGCTTCGTCGCCCATCCCAATATCGATCCCAAGTCGCTGGGCAAGGTCGGCGTGCTGCTGGGCGGTCGCTCGGCCGAGCGGGAAATCTCGCTGATGTCGGGCAACGGCGTGCTGGCCGCGCTGCAGTCGCGCGGCGTCGACGCGCACGGCTTCGACCCCGGCCTGCAGGGCGTGGCCGAACTGGCGGCGGCCGGCTTTGACCGCGTCTTCATCGCGCTGCACGGCCGCTACGGCGAGGACGGCACCATCCAGGGCCTGCTCGAGCAACTGGGCGTGCCGTACACCGGCAGCGGCGTGCTGGCCTCGGCGCTGGCCATGGACAAGCAGGCCACCAAGCGCCTGTGGATGACGCACGGCCTGGCCACGCCGCGCTTCGCCATGCTGCATGCCGACACCGACTTTGACGCCGTGGCGGCCGACCTGGGCCTGCCGCTGATCGTCAAGCCGGCGCGCGAAGGCTCGTCGATCGGCCTGACCAAGGTCACCGCCGCGGACCAGATGCGCGCCGCCTTCGACAAGGCCGCGGCGCTGGACAACGACGTCATCGCCGAGACCTTTGTCGACGGCGCCGAGCTGACCTGCCCGGTGGTGGGCGAGGGCGATACCGCCGAAGCGCTGCCGGTGATCCGCATCGTCGCGCCCGAAGCCAACTACGACTATCAAAATAAGTACTTTACTGACGATACCCAATACTTGTGTCCGTCGGGCCTGGATGCCGAAGTCGAACGGCAGGTGCAGGCGCTGGCGGTGCAGGCCTACCGCGTGCTGGGCTGCCGCGGCTGGGCGCGCGCCGATGTGATGCTGCGCGCCGACGGCACGCCTTTCCTGCTCGAGATGAATACCTCGCCCGGCATGACCGGCCATTCGCTGGTGCCGATGGCGGCGCGCGCGGTTGGCATCAGCTACGAGGACTTCGTGCTGCAGGTGGTGGCCGCCGCCACGCTGGACCTGCATCCCAACGAGCATTGGAAACCCGAATAACTTCACCCGACAGGACCGCACCGGACCATGTGGCATAACGCACGCCTGCTCAACCTGATCGCCTCCACGCTGTATGCGGTGGTGGCGCTGATGGCGCTCGCGGCGGGCCTGCTGTGGCTGGCGCAGCGGCCGGTGTTTGCCATCACGCACGTGGAGATCGGGCCGATGGACGGCGGCGCCCTGCGCCACGTAAACGCGCCGAGCGTGCGCGCCAGCGCGCTGGGCAAGCTGAGCGGCAACTTCTTCACGCTGGACCTCAACGCGGCGCGCCAGGCGTTCGAGTCGGTGCCGTGGGTGCGGCGCGCCAGCGTGCGGCGCGAATGGCCCAACGGCCTGGCGGTCGAGGTCGAGGAACACGAGGCGCTGGGAACCTGGGGCGCGCCCGACAGCGGCCGCCTGATCAACACCTATGGCGAGATCTTTGTCGCCAACACCGCCGAGGCGGAAGAGGACGCGCAGCTGCTGGCGCTGGACGGTCCGCCGGACAGCGAAGGCGATGTGATCGAGAAGCTCGAGGTCATGCGCCAGTGGTTCAAGCCGCTCAAGGCCGAGCCGCTGGCGGTGGCCCTGTCCGGCCGCTACGCCTGGCGGGCGCGCCTGTCCAACGGCATGGAGGTCGAGCTGGGCCGGGAGCAGAACGAGGAGGACCGCACCGCGATGGACCAGCGCGTGCGCCGCTTCGTCGCGGCCTGGCCGCAGGTCACGCAGCAATGGGGCAGCCAGATCGAATATGCCGATCTGCGCTATCCGAACGGCTTTGCCATCCGTGCCGCCAACGCGCGCTTCCTGACCGAGGCGCAGATCGCGGCGGCGGTGCGGGCCGAAAAGGCCGAGCGAGCGGCCAAGGCGAAGGCGGCGAGCGCGGCGACCAGCGCCGCCCGGCCGGGGGCGGCCGCAACGGTTTCAGGTACATCCAACAACAATCCGACGCGACTGAAGAGCAAGAACGCGGAGAAAACCCGATGAGCAAGGAATACAAGGACCTGTTGGTCGGTCTCGATATCGGCACCTCGAAGGTGGCGGCCGTGGTGGCGGAACTGCGCCCCGACGGCAGCTACGAGGTGATCGGGATGGGCCAGTCTGAGTCCAAGGGTCTGAAGAAAGGGGTCGTGGTCAACATCGAGGCCACCGTGCAGTCGATCCAGAAGGCGCTGGAAGAGGCCGAGCTGATGGCCGACTGCAAGATTTCGGAGGTCTTCACCGGCATTGCCGGCAGCCATATCCGCAGCTTCAATTCCAGCGGCATGGTGGCGATCAAGGACAAGGAGGTTACGCAGACCGACGTGGCGCGCGTGATCGAGACCGCCAAGGCGGTCAATATCCCGACCGACCAGCAGATCCTGCACATCCTGACGCAGGAATTCATCATCGACGGCCAGGAAGACGTGCGCGAGCCCATCGGCATGAGCGGCATCCGCCTGGAAGTGAAGGTGCATATCGTCACCGGCGCCGTCAGCGCCGCGCAGAACATCGTCAAGTGCGTGCGCCGCTGCGGGCTGGAAGTGCACGACCTGATCCTGCAGCCGCTGGCGTCGAGCCTGGCGGTGCTGACCGAGGACGAAAAAGAACTGGGCGTGGTGCTGGTCGACATCGGCGGCGGCACCACCGACATCGCCATCTTCAGCGAAGGCGCGATCCGCCATACCGCCGTGATCCCCATCGCCGGCGACCAGATCACCAACGATATCGCGATGGCGCTGCGCACGCCGACACCGGACGCCGAGGACATCAAGATCCAGTACGGCATCGCCAAGCAGGCGATCGCCGACCCGGAAGACATGATCGAGGTGCCCGGCGTGGGCGACCGCGGCACGCGCACGCTCAGCCGCCAGGCGCTGGCCGCGGTGATCGAGCCGCGCATCGAAGAGTTGTACTCGCTGGTGCATCAGGTGGTGCGCGAGTCCGGCTATGAAGAACTGTTGTCGTCGGGCGTGGTCATCACCGGTGGGACCGCGATGATGCCGGGCATGGTCGAGCTGGGTGAGGACATTTTCCTCAAGCCCGTGCGCGTCGGCGTGCCCGAGTATCGCGGCAACCTGCACGAGGTGGTGAAGAGCCCGCGCTACGCGACCGTGATGGGCCTGCTGCTGGAAGGCCGCGTGCAGCGCATGCGCGGGCGCAAGGTGGCGGTGCAGAGCGGGTCGGTCAAGCAGGTGTGGACCCGCATGAAGGAATGGTTTGTCGGCAATTTCTGATCGATGCGGAAATTGACGCGCTAACGATGCAACGGCGCGCGGGCAGGGCGGTCTACCGGACAGGCCGGCGCGCCGGATGGAAGTTTTCTGATTTTCTTTTTTTGGTTTCTTGTTCAGAAACCAGGGGTTGCGGCGGGGAGGCCGCATCGTCTGGGGACTGATTTTTCTCGGAGGCAGTGATGGACTTTGACATGATCGAAACGGAAGTGATGGACGGCACCATCATCAAGGTGGTCGGCGTGGGTGGCGCGGGCGGTAACGCCGTGCAGCACATGATCAGCCGCGGTGTCCAGGGCGTTGAATTCATCTGCATGAATACCGACGCCCAGGCGCTCAAGCGTTCCACCGCTTCGCGCGTGCTTCAACTCGGCAATACGGGCCTGGGCGCTGGCGCCAAGCCGGAAGTCGGCCGCGGTTGCGCGGATCAGGCCCGCGAGCAGATCGCCGACGCGCTGCGCGGCGCGCACATGGTCTTCATCACTGCCGGCATGGGCGGCGGCACCGGCACGGGCGCCGCGCCGATCGTCGCGCAGGTGGCCAAGGAGATGGGCATCCTGACCGTGGGCGTGGTCAGCAAGCCGTTCGACTTCGAAGGCGCGCGCCGCGCCAAGGTGGCCGAGCACGGTTCCAGCGAGCTGGAATCGAGCGTCGACTCGCTGATCGTGGTGCTCAACGAAAAGCTGTTCGAAGTGATGGGCGACGACGCCGAGATGGACAAGTGCTTCCAGTGCGCCGACGACGTGCTGCACAACGCGGTGGCCGGCATTGCCGAGATCATCAACGTTGACGGCCTGGTCAACGTCGACTTCGAAGACGTCAAGACGGTGATGGGCGAGCAGGGCAAGGCCATGATGGGGACGGCCACCGTGTCGGGCGTCGACCGCGCCCGCCTGGCGGCCGAGCAGGCCGTGGCCAGCCCGCTGCTGGAAGGCGTGGACCTGTCCGGCGCGCGCGGCGTGCTGGTCAACATCACCGCCAGCCGTTCGCTCAAGCTGTCGGAAACCAAGGAAGTCATGAACACCATCCGCAGCTACGCCGCGGAAGATGCGACCGTGATCTTCGGTACGGTGTACGACGATTCGATGAGCGATGCGCTGCGCGTGACCGTGGTCGCGACCGGCCTGGGCCGCTCGGCCAAGAAGCAACAGCCGATGACGCTGCTCAAGACCGGCACCGACAACATGCCGGTGCAGATGATGGCCAACATGGCCGCCACCGCCGCGCAGCACAGCTCGCCGGACTACAGCAACCTGGATACGCCGGCAGTGTGGCGCAGCTCGCGTGAGTCGGCATCGGCCCACGTGGCGGCGCTGCAGGAAAAGGGTGTGGATACGTACGACATCCCGGCCTTCCTGCGCAAGCAGGCAGACTGAAGCCTGCCTGGCGCGGCATCGGTGCCTCCACCGGCCGCCTGACGGAACGCTTCGCCTGGTCGCGATGCACGTGCGCTCCCCATCCGCGCGTGCCTTGCATGGCTGACGTGAACCGCCGGGCTGCTGGCGGCGCCGCGCCTGCGCCGGACTGACTTCACCCGCATCCCGTTGCCGGGTTCGGGCGTGCCGCTGGCCGCCTCCCCGGACTGGTTTCCCGCCTTCCCGGTCGGGATGTATCGCCGTGCGGGGGGGGCGCCCCCAAAGGGGGCCGCCCCGGGCCCGGTGGTGGGGGGTAAGGTG
>NZ_JBYOJO010000015.1:0-131414 GCF_057798955.1 Cupriavidus sp. 207A1 | reverse complement strand
CTTCCGGGGGGGGTTTTATCCCCGGCCGGGGGGCCCACCACACCGGGGGCCCCGCGCGGACGCCTTTGTAGCGTCTTCAGGTGTATCGGAACTCGTCCGAATATTTCTTCGAACGTAAGCGGATGTGATCCGGCTTTGGCAGCGCGGGCCGGGCGCCTATGATCGTTAGGTTGCCCAGCGGCAACGCGCCGCCATGCGGCCCCGCATTCGTCCTATCCTTCATAGACCCGCCCAGACACCCAAGGAAAACCGGAAAGCCATGATCACTGTCGGTTCCCGCGTCCCCGACGCCACGCTGCAGGAATTCTTCGAGACCGAAAGCAACGGCTGCGCGCTCGGCCCCAATGCGTTCAAGGTGGCCGACCTGGTCCGCGGGCGCAAGATCGTGGTGTTCGGCCTGCCCGGCGCCTTCACGCCGACGTGTTCGGCCAAGCATGTGCCGGGCTTCGTGCAGCATGCCGAGGCACTGCGCGAGGCAGGCGTGGACGAGGTCTGGTGCGTCTCGGTCAACGATGCCTTCGTGATGGGCGCGTGGGGCCGCGAGCAGCAGGTGGCCGGCAAGGTCCGCATGATGGCCGACGGCAGCGCCGAGTGGACCCGCGCGCTGGGCCTGGACCAGGACCTGAGCGCGCGCGGCATGGGCGTGCGGGCCAAGCGCTTCGCCATGGTGGTCGAGGACGGCGTGGTAACCCGGCTCGACGTCGAGGCGCCGGGCGAATTCCGTGTCAGCAGCGCCGAGGCGGTGCTGGCGGCGTTGCGCGGCTGACACAGTCATCCGGGTAAACGTGGATAATACGTAACTTGTGACAGGCGTGTTAACAGCCGGAAACAAAAGCCGGCTGCAGCGTCCCGCATGTGGTGGTAAAATCCCTTAATCAAAAAAATAACACGATAGATTTTTATAATTGTTGAGGCTGTCATGCTCAAACAGCGCACGATAAAATCCCTGGTGAAGACCGTCGGCATCGGCCTGCACTCCGGCCGCAAGGTCACGCTGACGCTGCGACCGGCGCCGGCGGGTACCGGCATTGTCTTCACCCGCGTCGACCTGCCCGATGCCGTCGAGATTCCCGTGGCCGCATCGGCCATCGGCGACACGCGCCTGGCGTCGGTGCTGCAGAAGGATGGCGCGCGCGTTTCCACCGTCGAGCACCTGATGTCCGCCTGCGCCGGCCTGGGCATCGACAACCTCTATGTCGACGTCGACGCCGAAGAAATTCCGATCATGGACGGCAGCGCGGCATCGTTCGTGTTCCTGCTGCAGTCGGCCGGCATCGAAGAACAGAACGCGCCCAAGACTTTCATCCGCGTGAAGAAGCCGGTGGAAGTGCGCGAAGGCGACAAGCTGGCGCGGCTGGAGCCGTTCTTCGGCTTCAAGCTGTCGTTCACCATCGACTTCCGCCACCCGGCGGTCGACAAGACCGGCCAGACCTTCTCGATCGATTTCGCCGACACCAGCTATGTGCGCGAGATCGCCCGCGCCCGCACCTTCGGCTTCGCGCACGAGGTCGAGGCCCTGCGCGAGATGGGCCTGGCGCGCGGCGGCAGCCTGGACAACGCGATCGTGCTGGATGAGCACCGCATGCTCAACAACGAGGAACTGCGCTACGGCGACGAGTTCGTGCGCCACAAGATCCTGGATGCGATCGGCGACCTGTACGTGGTCGGCCATCCGCTGATCGGCGCCTATGTGGCGAACAAGTCCGGCCACGGCCTGAACAACCAGCTGCTGCGCGCGCTGCTGGCCGACCAGGAAGCCTACGAACTGGTCACCTTCGAGCGCGTCGAGGAAGCCCCGGCGGCGTTCCTGCCGCAGGCCCAGCCGGCCTTCGCCTGAGCGGCCTCGCATAGAAAAAGAGCCGACCTGCACAGGTCGGCTCTTTTGCTTTGGACGCGGCGCGGGCGCTCAGCGGTGGTGGGACAGCAGCGTATTGAGCGCGTCGCGCAGCGGCGAATCGGGCAGGCTGCGCGCGAGCTGGTCGAGATTGGCGAGCCCGGTCGGCGTCATGCGCCCGCTGGTGCGCGGCCGTGCCACCGGCTCCACCTCCCAGTCGGAATGGCGCTGCACCTCGGGCTGCACCCGCACGCGGATCGAGGTGACCGGCGAGCCGCGCTGCTGCAGTCGTCCGAGCAGCGTCGGCACGACCTGGCGCACCCGCGCCGCGGCCGCGCCGTGAGCCGCCAGCAACAGCAGGACCTGGCCGTTGGGGTCGGACGGGTCGCGCTTGATGCCGGCCACGGCCAGGCCGGCGCGCATGCCGGCCGGCAGCAGCGCCAGCACCTCCGCCTCCAGCACCGACAGCTGGCGCGCGGTCTGGAGCAGCGTCGACACCGGGCCGGCCTTGTCCAGCCAGTCGTTGAGCGGCTTGGCGGCGGGGGTCTGCAGGGCGGGATGGGTGAAGCGGCGCATGGGTCCATTCTAGCAAGGGGCAGCGCGTGCACGCAGGCAGCGCGGGCCGAAAGCGAGGGCGGCCGGATTGAAGCCGGCGCAACCATCCCAAACTGCTTGCAGCCGGGCCCGCGCCAGCGCCCCGCGCCGCCGGGCGCGACCCCGGCACATGATAAACTCGGCGTTTTGCGCCAATCTATCCATTACCGCGCCCGGCCGCCGGGGCAGCCCGCCTTCCCTGGGGATGCCACCCGGTTCCGCGCAGGTGAAAGCAATCGATGATCACGGGCCTTCTCAAGAAAGTCTTCGGCAGCCGCAATGAGCGGCTGATCAAGCAATACCGCCGCACGGTGGCGCAGATCAATGCGCTGGAGCCGAAGTTCGAGCAGCTCTCCGACGACGAGCTGCGCGGCATGACCGAGGCCTTCCGGCAGCGCCACGCCGGTGGCGAATCGCTCGAGGCGCTGCTGCCCGAAGCCTTCGCCGTGTGCCGCGAGGCCAGCAAGCGCGTCATGAAGATGCGCCACTTCGACGTGCAGCTGATCGGCGGCATGGTGCTGAACGACAACAAGATCGCCGAAATGCGCACCGGCGAAGGCAAGACCCTGACCGCGACGCTGGCCGTGTACCTGAATGCCATCACCGGCAAGGGCGTGCACGTGGTCACCGTCAACGACTACCTGGCGCAGCGCGATGCCGAGTGGATGGGCCGGCTGTACAACTTCCTGGGCCTGTCGGTGGGCGTGAACCTGTCGCAGATGGCGCACGACCAGAAGCAGGCGGCGTACAACGCCGACATCACCTACGGCACCAACAACGAGTTCGGCTTCGACTACCTGCGCGACAACATGGTCTACGACCCGTCGCAGCGCGTGCAGCGGCCGTTGCACTACGCCATCGTCGACGAGGTGGACTCGATCCTGATCGACGAGGCCCGCACCCCGCTGATCATCTCCGGCCAGGCCGAGAACCAGACCGACCTGTACCAGCGCATGAACGGCATCCCCAAGCTGCTCGAGCGCCAGATCGGCGAAGAAAAAGCCGACGGCACCGGGGTCGAGAAGCCGGGCGACTACTACGTCGACGAGAAGGGCCACCAGGTCTACCTGACCGAGGCCGGCCACGAAAAGGCCGAAGACATCCTGTCGCAGCTGGGACTGATCGGCGAAGGCGAATCGCTCTACGCGCCGCAGAACATCACGCTGATGCACCACCTGTATGCGGCCCTGCGCGCGCACAGCCTGTTCCACCGCGACCAGCACTACGTGGTGCAGAACGACGAAGTCGTGATCGTCGACGAATTCACCGGCCGCCTGATGACCGGCCGCCGCTGGTCCGATGGCCTGCACCAGGCCGTGGAAGCCAAGGAAGGCGTCACCGTCCAGCAGGAAAACCAGACGCTGGCGACGGTCACGTTCCAGAACTACTTCCGCATGTACGAGAAGCTGGCCGGCATGACCGGCACGGCCGATACCGAAGCGTACGAGTTCCAGGAGATCTACGGCCTGGAAGTGGTGGTGATCCCGACCAACCGCCCGACCCAGCGCAAGGACCTGCAGGACCAGATCTACAAGACCGGCAAGGAGCGCTACGACGCCGTGGTGCGCGATATCCGCGACTGCTACGAGCGCGGCCAGCCGGTGCTGGTGGGCACCACCTCGATCGAGACCTCGGAATACCTCTCGGGCCTGCTCGAGCGCGAACAGCTGCCGCACCAGGTGCTCAACGCCAAGCAGCATGCGCGCGAAGCCGAGATCGTGGCGCAGGCCGGCCGCCCCAAGATGATCACCATCGCCACCAACATGGCGGGCCGCGGTACCGATATCGTGCTGGGCGGCAACGTCGAGAAGCAGGCGGGTTTCATCGAGGTCGACGCCAGCCTGTCCGACGCCGACAAGGCCGCGCGCATCCAGCAGCTCAAGGACGAATGGCAGTCGCTGCACGAGCAGGTCAAGGCCGCCGGCGGCCTGCATATCGTCGGCACCGAGCGCCACGAGTCGCGCCGTATCGACAACCAGCTGCGCGGCCGTGCCGGCCGCCAGGGCGACCCGGGCTCGTCGCGCTTCTACCTGTCGCTGGACGACCAGCTGCTGCGCATCTTCGCCGGCGACCGCGTGCGCGCCATCATGGAGCGCCTGAAGATGCCCGAGGGCGAGCCGATCGAGGCCGGCATCGTCACGCGCTCGATCGAATCGGCGCAGCGCAAGGTGGAAGGCCGCAACTTCGACATCCGCAAGCAGCTGCTGCAGTACGACGACGTTGCCAACGACCAGCGCAAGGAAATCTACAAGCTGCGCAACGACGTGCTCGAGGCCAATGATGTCGGCGAGATGGTCACCAACCTGCGCGAAAGCGTGCTGATCGAGCTGTTCCGCGACCACGTGCCGGCCGACACCATGGAAGAGCAGTGGAACATCGCCGGCCTGGAAACGCGACTGCGCGAGGACTGGGGCCTGGAAGTGCCGCTGGCAAAGACCATCGAGGGCGCGCAGAGCATCGAGGACGAAGAGCTGCTCAACCTGATCATGAAGGCGGCGACGGAGCGCTACGACAGCAAGGTGGCCATGGTCGGCCGCGAGTCGTTCGCCGGCTTCGAGCGCTCGGTCATGCTGCAAAGCATCGACACGCACTGGCGCGAGCACCTGGCCGCGCTGGACCACCTGCGCCAGGGCATCCACCTGCGCGGCTACGCGCAGAAGGATCCCAAGCAGGAGTACAAGCGCGAGTCGTTCGAGCTGTTCGCGCGCCTGCTGGACGTGATCAAGAACGAAGTCACGCGCGTGACCTTCAATGTGCAGATCCAGTCGCCGGAAGAACTGGAACAGGCTTCCGAGCAGATCGAGGAAGGCCTGTCGCACCTGGAGAACGTGCAGTACAAGCACGACGAGTTCGCCGAAGGCCGCGAGCCGGTCGAGCAAGCGCCGTCGCCGCGCACCGGCACGGCCATGGCCGCCGCCGAGCTGGCGCTGGCCGGCATGCCCAAGGTCGGCCGCAACGACCCGTGCCCGTGCGGCTCGGGCAAGAAGTTCAAGCAGTGCCACGGCAAGCTCAGCTGAACTGAGCCAGGCCGGGCATCCGGTATGACGCCGCTCCGCGCAGCACCGGAGTGGCGCAAGAGGAATCGAACATGCCCGCCCTTCGCGGGCATGTTCGTCTGAGACCAGCAAGTCGCAAGCAGCAACATCGAGGAGTCCTGCATGCCCGTCAATCTTCCGCTGCCCCAGGCAGAGAACCTGAAATCCGTCGCCGGCGTGGAGCTCGGCTGGGCCGAGGCGGGTATCCGCAAGGCCAACCGCAAGGACGTGCTGGTGGTGCGCGTGGCCGAAGGCAGCACCGTGGCCGGCGTCTTCACCAGCAACCGCTTCTGCGCCGCGCCGGTGCAGGTGTGCCGCGAGCACCTGGCGGCTGCGGACAAAGCGGGCAAGGGCATCCGCGCGCTGGTGGTCAATACCGGCAATGCCAATGCCGGCACCGGCGAACAGGGCCTGGCCAATGCCCGCGCCACCTGCGACGCGCTGGCCGCGCAACTGGGCATCGAGGCCGCGCAGGTGCTGCCGTTCTCGACCGGCGTGATCCTCGAGCAGCTACCGATGGACCGCCTGCTGGCCGGGCTGCCCGCCGCCATCGCCAACGCCGGCGCCGACAACTGGCTGGCCGCCGCGGAAGCGATCATGACTACCGACACCCAGCCCAAGGTCGCGTCGCGCACGGTGCAGATCGACGGCAAGACCGTCACGCTGTCCGGCATCAGCAAGGGCGCCGGCATGATCCGCCCGAACATGGCGACCATGCTGGGCTTCATCGCCATGGATGCCGCCGTGGCGCAGCCGGTGCTGCAGGCACTGGTGACGCACGCCGCCGACCACTCCTTCAACAGCATCACCATCGATGGCGATACCTCGACCAACGATTCGTTCGTGCTGATCGCCACCGGCAAGTCGGGCGCCGTGATCGACCGCGCCGAAGGTCCGGCCTTTGACGCGCTGCGCGAAGCGGTGACGAGCCTGGCGCAGGAGCTGGCGCAGATGATCGTGCGCGACGGCGAAGGCGCGACCAAGCTGATGACCATCCGCGTCGAAGGCGGCAAGGACGTGGCCGAGTGCCGCCAGATCGCCTATGCGGTCGCGCATTCGCCGCTGGTCAAGACCGCGTTCTATGCCTCGGACCCCAACCTGGGCCGCATCCTGGCCGCGGTGGGCTACGCCGGCGTGGATGATCTCGATGTCGGCCGCGTCAACCTGTGGCTGGACGATGTCTGGGTCGCCCGCGACGGCGGCCGCAATCCCGACTACCGCGAGGAAGACGGCCAGCGCGTGATGAAGCAGGCCGAGATCACGGTGCGCATCGCGCTCGGCCGCGGCAACGCCGAAGCCACCGTGTGGACCTGCGATCTGTCGCACGACTACGTGTCGATCAACGCCGACTACCGTTCCTGAACACCGCCGCTTTGCTCCGCTCTCCCGCCGAGGGGAGAGGGAGCAAGAGACCATCGGCACCCTACATTCCCTGACGCCCCGCTGCCATGTCTGACCTCGCCGCCCGCCTCGACAACTTCCTCGCCCGACTCGAACAATGGCTGCCGCCGCAACTGAGCGACGCGGACTGGCAGGAGGCGGTCGCGTTCCGCTGGCGCAAGCGTCAGAGCCTGTTCGGCAATATCGGCTACCTGCAGCCGGTGCGCCAGCTGCCGCCGATCCACCTGGACGACCTGAAGAACATAGAGCGCCAGAAGGATGCCATCGTCGGCAATACGCGCCAGTTCGTGAACCGCCTGCCCGCCAACAACGTGCTGCTGACCGGCGCGCGCGGCACCGGCAAGTCGTCGCTGATCAAGGCCTGCCTCAATGCCTTCGTCCGGGACGGGCTGCGGCTGGTCGAGGTCGACAAGGACGATCTCGGTGACCTGGGCGATATCGTCGAGCTGGTCTCGCAACGGCCCGAGCGCTTCGTGATCTTCTGCGACGACCTGTCGTTCGAGGAAGGCGAGTCGGGCTACAAGTCGCTCAAGTCGGCGCTGGATGGCTCGGTCGCGGCGCAATCGGACAACGTGCTGATCTACGCCACGTCGAACCGCCGGCACCTGCTGCCGGAGTACATGAAGGACAACGAGAGCTACCGCCACACCGACGACGGCGAGATCCACCCCGGCGAAGTCGTCGAAGAGAAGATCTCGCTGTCCGAGCGCTTCGGGCTGTGGCTGTCGTTCTACCCGCCCAAGCAGGACGAGTACCTGGCCATCGTCGGCCACTGGCTGCAGCACTTCGGCTGCACCGACGAGGACATCGCCGCCGCGCGCGGCGATGCGCTGGTGTGGGCACTGGAGCGCGGCTCGCGTTCGGGCCGGGTGGCCTGGCAGTTCGCGCGCGACTGGGGCGGCAAGCACGGCAAGCCGTACATCGCCGATGTTGCCGGGGACGCCAAGGCATGAGCGCGGCGACGCAGAACCCCGCGGCCACCGGCGGCAACCCGCCGCGCAAGGTGACCGAGGTGGCGGTCGGCGTGCTGGTGCAGCCCGACGGCCGCTTCCTGCTGGCGCAGCGTCCGGCCGGCAAGCCCTACGAAGGCTACTGGGAATTCCCCGGCGGCAAGCTCGAGCCGGGTGAGTCGGTGGAGGCAGCGCTGGCGCGCGAACTGCACGAAGAGCTGGGGCTTGATGTCACGCAATGCGAGCGTTGGCACATCCTGGAACATGACTACCCGCACGCCTATGTGCGGCTGCATTTCTGCAAGGTCACGGCCTGGCAGGGCGAGCCCGTCGGCCGCGAAGGCCAGGCGTTCTCGTGGCAGGGCACGCCGGTGACGGTGGGGCCGCTGCTGCCGGCCACCATTCCCGTGGTGGCGTGGCTGGACGAGGAAGCGCGCAACGGCTGACCAGCAGTCCGCGTCACCGACAAGCGGCCGCGGCGCCCGCTTGTGCGCCGCCCGGGCCGGCCGGCCCGGCCCACAGGAAAGGAACCTGCATGCTACGTGTCGATCGTATCGCCGACGACGTTTCCCTGCCTGAACTGACCCTGCGCGGCATCATCCTCGGTGCGCTGATCACGGTCGTGTTCACCGCCTCCAATATCTACCTGGGCCTGAAGGTCGGCCTGACCTTCTCGTCGGCGATCCCCGCGGCGGTGATCTCGATGGCCGTGCTGCGGCTCTTCCCCGGCGCCAATATCTTGGAAAACAACATGGTGCAGACGCAGGCCTCGGCCGCCGGCACCCTGTCGTCGATCATCTTTATCCTGCCCGGGCTGGTGATGCTGGGCCACTGGCAAGGCTTCCCGTTCTGGCAGACGCTGGCGATCTGCGCGGCGGGCGGCATGCTCGGCGTGGTGTTCAGCATTCCGCTGCGCCATGCCATGGTGGTGCAGAGCGAGCTGCCTTATCCCGAGGGCGTGGCCGCGGCGGAAATCCTGCGCGTGGGCAGCGCCGCGCCCGCCGAAGCCGCGCCGGGCCAGAAGCCGCAGGCGACCGGCCTCGCCGACCTGATGGCCGGGGGCCTGGTCGCGGGATTGTTCAGCTTCGCCGCAGGCGGGCTGCGCGTGCTGGCCGAGGGCGCCAATTTCTGGCTGTCGGCGGGCGCTTCGGTGGTGCGGCTGTCGATGGGCTTCTCGCTGGCGCTGGTGGGCGCGGGCTACCTGGTCGGCATCGTTGGCGGGCTGGCCATGCTGCTCGGGCTGGTGCTGACCTGGGGCGTCGCGGTGCCGTGGCTGACCGCGGTCACGCCGCGCCCGGACGGCGCCACGCTGTCGGCCTTCGGCACCATGGTGTGGAGCCAGCAGGCGCGCTTTATCGGCGCCGGCACCATCGGCATCGCCGCGATCTGGACGCTGCTGTCATTGGCCAAGCCCATGCTGTATGGCATCCGCGCCTCGTTCGGCGCGCTCCAGGCCGGCCCGGCGGGGCAGGGCAGCGTGCCGCGCACGCAGCAGGACATGCCGGCGAAGTGGATCGGGCTGGTGATGCTGGCGCTGCTGGCGGTGCTGGTGACGGTGTTCGCCTGGTTCCTCGCACCGGCGCCGCTGGGTGGCGGGGCGCGCTGGCGCCTGGTGGTCTACGCGGTGGTGTTCGCCTTTATCTTCGGCTTCCTGGTGGCGGCGGCGTGCGGCTATATGGCCGGACTGGTGGGCTCGTCGGCCAGCCCGATTTCGGGCATCGGCATCATCGCGGTGATCCTGGTGTCGCTGCTGATCCTGCTGGCGGGCCAGGCCGACGGCCTGCTGGCCACGCCCGAGGGCGGCAAGTTCGCGATCGCGCTGGCGATCTTCACCACCTCCGCGGTGGTGGCGGTGGCCTCCATCGCCAACGACAACCTGCAGGACCTGAAGACCGGCTGGCTGGTCGGCGCGACACCGTGGCGCCAGCAGGTGGCGCTGCTGATCGGCTGCGTGGTCGGCGCCGCGGTGATTCCTCCCGTGCTCGAGCTGCTCTACAACGCCTATGGCTTCGCCGGCGCGCTGCCGCGCGCCGGCATGGACCCGAACCAGGCGCTGGCCGCGCCGCAGGCGACGCTGATGACCGCGATCGCCACCGGCATCTTCACCCACCAGCTCAACTGGAACATGATCCTGATCGGCATCGGGCTGGGCGTGGTGCTGATCGCCATCGACGAGGTCCTGCGCCGCCGTGGCGGCGCGGCGCGGCTGCCGGTGCTGGCGGTGGGCATCGGCATCTACCTGCCGCCGACGATCAGCTCGGCGCTGGTGGTGGGGGCGGTGCTGTCGTGGCTGTTGCTGCGCGCCGAGCGCCGCCGCGCCACTGCGCGCGGCGACGACGTGCGGCTGGCGCTGGAGCACGCCGAACGGCGCGGCACGCTGCTGGCGTCCGGCCTGATCGTCGGCGAAAGCCTGGTCGGCGTGATGCTGGCCGCGGTGATCGGCCTGTCAGGCAGCGATGCGCCGCTGGCCGTGGTCGGTGGTGGGTTTGAAGCGACCGCGCAGTGGCTGGGCCTGGCGGTGTTCGTGCTGGTGTGTGTGGGCTTCTACCGGCGCGTGCTGGCGGCGGCGCACTGAGCACGGCGGCGCCGGAGCGCTTCAGTCGTCCTCGTCTTCGGACCGGTCGGGCGAGCTCTCGCCCGGCTTGCCGCCGATTACGTATTTCTCCGACGCCCAGGCGCCGAGATCGATCTGCTTGCAGCGCTCGGAACAGAAGGGGCGGAACTTGTTTTCGGTTACCCAGGCCACCTCGGTGCCGCAGGTGGGGCATTTGACGACAGCAGGCATGGCGTTCAGCGCAGGCTTCAGAAATTGCAGAGTTTCAGCAGGAACGGAATATCGGCATCGACCGAGCGCGGGCGCAGGTCGCCGTCCTGCTGCGTGAAGCGCACCCACAGCATGTACTTGTTGGCGCTCATCTCGGGGATGAAGGCCAGCAGCGAGTCGTCCAGCCAGACCTGCATCAGCTGGTAGCTGCGGCCCGACAGCATCTGCTGGTAGCTGCCGCCGGTGGCGATCACCTTGCCGCTCTGGCCGGCTTCGCGCAGCAGCCGCAGCACGATGGTCGTGCCCATGCGCAGCGACACCAGCGGACGCGCCCATTTCAGGATGTCGGCGCGGCGGTCTTCGGCGGGGCGATGTTGCCAGGCATAGTACGCAGGCAGGTCGAACTCGCAGGTGCCGCCGGGGATGATGGCGCGGCTGCGGATGCTGGTCAGCCACTCGTTATCCGTCAGCAACTGCCCGGCCTTGCCCACGGTCTGGTTGAGCATGGCGATGCCCTGCTCGATCTCGCCGATGACCGAGTCGAGCGCGTCCTGGTCAATCTGCGGATTGGCGCGCAGCGGCGCCAGGGCCTGGCGCTGGCGCTCCAGTTCCTTGATCAGGTCGGTCTTGAGGTCGGCGCGGCCGGCCACGTCGATGATCTCGAACAGCGTGGTCAGCGCGACGTGGTGCTGCTGGGCATGATCCTGGCCGAGGAAGTATTCCAGCCGATCGAACAGGTCTTCCAGGCGCAGGAGAGTCCTGATGCGTTCGTTGAAAGGGTATTCGTACAGAATCAAGTGCTGTGTCCGTGCAGGGCGTCGGGCGCTTCAGGGGCGGCCCGGTGCAGAATGAGGCCCGGGAAATACCGGAAAGGGCGATCTATGCGTGTGGAATGCCGGCACTATGCGGCGATTTCCCGGCATGTTCCAGCGCATTCTATGCGAGACAAGGTCCGAGGACAATGTCGCGCGCATGATGCCATGCGCCACCGCGCCGGCCTGGCGCGTTATGGATGGACCGTGCCCGCGGCCGACAGTTCACGGTAGTAGCGGTCGAGCCGGTCGACCTGCGCCACCAGCGCCTGCACCGGCCCGTCGTTGTCGATGACGTCGTCGGCACATGCCAGGCGCGCGGCGCGCGTGGCCTGCCTGGCCATGATCGCCAGCACCTGTTCGCGGCTGAAGCCGTTGCGCGACATCACGCGGGCCACCTGCGTGGCTTCGGTGCAGTCGACCACCAGCACGCGGCCGACGCGCTCGCGCCACGAGCCCGACTCCACCAGCAGCGGTACCACGTAGATCAGGTAGGGGTGCGCGCCCGCAGCGCGGATCGACTGCGCGCGTTCGGTGGTCAGCGCGCGGATCAGCGGGTGCGTGATGGCTTCGAGCCGCGCCTTGGCGGCGGGATCGGCAAACACCAGCGCGCGCATCGCGTCGCGGTCCATGGCACCGTCCGGGCGCAGGCAGGCGGGGCCGAAGGCTTCGACCAGCGCCGGGATGGCGCGCCCGCCCGGCGCGGTGATCTCATGCGCGAGCAGGTCGGTATCGATGATCGCGGCGCCGCGCGCGGCGAACATGTCGGCCACGCGGGTCTTGCCGCTGCCGATGCCGCCGGTCAGTCCGATTTCCAGCATGTGATAGTTTCTGTCAGACGTTGTTGCCGCAACGATACCAGCTTCGGCCGCTTCGGCCGCTTCGGCCGCTTCGGCCGTGGCCGGATCACAGCCGCGCGGCCATCACCAGGCAAACACCGGCAGCACCCCGGGACCTAACAGCAGCACCACCACGCCGGCCAGCGCGATGAAGGGCCCGAACGGGAACGGCGTGTCGCGCTCCTGGCGGTGCAGCGCGATATTGGCCAGCCCGAACAGCACGCCGGCCACCGACGACAGCAGCACCAGCGCCGGCAGCGCCTGCCAGCCGAACCAGGCCCCGAGCGCCGCCATCAGCTTGAAGTCGCCGAAGCCCATGCCTTCCTTGCCGCGCAGCAGCCGGAACAGCCAGTAGGCGAGCCACAGCACGAGGTAGCCTGCGGCGGCGCCGATCACCGCGTCGGGCAGCGCCACGAACAGGCCGGCGACGTTCAGCAGCAGGCCGATCCACAACAGCGGCAGCGTGATCTGGTCTGGCAGCAATTGTGTATCGGCATCGATCATGGTCAGCGCCAGCAGCCCCCACACCAGCACCAGCGCGGCCAGCGCCTGCGCATTCGGGCCGAAGCGCCATGCCACCAGCGCGCTCAGCACGCCGCAGGCCAGTTCCACCAGCGGATAGCGCACGCTGATCGGCGCCTTGCACGCCGAGCAGCGGCCGCGCAGGAACAGGTAGCTCAGCACCGGCACGTTTTCCCATGGGGCGATGGCGTGGCCGCAATGCGGGCAGGCCGAGCGCGGCACCATCAGGTTGTAGCGGCCGGGGTAGGGCAGCGGATCGCCGCGCAGCTCGGCAATGTAGTTGGCCTCGTCGCGCTCCATCATGCGCGGCACGCGGTGGATCACCACATTGAGGAAGCTGCCGACCACCAGGCCCAGCAGCCCTGCTGCCGCCACCAGAAAGACTGGCGGCAGCGCCGCCAGCGCGTGCAGCAGCGGGGCGGTGCCGGTCGCGGCTCCGGTCGGATAGGGGGTAGCGGACCACACCGGCTGCATCGCTTACACCACCTGTCCCAGCTTGAAGATCGGCAGGTACATCGCCACCACCATGCCGCCGATGAGCACGCCCAGCACCACGATGATCAGCGGCTCGATCAGGCTGGAAATGGCGGCGACGGCATCGTCCACCTCGCGCTCGTAGAACTCCGCCACCTTCAGCAGCATGTTGTCCAGCGCGCCGGACTCCTCGCCGATCTGCGTCATCTGCAGCACCATGTTGTCGAACACATGGGTCGCCTGCATCGCGTTGGTGAGGCTGGTGCCGATGCGCACCGATTGCTCGATCTCGCGGGTGGCGTCGTAGTAGACCCAGTTGCCGGCGGCGCCGGCCACGGACTCCATCGACTCGACCAGCGGCGTGCCGGCCGCGAACATCGTTGCCAGGGTGCGGGTCCAGCGCGCGATCACGGCCTTGCGGAACAAGCTGCCGAAGATCGGCAGCTTCAGCAGCGCGCGGTCGGTGGCGCGCTGCACCTTCTCGGACTTCTTCAGCGCGCGCAGATAGAAGCTGATGCCGGCCACCGGCGCGCCGATCACCAGATACCAGTACTGGACAAAGAAGTCCGAGATTGCGATCACCAGCAGCGTCGGCGCAGGCAGGTTGGCCCCGAAGCTGGAGAACACCCCCTTGAACGCCGGGATTACGAACAGCATCAGGATCACCGTGACGGCAAAGGCGACCGTCAGCACCGCGATCGGGTAGATCATCGCGGACTTGATCTGCCCCTTCAGCGCGATAGTCTTCTCCATGTAGAGCGACAGGCGCTCCAGCAGCGAGTCCAGGATGCCGCCCTGTTCGCCGGCATCGATCAGGTTGCAGTACAGTGTGTCGAAGTATCTGGGGTGGCGGCGGAACGCCGCGGCCATGCTGCTGCCGGCCTCGATGTCGAAGCGGATGTCGGACAGCAGCTGGGTGAAGTTGGGGTTGACGTGCCCGCGCGCGATGATGTCGATCGACTGCAGCAGCGGGATGCCGGCCTTCAGCATGGTCGACAGTTGCCGGGTGAAGTAGGCGATGTCCTTCTCGGTGATCTTGCGCCCGCGCGCCGCCTTGCGCTTCTTGAGCTTGACGATGGTCAGGCCCTGCTTGCGCAGCGTGGCGGTGACCTCGGCCTGGTTTTCGGCGCGCAGCTCGCCGGTGAAGGTCTTGCCCTTGCGGTCCTTGCCTTCCCACTCGAAGATGTACTGGGTGGGGGCCTTGCGCCCCTTCCCTGATTTGGCCCGTGACGGTGCCCCCGTCCGGGCGCCCGCTGCTGGTGCGCGCGTCGCCATGTTATTGACCCCCGATGTAAATGACGCTTGTTGTGCGTCTTGTCTTTACGTTGTGTCTTGCTTCCCTACGTGTTCGTGGTCGCCAGCACTTCTTCGAGTGACGTGACGCCCTGCCTGACCTTCAGCAGCCCTGCTTCGCGCAACGATAGCACGCCGTCCCTGCGCGCCTGCTCGGCAATCTGCAGCGCGGTGCCGTGCGTCAGGATGATTTCCTGCATGGCCTCGGTGATCGGCATCACCTGGTAGATGCCGCAGCGGCCCTTGTAGCCGCTGCCGTTGCAGCGCTCGCAGCCGACCGGATGGTAGGGCTGCCAGCTGCCGTCCAGGTCGCGCTCGCGGAAGCCCGCTTCCAGCAAGGCCTCGCGCGGGATCTCGCCCTCGCGCTTGCAGCTGCACAGCCGCCGCGCCAGCCGCTGCGCGGTGATCATCAGCACGCTCGACGCGATATTGAAGGGGGCCACGCCCATGTTCATCAGGCGCGTCAGCGTGGTCGGCGCGTCGTTGGTGTGCAGCGTCGACAACACCAGGTGACCGGTCTGCGCGGCCTTGATGGAGATGTCGGCGGTTTCCAGGTCGCGGATTTCTCCGACCATGATGATGTCCGGATCCTGGCGCAGGAACGAGCGCAGTGCGGTGGCGAAGGTCAGCCCGGCCTTGTCGTTGACGTTGACCTGGTTGATGCCCGGCAACTGGATTTCGGCCGGGTCCTCGGCCGTGGAAATATTGATGTCGCCCTGGTTCAGCAGGTTCAGGAAGGTGTACAGCGACACGGTCTTGCCGCTGCCGGTGGGGCCGGTCACCAGCACCATGCCGTAGGGGCGCTTGATCACGTCCAGCAGCAGCGCCTTCTGCTCTGGCTCATAGCCGAGCTGGTCGATGTCGAGCTTGTCGGACGAAGATTCCAGGATCCGCATCACGATCTTTTCGCCGAACAGCGTGGGCAGCGTCGACACGCGGAAGTCCACCGCCTTCTCGACGGTTTCCTTGGCGTCCTTGTCCTTGGGCAGCGCGATCAGCAGCTTCATGCGGCCGTCCTGCGGCACGCGCTTTTCAGAAATATCCAGCCGCGACAGCACCTTGATGCGGGTCGCGATCTTGTCGCGGATATCCAGCGGCGGGCGCGCGACCTCCTGCAGCACGCCATCGACGCGGAAGCGGATGCGGTAGAAGGTTTCGAACGGTTCGAAGTGCAGGTCCGAGGCGCCGCGGTGGAAGGCCTCGGTCAGCAGTTTCTGCAGGAAGCGCACCACCGGGGCGTCGTCGATGTTGTCGGCCGTGGTGCGGTTGCGCGGGTTGGCGGCGGCGGCGACCGGATCGTATTCGATCATCTTGCGCTCGGCCTGCACCGGCGAGATGTTCTTCAGCGTGCCCAGCGCCTCGCCGGCGGCGCGCACATGCTTCATCAGCTTGTCGTGCTCGACCACCACGGCTTCGACCGGCAGCTTGTACTTGTCGCGGATCGCGTCCAGGCCGGCCTGGTTGGACGGATCGGACAGCGCCAGCACCAGGCGGTTCTCGCGCCGGCCCAGCGGCAGCAGCCGGTGGGCATGGAACTCACGGTTGCCGGCCAGCGCCGACGGCACCTTGGCCAGGTTGTACTGGGCCAGATCGAGCAGCGGCAACTGGTACTTGTCCGCGGCGAACAGCGCCACGTCATGCGCGCTCATGGTGCCGCTGCCGATGATCTCGTCGATCAGCTGCGATTGCTTTTCACGCGCGGCCTGCTCCAGCTGAGCAAGCAGGGCGGGCGCGATACGCCGGCTCTGGGCCAGGGCAAGTCCGAGTGTCATGGCAAGTGCGCAGTGGTTGGAGCAGTGTCCGCGGACAGGGCAGGACGAGACGAGCCCGCTTCTTGGGATCGGGCCAGTTTGCCGATGGGGTCACTTTTTGTAAAGGCGACGGCGGGTCGTATTGGCGTTTGCGCGACACCGGCGCAACCCTACTTGCGCGGGGCTCCGCCCCGGGGGCGGCGAACACAGCAGACGGCAATTTGAGAATTGCCTCCATCCCCACTGGTCGCTAGCCAGCCATGCTTCTCGGCATGGTGGCTCGCCGGCGCCCGGCGTGGTCTGATCTGTTATAGAATCAAAAACGAGTGCATAACGTCGCATGAGGCGAAACTACAAGAAGCCTTTCGTTCAGTTCGTCAAGAAAGCACACAAGCCGCTGCAACTGGCGATCGAAGACGAGGTCGAGGAGCTCTGTGCCGTGCCCGAGTTGGGCGAAGCGAAGATTGGGGACTTGGCTGGCATCAGGGTGCATAAATTCAGGTTCAACCGGCAGGAATACCTGATCGCCTACCGGCCACTGCCGCAGGAGTTGAACGTGAAAGGCGTGGCACTTGAGGTGCTATGGATCGATTTCTATAAGGTCGGCTCGCATGAGAACTTCTATGACGAGCTCAAGAAGTACCTGAGGGCAGAAAAGAATGGACACGATGACCGCTGAAGACCTGCTGCATGCCCTCGGCGCGTTGCCCCCGCGGGAGCGCGTCAGGTTTTTCACACTGATCGGGCAGCAGGCCTTTGGTGATGAGAATTTCTCGCATGAGGAAGTCTTCGGCCATCTCGCGGAGGAGGATTTCACCGCGGCAGAGGCTGCCCAATACCTCGAAATCTCGATGGCGACCTTCCGCCGGCTGGTGCGCGATGGCAAGGTGGCTCCACGGGCGGAAGTCGGGCGCAGCCAGCTTTTCGCCGTAGCCGAGCTTAAAGCTTTCAAGCGACAGCGCAAAGCCATCAAGGGCTAAGGAGGAGGGGTAGAAAGACAAAAAGCCGAACCAACTTTCGTTGATTCGGCTTCTTAAATCTGGTCGGGGTGAGAGGATTCGAACCTCCGGCCTCTACGTCCCGAACGTAGCGCTCTACCAGGCTAAGCTACACCCCGATTTGGTCTGCCGGCAGACGTTTTAGCGTCAGCAGCAAAGAACGTAAGTTTAGCAGCGTTTTTTTGGGAATGGAAGAGGGCGGAGGAAAACGCCCCCATCCCGCGGCGCTTCCCGGCTCAGGACTGCCGCTGCAGCGAGAAGGCGCAGAGCTGGATCAGCGTTTCCTTCAGCTCGGACGGCGGGAACTGCCGGGCTGCCTGCTCGGCGGCTTCGGCCTCGCGCCGTGCGGCCTCGAAGGTGACCTCGAGCGCGCCGCTGGCATGGATCGCGGCAAAGACCGCGTCGAAATGCTCGGTGCCGCCCTGTACGATCGCGTCGCGGGCCAGCTGGCGCTGCTCGGCCGTGCCATGTTCCATCAGGTGCAGCAGCGGCAGGGTGGGCTTGCCTTCGCGCAGGTCGTCGCCGGCGTTCTTGCCCATTTGCTCGGCGCTGGCGGTGTAGTCCAGCATGTCGTCGATCAGCTGGAAGGCGGTGCCGATGCGGCGGCCGTATTCGGCGGCCGCCTCTTCCATCTGCGCGTCGGCGCCGGACAGCACGGCGCCCAGCTGCGCGGCGGCCTCGAACAGCTTGGCGGTCTTGTAGCGGATCACCTGCAGGTAGCGCTCGATGGTGACATCCGGGTCGTGCATGTTCAGCAGCTGCAGCACCTCGCCTTCGGCGATCACGTTGGTCGCGTTGGAGAGGATCTCCATGATGCGCATGCTGCCGGCATCGACCATCATCTGGAACGCGCGCGAGTAGAGGAAGTCGCCCACCAGCACGCTGGCGGCGTTGCCGAACACCGCGTTGGCGGTGTCGCGCCCGCGCCGCAGCTCGGACTCGTCGACGACATCGTCGTGCAGCAGGGTGGCGGTGTGGATGAATTCCACCACGGCGGCCAGCTCATGGTGACGGTTGCCGTCGTAGCCCAGCGCGCGTGCCGTCAGCAGCAGGATCACCGGGCGCAGGCGCTTGCCGCCGGCACCGATGATGTATTCGCCGATCTGCTCGATCAGCGGGACTTCAGAAGACAGCCGCTGGCGGATAACAGCATCGACCGCGCGCATGTCTGCAGCGACCGGGGCAAGCAAGGCAGTGGCGGAAGGCTGGGACAAGATGATCACCGTTACGCAAAACCGGACGATTATATGCGATGCAGGCGGCGTTCTACGCATGCCCCGCATTGTTTGACGGGCTGTTTGCCGGGCGATGGGCTCAGGGTATGCGCGCAGCGGGCGTTGGTGGCTGGCCCCACTATAATCCGGTCATGGACAAGCCCATACCTCGCCGCCAACTGCGCCGCACCGCCTGGTGGGTGGCGTTTGCCGCACTGGCGGGGTTCCTGCTCGCCGATCTGACCTGAGCGAAGCGGCCCACCGATTGTGCCGGGCGCGCCGCTCACAGGCTATGTGCCTGTTTTCTTTGCGGTTTTCCCCAATCTCGTTTACAATTCCCGGTTTCCTCCGGTAGTCGCTCGCCTTGCGGGTCCTTGCCGGCGGGAGATAACCGGGCCGCATCGCGCGGTTTCGGCGTTTTATTCACATCCGAGAGGTTCGACAATGTACGCGGTCGTAAAAACCGGCGGCAAGCAATACAAGGTTGCTGCTGGCGAAAAACTGAAAGTAGAACAGATACCGGCAGACATTGGCGCAGAAATCACGCTCGACCAGGTGCTCGCAGTGGGCGCCGGCGACCAAATCAAGTTTGGTACGCCGCTGGTGAGCGGGGCTTCCGTCAAGGCTACCGTTATCTCCCAGGGTCGTCACGACAAGGTGAAGATCTTCAAGATGCGCCGTCGCAAGCACTACCAGAAGCGTCAGGGCCATCGTCAGAATTACACCGAACTGCGCATCGAAGCGATCGTTGCCTGATCGATCGAGCGTAATCCGGTAAAGCGACAGGAGTAAGACATGGCACAGAAAAAAGGCGGCGGTTCCACGCGGAACGGCCGTGATTCCGAATCGAAGCGTCTGGGCGTGAAGGTGTTTGGTGGCCAGGCCATCAACGCCGGCGGCATCATCGTGCGCCAGCGCGGTACCCGCGTGCATGCCGGCGACAACGTCGGCGTGGGCAAGGACCACACGCTGTTCGCCCTGATCGACGGCCACGTGCAGTTCGCCGTCAAGGGCCCTGCCAAGAAGCAGCAAGTCAGCGTCGTTCCGGCGGCCTGATAACAGCCTTTGCAGGACGAAAGGCCCCGCAACGCTTGCGGGGCTTTTTCTTTTCTGGCGAAGTAAACTACGCCGGCCCCCGATCTGCCGATCCCATCACGGAAAACCCATCATGAAGTTCATCGACGAAGCCCGAATCGAAGCCATCGCCGGCAACGGCGGCAATGGCAGCGCCTCGTTCCGGCGCGAGAAGTTTGTGCCCTTCGGCGGCCCGGATGGTGGCGACGGCGGCCGGGGCGGCAGCGTGTTCGCCGTGGCGGACCGCAATATCAATACGCTGATCGACTTCCGCTACGCCAAGAAGCACGTGGCGAAAAACGGCGAGAACGGCCGCGGCTCCGACTGCTACGGCGCCGCGGGGGAAGACATCACGCTGCGCATGCCGGTGGGCACGCTGATCACCGATATGGACACCGGCGAGGTCATCGCCGACCTGACCGAGCACGGCCAGCGCGTGTGCCTGGCCGAGGGCGGCATGGGTGGCTGGGGCAACCTGCACTTCAAGTCCAGTACCAACCGCGCGCCGCGCCAGCAGGTCGACGGCAAGCCGGGCGAGCGCCGCATGCTCAAGCTCGAGCTCAAGGTGCTGGCCGATGTCGGCCTGCTGGGCATGCCCAATGCCGGCAAGTCGACCTTTATCTCGCATATCTCCAACGCGCGCCCGAAGGTGGCGGACTATCCGTTCACCACGCTGCATCCCAACCTGGGCGTGGTGCGCGTGGACCATGAGCAATCGTTCGTGGTCGCCGACATCCCCGGCCTGATCGAGGGCGCCGCCGAGGGCGCGGGCCTGGGCCACCAGTTCCTGCGCCACCTGCAGCGCACCGGGCTGCTGCTGCATATCGTCGACCTGGCGCCGTTCGACGAGGCGGTCGATCCGGTGGCCGAGGCCAAGGCCATCGTCAACGAACTGAAGAAATACGACGAGACCCTGTTTGAAAAGCCGCGCTGGCTGGTGCTGAACAAGCTCGACATGGTGGCCGAGGACGAGCGCGCGGCGAAGGTGAAGGACTTCCTCAAGCGCTACAAGTGGAAGGGCCCGGTGTTCCAGATCTCGGCGCTCACCGGCGAAGGCTGCCGCGAGCTGATCTATGCGATCAAGGACCACCTGCAGGCGATCAAGGCCGAAGAGGCCGCGGCGCTGGCAGAGCCGGACATCCGCCTGGACGACCGCCTGCATAACGTCGACCAGGACCAGCGCGAGGCATAGACAACAAACAATCAGCGGTTCCGAACGATCTCCGGAGACAGGATTTCCACCATGCAATCGGTCATCGCGCAGGCAAAGCGCATCGTCGTCAAAGTCGGCTCCAGCCTGGTCACCAACGACGGCAAGGGGCTGGACCACGACGCCATCGCCCGCTGGGCGGCCCAGATCGCCAAGCTGCGCGTGGCCGGCAAGGAAGTGGTGCTGGTCAGTTCCGGCGCCATTGCCGAAGGCATGCAGCGGCTCGGCTGGGCGCGCCGCCCGAAGGAAATCCATGAGCTGCAGGCCGCCGCGGCGGTCGGCCAGATGGGGCTGGCACAGGTCTACGAGAGCCAGTTCGGCCGCTATGGCATCCGCACCGCGCAGGTGCTGCTGACCCACGCCGACCTGGCCGACCGCGAGCGCTACCTGAACGCCCGCTCGACGCTGCTGACGCTGCTGTCGCTGGGCGTGGTGCCGATCATCAACGAGAACGACACCGTGGTCACCGACGAAATCAAGTTCGGCGACAACGACACGCTCGGCGCGCTGGTCACCAACCTGATCGAAGGCGACGCGCTGGTGATCCTGACCGACCAGCGCGGCCTGTACACCGCCGATCCGCGCAAGGACCCGGCCGCGCAGTTCGTCGACGAGGCCCTGGCCGGCACGCCCGAGCTGGAAGCCATGGCCGGCGGCGCCGGCACTTCGATTGGCCGCGGCGGCATGCTGACCAAGATCCTGGCGGCCAAGCGCGCGGCCAAGTCGGGCGCGCACACCACCATCGCCTCCGGCCGCGAGGCCAACGTGCTGGAGCGCCTGGCCGCCGGCGAGGCGATCGGCACCCAGCTGCTGGCGCCGACCGGCCGGCTGACGGCACGCAAGCAATGGATGGCAGACCACCTGCAGCTGCGCGGCCGCGTCGTGATCGACAACGGCGCGGTCGAGAAGCTGACCAGCGGCGGCAAGTCGCTGCTGCCGATCGGCGTGGTCGAAGTGCAGGGCGAGTTCGCCCGCGGCGAGGTGATCGCCTGTGTCGATGCGCAAGGCAAGGAGGTGGCGCGCGGCATCACCAACTATTCCAGCGCGGAATCGCGGCTGATCGCGCGCAAGCCGTCGTCCGAGATCGAATCCGTGCTCGGCCACCTGAACGAGCCCGAGCTGATCCATCGCGACAACCTGGTGCTGGTCTGATCGATGCAAGCAAAAAAAAACGGCGGGACTGCCAGGCAGTCCCGCCTTTTTTTTTATACCTGCACAGGTTGCGTCAGCGCTTGTGCGGCGCGCGCGATTGCAGCTCGAGCACCATGTCGGCGGGCTTGCCGGCCACGGTGCGGCCCTCGCAGAAGAAATCGATCGCCAGCGTGGCGGCGTAGGCATTGCGCACTCCGGCCTGCATGCGGTGCCAGGTCTCGCCGTAGTCGCTGCTGTTGGGCACCCACTCGGTGGCGCCCGGGGGCAGGGTCGCGTACAGCTTGCGCTCGAACGCGTCGCAGCGCATGCCTTCGAAGGTCACGTTGCGCGCGCCGCTCTGGCTGGTGGTGACCACGGTGTAGCGCACCACATTGTCCTTGCCCACCGAGATCGACTTGCTGTCCACCGCGAACGACAGTGTGCCGGTGCCCGCCACCGAGAACGGGATCAGGTTGGCCTCCTGCGGCAAGGCCGGCAGCATGGCCTTGGCTTCCTCGAAGGTCTTGGGCGCGAACGGGTTGTTCCAGGTGCTTTCTTCCTCGGCCATCTCCTTGCCGGTGGTCTTGCAGCCGGCCAGGGCCAGGCTGGCCGCGGCAAGCAGCAATGCGGCCGCGCTCAGGCCGCCGCGGCGGCCCACGCCGGTCAAACTAGTCATCAGTGCTCCGTGTAGTGGATACCGGCGTCGCCGGCGAAACATAGTCGGCCGTGGCCGGGGCTTCGACATTGCCGTCGGCGTCGGCCTGCTGGGCGGCCTGCGCCCGGCTCAGCGCCTGGCCGCGCGGCCCGCCGTGGCGCCCGTGCACGCCATGCGCACCGTGGTTGCCGTGCGTGCCATACGGGCTGAGCGGCACGCGCGGGTGCCGGTTCAGGAAGCGTGACAATTCCGTCAGCGCCATCTGGTAGACATCGCGCTTGAACTCGATCACGGCCTCGAGCGGCACCCAGTAGTGGCTCCAGCGCCAGGCATCGAACTCAGGGTGCTCGGTGGCGCGCAGGTGGATGTCGCAGTCCCTGCCGGCCATGCGCAGCAGGAACCAGATTTGTTTCTGGCCCTTGTAGTGGCCGCGGATCTCGCGGCGGATGAACTTGTCCGGCACCTCGTAACGCAGCCAGTCGCGCGTGCGACCGACGATCCTGACGTGCTCCGGAAGCAGGCCGATTTCCTCATGCAGTTCGCGGTACATGGCCTGTTCCGGCGTTTCGCCGTACTTGATGCCGCCTTGCGGGAACTGCCAGGAGTGTTCGCCGATTCGCTTGCCCCAGAAAACCTCGTTTCTTGCGTTGAGGAGGATGATGCCGACGTTCGGGCGAAAGCCTTCACGATCGAGCATGACTGCACCTCGAATCCTTTAGAATTACGCTGATTATAAAGGAAGCGCGCAGCCGGGCCCGGACCGGGGGATGGTGGTTTTCCCCGAGCGGAAGGGCAGTTTCAGGCGCGTGCGCATAATTCAGCGCCGCCGGTCCCCCGGATTGTGCCGGGACGGATTTTTCCGACCTCGGCGGCCCAGAGAGAAATTACGGATGAAAGCCTCGCAATTCTTCATTTCCACCCTCAAGGAAGCGCCCGCCGACGCGGAAATCGTTTCGCACAAGCTGATGATGCGCGCCGGCATGATCAAGAAGCTGGGTGCCGGCATCTACAACTACATGCCGATCGGGCTGCGCGTGATCCGCAAGGTGGAAAACATCGTGCGCGAGGAAATGAACCGGGCCGGCGCGGTGGAACTGTCGATGCCGGTGATCCAGCCGGCCGAGCTGTGGCAGGAAACCGGCCGCTGGGACAAGATGGGCCCCGAGCTGCTGCGCCTGAAGGACCGCCATGAGCGCGACTTCGCGGTGCAGCCCACCTCCGAAGAGGTAGTGACCGATATCGCCCGCTCGGAAATCCGCAGCTACAAGCAGCTGCCGGTCAATTTCTACCAGATCCAGACCAAGTTCCGCGACGAGCGCCGGCCGCGTTTCGGCATCATGCGCGGGCGCGAGTTCACCATGAAGGACGCCTATTCCTTCGACCGCGACACCGACGGCCTGCGCAAGTCGTACGAGAACATGTACGACGCCTACGTGCGCATCTTCCGCCGCTTCGGGCTGGAATTCCGCGCCGTGGCCGCCGACAACGGCGCCATCGGCGGTTCGGGCTCGCATGAGTTCCACGTCATCGCCGAAACCGGCGAAGACGCCATCGTCTACTGCCCGACCTCGGCCTACGCCGCCAACATGGAGGCCGCCGAGGCGCTGCCGCTGGTGGCCGGGCGCGCCGCGCCCACGCAGGACCTGGTCAAGACCTTCACCCCGGAGAAGGTCAAGTGCGAGCAGGTCGCCGAATTCCTGAACCTGCCGCTCGAGACCAACGTCAAGTCGATCGTGCTGGCCACCGACGGCGAGGCCGGCGTCCAGATCTGGCTGCTGCTGATCCGCGCCGACCACGAGCTGAACGAGGTCAAGGCCTCCAAGGTGCCGGGGCTGGCCGAGTTCCGCTTCGCCACCGAGAACGAGATCGTCGAGGCCTTTGGCTCGCCCCCCGGCTACCTGGGCCCGATCGACATGAAGAAGCCGGTCAAGGTGGTGGCCGACCGCACCGTCGCCAACATGAGCGACTTTGTCTGCGGCGCCAACTACCGCGACTACCACTACACCGGCGTCAACTGGGGCCGCGACCTGCCCGAGCCGATCGTGGCCGACCTGCGCAACGTGGTGGCGGGCGACGCCTCGCCGGACGGCCAGGGCACGCTGGAGATCTGCCGCGGCATCGAGGTGGGCCACGTGTTCATGCTGGGCACGCGCTACTCGGAATCGATGAACGCCACCTTCCTCGACGAGAACGGCAAGACCCAGCCGATGCAGATGGGCTGCTATGGCATCGGCATCACCCGTATCCTGGGCGCGGCGATCGAGCAGAACTTCGATGAGCGCGGCATCATCTGGCCGGCCGCGATCGCGCCGTTCGCCGTGGTGATCTGCCCGGTGGGCTACGACCGCTCCGAAGCCGTCAAGGCCGAGGCCGACCGGATCCATGCCGAGCTGCTTGCCGCCGGCGTGGACGTGATCCTCGACGACCGCGGCGAGCGCCCGGGCGTGATGTTCGCCGACTGGGAGCTGATCGGCGTGCCGCACCGCGTGGTGGTGGGCGACCGGGGCCTGAAGGAGGGCAAGGTCGAGTACCAGGGCCGGCGCGACGCGCAGGCCACCGCCGTCAGCGTGGCCGAAGTGGTCGGCCACGTGCGCAACCTGCTGGCGAACTGAGGCCCATGCGCGCCGTCCGCGGCCTGAGCGCCGCAGCAGCCGCCGCGCGCCGCCTGGCAGGCGCGCTGCTGGTAGCGCTGCTGGCCCTGGCGGCCACGGCGGCGCATGCCGGCGCGCAGAAGGAAGAAGACCTGGCCGACTCCGTGCGCGGCGCGCTGGCCGCGGCCATTGCCGATGACCGGCCGCTGCGGCCGGTGTTCGCGTCCGGCGGCGAGCGCCTGGCCTACCTGAAGTGGCTGGGCGAGATGTCGGCGCGGCTGGCCGCGCGCATCCCCGAGCCGCAGGTGCGGGTCGAGCTGATCGAGGTGGCCTACTACGAGGCCAAGCGCGCCGGCCTGGAGCCCGCGCTGGTGCTGGGCCTGATCCAGGTCGAAAGCAACTTCCGCAAGTACGCGATCAGTTCGGCCGGCGCGCGCGGGCTGATGCAGGTGATGCCATTCTGGGTGCGCGCCATCGGCGACAGCGATGCGCGCAAGCTGTTCCACCTGCAGAGCAACCTGCGCTACGGCTGCACCATCCTGCGCTATTACCTGGACCGCGAGCAGGGCGACCTGTACCTGGCGCTGGGCCGCTACAACGGCAGCCGCGGCCGCCCGGAATATCCCAACGCGGTGCTGGCGGCGTGGAAGCGCTGGCAGTATTCCGAAGCCACCGTCACCGTGGCCGGCGATGCCGAGATCGCGCCGTCGCGCCCGCGCGCACCGGTGGCGGAGCCGCCGGCCCGCAACCCGTTCTCGTCGCAGCGCGTCGCAGCCAATCCGTCATGATCCGCGAAGCATCCGTAGCCGGCGGCAAGGCCGGCTACACCGAATCCTCGCCCGAACTCGAACAATGGCTGGCCCGGCATATCGCCCAGGGCTTTGCCGCCGATGCGCTGGTGCTGTCGATGCTGCGCTCGGGCTACGACGACGCCTTCGCGCGCCGGTCGGTGGCTGCGGCGTTTGCCCAGGACAACGGCGACGCGGCGCCGGCACGGCCCGCGCAAGCTGAACCTGCGGCGGCCGGCATGCCCGCGGTCTACGCCGCCGATGGCGGCGACCGCCGGGTACCCGTCCTGTTCCGGCTGGCGTCGCCGCAGGTGCAGCTGTTCCAGCAACTGCTGAGCGACGACGAGTGCGATGCGCTGGTGGCGCTGTCGCGCGGCCGGCTGGCGCGCTCGCCGGTGGTCAATCCCGACACCGGCGACGAGAACCTGATCGACGCCCGCACCAGCATGGGGGCGATGTTCCAGGTGGCCGAGCACGCCCTGATCGCGCGCATCGAAGCCCGCATCGCCGCGGTCACCGGAGTGCCGGCCGAGCATGGCGAAGGGCTGCAGATCCTCAACTACAAGCCGGGCGGCGAGTACCAGCCACACTTCGACTACTTCAACCCGCAGCGTCCCGGCGAAGCGCGGCAGCTGTCCGTCGGCGGGCAGCGCATCGCCACGCTGGTGATCTACCTGAACACGCCCGAGGCGGGCGGCGCCACCGCGTTCCCGCGCGTGGGCCTGGAGGTGGCGCCGGTCAAGGGCAACGCGGTCTACTTCAGCTACCTGCTGCCCGACGGCACGCTCGACGACCGCACCCTGCACGCCGGCCTGCCGGTGGCCGCCGGCGAAAAGTGGATCGCCACCAAATGGCTGCGCGAACGGCCGTACCGCAGCGCGGCGTGAGCCGTCCCGCAGCCAGGCCGGGGGCACCGGCCGCACCGGCCGCCAGCCGCTGGTGGGCGGATCCCGCGCTGCCCTTTGCCGAAAGCCGGCGCGCCAGCCACAGCAGCGCCAGCTACCTGCCGCATAGCCATCCCACCCTGTCGGTCGGCGCCGTCGACGGCGGTACCAGCCGCTTTGCCTGCGGCGATGAAAGCGCCGTGCTCGGAGCGGGCGCGGTGGTGGTGATCCCGGCGCACCAGGTCCATGCCTGCAATCCCGTGCCGGACGGGTGCTGGAGCTACCAGATGCTGCATTTCGACCCGGCCTGGGTCGCGGCCGTGCTCGACGAGGACAGCGCGGCGCGGGCCTGGCTGCCGGCACGCGTGATGACGTCGCCGGAGGTTTACCGGCTGGTCTGCGAGTTGAACGGCGCGTTGTTCTCGCCCGCCGACAGCGTCGAGAAAGAGGCCGCGCTGGTGGCCTTCATCGGCGACCTGCATGCCGCCATCGATAACGGCGCAAGCACCCGGACACTGCCGGTGCCGGCCTCCGTCTCCGCCCGCGTGGCGCAATTGTGCGAGCTGCTGCGCGAGCGCCATGCCGAGCGGCTGCCGCTGGCCGAGCTGGCGCGCGCCTGCGGCCTGAGCCGTTACCACCTGGTGCGGGCCTTCCGCGCCGAAACCGGCATGACACCGCACGCCTACCAGCTCGACCTGCGCATCCAGCATGGGCGCCGCCTGCTGCGGCAGGGCGCGGCGCTGGCCGAGGTCGCCCTGGCGCTGGGCTTTGCCGACCAGAGCCATTTCCAGCGCGCCTTCAAGCAGCGCGTGGCCATGACACCGCGCGGGTACCAACGCGCCGCCTGAGGCGCCGGCCTGGCGCGACACCGCAACTTTCTTCAAGACCGGCCACCGCCGTGCGCACCACACTGCGGACTCTTTACGGAGGGTCGGCATGGACATGGCTTTCGATCTCGCCCGCGGGGCATTGCCTTGGCAGCAATTTGCCATGGTGGCCGGCGCGCATGCGCTGGCGCTGCTCAGCCCGGGGCCGGATTTCTTCCTGGTGGTGCGCAGCGCGCTGCTGCACGGGCCGCGACGCGCCGGCGCCGTGTGCCTGGGCATCGCGCTGGGCAATGGTGTCTTTATCGGCCTGGCGCTGGCCGGCGTCGCCGCGATGCGGGACTCGCCGCAACTGTTCGCGGCGTTGCAGTGGGCCGGCTGTGCCTACCTGGCGTGGCTGGGCTGGCGCCTGCTGAACGCCTGCGGCGAACTGTCGATGCCGGCGGCGGATGCTGCCGCCTCGCCCGCGCCCGCAGCCTGGCTGGCCCAGCTCGCCAGCGGCTTCCTGTCCGCCGTGCTGAACCCGAAGAACGGGCTGTTCTACGCCAGCCTGTTCTCGGTGCTGGCCGCCAGCCGCACGCCGCCGGCGGTGCAACTGGCCTATGGAGTCTGGATGTTCGCCGTCGTGCTCGGCTGGGACCTGCTGGTGGCCTACGGCATCGGCCATCCGGCGATGGCCGCGCGCTTCGGGCGGTCGGTGCGGTGGGTCGAGCGCCTGACCGGGGTTGTCCTCTGGCTGGTGGCGCTGGGCATCGCCTGGCATGCGCTACGGTGAGCGGCCCTGTATCGGCGCATTTCCTGCAAAGTGTACCGGTACTGTACCGTTGAGTGGCCGTAGACTGATTTCCCGAAAGCACATGAACGCCCCTGGAGTCAGTCATGGAAGTGTCCCAACTCGCCGCCGGCACCGGTGTCTTTGCCGCCTTTGCCGGCTTTGCCCTGGTGTCGTCGATCACCCCCGGTCCGAATAATACGATGCTGCTCGCGTCGGGCGTGAACTTTGGCTTCCTGCGCACCGTGCCGCACCTGCTGGGCGTCAGCATCGGTTTCGCGCTGATGGTGGGGCTGGTCGGGCTGGGCCTGGGGTCGCTGTTCCACGCGTTCCCGTGGACCTGGCAGGTGCTGCGCGTGGTGGCGACGGTCTACCTGGTCTGGCTGGCCTGGAAGCTGGCCACGGCCGGCGGCGTGCAGGACCAGCAGGTGGCGCGGCCGATGGGTTTCTGGGCCGCCGCGGCGTTCCAGTGGGTCAATCCCAAGGCTTGGGTGATGGCGGTCGGCGCGTGCAGCACCTATGTGCTGCACGGCAACCTGTGGCTCAACGTGTTGCTGCTGGCGGGGATCTTCGGGGTGGTGAACCTGCCCAGCGTGGCGATGTGGGCGTTGTGCGGCTCGGCGCTGCGGCGCTGGCTGGCGCGGCCGAAGGTGCTGCGGGTGTTCAATATCGGGATGGCGGTGCTGCTGCTGGCGTCGCTGTGGCCGATTCTGGGGTCGCACCAGGCTTGACCTGTTTTCTCCCTCTCCCGTGCGCGGGAGAGGGGAGCAAACCTTCAGTCCAGCTAAATCAAACCAGCGCCCGGATCGAATCCAGGTTTCGCCAATACCCCTTGGCATCCATCCCGCAACCGAACACATAGCGGTCCGGCACGGCAAAGCCGCAAAAATCCGGGTGCATGGGCTTGGGCTTGCGCAGTGTCTTCTCGCACAGCACCGCCGCGTGGAATTCCCGGGCGCCCATGTCCATGATGCGCTGGCGGATGGCGGCCATGGTCTCGCCTTCATCGAGGATGTCGTCCAGCACCAGCACCACGCGGTCCTTGACCGATTCGCGCGGGGCCACGCGCCATTGCATCTCGCCGCCGACGGTCTTGTTGTTGTAGCGCGAGAGGTGGATGTAGTCGAACTCCAGCGGGAACGCCAGCTTGGGCAGCAGCATGCCGGTGAAGACCACCGCGCCGCCCATTACCGACAGCACCAGCGGGAAGTCATTGCCCATCCTGGCGGTGATGTCCGCGGCCATGCGGTCCAGCGAAGCCTGGACTTCTTCGGCGGAGACGATTTCTTCGGAATTGGCCCACAGCTCGCGGGCCTGTTCGGCGCTCATCATGATGTCTTTCCTGTTCTTTTGCGGGGAGGCAGTTCGGCTTGCGCGGCGGGCTTCAGCGGTTGAAGAGGCCCTTCATGCCGCCCTTCATCGCGCCCATCTGGCGCATCATCTTCATCATGCCGCCGCCCTTGAGCTTCTTCATCATGGACTGCATCTGGTCGAACTGGTTGAGCAGGCGGTTGACCTCCTGCACCGGCACGCCGGCGCCCGCGGCAATGCGGCGCTTGCGGCTGGCCTTGATCAGGTCCGGCTTCGCGCGCTCGGCCGGCGTCATGCTGTTGATGATGCCTTCCATGCGCGCCACCTGCTTCTCGGCCTGATCCATGTTGGCGCCCTGCGCCTGCTGCGCGAACTGCGCCGGCAGCTTGTCGACCAGGCTGCCCAGGCCGCCCATCTTCTTCATCTGGCCGATCTGCGCCTTGAAGTCTTCCAGGTCGAAATCGCCGGTCTTCTTGATCTTCTTGGCCAGCTTCTCGGCCGCTTCCATGTCCACGCCGCGCTGGGCTTCCTCGACCAGCGCGAGGATGTCGCCCATGCCCAGGATGCGCTGGGCCATGCGGTCCGGGTAGAAGGGCTCCAGGCCATCGAGCTTTTCGCCGACGCCGACGAACTTGATCGGGCGGCCGGTGATATGGCGCACCGACAGTGCCGCGCCGCCGCGCGCATCGCCGTCCAGCTTGGTCAGCACCACGCCGGTCAGCGGCAGGGTGTCATTGAAGGCCTTGGCGGTGTTGACCGCGTCCTGGCCGAGCATGGCATCGACCACGAACAGGGTTTCGGCCGGCTTCAGTTCGGCGTGCAGCGCGGCGATTTCCTGCATCATCGCCTCGTCGATACCCAACCGGCCGGCCGTATCGACGATCAGCACGTCGTGGTAATGCTTGCGCGCCCAGTCCACCGCCGCGCGGGCGATGTCGACCGGCTTCTGGTCGGGCTGCGACGGGAAGAACTCGGCGCCGACCTGCTCGGACACGGTCTTGAGCTGGGCGATGGCGGCGGGGCGGTAGACGTCGCACGAGACCGTCAGCACCTTCTTCTTTTTGTTTTCCTTGAGCCACTTGGCCAGCTTGCCGGCGGTGGTGGTCTTGCCCGCGCCCTGCAGGCCGGCCATCAGGATGATGGCGGGCGGCTGCACCGCGAGGTTCAGCTCGGATTCTTTATTGTTGCCGCTGGCGGCCTCGGCGCCGCCGATCACCGCAGTCAGCTCGCGCTGGACCACGCCGACCAGGGCCTGGCCCGGGGTCAGGCTGCTGACCACCTCTTCGCCCATGGCCTTTTCCTTCACGCGGGCCACGAATTCGCGCACGACCGGCAGTGCCACGTCGGCTTCGAGCATGGCAAGGCGCACTTCGCGCAGCATCTCGGCGGTGTTGGCCTCGGTCAGGCGCGCCTCGCCGCGCATGGTCTTGACCACACGCGCCAGGCGTTGAGTGAGATTGTCCAGCATGGCAGGAATCGGGGGAGAAGTCGGAGCAGGGCTCGGGGCTGAAAATCGGACGCGGTCCGGCACACGGGGCAGGCCTGGAACACCGGTCACACAGGTTCAAGCGGGCCGCCACCGTCCGTGGGCACTAAGGTAAACTGCGTAAATGGTCATTGTACTGTATGCCCTGACGGCACTTCTCTATTGCGGCCTGGCCTGGCACGGCTGGGCCACGCGCCATCCGCGCGTGGCCGCTGCTGCCGGCTCCACCGGCCCGGCGGGCAACTCGGCCGCGGCCGTGCTGGTGGCGGGCGGCGGCCCCATCCCCCCGGCCGGCGGCGCCCACGGCGAGGGACGCCCGGCGTGGTGGCACGTGCTGATGCTGGCCGCGCTGGCCAGCCACGGCATGCTGCTGCATGAAACCATCTTCCCGGCCGAGCGCATGATGTTCGGCTTCGCCTTCGCGCTGTCGGCCATGCTGTGGCTGGGCGTGGGCATCTACTGGATCGAGAGCTTCTTCTTTTCGCTGGCGGGGCTGGGACTGATCGTGATTCCGGTGGCGCTGGTGGCCAGCCTGATGCCGCTGGCCTTTCCCGGCTCGCAGATCCTGGGCTACGCGGCGCGGCCGCTGTTCAAGCTGCATTTCATCATCGCCAACGTGGCCTACGGGCTGTTCACGCTGGCCGCCTTCCATGCCTTCCTGATGCTGCTGGCCGAGCGCCGCCTGCACGGCTTCCGCCACGCGCCGGCGCGGCCGTCGGCGCCGCAGCCCGGCCAGTGGCTGGGGCGCTGGCTGGACCTGCTGCCGCCGCTGCTGACGCTGGAGAAGCTGCTGTTCCGGCTGATCGGCGCCGGCTTCGTGCTGCTGACGCTGACCATCGGCTCGGGCCTGCTGTTTTCCGAAGAGCTGTTCGGGCGCGCCTTCCGGCTGGACCACAAGACGGTGTTCGCGCTGATCTCGTGGGCCATGTTCGGCGGCATCCTGGCCGGGCGCATCTTCCGCGGCTGGCGCGGCAAGGTGGCGCTGCGCTGGGTCATCGCCTCGTTCGGCATCCTGCTGCTGGCCTATGTCGGCAGCCGTTTCGTGATTGAAGTCGTCCTGCACCGGCTCTGATTTGCCATGGCACGTATCCTGATCCTGCTGGCCGTGGTGCTGGGCGTCTTCTGGTGGCTGCGCGCCCGCGCCGAGGCCCGGCTGGCCGAGCATCGCGCCCGCCAGGCGCGCGAGGCCAGCGACCACGCCGCGGCCGGCATGCCCGACGCCGCCGCCGAGCGCATGGTCCAGTGCGCCCAGTGTGGCGTACACCTGCCGCAGGGCGACGCCATTGCCTGGCGCGGCCTGCACTACTGCCGGCGCAGCCACCTGCCCGACGAAAGCCGCACCGAAACCAGCGACGGCAGCGAGAGCGGCAGCGGCAGCAGCGGCCCGCGCCCATGACCCAGCCGGCGCCGTCGGCCTGGCAGCGGCTGAACGCCTGGCGCGGCCTGGCGCAGCTGTGGCGCCAGCCCGAGCCGCCTGACTTCCACTGGCGCCTGCTGCGCTATTTCTGCTGGACCCGCGTCGCCGTGGGCCTGCTGCTGGTCGGCTTTGCGCTGATGCGGCGCGGCGAGCCGCCCGCCGGCGTTGCCGGTACGGCCGCTTCCCCCTTCACTGCCGCCATCCCCGCCTTGCCTTTCGGCCTGGAGGCCATGGGCGGGATCGAGCATGCGGCGGCCATGGCCGTCGCCGTCCCTTACCTTGGCATTGCCCTGGCGATGCTGGCGGGCACGCTGTGGCGCCGGCATTTCCACCTGCGCGTGCGGGTGCAGGTGCTGGCCGACCTGGCGCTGCTGGCGCTGGTCTTCAGCGTGCTGGGCCGGGGCGGACACGCCGAGGGCCTGGCCATGATCTTCCTGCTGCCGGCGCTGGAAGCCGGCGCGCTGACCAGCCTGCTGTTCGCGCTGTTTGCCGCGGCGATTTCCGCGCTGGTGGTGATGAGCGGGCCGTTCATGCACACCATCCTGCTGCGCCAGGCCGATGCCGGGCTGCTGGGCTCGGGCCTGTTCGGGCTGGTGTTCATGATCGCCGCGCTGCTGATGTACATGCTGGCCAACCGCCAGCTTGCGCAGGAGCGCCTGGCGCTGGCGCGCGAGCAGGAGCTGCGCCTGCAGCAGCTGGTCAACCGGCTGATGGTCAACGACATGCAGGACGGCGTGATGCTGGTGCGTGCCAACGGCGCGGTGGTGGCCGCCAATCCCGCCGCGGTGGTGCTGCTGGGCGTGCAGCCGCACGAGCGCATCTACTCGCGCAAGCTGGGTGGCGCGCCCGCTGGCGGAGCCGGGCCGGGCGGCGGCGATACCGTGCTGTTCGACCTGCGCCGCATCCCGCGCCTGCAGCCGCTGATGGAAATGCTGCGCGACTGGCTGCGCAGCAAGGACGACGTGCCGCGCATCCTGCAGCTGCTGCCGATGGCCTCCGGCGCCGCGCTGGCCGACGGCACCATGCAGCATACCCGGCTGCGGCTGCGCTTTGTGCTGCCGGGCCTGGCCGGGCTGCGTTCGACCATGGCGCATGGCCGCACCGTGCCGGCCGCGCTCGATACCGCCGCGTGGAACGAGCTGTCGCCCGAAGCCGCCGCGCGCCTGCGCCTGGCCATCGCCCAGAACGAGGCGATGGCGTGGTCGCAGGAGGATGAGGCGCTGCTGCGCAGCGAGATGCGCGACACCGTGCTGGTCCATATCGAAAGCTGGGAACGCATCGCCGAGCAGGTGCAGCAGGAAAAGCTGGCCGCCATGGGCCGGCTGGTGGCCAGCATCGCGCACCAGATCCGCAACCCGCTGGCGGCGATCAGCCAGGCCAGCGAACTGCTGGGCGATTCCGGCCGGCACCATCCGGTCGCGCAGGACCTGGCCGCGCAGGAGCCGGGCGCCGCCGATGTCGATATCGACGCCCGCCTGCTGCGCATCATCCACGACAACGTGCGCCGGCTGGACCAGGTGGTGTCCGACGTGCTGCAGATGTCGCGCCGCCCGCGCACTGGCCGCAGCACCGTGCACCTGGCGCAGGCGCTGCCGGAGATCGTCGAGCGCTGGCGCGCCGAAATGCGCCAGCGCCGCCCGCGCGCCGGCGAGACCCGCCCGGCGGGCCGCACCGACATCAACGCCAATGCCATCCGCCTGACCGTCGACGTGGCCCAGCCGGTGGTGTTCGATGCCTCGCAACTGCAGCAGGTGCTGGGCAACCTGCTCGACAACGCCTGGCGCTACTGCAGCCGGCTGCCCGGCTCGATCCGGCTGCTGGCGCACGCGCTGGACCAGCACCATGCCGAGCTGATCGTCTGGAACGACGGCGCCGAGGTGGCGCGCGAACACCAGCGCAGCCTGTTCGAGCCGTTCTTCACCAGCAACGCCCAGGGCACCGGGCTGGGCCTGTTCATGGCGCGCGAGCTGTGCGGCGCCAATGACGCGCAGGTGCGCTACGGCACCATCTCGCTGCCGGCGCTGATCGAGCGCACCGGCATGCTGGCCTCCAGCGCGCGCGATACACTGCCGGGCAAGGCCTTCGTGCTGACCTTGCGCATCGAGAGCGCAGAGGCTGCCGCGGCGGCCGCCGTCTGACCCGTCTCCTTTCCGCCATCACCCATGCCACCCCGAACGTCCCGCGCGCCCGATCCCATCCTGGTCATCGACGACGAGGCCGACCTGCGCGAGCTGCTGGACATCTCCATCCGCCGCATGGGCCATGACGTGGTGCTGGCCGGCTCGCTGGCCGAGGCGCGCGAAAAGCTGGCGCAGGGCCCCTACAGCCTGGTGCTGACCGACATGCGCCTGGGCGACGGGCTGGGCATCGAGATCGTGCGCCAGCTGTCGGCCGCGCCGGAACGCATCCCGGTGGCGGTGATCACCGCCTACGGCAGCGCCGACAACGCCGTGGAGGCGCTCAAGGCGGGCGCCTTCGACTACATCGCCAAGCCGGTGTCGCTGGAGCAGCTGCGCAGCCTGGTGCTGAATGCACTGGGCCGCCAGCCGCGCGACAACGCCGATGCCGACGCCGCAGCGGCGGCCGAGCAGGCCGCCGACCGCGCCGCGGCGCTGCTGCCCGGCCATTCCGCAGCGATGCAGGAGGTGCGCCGCTCGCTGTCGCGGCTGGCGCGCAGCATGGCGCCGGTGGTGATCAGCGGCGAATCCGGCAGCGGCAAAGAGCGCGCCGCGCGCGCCATCCACGCCACCAGCGCGCGCGCCGCGCATCCGTTCGTCGCCGTCAACTGCGGCGCCATCCCCGAAAACCTGATGGAGTCCGAGTTCTTCGGCTACGTCAAAGGGGCGTTCACCGGCGCCGATGCCGAGCGCGGCGGCTTCTTCCAGGCCGCCAACGGTGGCACGCTGCTGCTCGACGAAGTGGCCGACCTGCCGTTGCCGATGCAGGTCAAGCTGCTGCGCGCGCTGCAGGAGCGCCGCGTGCGCAAGATCGGCGCCAGCCGCGAAGACGCCGTCGACGTGCGCGTGATGTGCGCCAGCCACAAGGACCTGGCCGCGATGGTGGCGGCGGGGCAGTTCCGTCAAGACCTGTATTACCGGCTGAACGTGCTGGCGCTGCGCATGCCCACGCTGCGCGAGCGCGGCGAAGACATCCCGGTGCTGGCGCGCGCCATCCTGGACCACCTGGCGGTGCGCTACGGCGATGCACATCCCAAGCGGCTGTCGCCGGCGGCGCTGCAGCGGCTGGCGGCCTATCCATTCCCGGGCAATGTGCGCGAGCTGGAAAACCTGCTCGAGCGCGCCTACGCGTTTGCCGAGAGCGACGACATCGAACTGGCCGACCTGGGGCCGCTGGACGCGGGCGCCGGGCGCGCCGGGCTGATGCCGGCGCCGGCGCCGGCGATGGTGCCGGCGATGGTGCCGCAGCCGGTGGCGCCATACCCTTATGCGCCATGGGGCACGGCAGCGGGCGGCGCCGCGCCGGCCGCCGCCACGCCTGCGCTGGTTCCGGCCGAGCCGCCACCGGCGGCCGCTGCCGCCGCGCCTGAACCCGAGCCTGCCGGCGACCCCGCCGAGCGCGCCTGCCGCGGCATCGTCTTCCCGATCGACCTGCCCGCCAGGCTGGAAGCCGTAGAGCGCGAACTGATCCTGCAGGCGCTGGCGCAGACCAACTTCAACCGCACCGCGGCCGCGCCGCTGCTGGGCCTGAACCTGCGCCAGCTGCGCTACCGCATCCAGCAGCTGGGCATCCGCGAGGCCATGGACGCTGGCGACCGCGGCGCCGTGGAAGGCGAGGGCACGCCATGACCGCGCCCGCGCCTTCGTCCTATCTGCCCGGTGCCGACGGCTGGGTGCCCGCCGCCCGGCGCGTGCCGTCGCCCAATTTCGACGCGCGCCCGGACGGCATGCCGGTGGACCTGGTGGTGCTGCACAACATCAGCCTGCCGCCCGGCCAGTTCGGCAGCGGCGACATCGAGGCCTTCTTCCAGAACCGGCTCGATCCCGACAAGCACCCGTTCTTTGCCACCATCCACCAGGTCCAGGTGTCGGCGCACTTCCTGGTGACGCGCACGGGCGAACTGGTGCAGTTCGTGCCGTGCACGCAGCGCGCCTGGCATGCCGGGCAGTCAGACTTCTTCGGCCGCGCGCGCTGCAACGATTTTTCGATCGGCATCGAGATCGAAGGCTGCGACGACCTGCCGTTCACCAAGGCCCAGTACGACACCGTGGCGGCGCTGGTCCCCGCGCTGATGGCCGCCTATCCGATCCGCGCGATTGCCGGCCACAGCGACATCGCGCCGGGCCGCAAGACCGATCCCGGCCCGCATTTCGACTGGGCCCGGTTTGCCAGGCAGGCCGGCGTGGCGGCGGGCATGCTGCCCTACCAGTGCCCGGGCGCAGCAGGGCATGTGACGGATTCCTGACGTCATTCCCCGCACTTGTGCGCCCCATCCCGGCGCACATGCCCCACGTCCGTGTGGGGCTATCGCAACCTAGCAACAATCAAAAAAATTTTTGTGAAATGTGCAGTTGCGAACGGTCTGGCCGAAACCCTTGCGAGTACTAGGCTTGCGGGCATGTGGCGCTGCCGCACAGCCGCCGGCGTTCCCGAAAAAGCGGTTGTCAAGACTGGTCATTCGGATTCGTTTCACTATACTTAGCCCAGTTTTCCGCGTCACACACTATATCTAGTAGTCAAACCGGGGAGCCGGCCCCAAGAGCGAGGCAGCAGCCGCGAAGTTCGCGTATCGACTGCAAACCTCCCCGCAAGGCCGGCATCACAAGAGTCCCTGGCGAAATGTTCACGTAAAGGCAGTCTGTCGCACCCGCTATTGCAGCCGGGAGGGACGTTCTTTTTCGCCGCATTTCGCCAGGGACTCTTTTGTCTCTTATTGCCAGGGTAAAAACAGGAGTTCTCATGCAAACGGCCCAGAACGAAATCACCACGGGTGGCGCCGCCGCCGGCGTTGCCAGCCAGGCTTCGACCACGCAGCAGACCCCCAGCGCCGCGACCACGAACTACCCGGATCACAAGATCATTCGTCGCAACGGTGCCGTGGTGGCGTTCGAGCCGTCCAAGATCGCCGTTGCCATGACCAAGGCCTTCCTCGCCGTCAACGGCGGGCAGGGCGCCGCGAGCGCGCGCGTGCGCGAGATCGTCGAGCAGCTGACCGACAACGTGGTGCGCGCGCTGGTGCGCAGCCGCCCGAGCGGTGGCGCCATCCATATCGAAGACGTGCAGGACCAGGTCGAACTGTCGCTGATGCGCTCGGGCGAGCATGAAGTGGCCCGCGCCTACGTGCTGTACCGCGAAAAGCGCAAGGCAGAGCGCGCCAGTGCCAGCGCCGAGGCCGTGGCGCGCGTCCAGCAAGCCGGCATCAGCATCAACGTGACCGACGCCGGCGTGACCAAGCCGCTGGACATCGTCGCGCTGCACGCCCTGATCGACAACGCCTGCTCGGGCCTGGGCAATGCCGTCAGCGCCGAGCCGATCCTGAAGGAAACGCTGAAGAACCTGTACGAAGGCGTGCCGATGACGCAGGTGTACGACTCCGCCATCCTGGCCGCGCGTACCCTGATCGAAAAGGACCCGGACTACAGCCAGGTCACCGCCCGCATCCTGCTGCACACCATCCGCAAGGAAATCCTGGGCACCGAAGTGACCCAGTCGGAGATGTCGGCCCGCTACGCCGAGTACTTCCCCAAGTTCATCGCGCGCGGCATCGAAGCCGAGCTGCTGGACGAAAAGCTGGCCACCTATGACCTGGCCCGCCTGGGCGCCGCGCTGGACGCCGGCCGCGACTTCCAGTTCAACTACCTGGGCCTGCAGACCCTGTACGACCGCTACTTCCTGCATATCGATGAAACCCGCATCGAAATGCCGCAGGCCTTCTTCATGCGCGTGGCCATGGGCCTGGCGCTGAACGAGAAGGACCGCGAAGCGCGCGCCATCGAGTTCTACCAGCTGCTGTCGTCGTTCGACTTCATGTCGTCCACGCCGACCCTGTTCAACTCCGGCACCCGCCGCTCGCAGCTGTCGTCGTGCTACCTGACCACCGTCTCGGACGACCTGGAAGGCATCTATGAAGCGCTGAAGGAAAACGCGCTGCTGTCCAAGTTTGCCGGCGGCCTGGGCAATGACTGGACCAACGTGCGCGCGCTCGGCTCGCACATCAAGGGCACCAACGGCAAGTCGCAAGGCGTGGTCCCGTTCCTGAAGGTGGTGAACGACACCGCCGTGGCCGTGAACCAGGGCGGCAAGCGCAAGGGCGCGGTCTGCGCCTACCTGGAAACGTGGCACCTGGACATCGAAGAATTCCTGGAACTGCGCAAGAACACCGGCGACGACCGCCGCCGCACCCACGACATGAACACGGCCAACTGGATTCCGGACCTGTTCATGAAGCGCGTGATGGAAGGCGGCGAGTGGACGCTGTTCTCGCCCGCCACCTGCCCGGACCTGCACGACAAGGTCGGCAAGGAATTCGAAAAGGCCTACCTGGGCTATGAAGCCAAGGCCGCCAGCGGCGAACTGAAGCTGTTCAAGAAGCTGCCGGCGCTGCAACTGTGGCGCAAGATGCTGGGCATGCTGTTCGAGACCGGCCACCCGTGGATCACCTTCAAGGATCCGTGCAACATCCGCAGCCCGCAGCAGCACGTGGGCGTGGTGCACAGCTCCAACCTGTGCACGGAAATCACGCTCAATACCAACGACAGCGAGATCGCCGTGTGCAACCTGGGCTCGGTCAACCTGGTCGCCCACCTGGCCAGGCAGGCCGATGGCACCTACGCGCTGGATCACGCCAAGCTGCAGAAGACCGTGCGCACCGCGATGCGCATGCTCGACAACGTCATCGACATCAACTACTACGCTGTCGAGAAGGCCCGCAACTCCAACCTGCGCCACCGTCCGGTCGGCATGGGCATCATGGGCTTCCAGGACTGCCTGCACGTGCTGCGCACGCCGTACGCCAGCAAGGCCGCGGTGCAGTTCGCCGACACCTCCATGGAAGCCGTGTGCTACTACGCCTACCAGGCTTCGACCGAGCTGGCCGAAGAGCGCGGCCGCTACAGCACCTACGAAGGTTCGCTGTGGGACCGTGGCATCCTGCCGCAAGACTCGCTCAAGCTGCTGGCCGAAGAGCGCGGCGGCTACCTGGAAGTGGACCTGTCCAGCACCATGGACTGGGACAGCCTGCGCGCCCGCATCAAGCAGCACGGCATGCGCAACTCGAACTGCATCGCGATCGCCCCGACCGCGACCATTTCGAACATCATCGGCGTGTCGGCCTGCATCGAGCCGACCTTCCAGAACCTGTACGTCAAGTCCAACCTGTCGGGCGAGTTCACCGTGGTCAACGACTACCTGGTGCGCGACCTGAAGGAACGCGGCCTGTGGGACGAGGTGATGGTTGCCGACCTGAAGTACTTCGACGGCTCGCTGTCGCGCATCGACCGCATCCCGCAAGACCTGCGCGACATCTACGCCACCGCGTTCGAAGTCGAGCCGACCTGGCTGGTGGAAGCCGCCAGCCGCCGCCAGAAGTGGATCGACCAGGCCCAGTCGCTGAACATCTACATGGCCGGCGCGTCGGGCAAGAAGCTGGACGACACCTACAAGCTGGCATGGGTGCGCGGCCTGAAGACCACGTACTACCTGCGCACCATGGCTGCCACGCACGTGGAGAAGTCCACCGTGTCGCGCGGCTCGCTGAACGCCGTGTCGTCAGGCAGCGACAGCGGCTCGGCCCTGGACGCAGCGGCCGCCTCGGCCCCGGCCATGCCGGAAGCCGAAGGCGCGGTCTGCACGATGCGCCCGGGCGACCCCGGCTTCGAAGAGTGCGAAGCCTGCCAATAAGGCAAGAAAGACTAGAGAGCAAAAACCACCCCCTGTTTGCTCCCCTCTCCCGCTCGCGGGAGAGGGGCGGGGGTGAGGGCCGGCGCCACCACGAAGTGACAAGTCAAACCTGACCACCCGCCGCCCCCAAACCGAATCACGGAGAACCACATCATGCTGAGCTGGGACGACGACGTTCAAGCCACCCCGCAGGCCGCACCGCAGCCTGCCCTGCAACCCGCCGCATCGGCTGCCACCGCTGACCAGCAAGGCGTCCTGCCGCCGAGCGCCACGCAAGCCGGCATCCTGGGCAACAACCCCAACGCCGCCGCCGCGCAGAGCAACCGCCGCGTCAACGCCGCCGACAAGCGCGTGATCAACGGCTCGACCGACGTCAACCAGCTGGTCCCGTTCAAGTACAAGTGGGCGTGGGAAAAGTACCTGGCCGGCTGCGCCAACCACTGGATGCCGCAGGAAATCAACATGTCCCGCGACATCGCCCTGTGGAAAGACCCCAACGGCCTGACCGAAGACGAGCGCCGCATCATCAAGCGCAACCTCGGCTTCTTCGTCACTGCCGACTCGCTGGCCGCCAACAACATCGTGCTGGGCACCTACCGCCAGATCACCGCGCCGGAATGCCGCCAGTACCTGCTGCGCCAGGCCTTTGAAGAGGCCATCCACACGCACGCCTACCAGTACATCGTTGAGTCGCTGGGCCTGAACGAAGCCGAGATCTTCAACGCGTACCACGAAGTGCAGTCGATCCGCGACAAGGACGAGTTCCTGATCCCGTTCATCGACACGCTGACCGACCCGTCGTTCAAGACCGGCACGCCGGAAAACGACCAGAAGCTGCTGAAGTCGCTGATCGTGTTCGCCTGCATCATGGAAGGGCTGTTCTTCTATGTGGGCTTCACGCAGATCCTGGCGATGGGGCGGCAGAACAAGATGACTGGCGCTGCGGAGCAGTATCAGTACATCCTGCGGGATGAGTCGCTGCACTGCAATTTTGGGATTGACCTGATTAATCAGATCAAGCTGGAGAATCCGCATCTTTGGACGGCTGAATTCAAGGCCGAAATCACGGAACTGTTCAAGAAGGCTGTTGACCTGGAATACCGCTACGCTGAGGACACGATGCCGCGTGGGGTGCTTGGTCTGAATGCGCCGATGTTCAAGTCGTATCTGCGGTTCATCTGCAATCGTCGTTGCCAGCAAATTGGGCTTGACCAGCTGTTCCCGAATGAAGAGAACCCGTTCCCGTGGATGAGCGAGATGATTGATCTGAAGAAGGAGCGGAACTTCTTTGAGACACGCGTTATTGAGTATCAGACGGGTGGGGCGCTGAGCTGGGATTAAGTTTTAGAGATGGAAAATGGGAGCTGATGGCTCCCATTTTTTTGTCCAAGGTGGCTGGCTGCTATCGGCCAGAAGCAGCCATTTGAACAACCCCGATCTCATGCAACCAAGGCCAAGGGCTCGACACCACGTCCGATGCGCTAAAGGTTATTTTGCTCATACGAGCATTGCGATGAGCTAGCCCTATCGGGGCGCACGTGAAACTCATAAGGATCGACAATGAAGGCTTTTCTATCCCACTCGAGCGCTGACAAAGAGGGCTATGTCGGAATCGTCGCGGCACGCCTCACGGCGGAAGACATCGTATATGACGAAGTTTCGTTCGAGTCTGGAGAACAGAACCTCAGCGAGATCATTCGTGGCTTGGATGAGAGTACGGTGTTCTGCCTATTCATTTCCGACAATTCGCTTAAGTCTGAATGGGTTCGGCAAGAGGTAGATGGTGCATTGGTTCGATTGAAGAGCGGTTCACTCAAATATATTTACCCCATTGTGATCGACCGTAACGTAGCTCACGATGATCCACGCATTCCGAAGTGGCTCAGCGAAAACTATAACCTGAGATTAGTCACTCGGCCGGTTATCGCTGCGCGTCGGATACAACAGAAGTTGAGACAAGCGAGCTGGGCGAAACATCCAAAGCTAAAAGAGCGGGACAGTGTTTTTGTGGGGCGCAATACGCAGATTGAGGCGTTCGAGCGTCGCTTCGATGACTACAGCCAATCTAAGCCTGTGCTCTCGGTCGTTGGCGGTCCTCCTTCCATTGGTCGCCGTGCACTGATCTTAAATGCCTTGCGGAAGCTAGCTCTTGTTGGGCCGGACAAGGATTTCCCCGTCCTTCATCTCGACCGACACGCGAGCATCGAAGACTTTATTCTCCGACTTTTGGACCTTGGAGCATCGGTCCAGACCTATCCCGCCTTGGAACTGACCGAGCGCACACTCGATGAGAAGGTGGCAATCGCGGTGAGCTTGCTCAAGGATCTGATGGAGTTCAAAGAGCGAGTGATCTTGCTCGATGAAGGGTGCCTTGTCACCTTTGAGAGAACGTTAGCACCCTGGTTCGCCGACATCGTCAACAATGTAGATCTATTCGGTAAGCCATTGATCTTTGTAGCCTCGCGCTGGGCACTCAGTCCCGGCTCGGCTCGCTCTCTATCGTCGACGGTCTTTTCTTGCTCCCTTGGCGAGCTGGATCCCTCCGAACGCCGCCGACTCTTTGCTCGTCTCCTAAAGATTGAGGAGATCACTATCAGCAATGAAGATTTCGAAGCGTTCGCCGATCTCCTCCACGGATTTCCCGATGAAGTGTTCTTCGCTGTGGACCTCGTCGCGCGATTCGGCGTCAAGGGTGCTTTTGACCGATCCCATGAAATAGTCGAGTTCAACGGCGAGAAGGCGTCAATGCTATTGCGCCCTTTCCAAGCGAACGATGAGGCGCTAAACGTTATCCGGCTCCTTGCGCAGTCTGAAGTCTTCAGTGTCGAGTTCCTTTGCCAAATATTTAATGAGGCTCGGCTAGCGGCCATCATCGGCGAACTTGTGTCTGAGCATGTGTGTGAGCTGATTGGAGCGGAGGGGGAGTTCGTGAGATTGGTTGACTCTGTCCGCGATTATGTGAAGAGAAACGATCTCAGCTTGGCGCCCGAGCTAAGGAGAGCGGTCAATATCGCAGTCGAAGCCGACATCCGTCGAGGGAACTGGGACGATTATGATTCGTCACGCGTCGCATTTGTGGTGAAGAATGCGCTCGCTAATGGCCAAAGCCTAGAACCCAGATTTCTGATTCCTTCGCACATGCTGCGAGCCATTAAGGAGCTTTACTACGACCGGGGTAGCTTGAAGCGCGCCGTCCAATTGGCGGACGTACTTCTAGCGAAAGAACGAAACCTTGATCCGCAGCTTGTCCAAGATGTACGCTACTACCTTTGTCTAGTACTTGCACGTCTGCGAGATCCCCGTGTGCTAGACGAAGCTCAGCGCATTCACGGGGATGAGCACCACTTTATCCTAGGTTACTATTATCGTCTGGTTGGCCGCCAGCGTGATGCCGTCGAGCGACTCACCCGCGTCGTTACGGCACCCTTCGTCGGCGTTCGGGCAAAACGGGAGCTTGTTGAAGTCTTGCTGCAGATGGAGCAGTACGACGAGGCGAGAGATCTGGCTCGGAAGAATTATGAGGAGAACCGGACAAATCAGTTCCACATCCAGGCATACTTCCGTGCACTCGTGATGGGCAGTAATCCAGAACAACATCGTCCCGACCTTGAATTGCTTTGCACCGAGTTGGAGACCGTTGGGAGCGAGCGTGCCCGCCAGATGGCAATGATTGGGCGAGCCCTTATTTCCGCGAGATGCGCACATGACTATCGGGCACTTGAACTAATCGATGACGCCATTAGGGCGTTCCCCCGCGTCATTTATCCGATGCTAGCGAAGTTCGACATCGGTCTGAGCTTCCGCAATGAAGACTCTATGCAGGATGCGCTGGACCGCCTCGAGGCCCTTGCGAAAGACGGCGTGAACTTGTCGGCAAAGACGCTAGCGGTACAGCGCGCCTATCTCGCGGCCGTGCAAGGTGACCTGCCTACCGCAATGAGAAGAGCAGCGGAAGTTGCAAAGCACTTCACAGACGAGGCGCGCGGAAGGTTTGTCGACAAGCTCACAGCGTTCTCGGCCGGCGCGCCGGCAAGGAAAATGAACGGAGGCCACACAAATTCGTAATTTCTTGATGCAACGGTCGGTACGAGGTAACCGTCCCCGTGCACGGCGGCTCACGATCGGTAGGGGGTCCGTTGCCCCCCACCTCGCGCTCGTCTCACTCTACGGAAATCACGACCTTCTTATGCTCTACCCTGACTTTCAGCAACTGTCCAATGCTGAAGCCGGCTTTCTCAAGCCAAATACCCCGCAGTCGAATCCAAGGGATCGCCCGTAGCCCAGCAAATCTGTTATTGCTTGTTTGAGCAACCGGGTAAAAAGTGCGCCCGGTCTTGATAATGCGCACCTGCGCACCAGCAGATCGTTTCGCCATAGCCAACTCCTGTGAGATCGCATTTCGCCCTGTTCATGGGGCGGCCAGGTACTTTGAACACCGCTCACAGACGGCCCGCAGTTTTCCCCTTACGGGTCTTGTATGACTGCGCGTTACCCGGCCATAGCAAGAGCTATGGACGCAAAGAACCACGGACTGTCGAGCGTGGTCGAGTCGCTGTAAGAGGTGTGTTCAGCACCATTGACTAGGCTAAGCAACAAGTCTTCCGCCAGCGACCGCCGATAAGTGCACGTCCCTTTAGACGAAAGGCGAGTAGACGAAAAAGGACAGATCTATTTCAAGATCAGAAATAGATCTGTCCCCCTTCCTCGTGAGCCTATTGACCCTGTCCGCAGGGAAAGCCTCACCCCTGGCCGCAACGAAGGTATCGACTTTCGCAAAGCTTTGGCGTCGATACCCGTATCATTCAGTCGAGGCACCTAGCCGAATGGACGGCTTGGCCACTATGGGAACGAGAGAATGAAGGACGGTTCGCATCAGCCAGCAGTTGATCAAACGCCCAAAGAACAAAGCACGCCGAGCGTAGACGAAGTCGTTGACTTAGGCGCGCTCGGCCCAGAACCATCGGAATCCTATCTCGAGCGGCTACAGATGCTTGATGAGATTGTCCGCGATTGCATCTTTGTTTCTCGTTCCTACGCGGGCATTCCGTCGCCCACCAGTCAACTTTTTTATGCGTCAGTTCTGTTCACGCTCATGATTACAAAGTGCGTGAGCCTACTGATGCTGGCGCCGCACAGTCCTTGGGCAGACAAAAAAATCGAGCATTGGGACTATAGCTCGATGACTGGTATTGCTCGCACACTCATCGAGTTGCGCGTCGCCTTCTATTATCTGTGTGCGGATAAATGCCCGGAAGACGAGTGGCAGTTCCGCTGGAATTTATTCAATCTCCATGACTGCACGTCGCGCATCCGCATGTTCGAGGCACTCGAGAATGGGAGTGAGGTAGAAGCCCTGCGCGAGGCTGCGGAGGAGATTCGATCACGCCTGCTCGCCAACCCATTCTTAGTCACGATCGACAAGAAGCAGCACAAGCGCCTGCTCCACGGTCAAACCGCCTATCTCTTTCCGATGGAAGTTATCGCGGAGCGCGCCGGCATCGACCTTAGAACTTTCCGCTGGCTCTATGTGCTGTTTTCGGGCCATGTCCACGCGCTACCCATGTCCTTTTATCGAATCGGTCATGCTGGAGACGATCGAGGGCGGGGGCTGCCGAGTCCGTCGGAGGAGAACTATTCCGCGCTCTGTTTAAGTATGGCAGCCACGCTCCTCGTTGCGACGAGGGACAACATCCATGACCTGTTTGCAGTCTATAAGTCGCCGTCGCCGTCGCCGCCCCCGGAACCCGATGTCTCCGATCTGACGGCTAATCCTCCTGCCCTCGCTGTCGGCGCGGAGCATCTTCATAACGCTTCCGATACACTCTCCATACGCTTCAAGAGGACAAGTGAGTCGGCCTATAGGACGACTCTCATATATCGGCCGACCGGCGACGAGATACTCGAGCGCGACGACTCCGATGAGGGTGGTACCGAACTCAAGTATTTCGACCCCTATTTCTGGAGCGTGAAGCTCAACGAGGGACCGACCACAGGCGAGGCTCTCGAGCGGGCACTAGCCGAGCCGCATGCGTTCCGCATTAACTATCCAGCACGCGAACTGCTATTCAAGACGACTGAAGGATAAGTAGACGGACAACAGAGAAGGAAAAGGGACGGATCTATTTCACGCTCGCCACTCGTCCAGCCCATTGATGACGAGATTGTGTCCACATCATGAAACATCGCTGCTGGCTTCGAACTGCTCTTCGTCGCACAAGGGCCAATACTTTCCAACCAGCCGGTGGCGGGGAAACGCCGTGATGGCAGCCGTACTCAAGCCTTCACTGTCGCCAGAAATGATTTGCTTAGCCACCGTCCGATATCCCGCGCGGAAGTGGTTGGCCCCCTTGATCGCAACGACCTTGTACCCCGTAACGTCCACCCCATGCATCGCAAACGGCTCGACATCATAGATCTGCTCGGCACGCGAAGCCACGATGACATCAACACCGTTGATGATCAGCCGACACATCGCCCCCAGATCGAATCGAACGCCTTCGAACATCGCGCCGGCGCGATTCACGAAACGACCGTCAGTGATGCATTTCACATAGGCATCGGCCTTGATCGGCGCACCCTGGAAGCGGCCTTGCTTGCCGCCCAGCGAGACCCTGATCGTCGCGCCGACACCCGCGCGCTGTGCTTGTGCAACCACGGCCGCATCGTTGATCGACGCGAAACAGCACGTGCCGGCGGGCGGATTTGGCATCCAGTAACGCGCGAAGCAGATGCGTGCCGTCTCCGGGTGTGCCGCCGCCCGGGTTGTCTGCGTACGCGTTGACAACGACAGGCCCCTCTGCCGCCGACAGGGCAAGGGCGACGCCCTGTGCGGGGGTCGGAAACGTCGGACGGAACGCCTCGCGATGCGACCAGATCCATTGCGCGACTTCGTCGACGCAACGCTGCGCAAGCGCGCCGTCTCCGGTTGTGGTGCACACGACCGCCGGGCAGGGGGCGGCAATATCCGCGTAGGGGAAACCGTGGAACCACGAGCAGTCGATGACGCCGGGCTGTGCTGCCAGCTTCCGGCAAACGTCGTTGACTTCCGCCGGGATGAACCCGTCTTGTGTCGTCACGATGTATGGCAGCATCGGCAGGCGTCGCATTTACAGCTTGCACGGCAACGTCAGGTCGCAAGCGTCGCGCATCGCGTCCGTCATGTTGCCGTGCAAATCGTAGACCGCGGCAATCGGGACACCCGACCCGGCCAGCGCACGAACGGCAAGCGCCAGATACGAAGCCGGCGCGTATGCCGCCATGAAGCAAGACATCCTCGAAGGCATTCGCGCTGCGCTGCCGGTTGACGGCGTGCTGCTATGTCGGGCAGGCGACGCCCTCGGGCACGATCGGAGCGTGGCGCCGGTCCTGCCGCGCCTTCTTCCGGTTTGCTGCCGACCGTGCTCTAGCTGCCTGAAATACGGCGATCGGCCATGGCACGCTGAGACGATTCCCCATGCCATGGCACTTCTCATACTGCAATATGGGACACCATTGAGAACGATGCCGTTGGCAACAGCGATGGTGTCTCCCGACCGCAAATGACCGACCGCCAGAAATTAAAAACAACCATCGTCTATGTTTGCCTGGTCTTCCGAACAATACTGGTGGCGACGCTATTCGATGTGCTCAGCCCCGTCCTTCCTCTGATTGGCGCCGACCTTGCCGTCAGTCAGGCAAGATTTCAGACCTTCTTCTCGGCGACCTTGATGGTGGGCGCGGCAGTTTTCCTTGTCGCGCCGTGGCTGGTCGATCATATTGGCAGACTGCGCAGCGTAACCGTGAGCGCCGTAGGGGCCAGCTTGCTGGGCCTACTGAGTGCGGCTGCCCAAAGCTACCTGGCCTTTGCGGTGGCCCTGCTGGCATTGTTTGCGGTAAATGCAATAGGCGCAGTTGGAAACCGGGCCCTAATGCGCGACCTCTTGGCCCATGAGCGATACAGGAAACTATTTGCCTACGGGCAAGCCGCATTGGAAGCGACCAGCATCATTGCTCCATTGGCTGCCGGATGGATCGCCGCTGTGTGGGGGTGGCGCGCAATGTTTGCAGCGTTCTGCATGCCTCTGCTCGCGGTGCCGGTGCTATTCGCAATATTTCCGCCTCCGGCCGGTGCAGCTCATGATCTCCGGTCCTCCCGCGGGACGATGTCGCTTCGTGATTTGACTAGTCTTTGCATGACAGCCAGGATCCCGCTGATCCTGCTGTGTGCGACTCAAGGCGGCTATACCACTTTATTGGTGGTCAAACCATTCCTGTTGGCTAGTCTCTTCAACATGTCAGTCACTGAGATAGGGATCGTTTTCGCCGGCTTCGCAGGCGTCGGCGTGATCGGCTACCTGTGCTCCGGCGCGCTGATGGCACGCGTACCTGAGCGCAGCCTTGTTGCGGCCGGCATTTTATGTCTAGGCCTTTCCGCGCTTGGACTATTGCTCCTCTCGATCACGCAAGCGCACGCGCTGCCCGTTTTCCTGGCAGCATTGGCTGCTGCCCAGCTGGGTTACTGCCTTATCGTACCCGTTGCCAACGCGTGGATCATGAATGTCGCCGCCGAGTACCGTGCCTTTGCCGCTGGCATGCTGGGCGGATTGCAGACATTGACCGGCGGGGCTGTCGCGTTCCTGGCGGGTCTTGCCTACAACGATTCAGCACTGCCGGTCGCCGTTGTCTGTACGATTTCCACGCTTGTTTCAGCTGCAACACTGCGGCGCATGCGCTGACAGTCAGGTGCTCCGCACGCCGGACCGAGAAAAAGTCCATGTTTCAGTATGCAAACGCAGAGCGTCGTGGTGTTGACAATGTGATCTCAAGAACGCCAAGAGAGACTCGAGCCGACGCCAGCGCCTTAACTGGCCCCGTACTGTACTAAGTCCGTAGCGACGATCGGCAATGGTGAAGATAACCACCCAGTGGCCGTTTTCTTCATGGTGGGCGTCAATGTCGTAACCACAACCAAGCAGAGTTGCCAGACGATGCAACTCCGCGATGGTGATAAGCGTACCGGCTGGTGCGCCGGATAACCCCAGCAGTGCAGGCATTGCGAACCTCCCTGCGGACCATGGCCCGCGGATGGGCATGTCACTGAACCTGAGCGGTTCGCCGGACGGGATCCGCTGTTGACCAGAAGGGCGCACTTACAGAGTGGTTCTTGTTTTCGGCTTGAGTAATCAGAACTTTCCCAAGACGGCCGAAGAAACATCTCAAGTTAGGTGTTTGCAACCCTCAGGGGAGTGCTCCCGGACGCTCCCGTCTGCAATGCGATATACACGATCTGCCGCCCGGACCAGCGCATGTCGATGCGTAGCCACGATCAGCGTTGGCACCCGCTCCCGGACACGCGCAAAGATGCGCTCCTCGCGTTGTGGATCGAGCGATGAGGTGGGTTCGTCCAGAATGAGGACCGCCGGGCGGCGAGCGAGCGCTCTACCCAGCGCGACGCGCTGGCGTTCCCCTCCTGACAGGTCCCTGCCTTGAATACCTAGCGGACGATCCAGGATGTCGTCGTTTCCGTCTGCGGCGATCTCATTCAATTCAAGCAAGGCAACGAGTTCGTGCAGCGCGCGTTCTGAAGGCGGGTTGTCACAGCCGTAGGTCAGATTCTCCCTGAGTGAGCCGGTCAGGATCATCGGCGCCTGAGGTGCGACAGCGACTTCGCTTGCGATATCGCTGACCGACAGTTTGCTGACCTCCGCACCAAATAGATGGACTGTGCCAGCCGCGGGGCGCGCGAGTCCAAGCATCAGGTGAACCAGGCTCGATTTGCCCGCACCCGATGGCCCGATGAGCGCGACAAGCTCGCCCTGCCTGATAGTGATATTCACGTCCCGCAGAATCTGCTTTCCGGCTTGCGTGACAATTACGTTCTCAATGCGGCAGACTTCCTTCGCAGCATGGTCGATGTGTACGCTGGATTCACTGCGCTCGATTGGCATCTCCAGCAGGCCAAAACCCTCGCGCAGCGCGAGATGGTTGCGGCGCAAATCGGACAGCGATCCCGCGAGGTTGGTGAATGGCATCGCCAGTGTCACGACGTAGCCAACAACCATGACGAAATCGCCCGCACGGAGTACGGAGTGCGTGACGCCGTATGCAGTCGTCACCGAGAAAAGCGTAAGCAAGAGGCCGGTGCAGATGGCTTGCGCCGCGAGAAGAAGTGCGAGCCTGATGTTCCCGCGGGTGATCTTGCCGATATAGACATCAAGCGTGCGGTGCAACGCGGCATCTTCTCTCGCATATGCCTTGTTGAGTTTGATGTCCAGCATGAATCCGAGTCTTTCAACCAGATGGCTCGACAGCATGTCGACACCGCTGAAGATCTCTTCATGAGCGCTTTTGCTTTGCTCTGCGAGGAACCATGTCGCGGCAAAGAGAAGCAACACGGAGACGGCAAATCCGAGAGCAAACGCGCCGTCGGTCAGTTGCCACAGAACGACGCTGGAAAGTACCAGCTGGAGAACAATCGGGATGATTGCCCAGAACACCGAAAACGTGATTGCACTGAAAGCGGCCCGGCTTCGCGCAATGACTGAGACCAGCTTGCCTGGGTCCTCCGCATTCAGGCGCGGGTAGTCAGCCCTGATCAGTCTGGCAAAGATGGCGCCGTGGAATGCGGCATCACACCTGGCGAGGACGGCCGTAAAAATCATCGCTTTCAGCCACTCAAAGGCGCGCGCGGTTGTCCAGGCGAGTCCGTACGCGGCTGCCAGAATCACCGGCATGGCGGTAGCGCCAAGCGTGGCGTCTACAGACAGAGCATTGGTTGTCTCACGCAAGAGGTAGGGAACAAGCGTTGATAATGCCGCGGACAGCGCTACAAACAGGGTTGCTCCGCAGAAGTGCATTGGCAAGCCTGGGTACTTTCCGGCTGCGATTCGGTAGGCGAAGATCCAGTCCTTATACAAATCCAACAGAAACCTCATCGCGGGTCACCTTCGGAGAAGTCATGCGGGGGTCTCTGGACCAGATTTGTTCATTTCACACTGATTGAGACCACCTGCTCGCAGATTAAGGTGTGTTGCCAGAAAATGATCGTCAGAGTATTCGGAATATTGCAGAAGAAACTTCTGTCAATTCGCGATTTTCAGGGGAGGCAGGCTACGACGCCGTGAAGAATCCATGCGGACGTCTCGCGAGAGCAACGCACAGATCGAGTTGACATTGGACGTGGCGGCCGTATGGGAAGGCGGCTTTGCTGTTGCCTTGTTGCCCGCATCGAATCGCTCAATGTCATGACACCTACCACTGCATAATCGTGTAGTAGCCACATCCAAACACTGGCTGTCACAATCCGCCCACAACTGCATGAGGAGCGGATGCCATGCCAGAGCGCAAAAGCCTGGTCGAGGCGATGAAGACTGACGACAGTCTTCATGTCGACATACGGGTGCTTGAAGACATCGCCAGGTTCGTGCCATTGGAAGAGATAGCCGGCCGGCTGCATGGCCTATCGATACCGGGCATCCCAATGGGTGACATCTTGAAGTTCGCGCTGCTCAACCAATGGTTCCAGCACCACTGGCGTAGTGCACCCATCACGTCATCGGGTGCGCACATTCACCTGTTGTGGTCGGGTTGGATTTCTCAAGCCGAGGAATATGTCGACGACATACGCATGGTTCTTGAGGACATGCATGTCCGGCAGACCATCCTGGCGGGCGTTATGCGGGTCCAAGAGCTTCTGGCAGACAACGGCTTCTACGTGAACAACGGTGTCATCTTCAAAGCCGCAACCAATTGAAGGGGGATGGGATGTATAACAGTGAGTTATTTTCGTCCGAGAGCATTTCGTACCTGAGTTCACGCTATCACCACAGCCATACGGATCTGCGCTCGGATTTGAACAAGAATGGGATGCTCGTGGACAGCATCGTCCCAAGCGACCTGATGGCGATCTCTGGCAGTGGTGCAATGATACAAACCAACGCCGGCCCGCTGATCGACTTCCAATCCATGACCGTAAACTGCATCCTCGGTCAGAACGATCCCTGGGTCAAACTGCAACAGATCGCCTATCTCGCAAGCGATCGCCCGTCATTCCACACCACGAAGCTCGGCAGCGAGCTCTATTACAGCCTGCCTCAACGGCTGATCAATCTCGGTGTCGGCGGCATCAAGGACGCTGTGGTTAGCCATAGGCAATGCAACGGCTCCGATGCCGTGGAACATGCGATCAAGGCCGCCAGCGTGGCCCATCCCGACCGGCGGTTCCTTGTTTCCTTCGAAGGGTCGTATCACGGTCAAAACCTGACCGCATACACTGTCTCGCACGTTCAACGCAGGCACAAGTTCCTGGCGGAAAGCAACAGCGTCGTCTACCTGCCGGCGCCAGACGGTACTGACAGCATTTACACGGACTACGGCCTCAGCGCGCGTGAGCGGCAAGCACTCGATCAGCTAGAGTTGATCGCGCCGAATGTCTTCGCGGTAATCGTCGAACCCATCCAGATGAACAACGGCGTTCAGCCCTATTCTTCGTCGTACCTGAGGGCGTTGCTGCAGGTGTGCGCGTTGCATGACATCTGCCTGATCTATGACGAGATCCAGACGGGATTTGGCTGGCTGGGGAAGATGAGCGCGGCCGAGTATCACGGCGCGCCTCCAGATATCGGTGCGTTCGGCAAGGCGCTGACAGCCGGAAATGGCCCCCTCGCACTGACTATTGCAAATCGCCGCTACCGGCATATGGAGCACGGCACGGCATCGAAGACAAACGGCGCCGACGTCAGAGCACTGGTCGCGGCGCATGCCGTGGTCGACCGACTGGTGGGCATTCCGGAAGCAGCCGTTCCCGCTTTCCTCGGTCCGCAGTTGCGTGCCGAACTCGAGCGCGGGCTGCTTGCAGACGTTAACGCCAAGGCGACCCACCTGTGGAACAGGCTCTGTTCTATGGCGCAACGGTTTCGAAACACTATCGCTCGAGTCAAGGGTGGCGGTCTGATGTGCGGTCTGGAATTAGTGGACGCCACAGGCTCACCCTCCGCAGGGCTAGCACACGCGGTCATGGAGTCATGCTTCCGATCAGGCCTTTTCCTCCGTATCACCAGGCACGTGCTGATCGTAAAGGTGCCTATCACGATTACGATGGACGAGTTGGACCGCGGCTGCGACATCCTCGCTGCACGCATTGGCGAAGCGGCATACCGCTAAGGACGACAGCATGCATGACAAGAACGGAAATGCCTACAGGACCCTGCTCCGGAACCAGAACTGGCCAGGCTTTGAATACTACCGCGACGACATCCTTTGCCACCGCCTAGGCGACATCCTGGCCGACCTGGAAGATCAGATTCCGAGGTGGAATGCCGCGCAGCTTGCTTCCTTGATGCGGGAAGGCGATCTCGCTTCATCGCTGGAAATCCTGCGCGCGCTGCGGTTGGTGCCAGGCAAGATCAATGATCTAACGTTGCCGCTTCCCGCTCATTCTCCCGTTCTGTATGACATTGCCGTGGCCGCTGTTCTCGATACATCGCGCACGCGATTGAGTCCGCGTCCGGTTGGGCAACTCGACGAGCTGTTGCACGGCCATGGCGACGCATGCGAGGTGCTCGGTTGGTTCTGGGAAGGCGCCGGTCCGGTCCGCGAGTGGCTCGACAACATTGGCTGGAACATTGGCACGTCATTCGATCAATCGCTCGATCTTCCTGGTCTCCATTCCCTGGTGCGCGAAGGCCTCGTTCGGCAATCGCGTCTGCCCGGCGGTAACTCGGTAGTCATCAAGCGCGATAATCCAGCCAAGGCCGGACGCCTTGCAAAGGAACTCAGGAACGTGGCGGAGATCGTGGCGCGCCTGGACCTGAAGGATCATCTGACAGTGCGACCGCTCGACGATAAGGGCGCTGTATCGTTTGCCGTCGTACGGCCACTCGCGGTCATACGAACACTGAGCGATGGTGTGTGCTATTCGGTCATGCCGCTCGTCAGGCATCCTACACTGGAAACAGTGCTAATGACGCAGACGAACGCGTCGGGACGGGGTGCACTGCTGCGCAAGGCCCGCCTGTTGCTAGATTTTCTCTATGCCAATGGCATCGTCTGGGGCGACATGGCGCCACGGAATATTCTTGTCGAGCAGACGGCCGGCGCGACCACCTTCCACATCCTGGACTTCGAAAAGACAGACGTCGTCGAGTGCCCAGTATCCGCATCGCAGCGGGAGGCACATGCTAGAGGTCCGATCTTCGTGGAAGAGTTTGGCGCAATTTGCAGCAGGGACGAGGTACGACAAGCATTCCATCCGTACTTCGACCCCGAAGCGTGGGACCTCGAATCGGAGGCACCGCTGGCGCTCTTAAAGCCAAAGCGCGAAATCATGGATCTGATTGGACATCGAGCGAATTCCGTGTCCGTTGGGCAATATAACCGCATCGAACTCGAAGTGCTCCCGGCACGCTTCCCCCAATGTGGGGCAGACGGCCAGCCACGACACCCTCTGCATGTCAGCTTCCGGGTGGACCACTACCTCGATGCAAACCATGATCGGATGGCGACCGAAATCCTCATGCGGGCCGCGTCGCGCCAGCAGCTCTGCGAAGTGGTGGATGTGCTCGGCGAATCGCTCAAGCTGCTGGAGAACGCGATGTTTCTGCGACAACTTCTGCGATTCATCGCTTTCCGTGTCGACAGCTTCGATGAGGAGATAAAGACCCGGCGAGCAGAGCTCTCGGCACTGATTTGGCATTTATATCGGGTATCCGACGATGGGCGCCTTTTTGCGAACCTCCTCCGCAACGCAAGCATCAGACATAGACTCGAATACAACCGAGCCAGCGTCGGCAACGCAGCGGAAGACGGCGGCCGGCTGCAACGCCAGAACGCGGCGCCGACGCTGGCCCTTCTGCGCGACGGCCTGCCGCGTCTACTAAATGGAGCGGGTAACGTACTGGTAGTTCTACACGGTGGCCTGGCCCGCGAAGAGTTCGGCCCTGCCTCTGATATTGACATTGGGGTCTTCTGCCAGGATCCGGCACTGGCCGCGCGCGTGCGCGAATCCATCGGCAAGTGGGCCGGCACGGAGCTCACATTGTCAGTGGAATTTCTGCCAGTCAGCAATATTGAGGCTATCGGCGGATACGCTGCCCAGACGCCGGACAGCATCGTTGATTTCCTCTGCGGTGAGGTACTCGCCGGCCCCCCGGATCTTGCCAGCCGCTATCGGGCGAGCGTGGCCGCATTGTGTCAGGACGACGCCTGCAAGTTGGCCGCAAAGCAATATGTAGGCCGGTATGAGTCCATGGGCGATAGCCTATCCGCAAAGCGAATGCTCGAACTCCTGTACCTGCGTGGATTTGTGGGCAACGTTCTGCATGACGGTGCGTCGCTTGCCGCAATCGAGTCAGAACGCGCCCCTTTGCTATGGCGAAAGAACGAGGAAGCATTCGCCACCGCCGGAAAGCCGGCATGGTCGGCGAAGTCTGAAAATTGAGTTGACCCGCCCCGGTGCAGCGCAGTAGCCGGGGATGCCGTCACACGTGCCACGCCGTTCTCCCTCCCATGTTGCCATGGCGAATCCTTTCGGCCTTCGCGAAGCGCGGGGTGTATCCGCGCTCTATTTCATCCTTTTCCTTGCGCAGGGAACGTTGATCCCTTTCTTGCCGCTGTGGCTCTTCGAAAAGGGACTGTCATCGGCCGAAGTCGCACGGCTGGTTTCACTCTCGTTCCTACCGAAGCTGGTCGGGAACCCCATCGTTGCCGGCATTGCAGACAGGACCGGTGCTCTGCGCTCCCTGCTGCTGGTGCTTACCTGTACAGCCTTTGTGACTTTCCTGGCCTATCAGGCTGCACCGTCATTCTGGCTGATGCTCGTTCCTGCCGTGCTGTTCAACCTCGCCCTGTCGGCCATCTTTCCGTTAGCCGAACTGCTGGCCATCCACGTCAGCGCACGCACCTCAGGCGGCTACGGTTTGCTAAGGCTTTGGGGTTCGCTTGGGTTCGCTGCCAGCACGCTTCTGGCCGGTGGGTTCGTGACTCAGTGGAGCGTTCACAGTATTCCGCTACTCGTCCTGCTCGCGCTCGCAACGGCCAGCATGCTGGCGTGCAGGCTGCCTGCCTCCAAACGGACACCTACATCAGTCGACCGCGCAACGATACCTCCATGGCGGGAGCTATTCGGGCACCACCGGTTTCTTTTGGTCTTGTGCGGTGCGGCATTGGTACAGGCAAGCAATGGCTACCTTTACTCCGGGTCAGGGCAGTTGTGGCGTCAGCAAGGCCACACCGCCATGGCAATTGGCACCCTGTGGACCGTGGGAATCTTCGCGGAAGTTCTGTTCCTTGCATCGGTTGGCAGATTCGTCACGTCCTTGGGCAGTGTGAGAATGCTCTGGCTGGCAGCCGCTATGACAACGTTGCGGTGGCTGCTGATGTCCACTACCGCGTCGTTTCCGCTGCTCTGTCTTTGCCAGTTGCTGCAGGCGTTCACCATCGGGGCCAATGTCTCCGCCGTAATGGCTCATATTGGCACCGCGGCCCCAGACGGCTTCCATGCCCGTGCGATTGCCTTCTACTTTGCACTCGGCATGGGCGTGTTCATTGCCATAGCCGTCAACGTCGCCGAGTTCGCCGTCAGGCAATACGGATGGAGCGGGTTCTGCGCGATGGGGGTATTCTCGGCGGCCGCCGTCATGATCCATACCACGGTTCTTTGCAAGAGGAGCGTATAGCATGGGGTACAAGACCATCTCATGGGCCAAGAACGTGCCAAAACGAATGAAGTGGATCGGCATTCTTCGCCATTTCACGTTCGGTTATCTTTTGCGCATGGTGTTCGTGGTGCTCGAAGCGACTTGCCGGCATCGTAAAAAGAATGTGCTGCTCTTTGTGCTGCCCTATGAAGAGTACGACGAGAACACGCGATATCTCTATGAGTACGCCGTGAAGCACCGCAATACCGACCTAGAGCCAGTCCTATTCGTCTATCACGAGGCACTGTATGCCCGTTTGAGAGGCCGCGTAGCCGGGCGGGTCGTTGCTGCGCGATCGAAGGATGGCATGTCCGCATTTTTTGCGTCGCGGATCGCCTTCACGAGCCGGGGTGCGATGGTCAACGCCTTCTATCCGTACGTGTTCGTGGCGCCCTACAAGCGTTTCATTAACCTTTGGCATGGCATTCCGCTCAAGCGAATCGGATTCCTAGCAAGAAACTCCTGGGAAAGCTTGATGCGCGCAGAAGCGCAACGGTACAGCGCAATGACGGTGTGTTCGGCGCCCGAGCAGTTCACCATGGCATTGTCTAATAACATGTCGCTGGACGACATCTGGATTACCAACACCCCGCGCAATGACCTGCTATTCCATACGCGTAGCGCTGAAGTGGAGACAGCGCGGCCAGGCGTGATCCTGTACGCCCCAACCTATCGCGATGGCCAGGCGGACACCGTGTTGTTCCCGTTTGCGGATACGGATATCGACGCGCTTGCAGAGCTTCTGCGCGCCCATGATTTCAGGCTGGTCGTACGCCGGCACGTGTTGGAAAAGCATGCTGCCTCGCAAATTGTCTCCGATGTCATCTCGTATGACGACCGTGACGACGTGCAGGGTGGCCTGGCCGGCAAGCTCTGTGCCGCGGACATCTTGGTGACTGACTACTCGTCGATCTATCTTGATTACCTCGCGCTGGACCGTCCGATCGTATTCCTGCCATATGACAAGCAAGCCTATGAAGTAAAGCGCGGCCTCATGTACGACTACGACGCCGTCACGCCTGGCATCAAGGCACACACGTTCGCGGAGTTCCTTACCGCGCTGCGTACGTACATGACGGACCCGCGGACCGACGCCACTGCACGGCGTGACGCGAGCCGCTTCTTTCATGCGCAGCAGGACGGCAATGCTTGCCAGAGAGTCTTGACTCGTGCCATCGAGGCTTACGCTGGCGTGCGCCACGCGGGACAACCGATCGCGACGGCCGGAGCGCAGCATGACACCTATTGAACGCGACACCACCACCGAGGACCACATGACTGCCTCTTCAGTACTGGTTGTGGGTGTTTTCGATCTATTTCACCGAGGTCACGTTGAACTGCTGCGCCGCGCCAGGTTTTATGGCGATCGGCTTTTGGTAGTTGTCAACGGCGACGCGCTCACGGCGACCTATAAGCGTGTGCCGATCATCAGCGAGCGGGACCGTCTGGAGATAGTGCGTGCCTGCCGCCATGTGGACGATGCCTGGATATCCAACAGCCGCGATATCAAGCCTTACATCGTGGCGAACGACATCGGCGTCGTGGTGCATGGCGACGACTGGCCACATGCATCCTATCTTGAGCAGGTTTGCGTGTCCGAAACTTTCGCCTTCCGTCACGGGGTAACATTCCAATACACGCCGTACTACCGTGGCGATAGCACGTCGGCGATCCTGGCGCGCATCCGGGAGAGGGGCAATGATTGAATTGCAGAACGATCGCCGCCGTCCCTATGGCATGCTGGAGATCGTCGATGGGCGGGCGGCACTGTATGAAGCGATCGAAGCCACGGCGGGCGGCGTACGTAGCGGTGATGCATGTACGGTGATGCTATCTGGGAATGGTCCCACGGCGGCGTTGGCAGCCTCCCTCTGCGAGGGATTGCGGGGCATCATGCAAGGCGGGCTGCTCCACATGCGGGCCAGCGGCATGTATGCCCGCGATTGCGAGGCCCTAGCTGAACGTGTGACGGCCTGCAATGCCGACCTACTAGTCGCCATCGGAGGTGGTCGGATTATTGACACCGCCAAAAGTATTTGCGCCCGCACGGATGTCCGGCTTGTTGTCATACCGACCGCTTTGTCTAGCGACGGCCTATGCTCTCCCATTTCGGTGCTGAGCCAGCCGGGCGGCGGAAAAGTCCGCGAATCCGGCGCAGCACCGGTTGCCGTGGTCATCGACACGGAGATTACCCGCCGCGCGCCGCTGCTGTTTGCGGTGTCCGGCATGTGCGATCTGCTTTCCAACGCCTCCGCACAACTGGACCTTGCCGACGGACATCGCCCCGGCGCAAAGCGGATCGATGGGGTCGCCGCTGCGCTTGCAACGGCGGCATACCGGGCCGTCTGCGGGCTGCGCCCTGTGGACCTCTGCGCCCATGAGGGACAGCGTTTGCTTGCGCAAGCGTTGTATCTCTCAGGCTATGCCATGCATGTCGCCGGTAACTCCACGCCTTGCAGCGGCGCCGAGCATACGATCAGCCACGCGATCGACGGACTCCTGGCAACTTCTCTGCCTCACGGGCTGCAGGTGGGTGTCTGCACCCTTTACTGCCACCATTTGCGGCAGCGCGCGGGGTACACCCCGCTGCCGCCCGAAGTCTACCGAAGTCTGCTGGGGCTCGGCGAATTTCTGAGCCAGGCTATATACGAAGTGAAGGACCGTTTCGTGGAAGTCGTCCTCTCTTCACGAGGCGCACGTCCGGACCGGACAGGCATCCTTGATCTCGTCAACGAACCTGCCGCTTTCGCGTCGGCTTTCGACGATACCGTGGCCGATCTGATCAAATCAGATTGAGAGCCCGGGCCGCCCGCACTGCGTCGTGCCGCCGGCTGACGCCCAGCTTGTTCATGACTTTCCTGACATGATGCATAACGCCATGCTCTGAAATGCCCAAGATTTGTGCAATTTCCCACGTCGATTTTCCGGCGCCAATCCATAAAAGACATTCCTTTTCCCGTTCGCTCAAGGTCCGAATCGTTGGCCGGATGGCGGATCGATGGACCCGCCGCAGTGCCTCGTGAAGATGGAGCGAAATGCGGATGCACATGGCGACTCGCGCTTCAATATAGTCTGTCAGATCTGCATCAGCGATTTCAGTACCCACAATCCAATAAATCAGCGACGCGTCTCCATTGCGCGAATGCACTGGACAAGTAACTCCAGCAGCGATTCCAGCGGCTGTGGCAGCGCGCATCAGTTCGTCCAGCTCATTTTCCTGAGCTCCTCGTGTAAGCCACAGCCTAGGTACACTGTTCTCATACAGGCTGTCAGGAATATACCGAGGGTGGCAAGCCAGAATATTCCTGAATTGCTCGTCCAACCCGGGAGGAAGATTATTAAAAGAAATCCATGAATCGGCCGTAACCGCTCCCTTCAGCACAGTGCAAAGCAAGATGTATCGAAAGCCTAAAAATTCCGATAAATGACTGGAAAGGGAAATTATTTCAGTAGTTTCCATGCATTCATCTAGTCTGTCGATTACTTCCGTGGCGGACGAAAATCGGCTGATCAACATGACAGTAGGGAATCTGTGATGGATGCTTCATCATATTCCATCGCCTCCGTTCGCCTGCCATGATGCTGGCGTAAATTAAGGCGAAATTTGATTTCCTTCAAAATCAAGGATGGTCTGTGGCTGTATTAATTATTTCGAAATTCTGAATAAAATACCATGAGATTGGTGTGAACTCATATGGAGCGCGGCGATGCTTGTAAAGCTTAGGCAGGCTGATACTGAAGTCAGCGGGCATCTTGTGGTTCTAGGTCTGATCTTTCACGACCCCCCATATGTCCCGCTGGCTGTCGTGTGGAGCGCAAAGGACACGTTCCCGGCTGTCGTGCCACTGGATGATTGTGAAATTGTTGATGCGAGGTTGCCTCCAGACTGGAAGATAGCGCATGTCCGAAGGGGCAACGTCGTACGATTGGCACCGTCGGATTTCCTTGAAGAAGGATTCTGGTCCTGCGTCCTAAACGGCGATGAAACTGCGGTCACGCGTTTCAACGCCATCACCGAGGAATTGTTGCGTTTTCACGCCTTACATCACGTTTAACATGATGTTGTAGAAGCCGCGGGAGCGACAGTATGCTGTGTCGGCTCACACGTGCGGCCCTGGGGCATCTGGACAGCCAGCCTGACGCCGGCACGGGCTGCCCGCTGACGATGACACAAGGGTTGCGATTTACCGGCAGGCTCCATGAGCATTGCAACGGCCGGCTTTGTAGATGCAAGTGAACATACGGTTGCGACCAGCAGGTGCGGCCGAGCTGACGTGGTTTCTGCTCCTGCATGCAAAGGACGTATTCGACAGATGGATTGGGAAATCACCTGGGTGTCAGCAATCCGTCGTCGATGCTTTTTTTCAAGCTAGCTGCTCGGCGCGCACGACGTGGGGTGTTCCAGAAGCTGATCATCTAAGCAGGGGAAAATCCCGCTTGTTGACGTCGCCTACCCGGTAGAAAATGCCTGGGCCAGCTAAGCTGGCGGATTTCGCTTCTCCCCATCGGTTGACTGCTTTTACAAGACGCCCGCGTAGGCGCCGCAATCGTGACGTCCCGCCTCCATTTCGACCTCACCACCATCCAGCTCTTCATCGCGGTCGCCGACCAGGGCAGCATCACCCGCGGCGCCGAACGCGTCCACCTGGCTCCCGCCGCCGCCTCCCGCCGCATCCTCGAGCTCGAATCCCAGCTCGGCGTTTCCCTGTTCGAGCGCCTGCCCCACGGCATGGCCTGTACCGAAGCCGGCCGCGCGCTGCTGGCCCACGCCCGCGGCATTACCCACACCGTCCAGCGCATGCAGGACGACGCCGCGTCCTTCGTCGGCGGCGATCTCGGTGTGGTGCGGGTGGCCGCCCCCAAGTCCGCCGTGATCCAGTTCCTGCCGTTCGACATCCTGCGCTGCGCCACGGAATGCCCCGGTGTCCGGATCGACCTGCAGGAAATGAACAGCCAGGAAGTCCAGCAGTCGCTGCGCCGGGGCACTGTCGACATCGGCATTTATGAAGGCAGCCTGGGCGTGGTCGACTTGCCTACCGCGCCGTACCGGGGCGACCGGCTGGTGCTGGTGGTGGCGCGCGGCCATGCGCTGGCGAAGCGCAGGAAGGTGACGACGGAGGACGTGCTGGACTGTGACCTGATCGTGCTGGGCGAGAGTTCGGCGATTTCCGTGGGGCTGGAACGGCTGGCGGAGGATGCGGGGCGGGTGTTGCGGATGCGCATGCGGGTGAGCGGGTTCGACAGTATCGCGGCGCTGGTGGCGCAGAACCTGGGCGGCGGGGTGATGCCGGAGGCGATCGCGCGCGAGGTGGCGGGGGGCAGCCGCTTCGTGCGGTTGCCGATCGCGGGGGAGTGGGCGGCGCGGCATTTTGTGCTGTGCCATCGGCCTCATGGGGTGCTGTCGTCGGCGGCGCTGAGCGTGCTGCAGGTGCTTGCGCAAAACACGAAACCTGAATCCCGAAAATAGCGATAGCCCTGGGCCGGTGCATTGCGCAAGATGGACTCCAAACGATAGAGGAGACACGCAATGCAGCGCAGGCAATTTCTTCTGGCGGCCGCGGCCGGGCTGGCGGTGCCCGGCCTGGTGCGCGCGGCCAATGTGGCGGGGCCGGTTCGTATCGTGGTGGGCTTTGCCCCCGGCGGCGGCACGGATGTGCTGGCGCGGGTGATCGGGCAGAAGCTGGGCGTGATGTGGAACACCAGCGTGGTGGTGGAGAACAAGCCCGGCGCCACCGGCGCGATTGCCGCGGCCTATGTGGCCAAGCAGCCGCCTGATGGCACCACGCTGCTGATGGCGCATGTCAACAGCCATGCGATCGCGCCGGCGTTGCTGGACGTCAAGTACGACCCGCGCGCGGACTTCACGCCGATCTCGATGGTCGGGGTCACGCCCAATATGCTGACCTGTCGTCCGGAACAGAAGGTGCGCACGGTTTCGGACATCGTGGCGCTGTGCCGCAAGAACCCGGGCAAGATCTCGTTCGGCTCTTCGGGCATCGGCTCGGCGCAGCACCTGGCGCTGGAACTGTTCCGGATGCAGGCGAAGATCGAGGTGGTCCACGTGCCGTACAAGGGCTCGGGCCCGCTGGTGGCGGACCTGCTCGGCGGCCAGATCGACTATGCCTTCGACACCATGACCGCGGCCACGCCGTTCGTCCAGCAGGGCAAGGTGATCGCGATCGCGCAGACGCGCCTGAAGCGCGCGGCCAGCCATCCAAACGTTCCGACACTGGCGGAGTCGGGATTCCCGGGCCTGGACGCGGCGTCGTGGTACGGGCTGGTCGGCCCGAAGGGGATGCCGCCGGCGCTGGCGCAGCGCATGAACGAAGACGTCAATCGCGTGCTGGCGATGCCGGACGTGGCGGAGCGGCTGAAGAGCTTCGGCGCCGAGGACTCGGGCGGATCGAACCAGCAGTTCGCCGCCTACATCACCGCCGAATCGGCCAAATGGGCCAAGGTGATCAAGGACGCCGGCGTGAAGGCGGAAAGCTGATGGGCGACCGCCGACGCACCGATGCACGCAGCACGAACCAATTTCCCAGGATGCAACCGATGATGGATTCCCGCGACGCAAGCGCCGACACAACCCACGCCAACGCTGCGCGCCTGCCGCTTGCCGGCGTGCGCGTGCTCGATGTCAGCCAGGTCATGGCCGGCCCTTACGCCTGCATGCTGCTGGCCGACCTGGGCGCCGATGTGATCAAGATCGAGCCGCCCGACGGCGGCGACCAGACGCGCGGCTCGATGGGGTTCAAGATGAAGGGCCCGGACAGCATGGGTTTCCTCAACATGAACCGCAACAAGCGCAGCGTCACGCTGGACCTGAAGACCGAATCCGGTCGCGAGGTACTGTACCGGCTGGCGGAAACCGCCGACATCCTGGTCGAGAACTATCGCCCAGGGGTGATGAAGCGCCTGGGCATCGACTACGAGACCCTCAGCCATATCAACCCGAAGCTGGTCTACTGCAGCATCTCGGGCTTCGGCCAGAGCGGGCCGTGGGCGACGCGGCCGGGTTTCGACCTGATGGCGCAGGCGATGTCGGGCGTGATGAGCGTGACGGGCTATCCGGGCGGCGCGCCGGTGAAGGCGGGCGTGCCGGTGGCCGATATCGGCTGTGCGCTGTTCGCGACCTACGGCATGCTGTCCGCCTATATCGGCGCGAAAGAGACCGGCAGGGGCCAGTATGTCGATGCGTCGCTGTTCGATTCCGCGCTGGCGTTCTCGGTGTGGGACACCTGCGAATACTGGGGCACCGGGCGCGAGCCCGAGCCGCTCGGCACCGCCAACCGCATGAGCGCGCCGTACCAGGCGATGAAGGCCGCCGATGGCTACTTCGTGATGGGCGCGACCAACCAGAAGCTGTGGCAGCTGCTGTGCAAGACGCTGGACCGGCCCGACCTGCTGGCGGACGAACGCTTTGCCACGGTCGCGCTGCGCCTGGCCAACCGGCAGGCACTGATCGGCGCGCTGGAAGAGAGCTTCGGCAAGCAGAGTGCCGACTACTGGATCGAGCAACTGCTAGCCGTCGGCATTCCGGCCGGGCCGATCCTGACCTATCCGCAGGCGTTCGACAGCGAGCACGGCAGGCACCGCCAGATGCGCATCGAGATCGATCATCCGATCGAGGGCAAGGTGCCCAATATCGGCTTTGCGGTGAAGATGGGCGGCACGCCGCAGCAGGTGCGGCGTCCGCCGCCGCTGCTGGGCCAGCACACCGCCGAGATCCTCGTTGAGCTGGGGATGTCGCAGGACGAACAGCAGTCGCTGGCCGCGGCCGGCGCGTTCGGCGCATGAGCGCCCCGCTGCAGGCGGCCGGCGAAGGCCGGGTCACGCTGACCAGGCAGGGCCGGATCGCGACGCTGACGTTCGACCGCCCGGCCGCGCGCAATGCGATGACGTGGGCGATGTACGGGCAGCTCGCCGAACACTGCCGCGTGCTGGCCGCGGAAGGCACTGCCGGCGCGCGCGTGGCGGTGCTGCGCGGCGCCGGTGGCGAGGCCTTTGTCGCGGGGACCGACATCGCTCAGTTCCGGCAGTTTTCCGGCGGCGACGACGGGGTCGCGTATGAAGCGCGCATCGACGAGGGCATCGCGCTGGTCGAGCAGCTGCCGATGCCTACGGTTGCGGTCATCGAAGGCTGGGCGGTGGGCGGCGGGCTGGCCATCGCCACCGCGTGCGACTTCCGGGTGGCAACGCCCGGGGCCCGCTTCGGCGTGCCGATCGCGAAGACGCTGGGCAATACGCTGTCGGCGCAGAACCTGGCCAAGCTGCGCGCGGCGTGGGGACTGCAGCCGGTGCGGCGCATGCTGTTGCTGGCGCAGATTCTCGATGCCGATGCGGCGCTGGCCTGCGGTTTTCTTGAAGGCGTGCATGCACCCGAGGCGCTGGAAGCCGAAGTCGCCGCGCTGTGCGAGCGGCTTGGCGCACTGGCACCGGTGACGCAGGCGGTCATCAAGGAGTCATTGCGTCGCCAGACCGTGGCGGCGGTGGCCGATACCGATGACCTGGTGCGGCAGTGTTATGGCAGCGACGACTTCCGGGAAGGGGTGGAAGCCTTCGTTGGCAAGCGTCCGCCAGTGTGGAAGGGGCGTTGAATCCCCGCTTCGACCGAGGCTATCGATAAAGGCGTCGGGCCACTTCGCTGGCCGGTACGGATCGGCTGCCTGTTGCCGTTCGGCGGGCCGGCTACTTCACCGGCACCGAATAAACCACTCGCACAAACTTGGGCGCCGGCTGCCGGTCTACCACCACGCCGCCCATCGCTTCCGCAATCCGGCGGCTTTTCCAGTTCTGCTCGGCGGCCGGATATACAAAGCGCGCCGGCCGCAGGGTGGCCGTCGCCCACGCCGACACGGCCAGCACCGCTTCCTTGCCATAGCCGTGCCCATGGGCGTCTTCGCGGATCCAGATGCCGAACTCCGGCGCCGGCGTGTCGGCATGATGCAGCCCGGCCAGGCCAAGGAAAAGACCGTCGCCGCTTCGACGGACGGTGAAGACGAAGTCGGTGCCTTTTTCCATGGCCGGCAGCCATGCCTGCCAGACGTCGCGAAACGCCTCGGGCGACGGGGCGGGATCCCATTCCATGTAGCGGGCGAGCGTGGGGGTAATGCAGGGCCACGCCTCGGCCGCGTCGTGGCCGCAGAAGGGCGACAAGGTCAGGCGGTCGGAGTGGATCAGCGGGACGGACATAGTCATGGGGGCAGGCTGGCTCGGCCGGTTGCGAACCAGTTATGCCGCAGTGTACGCCTCCCAGTTCTCCCACTTGCGGTACCGGATGCGAGGGCACGAGCCCGTGCCCCGTACTCCGACTTCACTCCGACTTCCGACTCAACTTACGGATCTCCCTGCCGATAAGAGCCATGCCAAACCAGCGCCTGCGCTGGGGCGTCCCCATGCCCATCGGAAATCCGTAATGAAGATCGCAGTCAAACTTCCGCTCGCCTTCGCGGCGGCGCTTATCGTCATGTTCGCCGGCGCGCTGTATGGCCTGAGCACCCTGAACCGATCGATTGACGACTACAACCATGTGGTGCTCGAAAGGGTCGAGGAAGAACGGCTGGTCACGGCGATGCTGGTGGATTTCAAGGAGCAGATCCAGGAGTGGAAGAACACGATCCTGCGCGGCAGCGACGCGGCCCGGCTCGACAAGCACTGGGCCGCCTTCGGCGCGCGCGAGGCGGCGATCCGCGAGCGTGGCGCGGTGCTGGCCAGGCGTCTGCCCGACGGCAAATCGATGGAGCTGGTCGCGCAGTTCGCCAGCGCGCACGCCGCGATGGGCGAGGGCTATCGGCGCGGCTTCGAGTCCTTCAAGGCGGCTGGTTTCGAACCGGCTGCAGGTGACCGCGTCGTGGCTGGCGTGGACCGCGAACCGGCGCGGCTGCTGCAGGAAGCTGCGCGACTGATCGCGTCCGACGCCGCGGCCGTGTCCGCGCAGACGGCAGCCAAGGCGAGCCGTGCCGCCACGCTGAGCTATGCGCTGATGTTTGCCGCGTTCGTCTGCGGGCTGGCAGGCGCGATGGTGTTCAGCCGTGCCCTGACGCGTCCGCTGTCCCGTGCGCTGAACGTGGCCCAGACCGTTGCCAGGGGCGACCTGTCGAGCCGCATCGATACGCGCGGCAAGGACGAGATCGCCGCGCTGATGCAGGCGCTGCAAGAGATGCAGCACAGCTTGTCCGATGTGGTCGGACTGGTGCGTCGCAACGCCGAGGGCGTAGCGGCGGCCAGCGCGCAGATTGCCAACGGCAACTTCGATCTGTCGGCGCGCACCGAGCAGCAGGCGGCTTCGCTGGAGGAGACCGCCGCGAGCATGGATGAACTGACGCTGACCGTTCGCGCCAATGCCGAGAACATCGAACAGGTCTCGCAGCAGACCGCGCTGGCTCGCGATATCGCGGGGCGCAGCGCCGATGTGATGGGCGCTGTCGTCGCCACCATGCAGGAGATCGCGGAGCGCTCGGCCAAGGTGGGCGATATCGTCGGCGTGATCGAAGGCATCGCCTTCCAGACCAACCTGCTGGCGCTGAACGCGGCCGTCGAAGCGGCGCGCGCCGGCGAGCAGGGGCGCGGCTTTGCCGTGGTCGCCAACGAGGTGCGCACGCTCGCGCAGCGCAGCGCGGTGGCCTCGCGCGAAATCAAGGCGCTGATCGACGTGGCGGTCGATCGCGTCGCGGCCGGCCACGCACTGGTCGGCAACGCCGGCGGCACGATCGAAGAGATGACGGCGGCGATGGCGCAGGTCTCGCGCATCGTCAACGAGATCGCGGCGGCGTCGGGCGAGCAGCGCCACGGCATCGAGCAGGTCAATCAGGCGGTCGGCCAGCTCGACGAGGTCACGCAGCAGAACGCCGCGCTGGTCGAGCAGGCTTCGGCGGCGACGCAGTCGATGGCGGAACAGGCGCGCGCGCTGCGCGAGGCGGTGGCGGTGTTCAGGTTGGGTGGGGTGGCGGTGGCGTAAGCGAAGGGGCGATGCCCGTTCCGCTACCGCAGGTCTGAACGTCGTCGTTGTTGTGCGCGCGGAACTACCACCGTCTTTCTGGCCACGAACGCCTCATGGAAAAAGTTGTCATTTGACAACCTTTATGGTGCGACTAGCCTTGTTGGCCTGCTAGTCAACTGCTTGCATCGGCACGAAGTCGTGATGTCGGTCGAGCTGAAGGAGACACCACCGCCATGGAATACGCGTTCACCTTGAGATACCAGTTGTCGGCGGATGACAGCGATCCCGACACGCTGGTCGAACGCCTCGATGAAGCCGGGTGCGACGATGCGACCGTCGGTACCGGCGTGGTCGGGCGGATTGCGCTCACGTTCGACCGGGAAGCGGAATCAGCGGCCGACGCCATTGTCAGCGCGCTTACCAATGCCAGGCGCGCGATGCCGTCCGCCACGCTGATCGAAGCGGCACCGGACCTCGTTGGCCTGACGGACATTGCCGACACCCTCGGCATGTCGCGCCAGAACATGCGCAAGCTGATGCTCGGCCGCCCGGCCTCCTTTCCCCCGCCGGTGCACGAAGGCGCAAGTTCCCTCTGGCATTTGTGGGAAGTGCTCTTGTGGATGAGCGGCAAGGGATACGAGATCGAGCCCTCGCTCAGGGACGTCGCTGCGGCCGCGATGCAGGTCAATCTGGCCAGGAGCGCCGGAAACATCGTCCCGGCGATGGAGCGACGGCTGCGCAAGCTGGTCGCATGAGCCAGCGCGGGGCAGTACCGCGCCATGCCTTCGCGTTGTCAGGCGCCTGGCAGTTCAAGCAGCAGCGGCTGCGCCAGCCAGCGCTCTTCACAGTTGTTGCCATCGCCGCCGCGGTCGACCACGGCAAAGCATGAGGGCGCGTCCATGGCCAGCAGCATGTGGTGCCAGACACCGGCGCGGTAATTGACGCCTTGCTTGCCATTGGTGATGAACGCGCTGACGGAGTCGGCTTCGAGCGTGTCCCCGGGCGGCGCGACCACGATCAGGAAAGGGCGCTCCGAAAGCGGAATGAACGCCTGGCTGCCGAGTGGATGGCGCTCCAGCATGGCGATCTCCATCGGAAAGGCGTAGGGGCTGGCCTCGAACAGGTTGATCAGGGCACGGCCGCCGCCGAGCTCGACCGTGGCCAGGTCATGGTGGCGCGTGACCATGCCGCCGTTGATCGGAAAGGCGCCGGGATCGCCTGCAGGACGGGTCTCGATGACGTCGCCAAAGGGCGCAAAGGCGGCTGCGGTCAGCGGCTGCGGGTGCAGGCGCATGCGGGCGCCCGCCATGCGCGCAAGCGTGGTTTCCATCAATAAGTCTCCAGATCTGAGAATCACCGGCAAGCAGTTGAACGCCGCGCGAGCGATTCCGTGAATGGCTCTACTGGTCAGACCAGTTGAACCGGATTCTGCAGCAAGTCATAGCGAAGCACAAGCGCCGGGCGGCCTCCCATTGGCCGATCTCATGCCGCTGAGGGCTTTCCCCACGTGACATCGCCTTGACACCGGCGAGGTGACTCCCTACCATTCGGCATCAACTGGTCAGACCGGTATGACGATAAAACCGGCTGCGACCGCATTGCGTCGAGACTCGAACAACCAAGGGAGACTTCCATGATTCCGACTGAAACCGCGCATGCCGGGCCGGATGGCATAGCCGCGCCGCAGCCGCACGCCCAGGCCAGGGAGGACGCGGTGTACCGCAAGGTGGCCTGGCGGCTGCTGCCGTTCCTGATGCTGTGCTACGTGGTGGCCTACCTGGATCGGGTCAACGTGGGCTTTGCCAAGCTCAACATGCTGGCCGACCTGCAGTTCAGCGAGGCGGTCTACGGCCTGGGCGCGGGCTTGTTCTTTATCGGCTATTTCTTCTTCGAGGTGCCCAGCAACCTGCTGATGCACCGCATCGGCGCCAAGGCCACGATCTCGCGCATCATGATCCTGTGGAGCCTGATCTCGGCGGCGATGATGTTCGTGCAGACCAGCACGCAGTTCTACGTGCTGCGCTTCCTGCTGGGCGCGGCCGAGGCCGGCTTCTATCCGGGCATGATCCTGTACCTGACCTACTGGTTCCCGTCGCACCGGCGTGCGCGCATGGTGGCGCTGTTCATGGCCGCGATCCCGATCTCGGGCATTTTTGGCGGGCCGCTGTCGGGTTGGGTGATGGAAGCCATGCACGGCGTCAACGGCCTGCGCGGCTGGCAGTGGATGTTCGTGATCGAGGCGGTGCCGTCGCTGCTGGTGGGCGTGGCGGTGCTCTGGTACCTGGACAACAACATCCAGTCCGCGCGCTGGCTGACGGCGGACGAGAAGGCGCTGCTGGAGCGCAATATCGCCGCGGAGAATGCGCACAAGAGCGCCCACATGTCGCTGCGCCACGTGGTGACGGATCCGCGCGTGCTGAAAATGACGATGATCTGCTTCTGCACGGTGATGGGCCAGTACGGGCTGACCTTCTGGCTGCCCACGCTGATCAAGCAGACCGGCGTGAAAAGCGTGCTGGATGTGGGCTTGCTCACCGCGATCCCTTTCGGCGTGGCGGTGTGTTCGATGATCCTGGTCAGCCGCAGCTCCGACCGCATGCGCGAACGCCGCTGGCACCTGATCGTGCCGTTCTGCTGCGCCGCCACGGGCCTGGTGCTGAGCGCCGTGTTCAGCCACAACACCGCGCTGTCGCTCGCCGCGCTGGCGCTGGCAGCCGGCGGCAGCCTGGCCACGTCGCCGCTGTTCTGGAGCCTGCCCACCTCGATCCTGTCGGGCGTCGGCGCGGCGGCGGGCATTGCGCTGATCAACTCGTTCGCCAACCTGGCCGGCTTTATCAGCCCGTACATGATCGGGCTGATCAAGGATGCCACCCAGAGCACCGATGCTGCGATGTTCGTGCTGGCGGCGGTGCTGCTGTGCGGCGCGCTGCTGACGTACTCGGTGCCTGCCAGGCTGGTCAACAAGTAAGGGGCGGGGCGGGCCGGATTGTCGGCTAGAATTTCCGGCAGCCGGCCCTGCGCTCTGGCTTTCCGTTAAGCGTCCCCTTACTGGTTTTCCCCGCACGTATGACAGGATCTTCCGCCTCCGTCGCCAACCAGGCCGTCAGCCTTATCCAGCAATGGGTGCGCGACGGCACGTTCCCCGCGGGCACGCTGCTGCCGGCGCAGCGGGAACTGGCGGCGAAGGTCGGCATCAGCCGCGCGTCATTGCGCGAGGCGATCTCTACCTTGCAGGGGATGGGCGTGGTGGTGTCGCGCCCGGGCAAGGGCGTCTATGTGACCGCCGCCGGCGACAGCGCCGCCGCCGCGCCGCCGTGGCGCTTTGCCGCCACGCATTCGCTGATCGATATCTACCAGCTGCGCTTTGCGCTGGAAGGCCTGACCGCGCGGCTGGCCGCACTGGCCATCTCCGCCGCCGAGATCGAGCAGCTGCGCCAGAACGCGGCCACGATGCAGCGGGCGATCGAAGCCGATGCCTATGACGAGGCGTCGCAGCTGGATTATGAGTTCCACACGCTGATCGTCACGGTGTCGGGCAACCAGGTCATCCGCGAGATCCTGCGCGAAAGCGCCGAGGTAATGCGCGAGAGCCAGCGCCTGCCGTACTACCGGCGCGGCGCGCGCAACGCCACCTTCGTCGAGCACAGCGCCATCATCGAGGCGCTGGCCGCGCGCCAGCCGGAGCAGGCACAGCGCGCGATGGAGCGCCACATCATGCTGGCGGCACGCCGGGCCGGCGTGCATTTCCCTACCGGCGACGAAAAGGATGAGTGAGCTCCGGCGCGAACGGACGCCGGTCGCGCCACGCCTCAATCCAGCCGAATATTGTTTTCCTTGATCACATTGCCCCAATACGCCTGGTCGGCACGCGTCGTCGCCGCGAAGGCCGCCGGCTGCGTGGTCTTGACGATCAGGCCCAGATCGCCCAGCCGCTGGCGGATGTCGGGCGCGGCCATCACCGTTTCCACGTCGGCCGAGATCTTGTCGATGATGGACTGCGGAGTGCCGGCGGTGGTGAACAGGCCCAGCCACGCCGGGCCGTCCAGGCCCTTGTAGCCGAGTTCCTGGAAGGTGGGCACGTCGGGCAACATCGGGGCGCGGGTGTTGCCGGTCACCGCCAGCGGCTGCAGCTTGCCGGTGCGCGCATGCTGGCGCACCGTCATCGGTGACAGCGTCCCCAGCGAGATCTGGCCGCCGATCAGGTCGGTGGCGATCGGCGCTTCGCCCTTGTACGGCACGTGGACCAGCTCGGCGCCGGCATTCTTCAGGAACACCTGCATGTAGAGGTGGGCGCCGGTGCCGATGCCATAGGTGCCATAGGACAACTTGTCCGGCTGGGACTTGGCCAGGGCCACCATCTGCGGCAGCGTGCGCGGCATGGCGGCGCTGGCGGTCAGCACCAGGCTGGAGGTGCACAGCTGGCCGATGGCGGTCAGGTCGCGCAGCGGGTCGAACGGCGGCTTGGCCACCATATAAGGGGTTTGGACCAGGCTGGGCAGGCCCAGCAGCAGCGTGTAGCCGTCCGGCTGCGCCTTGGCGACCACGTCGGCGCCGATCATGCCGCCCACGCCGGGCCGGTTCTCGACGATCACCGGGCGCTGCCACAGCTTGCCCAAAGGGTCGCCCAGCGCGCGCGCCAGCACGTCGGTGGCGCCGCCGGGCGGGTAGGGCACCACCAGCCGCACCGGGCGCGCCGGCCAGGCCTGCTGGGCGCGGGCCGGGCCGATTCCCAGGGTTGTAGCGGCGGCGGCCAGGGATCCGGCTCCCAGCCAGTGCAGGGCCTTGCGGCGGTCGGCTTGCATGGTGTTTCCTCCAGTGGTTGACGTCGTGTCGGCATGCGGCCCTGGGCTCTGTGCGCCATGGCCACGGCAACGCGCAGCGTACGAGGCCGCGATGTGTCGCGGCATCGGCGGGATGGACGAAAACGGTGGGGAGTACTTACCCGGATCGGGTGTGCGCAGGGGCAGGCAGCCGGGCTGCAATCCGAACCGCGGCATCGCTTATGATGGCGCCGCCGCTGCCGGCGCGTTCAGTCAGTCCGGTCTGTGCGGCGCTTGATCCATTTCTTGCTTGAACCCTCATGGCCCGCCTCAAACTCGACCTGCCTGCCGACCAGCTTTGCTACGCCACGCACCTCACTGTGCGTGTGACGGACATCAATTCGGCCAACCACCTTGCCAATGATTCGATGATCTCAATGATTTCGGAGGCGCGGGCGCGGTTCCTGTTCGAATTCGGCAGCGAGGATGTGCGCGAGGAAGGCGTCGGCATCATCGTCACCGACCTGGCGACGATGTACCGCAACGAGGCCCATGCGCGCGACCAGCTGCTGTTCGAGGTGGGCGTGATGGACTTCAACAAGTACGGCGGCGACATCATCTTCCGCATCACGCGGCCCGCCGATGGCGCGCTGATCGCGATGGCCAAGTCGGGCTTTGTCTTCTTCGACTATGTGGCCAAACGCGTGGTGGCGATGCCGGCGGGATTCGCCGGGCGCTTCCCGAAGGTGAACTGGGTGGAATAACCGCGGGCGTGGCGCGGTCCGCTAATCGCTGACCGCGCCACGTGATGGCGAGGGTGCCGGCTCAGGCCTTGCGCTCGCCGCCCAGCGCCTCGGTCAGGTCGACCAGCAGGCCCGACAGCTCGCCCGCCATCATGGTGAAGTCCGCGTCGAAGCGCTCGTCTTCGTCGTGCGCGGTGCCGTCGGCCTGTTCCTTGATCACGTCGAGCGGCGCCAGCTTCTTGACCACCAGTCCGTCGGTCAGCACGAACGAGACGCGGTCGTTCCAGGTCATCGCCAGGCGCGTGCAGCGCTTGCCGGCGGCGATATGGCGGCGCAGGTCTTCGGGGTCGAGCGGGTGGCGCACGTAGCGGACCGTGGCCTTGCTCTCGGCCCCGGACTGCAGCTCGATTTCCTGGTCGACGGTAAAGCCGGCGGGCGCCGCATCGCCGGCCAGCCATTCGGTCATGGCGGCCACCGGCGACTGGTTGACGTGCAGGTTGATCAGCGGCAGCGGGTCCAGCGCCTTGAACAGCATGCCGCGCACTTCATCGGCCTTGGCCGCGGCGGCGGCATCGATGGCAAGCCAGCCGTTGTCAGGATCGATCCACACGCGCGTGTCGCGGCGGATGCTGAAGGCGCGCGGCAGCAGCTCTTCGGTGACCTGCTCCTTCAGTTCCTTCATTTGCTTGCGGCCCGGCTTGTAGCCTTGCTGCTCTTCGATCTCGGCGGCGCGGGCGCGCGTGACCTGGTTGACCACGGTGGTGGGCAGCAGCTTCTTTTCGGTGCGCAGCGTCAGCAGCATCTGGCGGCCGACGGTGTGGACCAGCTGGCCGTTGTCACGCGGCGAGGCCCAGCCCTGCGTCTGCATCTCGAGGCTGGTGCCGGGAAAGAAGGCGTGCTTTGCCAGGCTGGCTTCGACCTCGTCGGCGCTGGGCGACCACGGGGCGGAGAAACGATGGACCTGCAGATTCTTGAACCACATGGGGAATTCGGCCAAAGGGACGAATTCTAACGCCCGCGGCGCGCTGCCGCGAAAAATGCCAGGCGCCGCGCGACCGGCCGGCCGCGCGGCGACCACCGGAAAGCGCTGCTACAGGTCGAGCTTGGTGATCTTGCTGCCCTCGAAACTCAGCCCAGCCATCAGGCCGGCATTGGTCAGCACGAAGCCGACGATGGGCTGCTGGGCGGTATTGGTATCGAGCACGCCGTTTGCGCCAATCGTGGCCAGCGCGACGGTGGCATCCACGCCCGCGGTCCAGCCGCTGCTGCGCACGAACTTGTCGTAGGCGTCCTGCGTCATGAACATCAGGATCACGGCCTTGGACTGCGCACCGATCTGCCAGCCGACCGAGCCCGAGACCAGCCGGTAATAGCCGCGCGTGCCGCCGCCGGAGCGCAGCGTGCCGTCGCCATACTCGCCGCCGACGATAAAGCCAGCCGACAGGGTCTTCGGGAACACCAGGATGCCGCGTGCGCGGCTGCCCAGTTCGCGCGCGCCGTTGACCGAGCTGTACAGGCGCGACAGCGTGGCGTCCGAGCCCGAATCCAGTTCACGCCGGCGCGCAGCCTTGTCGGTGGGTGCGTCGGGCTTGGTGGTGGTGCACGCGCCGGTGGCCAGCGTGCCGAGGGCCAGACCCGCGCTGGCCGAAAGGAAGGTTCGACGTTTCATCTCGTCTCCTTGGTGTTGTTGTCGTCTTTGAAGCATAGGCGCCGAAATCACCCGGGCAAATGATTCAGGCCAACGAGTCGTTTCCATTTGTGACGAAGGTGGTGCAGGACGACCGTTCGCGGCAAGAATAATGGGCCTTGCGCCCGATACGTCCCATGGCTGGCTTATGGTTGCCATGTGACCGCCGCTGCGCCGTCACCGGATCTTGATGAGTCATGAAGAAACTTCTCACTGCCTTGCCCTTGCTTCTGCTGGCCGCCTGCGCCTCCCAGCCTCCGGGGGCTTCCACTGACGCGGCGGCATCGGCCCCGGCGGCCGATACCGGCAGCGAATGGCAGGCGCTGCGCGCCAAATACATGGATTGCACGCAGAAGAAGGCCAACGACAACCTGTCGGCCAGGGGCCAGTCCAAGGACGTGGCCGACCTGGCGCTGTCGGCGTGCCAGCCGGAACTGGACGCGATGCACCAGTCGTTCCGCAGCTATCTCGACTCACAGATGTCGTCGTCGCATGGCAAGAGCAGCGCGCGCCAGGCGGCGGCGCGCGTGACCAGCGACACCCGCGACAAGGCGCGCCAATACCTGGTGCGCTACGTCGAGCGCGAGCGCTACCTGGCCCGCCAGAACTGACCCGGGACCGTCGCCGGCTCAGAGCATTTCCAGCGGCGTCGGGCCGTCGGGCGGCGGGAAGATGCGGTCGATCTCGGCCAGCTGCGCAGGCGACAGCGTCTTCGACAGGGCCTCCAGGTTTTCCTGCAGGCGCTCGCGCCGGCTGGTCTTGGGGATGGCGATGACGCCGTCCTGCGCCAGCAGCCAGCTCAGCGCCGCCTGTGCCGCGGTCATGCCGTGGTCGCGCGCGAAGCGCTTCAGCCCGGGATGCGCCAGCAGGCGCGACTGCTCGATGGGAGAGTAGGCCATCACCGGCACGCCGCGCTGGCGCAGCCAGGGCAGCAGGTCCCACTCGATGCCGCGCCGCCCCAGGTTGTACAGCAGCTGGTTGGTGGCCAGCCGGCTGCCGCCCGGCGCGTCCCACAATTCCTGCATATCGGACAGGTCCAGGTTGCTGACGCCCCAGTGGCGGATCTTGCCGTCGCGCTGCAGGGCCTCCATGGCCTGCACCGTCTCTTCCAGCGGCACGCCGCCGCGCCAGTGCAGCAGGTAGAGGTCGATGCGGTCGGTGCGCAGCCGCTTCAGGCTGCGCTCGCAGGCCTGCACGGTGCCGCGCCGGCTGGCGTTGAAGGGGTAGACCTTGCTGACCAGGAAGGCCTGGTCGCGCCGGCCGGCGATGGCCTCGCCGATCATGTCCTCGGACTGGCCTTCGCCGTACATCTCGGCGGTATCGATCAGGCGCAGGCCCAGGTCCAGCCCCAGGCGCAGCGTGGCGATCTCCTCGGCGCGCGCCGCGGGCGATTCGCCCATATTCCATGTGCCCATGCCGAGCGCCGGGACGCGCTCGCCGTCGGGCAGGGTGACTTGCTTCATCGCTTGGCTTCCAGGTTGGCCGGGGTCGGGCGCCCGGCGGCACCCAACCACACTAGTTAACAAACAACACCGGCAATGTACAACCCGCCCGCGCCGGGAATGCTTCAAACCAGTCCGGTCAGAAAATACAGCGCGATGACGAAGAACACCGCGCCGGTCTTGATCAGCGTGACCGCGAAGATATCGCGGTAGGACTCGCGGTGGGTCAGGCCGGTCACGGCCAGCAGCGTGATCACGGCGCCGTTGTGCGGCAGGGTATCCATGCCGCCGCTGGCCATCGACACCACGCGGTGCAGCACTTCCAGCGGAATCTGCATGGCCTGCGCGCCCGCGATGAAGCTCTGCGACATCGCCGCCAGCGCAATGCTCATGCCGCCCGAGGCCGAGCCGGTGATGCCGGCCAGCGTGCTGACCGAGACCGCGGCATTGACCAGCGGGTTGGGGATGGCGCGCAGCGCGTCGCTGACCACCAGGAAGCCCGGCAGCGCGGCGATGACGCCGCCGAAACCGTATTCCGACGCGGTGTTCATCGACGCCAGAAGCGCGCCGCCGACCGCGCCCTTGGTACCCTCGGCAAAGCGCTCGCGCAGGGCGCCGAAGGCGGTGACCAGCACCACGGCGATGCCCAGCAGCAGCGCGCCTTCCACTGCCCAGATCGCGGTGACGCTGGCGATCTTGGTTTCTACCGGCCTGGCCAGGCCAGGCAGCGTCACGCTGTTGGATTCGCCGTACCACAGCGGAATCATCCGCGTCAGCCAGAAGTTGGCCACACCCACCACCACCAGCGGCAGCAGTGCCAGCAGCGGGTGCGGCAGCTTGCCGGCCTGGCTGCGTTCGGGCTCGTTGCGCAGGTTGCTGCCATAGCCCTCGCCGCGCGCAGCGGCGGCGCGGCGGCGCCATTCCAGATAGCTCAGGCCCACCAGCAGGATAAACAGCGAGCCGGCGACGCCCAACGCCGGCGCGGCCCACGAGGTGGTGTTGAAGAAATTGGTGGGGATGATGTTCTGGATCTGCGGGGTGCCCGGCAGCGAATCCATGGTGAACGAGAACGCGCCCAGTGCGATCGCGCCCGGCATCAGCCGCTTGGGGATGTTGCTCTGGCGATACAGCTCGGCGGCGAACGGGTAGACCGCGAACACCACCACGAACAGCGAAACGCCGCCGTAGGTCAGCAGCGCGCACACCGTGACGATCACCGCATTGGCGCGCGTTCGTCCGATATAGCGGATCGCCGCAGCGACGATGGACTCGGAAAAGCCCGACAGTTCGACCACCTTGCCGAACACGGCGCCTAATAAGAACACGGGGAAATACAGCTTCACGAAGCCGACCATCTTCTCCATGAAGATGCCGGTGAACACCGGCGCCACCGCCGACGGGTCGGTCAGCAGCACCGCCGCCAGCGCGGCGATCGGTGCGAACAGGATCACGCTGTAGCCGCGGTACGCGGCGAACATCAGGAAGGCAAGGGCTGCCAGTACGATCAGGAACGACATCGGATCTCCTTCAGGGTTGCCTTCTCCTGAGGTGCGGTCCGGTGCCGCGGCGGGGCCTGCGCTTGTGGCGCGTTGTCTCTTTCTGTGCGTCAGGAAAAGGGATCAGCCGGCGACTGTGCCACAGCTTGGCCGGCGGCGAAACCTTTGAGGCTCGCCGCGGCCGCGCGGTGGCGGTCGGCGGCAGGGAAGGAGAAGGCCCGCTTCACCGGTGCTGGTGGCGATACTCCTGCGTGCGGCCGCCGTAGCCATAGGCCGCGGCGCGGGCGTCGATCACGTGGACATAAGAGACCGGATGCAGGTTGCCGAGCAGGCCCGACATGGTCTCGAACACGGCCGCGATGAACTGCGCCTTCTCTGCCTTGGTGTTGGTTTCATCGGTCACGCTGATGTCCAGGTGGAAGGCATTGCGGCCCTGCTCGGACAGCGGCGCGTCGGCGATGATCCAGCTGTCGTGCGGGATGTACTGCACCGTCACGGCGATCACGTCGCGCTGCTTGCCGAGCACGCGCTCGGTCAGGTCGGCGATGGCCCTGGCGCTGCGGCGGGTGAGGTCGGCATCGGGTTGGCCGGACAGGTGCAGGACGATGTGGGGCATGGCGGGCTCCTTGGGTTTGAGCGGGGTTGGTGAAGCCATGGTAGGGCGTGGTGTAGTATCGGAAAAGCGGGAATAACCGATACCTTCCATCGGCTATGCCGAAATCAATCCGACCTTGCCAGGAGCCTTGCCATGCGTGGATTCGACACCGACCAGTTGCGCACCTTCGTGACGGTTGCCGACAGCGGCAGCCTGTCGGCCGCGGCGCCCCGGCTGTTCCTGTCGCAGTCGTCGGTCAGCGAGCAGCTGCGCAAGCTGGAAGAGCGCGCCGGCGTGCCGCTGCTGACACGCGGCCGCCACGGCGCGCAGCCGACGCCTGCCGGGCAGCGGCTGCTGGCGCATGCGCGGCGCATCCTGGACCTGAACGAACTGGCCTTGCAGGAGCTTCGCGGCCACGCGCTGGAGGGCGAGTTGCGCCTGGCGGTGACCGACTATTTCCGCCCCGGCGAGATCGCCGGCATGCTGCGGCGGCTGCGCGAGCGCTATCCGTACCTGCGCCTGCACGTGACGGTGATGAAAAGCGCGGCGATCGATGCCGCCGCCGAGCGCGACACCTTCGATATCGGCCTGAGCATGCGGCTGCCCGGCACGCGCGGAACAGCCGCGCGCGGCACGGTGCTGCGGCGCGAGCCGCTCGCCTGGGTGGCCGCGCCGGCCGAGGCCGACACGCTTCCCGCGACGCTGCCGCTGGTGCTGCTGCCCGACACCTGCTCGCTGCACCAGTACGTGGTGCAGCGGCTGCTGCGCAAACGGGTGCCGTTCGAGATCGCGCATTCCGCCTCCGGTGTGGCGGGGCTGCACCTGGCGCTGGCGGCCGGACTGGGCCTGTCATGCCTGAACGCGTCGGCGATCGGGCCGGGCGTGGCGCCGCTGGACGCCGTCACCGTCGCGCGGCTAGGGCTGCCGCGGCTGCCGGAAGCGGAGTTCTTCCTGCTGCCAGCGCGGCGCGGCGAGTCTGCCTTCATTGCGCAAGCGCGCGAGGCGCTGACAGCACAATTGGCCTAGCTGGGCCGCTCCAAGTCAGAAAAAGATCACAAATCGGGCGACACCAATGGGTGCGGTTGTGTTGAAAGCAACATATCCGGATTGGGAATAGGAATAATTCGCAATCTCGTTGACCATGACAATCCCGTAATCGATAATTCGCCGGCTTTTTCAAGTTATTACAGTCGATTACAGGCCATGAGAATAAAACTTCACCCGATATGTGCCGCGGTGGCGGGGAGCTTCGTTTTTCAACCGATGCTGGTGTGGGCACAATCCGCACCGGCGACACCGGCGCAGTTGCCGGAGGTCACCGTCAAGGCGGACGTCAGCCGTGAGCTGGGCGCGGGCTACAACCCGCCCAACGCGGTCAGCGCCACCAAGACCGAGGCCCCGCTGCGCGACGTGCCGCAAACCGTCAACGTGGTCACCGCCGACGTCATGCGCGACCAGCACGCCACCTCGATGCAGGACGCGCTGAAGAACGTGCCGGGCGTGTCGTTCTCGCACGGCGACGGCCAGCGCGACCAGGTCTCGATCCGCGGCTTCACCGCCATCGCCGACCAGTTCGTCGACGGCATCCGCGACGATGCGCTGTACTTCCGCGACATGTCCAACGTCGACCGGGTCGAGGTCATCAAGGGTCCGGCAGCCGTGCTGTACGGTCGCGGCTCCTCCGGCGGCCTGATCAACCGCGTGACCAAGAAGCCGGGCATCGACGTCACCGACTTCGCGCTCAGCTACGGCATGTGGGCCGACCGCCGCGCCGAGGCTGACGTCGGCCGCGTGTTCGCGGACGGCGCCGCGGCGTTCCGTGTCACCGGCGCGGTGCAGAAGGCCAACAGCTACCGCTCGCAGCAGTTCCTGGACCGCGCGGCGATCGCGCCGTCGCTGGAGCTGCGCGTCGCGCCCGAGACCACCGTGCTGTTCCAGGCCGACTACCTGGAAGACCGCCGCGTCACCGACTTCGGCATCCCGGCGTACCGCGGGCGGCCGGTGGACGTGCCCGCCTCGCGCTACTACGGCGCGGCCAATGCGCGCGACGCCGACTACTCGCAGTCGCGTGTGTTCTCCGGCACCGCCACCATCAACCATCGCTTCAATGAGAACTGGTCGATCCGCAACGCCACGCGCTACTACCACTACTCGCTGGACCGCAACAACACGCTGACCGCCGCGGTCAACGAAGCGGCGCAGACCCTGACCATGAACCACGGCAATGTCCGCCGCGAGGAACATGGCTGGTTCAACCAGACCGACCTGATCCAGAAGGCGACCATCCTCGGCACCAAGCACGAGATCCTGTACGGCATGGAGATCGGCCAGCAGAACAAGGACCAGGTCAACAACACCAAGCCGGTGCCGGGCACCTTCAACCTGTTCAACCCGGTGCTGCCGGTACTGCCGCGCCTGGCGCCGGGCAACCCGACCACCTCGAACCTGGGCATCTTCGACACGCTGGCGTTCTACACCCAGGACATGATCACCTTCAGCGAGCAGTGGAAGGCGCTGGTCGGGGTGCGCTACGACAACTTCCAGCAGGAAACCCGCAACCGCATCGCCGGCCAGCGCGACCTGTCGCGCAGCGACTCCGCCTGGAGCCCGCGTGCCGGCCTGGTGTGGCAGCCGAGCAAGACCCAGTCGTACTACGTGTCGTGGAGCAAGTCGTTCCAGCCGTCGGGCGAGGCCTTTGCGCTGGCGGCCAACAATGCCGACCTGTCGCCGGAGACCACCAGCAACACCGAGGTGGGCGCCAAATACGATTGGCTGAACGGCAAGGCCAGCACCACGATCTCGCTGTTCCGCCTGGAGCGCAGCAATATCAAGGTCGCCAACGCCACCAATACGGCGCTGCTGCCGATCGGCGAGCAGCGCACCGACGGCGTGGAGCTCTCCGGCGCGGCCGAGCTGGGTAGCGGCTGGCGCATGCTGGCCGGCTACGCCTATCTGGATGCCACCATCACCAAGTCCAGCGCCGCGCTGCAAGGCAAGCGCGCCACCATCACGCCGCGCCACTCCGGCAACCTGTGGGTGACCAAGGACCTGGGCCACGGCTTCGGTGTTGGCCTTGGCGCCAACCTGGTCGGTGCGCGCTATGCCGACCCGCAGAACACCGTGACCCTGCCCGGCTATGTCACCGCCGACGCGATGGCCTGGTACCGCCGCGGTGCCTTCGAGGCCCAGCTGAACGTGTACAACCTGTTCGACAAGGGCTACATCGTCTCGGCGCACGGCACCAACGCCAACCTGAACATGCCGGGCGCTCCGCGCAGCGTCATGGCCACCCTGCGCTACCGCATGTAAAGCGCAGCATCGGGGACAAAAAACCGGGCGGTTCGTCACCGCCCGGTTTTTTTTCGCCTGCTGTTTCTTCACCAGCGGGGCAGGCAACGGCATGCCCCGGAGAAACCCTGAGTGCCGGCAGCGCTCAGTGCTCGCGCTCCCAGGTCTGGGTGCGTCCGATCAGGCTGATGCCGATGAAGCCGCGCACGTTGAGCTTGTTGCCATCCTCGGTGAGCGACATCTTGCTCTTGTAGACCTTGCCGTTTTCCGGATCGAGGATCTCGCCGCCGCTCCACTCGTTGTCGCCGGTCTTGCGCAGGCCGGACAGGATGGTCATGCCGATCAGGGGCTGGTCCTTGCGCGCGTCGGTGCACTTGTCGCAGACGCGCGGCTTGCCGTCGCCGTCGACGAAGCTCTTGAGCAGGCGTCCGCTGTAGACGCCGTTCTTCTCGGTGATCTCCACCAGCCCGCGCGGCTTGCCGGTGTTGTCGTCGATGGTCTTCCACGTGCCGGTGGGCGTGGCCTGCGCCAGCGCCGCGGCGCTGCCGAGCAGGGTGGCGGCAAGCACCGCGGCGCGCATGGTGCAGGCGATGAGGGAAGGGCTGCGCATGATGTCTCCTTTGAGGTCCGTAGCCACGCCAATCTACTGGCGCAGCCGCCGCGCCGCAATCCGGCGCGGACCGGCGCGCGCCCTTCCGCGGCGCTTGTCCGTTTCCCGCCAGCCCGCACGCAGCGGGCGTTTGCGGGTTTTTGTGGCGCAGCAAAACGCGCCTGCGCACGGCCGCTGAAGCAATCCTCTAAGCGGACGTACGACGCACCGCGCGCCACCTCGCCGCGTCCTGCGCGACGGCGCGAACGCATCCGCAAAGCGCGGCGCGCGTGCCCCGGATCGAGCGGCACGACGCGACCTCGCGGGAGCGACTGCCGGAGTGTTGCCACGACGCTTCGCTGTCGTCGCGTCTTGGCTCGAGCGCAACGCTTCGATGACGCCGCGTTGTCCTTGCGATGCCTTCGCGATGCCCTTTCGATGTTGCGTCGATGCAAACCGTTGCGTGCACGCATCACTCTCTCGCGCGCTCGGCGATGGTGTCGCGCAGTGGCCGACGCCGGTGTCGTCGAACATCGAGCACGGCGTCGCGCGTGCGTACCGGGCCGAGTGTGTAAAGCATGCAGGGCGCGCGCCGGTGATGGTGTCGCGCGCGTGTCGAAGCGTGCCGCCGCACAACTCGACGCGCGCCGCTCGCGCATTGGTGCATCGCCCGCAAAGCCTTTGTCCATGCGGCTTTTCGGAAAGCGCGAGGACATTCGGTAGCGCTGTTCGCAGTCGTCGCGCGCACGCTGCGCGGCTTGTCATCGCTACGCGCGACGGTGTGTAAAAGCTGCGGCGCGCGCCGTCGGTGAAGGGGCATCGCGCGGCGTGCGCGAGTGCGCGTGGTGGGTCTCGACACCGGCATGCGCGCGACGCGTTTCGATGTCGTCGGCAACGTCTTCGTGACGACGCGCGTGAGAACTAGTTGGAGCGATGCATGCAGGCAAGTTTTTTTGCACTTTTTTCTTAACATCATCGTGCAAACGAATTATGATTCGCCTTGACAAGAGTCTCACTTCATTGCAGCGAAGCAGGAAGCAAGATGGAACCGAAAAGCGCGATGCGCGCTTCGATGCAATGACGAAGGTAGTAGCTGAGGAGCACGAGAACTTTGACGCAGACCAGGCCCGACCGGCTTCTTAAAACGCGTGCAGTCTCCCTTGGTCCATTAACGGGTTGGACCCGCTACCACCGAATGAATGCCGCCTGCCGTGCGCGAGGCCAAGCCCGCACCGCAGGCCTGCTGTCCGATATCTCCTCATTTCTGGCCGCGCGCCGGCTCAACGGGCGGTGCGGGCTGATCGAATATTCCAGGGCGCGGCATGTGCCCGAGACCCGCTTGCGGGCTCGCGCCGGCCGCCAAGGCACCGCCATGGGCGGTGTGCCCGCAACCGAATTCATTAGCGTGCAGCAGTGGTCGGGCCGCACGCCGATGAATCGCTCGCTCGACTGGGGCCGCGCTGCTGTGGCGCGCCTCGGGTCGGTCGGGTCGCCAACTTAGGTCATTCGATATTCACTCTCTAGTGAAGGAGTTATCCATGGCAACTGCTGCAAAGAAAAAGCCGGCGGCTAAGAAGGCCGCCAAGCCGGCCGCCAAGAAGGCTGCTGTGAAGAAGGTCGCCGCCAAGAAGGCTGCACCGGCCGCCAAGAAGGCAGCCGCCAAGAAGGCACCGGCCAAGAAGGCCGCGGTGAAGAAGGTCGCCGCCAAGAAGGCAGCACCGGCCAAGAAGGCCGCCGCCAAGAAGGCAGCACCGGCCAAGAAGGCCGCAGTGAAGAAGGCCGCAGTGAAGAAGGTCGCCGCCAAGAAGGCAGCACCGGCCAAGAAGGCAGCCGCCAAGAAGGCACCGGCCAAGAAGGCCGCGGTGAAGAAGGTCGCCGCCAAGAAGGCAGCACCGGCCAAGAAGGCAGCCGCCAAGAAGGCGCCCGCCAAGAAGGCCGCTGCCAAGAAGGCTGCGCCGGCCAAGAAGGCTGCTGCGAAGAAGCCGGCTGCCAAGAAGGCTGCCGCCAAGCCTGCCGCGGCCCCTGCCGTTGCTCCCGCTTCGGCTGCCAAGACCGCGCTGAACCCGGCTGCTGCCTGGCCGTTCCCGACGGGCAACCGTCCGTAAGCTGCGCCGCCACGGCGTGGACCTTAGCTGTTCCGCAAGGAACCACCACGGCACGCAAGTCGTGCCTGCATGACCGGATACCGCGTATCCGGTCCGCAAGACACCTGAGTCTTGCCGACCCGCCGATGGCAACCGCCCGGCGGGTTTTTTCATGGGCGCGCGCGGGCCACGTCCGCCAGAGCGGCCAAAGAAAAAGCGCCGCACCCTTGCGGGTACGGCGCCCGGGGTGCGCCTTGGGTGAGGGCCTGCGCGGCCGTCAGTGCGTGACGCGGGTCACGCCGCCGGAGGACAGCAGCCGCACCCGTTCGCCAGGGCGGAAGGCTTCGTCGGCCTCCTGCGTGATCGCGCGCATCTCGCCGTTGTCCAGGCGCACGGTGATCTCCAGCGCGCGGCGCTGGTTGATCTTGTTCTCGGCCGCGCTGCCGGCGATGCCGCCCAGCACCGCACCGAGAATGCCCGCCGCCACCGCGCCGTTGCCGCCGCCGATGGTGCTGCCGGCCGCGATGCCGCCGATGGCGCCGCCGGCCAGCGTGCCAGCGCCGGTCTGGCCGCCCTGGATGGTGACCTCGCGGATGCCTTCGACCACGCCGTAGCGCACGGTCTGCTCACGCTGCGCCTGGCCGGTGCCGTAGACGCTGTTGGAATTGGATTGCGTGGCGCAGCCGGCCGCCAGCGTGGCAACCAGGGCCGCCCCAAGGACGGCAAGCGCGCCGCCGCGTAGCGTGTTGTTCATGTCAGTTCCCGAAAAATTCGCCACGCGCCGGCCGCAGGTCAGGCGTAGCGGTACCCGAATGCAGACTGGAACCGGTTGCCGATTTCGTCGCGCGACAACCAGTGGTTCTGCGGACCCTGCTGCGCGATCTTGACCGACCCCATCAGCGATGCGAGGCGGCCGGTCGTTTCCCAGTCTAATCCGTTTTCAATGCCGAAGAGCAGGCCGCCGCGGAAGGCGTCGCCACAGCCGGTCGGATCGACGATGCGCTCGGCCACGACGGCCGGGATCGCGTACTGGCGGCCATCGGCAAAGATGCTGGCGCCGCGTTCGCCGTGCGTGACGATGAAGGCACGAACCTTGGCGGCAACCTCGGCGCTGGTCCACGCGGTGCGCGACAGCAGGACCTGCGCCTCGTAGTCATTGACGGTTACGTAACTGGCGAGTTCAACGAACTCCCGCAGGTCGTCGCCATTGAACAGCGGCATGGCCTGGCCCAGGTCGAAGATGAACGGCACGCCGGCTTCGGCGAACTGGCGCGCGTGGTGCAGCATCCCTTCGCGGCTGTCGGGCGCAACGATGCCGAGGCTCGGTGCCTGCGCGCCGACCAGCGCGTCCTTGACGTGGTTCAGCTGCGACTGGCTCATTGCGCCAGGGTGGAAGGCGGTGATCTGGTTGTTGTCCAGGTCGGTGGTGATCATGGCCTGCGCGGTGAAGGTCTCCGGCAGCACGCGGATGTGGCCGGTGGGGATCTCCAGCTTGCGCAGGTATTCCAGATAGGGTTCGGCGTCGATGCCGACGGTGGCCATCACCACCGGATCGCCGCCCAGCATCTTGAGCGTGTAGGCGATGTTGCCGGCGCAGCCGCCAAACTCGCGGCGCATGCCGGGCACCAGGAACGAGACGTTCAGCATGTGGATCTGGTCCGGCAGGATGTGTTCGCGGAAGCGTCCGTCGAACGTCATGATGGTGTCGTAGGCGACGGAGCCGCAGATCAGGCTGGCCATGCTCTCTCCAGGTGTCGGGTTGGTTTCGGTGGATCGGCGCCCTCGCGGGCAGAAGCAGTAACGCAGAAAACAGAAGCGGCCGCCCCGTGGTCGCGGGCGGCCGCTGACATCGCAGGCGCGCCGCCTGTTACTTCAGCGCGGCCAGGGCGGCGTCGTAGTCGGGCTCGGACTTGATCTCGGGCACCAGCTGGCTGTACTTGACGGTGTCGTTCTCGTCCAGCACCACCACGGCGCGCGCGGTCACGCCGGCGAGCGGGCCGGTCTTGATGTCCACGCCATAGTTGCCCTTGAACTCGGCGCCGCGCATGGTCGACAGCGGCACCACGTTGGCCAGGCCTTCGGCGCTGCAGAAGCGGCCCATGGCGAACGGCAGGTCGGCGGAGATGGTCAGCACCACGGTGTTGGCCAGGCCGCTGGCGGCTTCGTTGAACTTGCGCGCGGACGCCTGGCACACCGGCGTATCCAGGCTCGGGACGATGTTCAGCACCTTGCGCTTGCCGGCGAAGTCGGCCAGCGTGACGTCCTTCAGGTCCTTGCCGACCAGCGAGAAGGCCGGGGCCTTGTCGCCGGCTTGCGGGAACTTGCCTGCGACTTCGATGGCGTTGCCGCCGAGGGTGACGTTGCTCATGTCTACTCCTTGATATCTGATGGGTTTCCGGTTGCGGTCCGGAGCGGGGGCAAGGCTCGCTGCAAGACTCGGATTCGGTCCGGCGGCGGGCCAGGAATTCAGGGATAAAAAATCAGCACGCGATAGTTGGCTGGCGCCTGCTGCGTCCGGAATCGTACCCGAACCGGCAGCTCCATGCCCGCGCGCAGCCCTTGCGCGGCAAAGGCCTGCTGCGACGGTTCCAGGTATTCCGCGGGCTGCAGCACCCGTCGCAGCAGCAGCTGGTCCTGCAGGTCGGTCATCACCAGCTCGATCGCCGGCAGCGCGGTGCTGGCGCGGCCCAGGTTGCGCAGCGTGACGGCCAGCAGGTAGGTGTCGCCGCCTTCATCCTGGCGCTGCAGCTGCGAGGTCTCGATGCGCAGCGCATCGATGTCGCGCCACGGCGGCACCGTGCAGCCCAGCGGCGCGCATGCCGCCTCGAGTGCCGGGCGCAGCATCGGAAAGTGCCCGGCGAGCTGGCTGCGCCCCAGGTACGCAAGCTGCAGCAGCGCGGCGATGGCGAGTACCACGGCTGCCACGCGCCACGCGGCGCCGGGCACGGCAATGGGCCGGCGCGGCTGGCGTTCACGCTCGCGCTCGCGCGCGTGCCGCAGGAAGTCAGGGGCGAACACCGGGCCGGCCGGTGCTTCGGCGCGGACCCAGCGGCGCGTCGCCTGCTCGCGCGCGACCGCGCCGCCGGTGACGCTGGCAAGGGTGTCGGGGCCGGCGGAGCGCGCTTCGTCCTGCTCGCCGACGGCGGGCAATGCGTTCGGCGGCGTGGCGGCCGGAGCCTGGTCGGCCGGGCGTTGCGTGTGATCTGGCCACGGCGCCGGCTCGGATGCCTGATCGGCCGATGCCGCGCGCAGGAATTCGCTCGCGCTCGGGATGGCGCCGGGGACCGGCGCAGCGGGTTTTTCGACCGGGCTATCGAGCGTGCCGTGATCGAGCGCCGGCCAGGCGGCTGCCGGGGCGGGCGGCTGTGCCGCCGGTGCCGGGGCCGCTTCGGCCACCGGGCTGGCAGCCTCTCGCTGCGCGTCGCGCGCATCGCGGTCGGCGACGGCTGCGTTGGCTTCGCGCAGCGCGCGCTCGATCTCGGCATCGTCCATGCCGGCCTGCGGCGGCACGGCGATGTCCTCGGGCGACGACATCAGCATGGTCGGCGCATCCAGCGCCGGCACGTCGTAGCCGGGGTCGATGGTCGGTGTGAAAGCGGGAGTCGGGGTCGGCGCGGGTGCCGCGGATGATGAGGCGGGCGGCGCGGTGGATTCAGCTGCAGCGGGGGCAGGTGCGGCGGTCGCTGCCGGTTTCTGTGCCGGTGCCGGGGCGCTGCCCGCAGTGGTGCCCGCTGGCAGCGGAATCTCGATCAGGTGCTCGCGCGCGTCGAACACCGTTTCGCACTGGCCGCAGCGCACCAGCCCCTGGCGCAGCCGCAGCTGGTCGGCGACCAGCCGGAAGGCGGTGCGGCAGGCCGGGCAGCGCGTGACTAGCTTGACGGCGGCCATCTGGCGGAATCAGGGGCGAATGCCGTGCAGGCAGACCCAGCCTTCCTCGCTGCGCCATACCGTCAGCGGCAGCCAGGGTGCGTAGGCCGCGGCGACTTCCTCGGCCTGGCGCTCGAGCACGCCGGACAGCACCAGCCGCCCGCCGGCGCGCACGCGCGCGCTCAGCATGGCCGCCATCAGCTTGAGCGGGTTGGACAGGATATTGGCGACCACCAGGTCGTAGCTGGCGTCGGACACCGATTCCGGCAGCGCGAACGAGGCCTCGACGTGGTTGCGTTCGGCGTTGTAGCGCGATGCTTCCACGGCGTTGGGGTCGATGTCGATGCCGACCGTGTCGCCCGCGCCCAGCTTGCGCGCCACGATCGCCAGGATGCCGGAGCCGCAACCGTAGTCGAGCACGGTCTCGCCCGGCTTCAGGTTTTGTTCCAGCCACTGCATGCACAGCCGCGTGGTGGGGTGGCTGCCGGTGCCGAAGGCCAGGCCCGGGTCCAGCTCCAGCACCACGGCGTCGGGTTCGGGCGCGTCGTGCCACGACGGCACCACCCAGATGCGCTCGCCCACGCGGATCGGCTCGAACTGCGATTGCGTCAGCCGGACCCAGTCCTGGTCCTCGACCGCGCGCAGCTGGTACGGCGGCACCGGGTCGATGCCGAGCTGGTTGGCGGCGGCTGCCACCACCACGGCCGGATCGGCGTCGTCGCCGAACAGCGCGACCACGCGCGAGCGGTTCCACGCGAGTTGCTTCGGCTCCAGCCCGGGCTCGCCAAACAGCGGCTGCTCATCGGGCGTGTCGGCATCGGCGTCTTCCACCGAAACCGACAGCGCGCCGAGGTCGAACAGGGCGTCGGACCAGGCTTCGGCCTGGTCCTGCGCCACTTCGATCACACATTCCTGAAATGCCACGGGCTTCCTTCTGTTGCTGCCTATTGCTCAGGCCGATGCTCAGGCCTTCGCGCGTTCTGCCAGCCGATGCTCGAGATAATGGATGCTGGTGCCGCCCTCGACGAAGTTGGCGTCCATCATCAGCTCGCGGTGCAGCGGCACGTTGGTCTGGATGCCGTCCACCACCATTTCCGACAGCGCGATGCGCATGCGGGCGATAGCCTGCTCGCGCGTGGCGCCGTAAGTGATGATCTTGCCGATCATCGAATCGTAGTTGGGCGGGACGAAGTAACCATCATACGCGTGCGAGTCGACCCGCACACCCGGGCCGCCGGGCATGTGCCAGGCGGTGATGCGCCCCGGCGACGGCGTGAACTTGAACGGGTCCTCGGCGTTGATGCGGCATTCGATCGCGTGGCCGCGGAACTGCACGTCCTTCTGGCGGAAGCGCAGCTTCTCGCCGAAGGCGATGCGGATCTGCTCCTGCACGATGTCGATGCCGGTGATCATCTCGGTGACGGGGTGCTCGACCTGCACGCGCGTGTTCATCTCGATGAAGTAGAACTCGTTGTTCTCGTACAGGAATTCGAACGTGCCGGCGCCGCGGTAGCCCATCTTCTTGCAGGCCTCGGCGCAGCGGTCGCCGATGCGCTCGATCAGGCGGCGCGGAATGTGCGGCGCGGGGGCTTCCTCGATCACCTTCTGGTGGCGGCGCTGCATCGAGCAGTCGCGCTCGCCCAGCCAGATGGCCTGCTTGTGCTGGTCGGCCAGGATCTGGATTTCCACATGGCGCGGGTTCTCGAGGAACTTCTCCATGTAGACCTCGGGATTGCCGAAGGCGCGGCCGGCTTCTTCACGCGTCATGTTGACGGCGTTGATCAGCGCGGCTTCGGTATGCACCACGCGCATGCCACGGCCACCGCCGCCGCCCGCGGCCTTGATGATCACCGGGTAGCCGACGCGGCGCGCGGTCGCCAGGATTTCCTTGGGATCGTCGGGCAGGGCGCCGTCCGAGCCGGGCACGCACGGCACGCCGGCCTTGATCATGGCCTGCTTGGCCGAGACCTTGTCGCCCATCAGGCGGATGCTGTCGGCGGTCGGGCCGATAAAGACGAAGCCGGACTTTTCCACGCGCTCGGCAAAGTCCGCGTTCTCGGACAGGAAGCCGTAGCCGGGGTGGATGGCCTGCGCATCGGTCACCTCGGCGGCCGAGATGATGGCGGGCATGTTCAGGTACGACAGCGGCGACGGGGCCGGGCCGATGCAGACGGCTTCGTCTGCCAGGCGCACGTACTTGGCCTCCTTGTCGGCCTCGGAGTACACCACGACCGTCTTGATGCCCAGCTCGCGGCAGGCGCGCTGGATGCGAAGAGCGATTTCGCCGCGGTTCGCGATCAGAATTTTTTCAAACATGGTCTCTCTCTGCGAGAACAGTAGCGGTCCCGCTGCGTGGCGCCATGGCGCGCCGGGCGCGCGCCCGGATGGCCTGTGGCCATCCGGGCGGCGAGACTGTGGGAACTGCATGGAACTGCACGGAACGGGCCGCGAACAGCGTCCGTGGCGCGGAAGCGCCCCGGCATGCCGTGCGGGCAGGGGCCGCAGTGGACCGCTGGCGCGGGCGGCTGCAGCATGGGCCCGGCATGCCGGTCAGGATCAGCCGATGACGAACAGCGGCTGGCCGTATTCCACCGCCTGGCCGTTCTCGACCAGGATTTCCTTGATGACGCCGGCCTTGTCGCACTCGATCTCGTTGAGCAGCTTCATGGCTTCGATGATGCAGACGGTCTGGCCTTCCTTGACCGTGTCGCCGACGTTGACGAAGGGCGCGGCGCCCGGCGACGGGGCACGGTAGAAGGTGCCCACCATCGGCGAGGTCACCACATGGCCGGCGGGAAGCTGCGCAACCGGCTCGGCAGCCGGTGCTGCGGCGCTGGCCGGGGCGGCCGCGGCCTGCGCGGCGGCGGGCAGGGCCTGCATCTGCGGCATGGCCATCGGCGCGGCGATGACTTGCGGCGGTTGCTTGACGATGCGTACCTTGCCGTCGCCTTCGGTGACTTCCAGCTCGGAGATGCCGGATTCGGCCACCAGGTCGATAAGCGTCTTCAGCTTGCGCAGGTCCATCTTTTTATCCTCCTGAATCGGGTTTTCCGCCGCTGCCCGGGACGGGCCGTGGCGGAACAATCGTTGTGCCGGCCACCGGAAATCCGCACCCGCCGTGCCGAGGCACGCCAACGGGCGCAGGCCGCCGGGCGGCGCGCGCAGGTTGTCGAAAAAATCCTTGTGGGGGTTCAGCTCCCCGAACTCTCGGGTGGAGGCTGCTCCTGGCCCAGTACATAGTCCAGCGCCAGCAGGTAACCCTGCCAGCCAAGCCCGCAGACCACCCCGACCGCCACGTCCGAGAAGTACGAGTGGTGCCGGAAGCTTTCGCGCCGGTGCACGTTCGACAGGTGCACCTCGACGAACGGGATCGCCACGCCGGCCAGCGCATCGCGCAGCGCCACGCTGGTATGCGTATAGGCAGCCGGGTTGATGAGGATGAACTCGACCCCTTCCGCGCGGGCGGCGTGGATGCGGTCGACCAGCGCTCCCTCGTGGTTGGACTGGAACGTCTCCAGCGACGCGCCGGCTTTCGCCGCGCGTTCGGACAGGGCCGCGTCGATATCGGCCAGCGTGGTGTGCCCGTAGGTCTCCGGCTCGCGCGTCCCCAGCAGGTTAAGGTTGGGCCCATGCAGGACCAGCACCTTGCGGTAGCGGGGTGAGCGACGGATAGAGCGGGATGCAGTCACGGCGGCTCGACCAGATCAACGAAATTGCGCGGAGATTACCGTAGCTTAGAGGGATTTGTCTAGCACGGGATACAGGCCTCGGCGACCCCTGCGCGCTCTTGGCGGCCCTTTGAGCACTTTCGCACCAAAGTACTCCGCAGCCGAGACAAATCCATCAGGAAAGCCGAAATTCCCCGATGTTCGCCGATGAAGTGAATCAAGTGCGCGGCAGCACGGCACGCAATTCGTCCGCGGTGACGCGGCCCATCTTGCGATACTTCACCGAACCGTCCGGATTGATGACGACGGTATAGGGCAGGCCACCTGCGCTGTTGCCGAAATTGCGGGACAGCTCGGTGCCGGCGAAGCCAGCCACGGCCAGCGGATACGCAACCGGTACCTTCTGCGTGAACTGCTGGATGTTGGCCGCGGAATCGATACCGATGCCGACAAATTCCACTTGGCGATGCTTGAACTCCTCATGCAGGGCGGTCAGTTCCGGCATTTCCTCTACACAAGGTCCGCACCAGGGGGCCCAGAAGTTGACCACCACGGTCTTGCCGCGCAGCTTGCCAAGATCGAGTTCCGTGCCAGCCGGGTCGGGCAGCCGCGACTGGAACAAGGTTTCCACGGCCTGGTCATTGGCTGGCTTGGGCGAAAAAACGAAATGCCCGGCCAGCGCGCCGGCGGCACAGGCAATCACGGCGACAGCGATCCACAACCAGAGGCGGGAGCGGCGGGCGGGCGGGGCGATGGTTTCAGTCATGGAATGGCTGGGGACCGGTAAAGATAAGAAGGGCTTCAGGCGTTGCCAGCGCCGTCAGCGGCATCGAGCAGGGCTTGCACGGCCTGCACATCGGCGCGTACGGCGCGCCCGGAGGCGTCTGCCCGCATGGCGCCGCGTTCATCGACCGCATCATACAGGGCTATATGGATGCCCACTGGCGCACCCAGTTCCGCGCGGACCTCGCCGGCCAGCAGACGCGCCTCGCGGCGGTCGGGCCACTGGCCTTTCCACAGGAAGCTGAGGGTTTCGACCTCGCCACGGCCGCCGAAGTGGCGGCTTTCGCTGGTTTCGAAGTCGACCCCGGCATTGATCAGGTGCAGCGCGGCATCCTTGGCGCTGTCGCAGAAGCACTGCAGATAGATATCGGAGTGCTCCGTGGCGGTGCCATTGAGCACCGCGCCGACCAGGTAAGGCCGGAACGGCGCCAGGTCTTGCATTGCCATCACCGCCAGCCGGCGCAGCAGCGCCAGCACGCGCGGCTGGCTGTCGGCGTGGAACAGCGCCTGGTAGGCGCGCACCTCGGCCTCGACCTGCTCGTTGTCGGGCAGCCATTCGCCCGGCACGCGTTGTTCGCCCAGCACCTGGCGCGCTGCCTTGCGCTTGGCGGTGGCGTAGTCGGCACCGTCCTCGGCAATCATGCGGGCGGCGGCCTGGGCGATTTCCTCGCGCAGGCGGGTGGGGTCTGGGGCGGTACGTCGGTTCATGCCCCATGATACCGGAGGCGTATGCCGCCGCGCGCGCTGCCGCAGTGCAGCGAAGGGCGCTGGCGCTCGGGTACAATCGGAGGCTTCCTGCCCGGCCGCCGCCGCGCCGCAAGGCTCCAACCCAGCCGCCGCGCCGCCGGGCCCGAATCCCCACGCCTGCGGGCTTCAAGTCTTTCCGGGAACCCATGCATATTCATATCCTTGGCATCTGCGGCACCTTCATGGGCGGCCTGGCGGTGCTGGCCAAGCAGGCTGGCCACCGCGTCACCGGCTGCGATGCCAACGTCTACCCGCCGATGAGCACCCAGCTCGAAGCCCAGGGCATCGAACTGATCGAGGGCTTTGACCCAGCGCAGCTGTCGCTGAAGCCGGACCTGTTCGTGATCGGCAACGTGGTCTCGCGCGGCAATCCGCTGATGGAAGCCATCCTCGACCGCAACCTGCCTTATGTGTCGGGCCCGCAATGGCTCGGCGAGCACGTGCTGGCGCGCAAGTGGGTGCTGGCGGTGGCCGGCACGCACGGCAAGACCACCACCACCTCGATGCTCGCCTGGATCCTGGAGGATGCCGGCTACAACCCCGGCTTCCTGGTGGGCGGGGTGCCGCAGAACTTCGGCATCTCGGCGCGGGTGACGGAATCGGACTTCTTCGTGATCGAGGCCGACGAGTACGACACCGCGTTTTTCGACAAGCGCAGCAAGTTCGTCCATTACCGCCCGCGCACGGCTATCCTCAATAACCTGGAATACGATCACGCCGACATCTTCCCGGATCTGGCCGCGATCGAGACCCAGTTCCATCACCTGGTTCGCACCGTACCGGGCCAGGGCCGGATCGTCGTCAATGGCGTGGAAGAGAGCCTGGCGCGCGTGCTTGAGCGCGGCTGCTGGAGCGAAGTGGAGCAGTTCGGCGTCGGCGACTGGCGCGAGAGCGACGCCGCCGGCAGCGAGGCGGCGCCGGGCAAGGACGCATTCGATGTGTGGTTCGGCGACGCCGTCGAGGGCACGGTGGTGTGGGACCTGCAGGGCACCCACAACCGCATGAACGCGCTGGCCGCGATCGCCGCCGCGCGCCATGTCGGGGTGCCGGCCGCGCAGGCGATCGCATCGCTGTCGCGCTTCGCCAACGTCAAGCGCCGCATGGAGGTGCGCGGCGTGGCCGGCGGCGTCACGGTCTACGACGACTTCGCCCACCATCCCACCGCGATCCAGACCACGCTGGACGGGCTGCGCCGCCGCGTCGGCAATGCCCGCATCCTGGCGGTGCTGGAGCCGCGTTCCAACACCATGAAGCTGGGCGTGATGAAGGCGCAGCTGCCGGCCAGCCTGGAGCAGGCCGACCTGGTGTTCGGCTACGGCGCTCCCGCCGGCAAGGACGCGCTGGGCTGGGACCTGGTTGAAGCACTGGCGCCGCTGGGCGCTACGGCGACCGCGTTCCAGGACCTGGGCGCGCTGGTGCAGGCGGTGCGCGCCGCGGCGCGGCCGGGCGACCATGTACTGGTGATGAGCAACGGCGGGTTTGGCGGCGTGCACCAGAAGCTGCTGGACGCGCTGGCCCAGGGCACGGCCGGCTGACCGGACCCGCCATGCTGCTGTATCTGCACGGATTCCGCTCTTCGCCCCAGTCGTTCAAGGCCCAGCTGGTGCAGGCACGCATGCGCGAGTGGGGCGTGGGGCGCTATTACGCCTGCCCCACGCTCAATGTCTCACCGGCGCTGGCCGTGGCCCAGGCCGAGGCGGCGATCCGCGCCGCGCGAGCGGGCGGCGACCAGGAAATCGCCATCGTCGGCTCGTCGCTGGGCGGCTTCTATGCGCGCTGGCTGGGCGAGCGGCACGGCTGCAAGACCGTATTGCTCAATCCCGCCATCCATCCCTGGACCGACCTCGAAAGCTACCTGGGCGAACAGCCGTTGTGGCACGGCGGCGGTTCGGTCACGGTCGAACGCCGCCACCTGCAGGAACTGCTGGACCTGCGCGTGGACACCCTCACCCGGCCCGAACGCTACTACCTGATCGCGGCCACCGGCGACGAGGTGTTGGATTACCGCGAAATGGTCGATGCCTGCCCCGGCGCGAAGATCCGCGTGATCGAGGGCAGCGACCACGGCATCAGCGAGTTTGCCGACTACGTCGACGATGTCCTCGCCTTCTGCGGCTATGGCCCCGGCGGCAAGACGCCGGCCGGCACCGGCGCGGCATGAGCGCGCAGTCCGTGCGCCGCTGCGGCTGGAGCCCGCACCTTGCCTTCGACGCGGCCATCCCGCCCAACCTGCGGCGCTGGGTCACCGGCGATGACGGCTCGCTGACGGCGCGGCTGGTGGCTGCCTCCGCGCGCTTTCGCGTGGCGCGCCTGCTGCAGGCGCCGCAGCGCCCGCTCGCCGACGAATGGCAGGCGCTGGGCCAGCCGGACCGCACCCCCGCGCTGACGCGCGAGGTTCTGCTGATCTGCGACGACATTCCCGCCGTGTTCGCCCACACCGTGGTGCGCCTGCGCCATGCGCGCCGCGACTGGCCGTTCCTGCGCGGCTTGGGCGAGCGTCCGCTGGGCGGGCGCCTGTTCGTCGATCCGGCGGTGCGGCGCGAGCCGTTCCAGTTTGCGCGGCTGCTGCCGCACCACCCGCTGCGCCAGGCCCTGCACCGCGTGCTGCCGGCCATGGCGTCAGTGCCCATGCTGACCGCGCGGCGCTCGGTGTTCCGGCGCGGCGACGGCGTCATGCTCGTGACAGAAGTGTTCCTGCCGGACCTGCTGTCGCGGCCATCCCCGGGGACCGAGGCGGTTCCGCATCCCAAATACATGCGGACGACAGACCGAAGCCCTGTTTCGACACACACTACCGAAACCAAGAAAGAGACCACGAGATGAAACTGCAGGGTCGGGTTGCCATCATCACCGGTGCCGCCGCCGGCATCGGCTTTGCCACCGCGCAGCGCTTTGCCGAAGACGGCGCCATCGTCGTGCTGTGCGATGTACAGGAAGCGCGCGTGCGCGAGGCCGCCGCCAGGCTGGCGGCCACCGGCGCCACCGTATCGGCCTACCGCGTCGACGTGACGCGCCGCGACGAGGTCGACGCCATGGTCGCCGCCGTGCTGGCCGCGCACGAGCGTGTCGATATCCTGGTCAACAACGCCGGTATCACCAAGGACGCGCGCCTGGCCAAGATGACCGAGGCCCAGTTCGATGCCGTCATCGACGTCAACCTGAAGGGCGTATTCAACTGTGCGCAGGCGGTGGCCGGGCTGATGACCGAGCAGGGCAAGGGCGTGATCCTGAACGCCTCCAGCGTGGTCGGCCTGTACGGCAATTTCGGCCAGACCAATTACGCGGCCAGCAAGTTCGGCGTGATCGGCTTCACCAAGACCTGGGCGCGCGAGCTGGGCCCCAAGGGCGTGCGGGTGAACGCGGTATGCCCGGGCTTCGTCAACACCGAGATCCTGCAGACCGTGCCGGACAAGGTGCTGGACGGCATGAAGTCGTCTTGCTGGCTGCGCCGGCTGGCCGAGCCGGCCGAGATCGCCAGCATCTATGCCTTCCTGGCCAGCGATGATGCGAGCTACGTCAACGGCGTGGCGATCGAGGCCAGCGGCGGCATGTCGCTCTGAGCCCCGGCGGGCGGCCGGACCGGGGTGCGGTATCATGCCAGGTCTCAGGCCGGTCCTTGGCGGCGCGGCCGCCGGTGCGCCACAGGCTGCCGGCAGGCCGCCGACAGGCCCGCGCGCCCCGCACCCGTTCCCGTTCGCACGCGTTGATGTCCGGGTGCGCGCGGTGGCACCATTTCTCCCACAGGATCCGCTCCAGCGCTGGCCACAAGGCCGCCCGGCGCGGTTCCGCGCATAGTTGAAAGTACCGATCGATGCAGTTGCTGTTCGAAGAAGGCGGCGAGATCCGCGCCGGCACCGTGCTGAACCAGCAGGGCGAGGCTTACCAGGTGGAGCTGCCGGCCGGCAAGCGCACCAAGGTCAAGTCGCGCGACGTGCTGCTGCAGTTCGCGCAGCCGTCGGCGCCCGAGCTGGTACGCCAGACCGGCGACATGGTGGCCGAGATCGACCTGGACTTCCTGTGGGAATGCGCGCCCGAGGCCGAGTTCGGCTTCGCCGAGCTGGCCGCCGAATACTACGGCGCCGAGCCCGGCGCGGTGCAGCAGGCGGCGCTGGCGATGGCGCTGCACGGCAACCCGGTGTACTTCCGCCGCAAGGGGCGCGGCCGCTACCAGCGCGCGCCCGAGGACCAGCTCAAGGCTGCGCTGGCCGCGCTCGAGCGCAAGCGCCAGCAGGCGCTGGTGCAGGCCGAGTATGAGGAACAGCTGAAGGCGCTGACGTTGCCGGAATCGTTCCGCAACAAGGTGCTGCAGTTGCTGTTCAAGCCCGACAAGAACAGCCTCGAATACAAGGCCATGGACGCGGCCTGCACCGCGCTCGGCATGTCGCCGATGCGGCTGATGGTGGCCGCTGGCGGAGTTGCCAGCGCGCGCGCGCTGCACGAGGCCAAGTTCCTTGCCGAGTGCTTCCCCAAGGGCACGGGCTTTCCCGATACCGACGTGCCCGAGCCGCCGGCCGACCTGCCGCTGGCCGAGGTCGAGGCGTTCTCGATCGACGATGTCACCACCACCGAGATCGACGACGCGCTGTCGGTAACGCAGCTGCCCGACGGCAAGCTGCGCATCGGCATCCATATCGCCGCGCCGGCGCTGGGCATCCGCCGCGGCGAGCCGCTCGACGCGATCGCGCGCCAGCGCCTGTCGACGGTCTACTTCCCGGGCGACAAGATCACCATGCTGCCGGACCCGGTGGTGGAGCGCTACACGCTGCAGGAAGGCCGGGTTTGTCCGGCGCTGTCGCTGTACGTGACGGTGGACCCGTCGGTGTGGCTGATCACCGGCAGCGAAACCCGCGCCGAGATGGTGCCGATCGCCGCCAACCTGCGCCACAACCTGCTCGACGATGTCATTACCGAGGCCTCGCTCGCCGAGGGCACTGGCGACTACCCGTTCCGCGAGGCGCTGACCCGGCTGTGGCACTTTGCCGGCTACCTGTACGACGAGCGCCAGAAGGCGCGCCTGGCCAGCGGCCTGCGTCCCGAGACCCACAACCGCGCCGACTTTAACTTCTATCTCGACGACCAGGCCGACGGCAGCCAGCGCGTGCGCATCGAGCAGCGCAAGCGCGGCTCGCCGCTGGACAAGATCGTGGCCGAGATGATGATCCTGGCCAACAGCACCTGGGGCAAGCTGCTGGCGGACCATGGCGTGCCCGGCATCTACCGCACCCAGAAGGCATGGGGCATGCACCGCACGCGCATGCAGACCTACCCGGCGCCGCACGAAGGCCTGGGCGTGGCGCAGTACGCGTGGAGCACCTCGCCGCTGCGCCGCTATGTCGACCTGGTCAACCAGTGGCAGATCCTGGCGGTGGCCCAGCATGGTGTGACCGCCAAGCTGGTGGCGCCGTTCAAGCCCAAGGACGCCGACCTGCTGGCCGCGGTGGCCGACTTCGAAGGCACCTACGCCGCCTATGCCGACCACCAGTCGACCATGGAGCGCTACTGGTGCCTGCGCTGGCTCAAGCAGGAAAACCGCGAGCGCATGGTGGCCTCGGTGCTCAAGGAAGGCGCGGTGCGCTTTACCGAGATCCCGCTGGTGACGCGCGTGCCCGAACTGGTGCAGGCGCAGCGCGGCACCCAGGTGCTGCTGGAGATCGGCGAGACCGACGAGATCACGCTGGAGGTCTCATGCCGGGTGCTGGAGATCTTTGCCGGTGAAGGCGAAGTCCCCGAGGAAGAGCTGGAAAGCGACGAGGAAGCCGCTGAAATGTCTGCCGAAGCCGCAGCCGAGGCGGCGGCCGAGGAAGCCGCCGAGCACGCCGCGGGCGTGCCGGATCAGCAGCCGGCCGAAGCGGACGGCGACGCCGGCGGCGAGGCGTCGGGCGAGCGCGACACTGGCACCCCGGCGGCCGGCTGAAGCCTTCGGAAATCCGCGGGGCTCCCTTACAATGCGGGTCTGATCCGGGGCCCGCTGCCCCGCTCTGCCAGCCGGCACCGGCCATAGCGCCGCGCTGGTCTCCCGAGCCCTCATCCATCCATCGTGAACGCCACTCTTGCCGCTTCCCGCCCCTGGTGGCATGCCAGGTGGCACAACAGCAGTATGCTGGCCCGGGCGCTGGCCATTTCCGTGGCCGTGCACGCACTGCTGCTGATGGTGCGGGTGGCCGCGCCGGAAGTGTTCGAGATCAAGCGCAGCGACGCCGCGCTGGACGTGGTGCTGGTCAATGCCAAGTCCGCCCAGAAGCCGCGCAACCCGACCGCTTTGGCGCAGGCCAACCTCGACGGCGGCGGCGACCATGACCTGCAGCGCGCCACCACGCCGTTGCCGGCGCAGACCCTGACGCAGGAGGGTGACCTGGTGCGCCAGGTGCAGCGCCGCGTCGAGCAGCTGGAACAGGAGCAGCAGCGCCTGCTGACCCAGACGCGCGAAGCCGCCCCAGCGGTGCGCAACCAGCCGCTCAAGCCGGGCGAGAAGCGCCAGGACACACCGCAGCGCGGCCAGGACGAGCGCACCTCGGCAGACGAGATGGCCAGGCTGGAAGCCGAGATCGGCCGCAACCTGGAGCACTACGCCAAGCGGCCCAAGCGTTTCCAGCTGACCGCCACCAGCGCGCAGGCGGTCGACTACGCGCAGTACTACGACCGGCTGCGCCGCAAGATCGAGGCGCGCGGCACCACGGACTTCCCGCAACGCAACGGCAAGCCGCTCTACGGCCAGCTGATCCTGGTGATCAACGTCAACCGGCAGGGCAAGCTCGGCTACAACCGCGATGGCTATAACGTCGATGCCATCGACGTGGTCAAGAGCTCGGGCGATCCCGCGCTGGACCGCCAGGCGGTGGCGATCGTGCGCGCGGCCGCGCCGTTCGGCGCCTTTACCGCGGAGATGTCGGCGCGCCAGGACATCCTCGAAGTCATATCCACTTTCAAGTTTTCGCGCAGCGGGCTGGAAACCCGCTTGCAGGCACGCTGATGACATCCACTGACCCTTCCCAAGCCAGCACCGACCACTATGTGGTGATCGGCAACCCGGTCGCGCACAGCCGTTCGCCGGCGATCCACGCCGCCTTCGCGCGCCAGACCGGCGAGGCCGTGCAATATGACCGCCTGGAGGCGCCGCTGGACGGGTTTGCCGACACCGTGCGCCAGTTCTTCGCCGACGGCGGCTACGGCTGCAACGTCACCGTGCCGTTCAAGCTCGAAGCCTATGACCTCGCCGACCGCCTGACCGAGCGCGCCGAGGCCGCCGGCGCGGTCAATACGCTGTGGATCGAAGAAGGGCTGATCCATGGCGACAACACCGACGGCATCGGCCTGGTGCGCGATATCCAGGACAACCTCGACACCCTGATCGAAGGCAAGCGCGTGCTGCTGCTCGGCGCCGGCGGCGCCGCCATGGGCGCGATGCTGCCGCTGATCGAATGCCGGCCTTCGCGCATCGTGGTGGCCAACCGCACCGCATCGCGCGCCAGCGACATGCTCGAGGAGTTTGTCGAGGCGGCCGACCAGTATGGCGTCGAGCTGTGGGGCGGCGGCCTCGATGCGCTCGAGGGCCTGTCCGAGGACGAGGCCGTCGACGTGGTGATCAATGCCTCGTCGAGCAGCCTGCATGGCGAAGTGCCGCCGGTGCCCGAGTTCCTGCTGGGCGAGGGCGTGCTGGCCTACGACATGATGTACGGCGCCGAGCCCACCGTGTTCCTGCAGTTCGCCGCACGCTGCGGCGCGCGCGTGAGCGACGGCCTGGGCATGCTGGTCGAGCAGGCCGCCGAGGCCTTCTATATCTGGCGTGGCGTGCGGCCCCGCACCGCGCCCGTGCTGGCCGAGCTGCGCGCCGCGCTGCAGGCCGAACCCAAGGGCTGACCGGGCGCCGCCAGCCGTGGCCAACCGCAACCGCACGGCCAGTGCCGCCCGCACCCACGCGGCGCCGGCGCGCGCCGTCTTCAATCCGGTGCGCTGGCTCGGCTACCTGCTGGGCTGCGTGGTCGCCGGGGTGGTGGCGATGCAGCTGTACTTCTTCGTGCAGATCGCCAGCTGGCAGTACCTCAATCCCGCCACCACCACCTTCATGCGCGCCGAGCGCTGGCGCCTGTGTGGCATCAATGTGTGGAGCTGCGGCCTCGACCGGCAATGGGTGCCATACGACCGCATCTCGCGCAATCTCAAGCGCGCGGTGATCGCCAGCGAGGATGCCGACTTCGTCAACCATCCCGGCTATGAGCTCGATGCCATGCTCGATGCCTGGGAGCGCAACAAGAAGCGCGGGCGCATCGTGCGCGGCGGCTCCACCATCACGCAGCAGCTGGCCAAGAACCTGTTCCTGTCGTCCGAGCAGCATTACCTGCGCAAGGGCCAGGAGCTCGCCATCACGTGGATGCTCGAGTTCTGGCTCGACAAGCAGCGCATCTACGAGATCTACCTGAATTCGGTGGAATGGGGCGAGGGCGTGTTCGGCGCGCAGGCCGCGGCGCAGCACTACTTCCGCACCAGCGCCGACAAGCTCAGCGTGGGCCAGTCAGCGCGCCTGGCGGCGGCGCTGCCGGCGCCCAAGTGCTTCGACAAGAAGGAATACTGCGCCAACGTGCGCGTGAACTTCCGCGCCAAGGCGGGCATCATCGCGCGGCGGATGGGGGCAGCGACGCTGCCCGACTGAAGCCGCCGGACTCAGCTCAGCCACCCCTTGCGGCGGAAATACACCAGCGGGATCGCCGCCGACACCGCCATCAGCGCAATCGCCCACGGATACCCGGCACCCCAGTCCAGTTCCGGCATGAACTTGAAGTTCATGCCGTAGATGCTGGCGATCAGCGTGGGCGGCATCAGCGCCACCGACACCACCGAGAACAGCTTGATGATCTTGTTCTGGTTGATGTTGATGAAACCGACGGTGGCGTCCATCAGGAAGTTGATCTTGTCGAACAGGAACGCGGTGTGGTTCTCGATCGAGTCGATGTCGCGCAGGATCTGGCGCGCCTCGTCCTGCTGCTCGGCCGACAACAGCTGGCTGCGCATCAGGAAAGACACCGCGCGGCGCGTGTCCATCACGTTGCGGCGGATGCGTCCGTTCAGGTCTTCCTCGCGGGCAATGGTTTCCAGCACGTCGGCCGCGGCGGCATCGGTCACGTTCTCGGCCAGCACGCGGCGGCTGGCTTCTTCCAGGCGCTCGTAGACTTCCTCGATCGAGTCGGCGGAGTATTCGGCGTCGGTCGCGTACAGGTCCATCAGCACATCCTTGGCATTGCGCACCGAGCCCGGGCGCATGCGCGCGCGCAGCCGCACCAGGCGGAACACCGGCAGGTCCTCGTCGTGGATGGAGAACAGCACGTCCTTGGTCAGCACGAAGGCGACGCGCACGTTGCGCGACACCTCTTCCTCGTCGAGCAGGAAGTCGGTGCGGATATGGATGTTCTCGTCCTCGCCCTCGAAATAACGCGCGGACGCTTCCAGGTCGCCCAGGTCTTCCAGTTCAGGAAGGGCGACGCCATAGGCTTCCTTGATCCAGTTCAGTTCCTCGTCGTCGGGATTGACGACATCGATCCAGATCGGCTTGTGCTGCAGCAGCTCATTGCGCTCGTCGACCTGCTCCTGGGCAAGCCGGCCTTTTTGCAGGACGAACAGGTTGATCATCCCCGGGATTCCTTATTGCTGATTGCGACGAAAAACAAAGACAAGCGCGAAGACAAGCGCAGGCGGCTCGCCGCATTCCCAGGTATTGCGTCATGCCCCGTCATGGCCGCGCGGCGTGCCGCGCAAGGCCGGGCCACGGGCAAGCGTGATCGCGCTGTCCCGCGGCTGCGCGGGGCAGGCGGACAAGGCGATGGCGTTTGCCTGGGTTGGCTGGCTAGCCGGGAGAGGGAAGATCCGCCCCGGTGGGCGCGCATGGAGGCGCCGCCGGTGGCACGGAAAGACACTCGCCCGCAGTTCTGACTGCGGGCAAGGCCGACGAAGCGCGGAGCCGGGTGCTCCGGGCGGGTCGTCGTTACGCAGCCCGCAGTGACATGGCATTCGCAGAGGCCGCAGCGTTGCCGCGCCAACTCGAACACCCGATGCTACTGCCCACGTAATTTCTCCGGGATTGTGATGGCCGCGAGTGTAGCCCAACGGAGGGTGGCTTGTTAAGTGAAATCTCCGCGACGGGCGCGCGCCGTTGCCGCTCCGCGACCCCTGGCGCGCCCCGGGGACGTGCCCTGGGGTGTCAGCCGAAAGCGCCACGGAGCCGCCGCCACAGCAGCGGCGCCAGCATCACCGAGGACAGCGCCAGGAACATCAGTACGATCGCGGCGTAGTCCTGCCAGTGCGGCTGCTCGCCCAGCAGCCACATCCCGGAGAACACGCCGACCACCGGGATGAACATGATCGACAGGCTCGACACCACCGGCGGCAGGCTGCGCGCCAGCCCAAACCAGACCAGGTGGCAGAAGGCGAAGACCACCACCGCGTTATAGGCGATCGCGGCCCATTCGATGGCGGTGGGCATGCGCCAGCCGTCTTCCAGCAGCAGCGTGCCCAGCGCCAGGAAGGGCAGCGTCACGGCCAGCATCCAGAAGGTCATGGCACCGATCGGCACGTCGGTCTGGGTGCGCTTCATCAGCTGGGTGCCGAAGCCCCAGCCGGCCGCGGCCAGCAGCATCAGCAGCGTGCCGGCCGGACTGCCGGTCAGCGCGGCGAGCTCGCCCGACAGCAGCAGCACCGTGCCCGCCAGCGCGCAGCCGATGCCCAGCCAGGCCCACGCGCCGATGCGCTCGCGGAAGAACACCAGGCCCCAGACCACCGCCCAGATCGGCATGGTGTAGCCCAGGATGGCGGCGCGGCCCGACGACAGCAGCTTGACCGCGCAGATCGCGAACAGGTGCCAGATCACCATGTTGGGCAGCGCCAGCCGCAATACCGTGCCCCATTCGCGCCGCGGCACGGCCAGCGAATCGCCGCGCAGCCGCAGCGCCACCCCCAGCGCCACCAGCCCGCCGGCCATGCAAAGCAGGCGGAAGCCCATCGCCGGGAAATGCGCCACGCCCACCTTCATGATGGGCCAGTTGATGCCCCAGGCGAGCGTCAGCACCACAAGCAGGAAGAGACCACGGCGATCGAGAGACATGACGGGACGCGGCTGTGCGGGATGCCGCGCATTGTTTTGAGACGAAGCGCAAAACGATAGCACGCAGCGGGTAAAATTGCCGAAAGCGACATATGCTGCAGGGATGAAAGGTTTTCACGCCGCTGCGGCCAACCGCGCCGGCCGAGTCCATCGGCCAGATCGGCCAGGATCGGCCTCACGATGAGACGCCGGCGCCACCAGGACATTCCGAGTACCCATGACTTTCACCGAGCAGCTTGCTGCCGCCTGGCAGCGCAACGATTCCCTCCTGTGCGTCGGGCTCGATCCTGATCCGCACAAGCTTCCCCTGTCCCTGACCGGAGCCGGCGGCGCCATCTTCTCGTTCTGCCGCGAGATCGTCGACGCCACCGCCGACCTGGTCTGCGCCTTCAAGCCGCAGATCGCGTACTTCCATTCGCAGCGCGCCGAAGACCAGCTCGAGCAGCTGATCCACTATATCCACGACGCCCATCCCGGCATCCCGGTGATCCTCGACGCCAAGCGCGGCGACATCGGCTCGACCGCCGAGCACTATGCGCTGGAAGCCTTCGAGCGCTACAAGGCCGATGCGGTCACGGTCAGCCCGTACATGGGCTTTGACTCGATGCAGCCCTATCTGGCCTATCCGGGCCGCGGCGTGATCGTGCTGTGCCGCACCTCCAACCCGGGCGGTTCGGACGTGCAGTTCCTGCAGGTCGACGGCAAGCCGCTATACCAGCTGGTGGCCGAGGCCGCGCGCGAGCGCTGGAACACCACCGGCCAGATGGGCCTGGTGGTCGGCGCGACCTTCCCCAACGAGATCGCGCGCGTGCGCCAGATCGTCGGCGACATGCCGCTGCTGATTCCCGGCATCGGCGCCCAGGGCGGCGACATCGAGGCCACGGTGAAGGCCGGGCGCACCGCCGACGGCACCGGCATGATGATCAATTCGTCGCGCGCGATCCTGTACGCCAGCCGCGAGAAGGACTTCGCCGCAGCGGCGCGCAACGTCGCGCTGCAGACGCGCGAGACCATCAACCGCTACCGCCACGGCTGACCGCCCCCACGCGGCATGAAAAAAACCGCGCCTGCTGGCGCGGTTTTTCGTTTGAGCGGCTTGCGGCGGCAGGGGCTTCAGGCCTCGTTGCGCAGCAACTCCACCAGGCCCCGCATCGCGTGCTCGGCCGCCTGGCGCCGGATCTGCGCGCGGTCGCCGGGAAAGCGCTGGGTTTCGACGATGGTGGTGATGCGGTTGCTCCAGCCAAAGCACACCATGCCCACGGGCTTTTCCGGGGTGCCGCCGTTGGGGCCGGCGACGCCGGTGATCGACAGTGACACTTGCGCGCGGCTGTTCAGCAGCGCCCCTTCCGCCATCGCGCGGGCGACCTCTTCGCTGACGGCGCCGTGATCGCGGATCAGCTTGGCCGGCACCCCCAGCATGGTCGACTTGGCCTCGTTGGAATACGTGACGAAGCCGCGCTCGAACCAGCCCGACGAGCCCGACACGTCGGTAATGGCGGCGGCGACCAGGCCGCCGGTGCAGGATTCGGCGGTGGCCAGCATCAGGGATTTGTCGGCTAGGGCGACGCCGGCCTGAATGGCGAGCTGGTCGAGCAGGCGGCTGACGGACATGATGGGTGCAGGGGTTGTTTGGGGAATCAGTTTGGCGTTCGCGGCTCAGAACGAGCGCCACAGGGCAAACACCAGCAGCGTGTAGAACGCCGCGAAGATATCGTCGAACATCACGCCGAAGCCGCCGCGCAGGCCGGGGCCCTTCAAGCTGCGGTCATAGTGGCCGATCGGCGCCGGTTTGGCGATATCGAACAGCCGGAACCACAGGAACGCGGCGAACTGGCCCCAGAAACCGGTCGGCATGACAAAGGCCAGCACCAGCCAGAACGCCACGATCTCGTCCCAGACCATGCTGCCGTGGTCGTGCACGCCCATGTCGCGCGCGGTGCGGGCGCACGCCCACAGGCCCACGACGAAGCCGCCGGTGATGATCCACAGCCAGGTGGCGGGCTCGATCCACAGCGAAATCACCACGAACGAGAGCCAGGCGTAGAGCGTGCCGACGGTGCCGGGGCCGACCGGCGACAGTCCCGAGCCGAAGCCGAAGGCGATCAGGTGCGCCGGATGCGCCAGCATGAAGCGCGCGCTCGGGCGCGTGACCTTGACGGTCTGGCCGGCTTCCAGGGTCAGGGCGGGGTCGCGCGGCGCGGCCCCGGGAGGGAAGGTGGACATCAAAGTTGGCTCGTGTGATGCGGATACTGCTTATGGTTATGGCCGGCTTGCGCTGCGATGCGTGCGGGACTCCCATGCCCGCGCAGGCGCCGATGCCGGCATCATGACATGCCTGTGACCCGGTGTCAGGGGGCAGCGAAATGGTCGAAGCTGGCGCCCTCGTAGCGGGTCGGGTTGCCGGCGCGGTCGACCAGCCGCAGGCCCGGCTCGGGCGTGATCGCGCCGACGCGCGTCAGCGGCAGCGCCAGCCGCTCGCTGATGGCCGCAATGGCGTCGCGGTGGCCGGCCGGCGCGGTGAAGCACAGCTCATAGTCGTCGCCGCCGGCCAGCACGCATTCGCGCTGGATGGCGTCGGGCTGGCCGGCCAGCACTGCCGATCTAGGCAGGGCGTCGACATCGACCAGCGCCCCCACCTGCGAACGCGCCAGGATATGGCCGAGGTCGCCGACCAGGCCGTCGGAGATATCCAGTGCAGCATGCGCCACGCCGCGCAAGGCCATGCCCAGTGCCACCCGCGGCGTGGGCGCGTCCATGCGCGGCCGCACCTGGCTGAATTCGGGTTCGGGCAGCAGCCATTCGCCGCGGCAATCGCCCAGCGCCAGCCGCGCATCACCAAGGGTGCCCGAGATCCAGATATCGTCGCCGGGGCGCGCGGCGTCACGGCGCAGCGCCGCGCGCAGCGGCACGTCGCCGAATACCGTCAGCGACAGCGTCAGCGGGCCGCGCGTGGTGTCGCCGCCCACCAGTTCGCAGCCGTGTTCGTCGGCCAGCGCCAGCATGCCGCTGGCCAGTTCGGCGAGCCACTCCGGCTCGGCCTCCGGCAAGGCCAGCGCCAGCGTGAAAGCGCGCGGTTCGGCACCCATGGCGGCGAGGTCCGACAGGTTCACCGCCAGCGCTTTGTGGCCCAGCGCGCGCGGCGCCACGTCGGGGAAGAAATGGCGGCCGCTGACCAGCATGTCGGTGCTGATGGCGAGATGGTGGCCGGGACGGCCCTCGACCAGCGCGCAGTCATCGCCCACGCCGAGCGCAGCCTTGCGCACCGGCCGCGTGAAATAGCGGCGGATCAGGTCGAATTCGGAAAGCTGGGCGGGCTGGGCGTTGGACATGGATCGACGGCGTGCCGGGACGGGCGGTGGAGTGACGGCGGGGTTTTGCAGGGGATCAGCGGGGTTTGCCGGCAAATCCCGCAGCACCGCGCGCGGCATCAGCATGGGGCGCGTCGCGCGTTTCAGCAAGATACTGCCGCGCATCACAGCCCTGACCGCCATGCGCTGCGCCACCTTGCCGGCTGGGCGCTACGCTCGCTGGTGTTGCCCGGGAGGATGGGGCATATTGTACCGAATCGCAAAGGTGCCCCAAGCAAAACGCTTATTGTGAAATAGTTTTTCACTATATAAAATGCTGGGTTCCAAAGGAAGAGAAGGGCGGACGCGTGGAGCCGGTCCGCCGATCGTCCCCGCCTTGTCAATGACGGCTCCACCGATTGGAAGATGCGCCGATGACCAGCCCACAGTCCCCGTCCCAAGACGATCTGAAACAGCAGCAGCGCGAGGCGCTGCGCAAAGCGGCGCTCGAGTATCACGAGTTTCCCACCCCCGGCAAGATCTCGGTCACGCCGACCAAGCCGCTGTCGAACCAGCGCGACCTGGCCCTGGCGTATTCGCCCGGCGTGGCCGCAGCTTGTGAAGAAATCGTTTCCGATCCGGCCAACTCGTTCCGCTATACCGCGCGCGGCAACCTGGTCGCGGTGATTACCAACGGCACCGCCGTGCTGGGCCTTGGCGACATTGGCGCCGCGGCGTCCAAGCCGGTGATGGAAGGCAAGGGCGGGCTGTTCAAGAAGTTTGCCGGTATTGACGTGTTCGATATCGAAATCGACGAGAAGGACCCGGAAAAGCTGGTCCAGATCATCGCCGCGCTCGAGCCCACCTTCGGCGGCATCAACCTGGAAGACATCAAGGCACCGGAGTGCTTCTACGTCGAGCGCAAGCTGCGCGAGAAGATGAAGATCCCCGTCTTCCATGACGACCAGCACGGCACCGCCATCGTGGTGGCCGCGGCCATCATCAACGGCCTGAAAGTGGTCGGCAAGGATATCGCCAAGGTCAAGCTGGTGGCCTCGGGCGCCGGCGCTGCGGCGCTGGCCTGCCTGGACCTGCTGGTCGACATCGGCCTGCCGATCGAGAACATCTGGGTGACCGACCTGGCCGGCGTGGTCTACGAGGGCCGTACCGAACTGATGGACCCCGAAAAGGCCCGCTTCTCGCAAAAGACCGACAAGCGCAAGCTGGGCGAAGTGATCGACGGCGCCGACATCTTCCTGGGCCTGTCGGCGGCGGGCGTGCTCAAGCAGGACATGGTCCAGCGCATGGCCGACAAGCCGCTGGTGCTGGCGCTGGCCAACCCGAATCCGGAAATCGCGCCCGAGCTGGTCAAGGAAGTGCGTCCGGACGCGGTGATGGCCACGGGTCGTACCGACTACCCGAACCAGGTCAACAACGTCCTGTGCTTCCCGTTCATCTTCCGCGGGGCGCTGGATTGCGGCGCCACCACCATCACGCGCGAGATGGAAATCGCCGCGGCCAACGCGCTGGCCGAACTGGCACGCCAGGAGCAGAGCGACATCGTCGCCACCGCCTACGGCATCCAGGATCTGTCGTTCGGCCCCGAATACCTGATCCCCAAGCCGTTCGACCCGCGCCTGATCGTCAAGGTGGCGCCGGCCGTGGCCGAAGCCGCGATGAAGTCGGGCGTGGCCGCGCGCCCGATCGAGGACATGGACGCGTACCGCCTGCAGCTGCAGCAGTTCGTGTACCACTCCGGCACGGTGATGAAGCCGATCTACGCCGCCGCGCGCAAGGTCGAGATGGACAAGAAGCGCATCGTCTTCGCCGAGGGCGAGGAAGAGCGCGTGCTGCGCGCCGTGCAGGTGATCGTCGACGAAAAGCTGGCCAACCCGATCCTGATCGGCCGCCCCGCCGTGCTGCAGCACCGCATCGAGCGCTTCGGCCTGCGCCTGCGCGCCGGCGTGGACTTCACCGTGGTCAACCCGGAACACGATGAGCGCTTCCGCGACTATTCCGACGCCTACTACCGCATGATGGCTCGCCAGGGCATCACGCCGCAGTACGCCAAGCTGGAAATGCGCCGCCGCACCACGCTGATCGGCGCGATGCTGGTGCACAAGGGCGAGGCCGACGGCATGATCTGCGGCACCGTCAGCAACACCGCGGCGCACCTGCGCTATATCGACCAGGTGCTGGGCGGCACCAACAAGGTCTATGCGGCGATGAACGGCCTGGTGCTGCCGGGTCGCCAGATCTTCCTGGTGGACACCCACGTCAACGTCGACCCGAGCGCCGAGGAACTGGCCGCGATCACGCTGATGGCCGCCGAAGAGCTGAAGCGCTTCGGCATCGAACCCAAGGTCGGCCTGCTGTCGCATTCGAACTTCGGCTCGTCCGAGGCGCCGTCTGCGCGCAAGATGCGCGAAACCCTCGCCATCCTGCGTGAACAGGCCCCCGAACTGGAGATCGACGGCGAGATGCACGGCGATTGCGCGCTCGACCAGAAGCTGCGCGACCAGCTGGTGCCGGACGGCACGCTCAAGGGCGAGGCCAACCTGCTGGTGTGCCCGAACATCGACGCCGCCAACATCTCGTACAACCTGCTCAAGGTTGCCGCGGGCAACAACGTCGCCATCGGGCCGATCCTGCTAGGCGTGAAGGCGCCGGTGCACATCCTGACCCCGTCGGCGACCGTGCGCCGCATCGTCAACATGACGTCGCTGGTGGTGGTCGACGCCGCCGCCAAGCGCTAAGCCGATTGCCCTGGCCCGCAGCGGGCCAAGGTGACGAAAAGCCGGGTTCGCCCGGCTTTTTTTATCGCCTCGTCCTTGCAGTTAGTATGCGCACACATACGCTTAACATATTGAAACAATTGAAGAAATTGCGCTGCAACAGGGGCGGGATTGATTAATTGCGTGCATGCGCGTAACCTTACGCCTTTGATACAGGCGCTCGCCATGAGCGCCCCGGTGCGGCCGGCATTCCTTGCGCGACACTTTACGCAGCGCAGAGGGGCAGGCCAGGGTGGCCCGGACAGATCGTCTACCCAACCAGCGGCAGGCTCGATTTCCGGTTCAACCAAGACAAGCAACGTGGGTTTCCAAGTTTCTCCGATGCGGCACGCAACGCGCATGCTGGCCCGGTCCCTGACCGGCGCGGCGCTGGTGCTGGCCCTGGCGCAGCCGACGCTGGCACGCCAGGCGCAGACCGAAGGGCTGGGAACCATTGCAGTGCAGCAGTTGCCCAACGAAGCGCGGCAGACCCTGGAGCGCATCGAAGCCGGCGGCCCGTTCCCGTATGACAAGGACGGCTCGAGATTCGGCAACTACGAACGTATCCTGCCGCAAAAGGAACGCGGTTATTACCGCGAATACACGGTCAAGAGCGCCAGGAGCCGGAACCGGGGAGCCAAGCGGATCGTCTGCGGCGGGGAACAGCGCGCCGCCAACGATTGTTACTACACGGAAGACCACTACAACAGCTTCAAACGGATACTCAAATGATGACTGACATTTTCGGACTGGGCGACGCCCTTGCCGCCCGCGAAGAGCGCGGCGCCGGAGATGGCTGGCAGCGGGCTCAGCAGCAGGCCCAGAACCTATACGACAACGTGCTGATGATGCCGAGCCAGGAGCTCATGCAAAAACTCCCGCCCGCGACCGCGCCCGTGGCCATGCCCGCCGGTCCCGGTTGGAACGACGGCACCAGCGAGGGGGCCATGAACCTGTTCAAGACGGTGCGTCCGAACATCGTCCAGTCGATCCGCGCCTTCCGCGTGCCGGAACTGGCCCAGGCCGCGGCCGATCTCGGCCAGCATTTCCTCTATGCCAATTGCGCGCATTGCGCGAGCAAGGCGGAGATCCTGGAAACCATCGCCACCTCGTTCACCTTCCCCAAGCATTTTGGCAAGAACTTCGACGCGCTGGCCGACTGCCTGACCGACATGATCTACAAGGCCGGCCCGCAGCCGGGTTTCGTGATCGTGCTGGAGGGGCTGCCGATCGCGCAGAAGTTCGACAAGGAAGCGCGCGAGGTGCTGCTCGACGTGTTCCGCGACGCCGCCGAGTTCTGGGGCGAGCGCAAGGTGCAATTCCGCGTGTTCTATTCGTTCGCCTGACCGCGCCGGCTGCGGTTCCACGGCATAACAGGCAAAAAGCCCGCTGATGCGGGCTTTTTGCTTGTCGGGCAGGCGCGGCGCTTATTCCTGCGCCGGCACATGGCCATGCGGCGTGAGCCGGTCGATCAGTTCCGGCAGGCCTTCGCTCAACTGCGCCGCCACGTCGTCCTGCGACATGCCGGTGCTCTGCGCCAGCGACTGCAGCGCGCCGGTGTCGTTCAGCGCATCACTCAGCGCCGACGGCGTGACCGGCTGGTTGGCGCCGCTGCCGATCCAGGAGTTGACCTGTTCGCCCAGCCCCGCCTGCGCCAGAATCTGCTGCAGCGCGCCGATGCCGCCGGCGGCCGCGCCCAGCGCCTGGCTGTTGGCCGGCGCGCCGCCCTGGCCGCCCAGCAGGCCGCCGAGCAGCGAGCCCAGGTCGAGTCCGCCGGTGGCGCCGCCCGGCGCGGTGCCGGCGCCGCCGCCGAGCATGCCGCCCAGCAGCCCGCCGAGGCTGCCCAGCCCGCCCAGGCCATCATCGGCTGCGGGCGAGTCGCCGGCGGCATCGCCGCCTTGCGCGCGGCTGCGCATGGCCAGTGTGGCCAGCAGCCCGAGCGCCATCATCAGCTTGGGGTCGAGCCCGCCGGCCTGGCCGCTCTCTGCGCGCGCGCCGCCGAGTTGTCCGAGCACACCGCCCAGCACGCTATCGAGTAGTCCCATGGTCGACTCCTTTCAGTCAGGGTTGCAACGGAACGCAGGGCCGGGGTGCCCCGTCGTCAGAATCCGCCCAGCAAGGCGTTCAGGGTGGCCAGGCAAACGAGCCCGGCGGTTTCGGTACGCAGGATGCGCGGGCCGAGCGACACGCCGGTGAAACCCGCCTGCAGCGCGGCCTGTTCTTCTTCGGGGGCCAGCCCGCCCTCCGGGCCGATCAGCAACGTGACGCCATTGGCCAGCAGTGCCTCGCGCCGTTCCGCCACCAGTGCCGGCAGCGAATGCGCGGCACGCGGCGAGAGCAGCAGCCTGGCGCCTTCGCCGGATGGTGCGACGCGCGCCAGCCACGTATCCAAGTTAGTGACCTCCGCCACTGCCGGCAAACGATTTCGACCGCATTGCTCGCAGGCGGCCTGGACCAGCGCCTGCCAGTGCGCCTGGCGCTTCTGCGCGCGCTCGCCGGACAGCCGTACCACCGAGCGGCTGGCCTGCAGCGGCTGGATCGCCGCGACGCCCAGTTCGACGGCTTTCTCGATCAGCCAGTCCATCTTGTCGCCGCCGGCCAGGCCCTGCGCCAGCGTGACGCGGAAGGGCGGCTCGGCCTCGGCCGCGTCATGCGCGCCGATGCGCGCCAGTGCGTGGCGCTTGCCCAGTTCGACCAGCGTGGCGGCGTGGCTGCCGCCGCGGCCGTCGAACAGGGTGATGGCGTCGCCCGGCGCCAGGCGCAGCACCTGCGCGTGGCGCACCACCGCTTCGGGCAGCGGGAAATCCGATTCGGCGGCCAGCACGGCGTCCGCGCCGCCGACAAAAAATCGTGGTGCCATCAGCTTGCCTGGCTGGCCTGGGCGAGCGGCTTGCCGAAACCCCAGCGGTAGCCGTCGGGATCCTCGACCATGCAGTAGCGGTCGCCCCAGAACTGGTCGGCCGGCGCCATCAGGCTGACCGCGCCGGCGTCGACCGCGCGCTGGTGCATGGCGTCGACATCGTCGCAATAGACGTAGAAGGTCTGCGGGCACTCCACGCCCAGCGAGCGCGGCGTGCGCGCCGTGCTGCCCCACGCGCCCTCGGGTGCGAACATCACCACCAGCTGGCCCTGGTATTGCATCTCGGCGTGGGTGGGAACGCCGTTCTCGTCGACCACGTTGCCGGGGGTGAAGCCGAAGGCGCGGCCATAGAAGTCCAGCGCGGCGCGGCCGTTGGCGACGGTCAGGTAGGGGGTGAGCCAGGGGGTATTGGCCGGTCTGGTCATGATCGTCTCCTGGTTGCGGGAAACCCGGCGCGGCGGCGTGCCGCGCGGTGCGAGAGTGCATCTTACGCGTGCCGCGCTACGCTGTCGAAGTGCCGCGCCACGGTCCGCGCCACGTCCTTGCCAGGGCGCCGGGGTGAAGCATCAGGCATGCCGGGGCCGGGATAGTTCCGGTTGCCGGCATGCGGTGGTGCGGGCGGCCTGCGATGATCGCCCGGACTCGGCCGGAGGGGGCGTCGGGAGTCCGGAAAACCCCCTAGCTTCTGCTAAAATTGCGGTTTTCCTGCCGCCAAGGCTCACGCCGAATCCGCCCGCATGTCCGCCCTTGCCCATCCCGCCACAAGTCCCTTTGCTTCCCAGCCCGCCAAGCTGATGGCCGACGCCATCCGCGTGCTTGCCATGGACGCCGTCCAGCAGGCCAATTCCGGCCACCCCGGTGCGCCGATGGGCATGGCAGACATCGCCGTGGCGCTGTGGGGCCGGCACCTGAAGCACAACCCGAGCAACCCGCAGTGGGCCGACCGTGACCGCTTCGTGCTGTCCAACGGCCACGGCTCGATGCTGATCTACGCGCTGCTGCACCTGACCGGCTACGACCTGCCGGTCGAAGAGCTGAAGAACTTCCGCCAGCTGCACAGCAAGACCGCCGGCCATCCGGAATACGGCATCACGCCGGGCGTGGAAACCACCACCGGGCCGCTCGGCCAGGGCATCACCAACGCGGTCGGCATGGCGCTGGCCGAGCGCCTGCTGGGTGAAGAATTCAACCGCCCGGGCTTCGACATCGTCGACCACTACACCTATGTGTTCCTGGGCGACGGCTGCCTGATGGAAGGCATCTCGCACGAAGCCTGCTCGCTGGCGGGCACGCTCAAGCTGAACAAGCTGATTGCGCTGTGGGATGACAACGGCATCTCGATCGACGGCGACGTGGTGCACTGGTTCAACGACGACACCCCGAAGCGCTTCGAAGCCTACGGCTGGAACGTGATCCGCGGCATCGACGGCCATGACGTCACCGCCGTCGACCTGGCGATCTCGCAGGCCAAGGCCAGCGACAAGCCGACCCTGATCTGCTGCCGCACCAAGATCGGCAAGGGCGCGCCCAACAAGGAAGGCGGCCACGACGTGCACGGCGCGCCGCTGGGCGGCGCCGAAGTGCTGGCCACGCGCGAGGCGCTGGGCTGGGCCCACGCCCCGTTCGAGGTGCCCGCAGACGTCTATGACGCCTGGGACGCCAAGGCCAACGGCCAGGCGCTGGAGCGCGCCTGGAATGCGCTGTTCGAATCGTATGCCGAGCGCCACCCGTACGAAGCCGGCGAATTCACCCGCCGCATGAAGGGCGAGCTGCCGGGCTCGTTCGACGCCGCCGTCGAAGCCTTTATCGCCAAGTGCGAGGAAAAGGCGGAGACCATCGCCACCCGCAAGGCCAGCCAGAACACCATCGAGGCCTTCGGCCCGGTGCTGCCCGAGTTCCTCGGCGGCTCGGCCGACCTGACCGGCTCGAACCTGACCAACTGGTCGGGCAGCAAGGCGGTGCGCGTCGATGCCTGGGGCAACCATATCAACTATGGCGTGCGCGAGTTCGGCATGAGCGCGATCATGAACGGCATCACGCTGCACGGTGGCTACATTCCCTACGGCGCAACCTTCCTGACCTTCTCGGACTACAGCCGCAATGCACTGCGCATGGCGGCGCTGATGAAGATCCGCTCGCTGTTCGTGTTCACCCATGACTCGATCGGCCTGGGCGAAGACGGCCCGACGCACCAGTCGATCGAGCACGTCGCCAGCCTGCGCCTGATCCCCAACATGGACGTCTGGCGTACCGCCGACACCACCGAGACCGCCGTGGCCTGGGCCGAGGCGATCCGCCGCGAGAACGGCCCGAGCTGCCTGATCTTCAGCCGCCAGAACCTGCCGTTCCAGCAGCGCGACGACGCCACCCGCGCCAATATCGCGCGCGGCGGCTACGTGCTGCGCGACAGCGTCAACACCAGGACCGGCCGGCCGGACGCCGTGATCCTGGCGACCGGCTCGGAAGTGGGCCTGGCCGTAGGCGCCGCCGATGCGCTGGCCGCCGAAGGCGTGCATGTGCGCGTGGTGTCGGTTCCCGCGACCACCGTGTTCGACAAGCAGGACACCGCCTACAAGGCCAGCGTGCTGCCGGCCGGCGTGCCGCGCGTGGCGGTCGAGGCGGGCGTGACGGACTTCTGGTGGAAGTACCAGGTCCAGGCGGTAGTGGGCATCGACACCTTCGGCGAATCGGCCCCGGCCGGCGTGCTGTTCAAGCACTTCGGCTTTACCGTCGAAAACGTGGTCCGTACGGTGAAGGACACCCTTATCTAAGCATCCGGGCGCTGGAGCCGCGCGGTGCGCCGCGTGGCAGACGCGGCGCCCACCGGTTTCAATCGATCCTCAGGAGAGACAGTCATGACCATCAAGATCGGCATCAACGGCTTCGGCCGCATCGGGCGCATGGTGTTCCGCGCCGCCGCCGCCAACTTCAAGGACATCGAAGTCGTTGCCATCAACGACCTGCTCGAGCCCGACTACCTGGCCTACATGCTGAAGTACGACTCGGTGCACGGCCGCTTTGACGGCGAAGTGTCGGTCGACGGCAACACGCTGGTCGTCAATGGCAAGAAGATCCGCCTGACCGCGGTGAAGGATCCGGCCGAGCTGAAGTGGGGCGAAGTCGGCGCCGACGTGGTGATCGAGTCGACCGGCATCTTCCTGACCAAGGAAGGCGCGCAGAAGCACATCGACGCGGGCGCCAAGAAGGTGATCATGTCGGCCCCGTCGAAGGACGACACCCCGATGTTCGTGTACGGCGTGAACCACGACACGTACAAGGGCGAGGCGATCATCTCCAACGCCAGCTGCACCACCAACTGCCTGGCCCCGGTGGCCAAGGTGCTGAACGACAAGTGGGGCATCAAGCGCGGCCTGATGACCACCGTGCACGCTGCCACCGCCACCCAGAAGACCGTCGACGGCCCGTCCAACAAGGACTGGCGCGGCGGCCGCGGCATCCTGGAAAACATCATCCCGTCGTCGACCGGCGCTGCCAAGGCCGTGGGCGTGGTGATCCCGCAGCTGAACAAGAAGCTGACCGGCATGTCGTTCCGCGTGCCTACCTCCGACGTGTCGGTGGTGGACCTGACCGTCGAGCTGGAAAAGTCCGCCTCGTACGAAGAAATCTGCGCCGAGATGAAGGCCCAGAGCCAGGGCGCCCTGAAGGGCGTGCTGGGCTATACCGAAGACAAGGTGGTCGCCACCGACTTCCGCGGCGATGCCCGCACCTCGATCTTCGACGCCGAAGCCGGCATCGCGCTGGACGGCACCTTCATCAAGGTCGTGAGCTGGTACGACAACGAGTGGGGCTATTCGAACAAGTGCCTGGAAATGGCACGCGTGGTGGCCAAGTAATCCGCGCCTTCCGCGCTCACGAAAACGCGCCCGCGGGCGCGTTTTTCTTTTTTCAGGCAGGATGCTGGTCTGCTAGCGCGACTGAAATAGTTGCGTCAGAAAAGAATGATAAAAGTGGAACCCTAAGGTCGAGGATAGCTGAGGCTGAAGTGCTGGTTGCGCCGCCGCTAATGTACGCATCTACGATCAATTGCGGCAAAATCGCGCAATTTTTTGAAGTTATGCTAGGGGCGGCCATTCCAGAAATGCCGAATTTGCTTTCCGAGCCTGATTTTTCCTCTTACACTATTAAGACGCTGTTGAAATCTGATGTGCAGCCAGTGCAAGTGGTGGGGCCATCTTAGCTGTGAAAAATCTGACCGGGGGCCTGATCATGGTGAACGTAGACACAAAGCTTCTAGTGATCTTCACCGAGCTGCTGAGCAAGCGTAATGCCACCTACGTGGCGGAGAAAATGCACATGACCGCGCCGGCGGTCTCGCATTCGCTGGGCAGGCTGCGCGAAATCTTTGACGATCCACTCTTTATCCGCGTCCCGCACGGGCTGACGCCGACGCCGCGCGCGCTCGAGCTGGGACCCAAGATCCGCGACATGCTGGACCTGTGGTCGTCCATCAACGAGGGCGACGCGGACAACTTCGATCCGGCCACCGCCACCGGCACGCTGAGCATCGGCTTTGCCGCGGAACTGGGCGACACGGTGTTCAACCGTTTCGTGCTGCGCATCAAGGCGCTGGCGCCGGACCTGCACATCAAGCTGGTCGAGTCCCATTCGTGGGAGACCGATGTGGCGTCGATGCGCGCCAATGAACTCGACCTGGGATTCTCGCCGTTCCCGACCCGCCATCCGGAGATCGTCGAGGAAATGGTGACGTCGCTGAACCTGTGGGTGTGCGCGCGCAAAGACCATCCGGTGCTCAAGGGTCACTGCACGCTCGAGCAATACCTGGACTGCGGCCATATCTTCATGGCGCACTCCGGCGGCTCGGGGCGCCCGGCGCCGTCGCTGATCCCGCTCGACTACGCACTGCAGCAGCGCGGCCTGAAGCGCAACGCCTCGCTGACGGTCCATTCGTGGCGCGCCCAGGCCGAACTGGCCTCGCAGACGGACATGATCTTCACCGTCAATGCGCTGACCAAGGACATGGCCTGCGAAACCTACGGTCTGAAGGCCTTCCCGCTGCCGGCGGAGCTGAACACCACGCTCGGCCTGAACATGTTCTGGCACCGCAGCCGCAACACACACCCGATGCTGGTGTGGGCGCGCGGCCTGTTCCGCCAGGTGGTGGGCGAGTTCGTCGGCCTGCCGCAGGCACGCCCGGCCCGGGTGGTGAGCGAGCAGGACCTGCAGGACCTGCAGGCGCGCTGACCCGCGGCAGCAAGCCACAACAAAAAACCGGCGCCTGGCGCCGGTTTTTTGTTGTCCGTCTGCGCTCCGGCAAGGGAGCGAGCGGTTGCTTATCGTTTGGGTCTGTGGGGACAGTTTGTTTTGGTGCAGTTGCCGTACAGCGACAACGCGTGTTCCTGCAGGGTAAAGCCGCGCTCGCGCGCAATGCTCTGCTGGCGCTGCTCGATCTCGGAATCGAAGAATTCCTCGACCCGGCCGCAATCCAGGCACACCAGGTGGTCGTGGTGCTTGCCTTCGTTGAGCTCGAAGATCGCCTTGCCGGATTCAAAGTTGTTGCGCGACAGCAGGCCGGCCTGCTCGAACTGAGTCAGCACGCGGTAGACGGTGGCCAGGCCGATATCCATATGCTCGTTGAGCAGGATGCGGTAGACGTCTTCCGCGCTCAGGTGACGCTGTTCGCTGGTCTGAAAAATTTCAAGAATCTTCAGCCTGGGCACGGTCGCCTTCAGGCCGATATTCTTGAGGTCCGCCGGACTCGGCATGTGGGTGACTCCCTAGAGTACAATGTCTGGATAGTTGAATCATAAGGGTTTTGGCAGCAAAAGTCGCTCGTGCCGACGATGTCCAGAGGTCGGCGTCGCGTGCCCGGCAAGCTTGCCGACCCATGTGGTTGCGGCGGCAGATGCCATCCGCTCGTGTGGTGCAATCGGCGCATTTTGCGCCGTTTTCATGCCCGCGCAGCCCGTTCTCTGCCGCGTTACTTTTCTTTCCCTCCGGAAACGAGATCCATGCGTTCTATCCGTTCGTCCGCCATGCGTCCGACGCTGGTTGTCTCCCTGCTGGCCGCGGCCCTGCTGGCCGGCGCCTGCTCGGCCTACGATTCCACTTCGCGCAAGGTAGCCAACGCCATCACGCCGTACCGGATCAACATCGTGCAGGGCAATTTCGTCTCGCGCGAGGCCGCTTCGCAGCTGCGCGAGGGCATGACCCGCGACCAGGTCAAGTTCCTGCTCGGCACGCCGCTGCTGACCGACGTGTTTCACGCCAACCGCTGGGATTATGTGTTTTCGTTCCGCCGCGGCAATACCTCGGTGGTGCAGCAGCGCCGCTACACGGTGTTCTTCGACGGCGACCGCCTGGTCAAGTTTGGCGGCGACGAACTGCCGTCCGAGTATGAGCTGATCGCCGAGATCTCCGGCATGATTATGGCGCTAACGGCGCAGACGCCGGGCATGTACTCCACCCGCGGGGCCGCGGCCGCGGCCCCGGCCCCGGCCGAGCAGCAGACCACGGTCGAGAACTTCGTGCCGCGGCAGGCGCAGCAGCCGGAAGCGGCCGGCGCTCCCGCACAACCGGCGCAGGCGGCCCAGCCCGCCGCCGAGCCGTCGGCTCCGGCCCAGGCCACCGCGCCTGCCGACGCGGCCAAGCCAGCCGCCAACTGATCGATCACGCGCGCCGGCTTCGGCGCGCTGCCGGTTTTCCGCGCCGGCCAGGCATGGCCGGCTCGCTTCCCTTTCGCGCACCGCGCATATTCCGCAGAGCCAGACACCATGAACATCGCCATCGCAGGCGCATCGGGCCGCATGGGCCGCATGCTGATCGAACAAGTGCTGAACACCGAGGGCGTGAAGCTGTCGGGTGCGCTCGACGTGCCGGGCTCGCCGGCGCTGGGCCAGGATGCGGGCCTGTTCCTGGGCCGCAACACCGGCGTCGCGATCACGGCGGACCTGGAAGCCGGCCTGGCCGGCGCGGACTGCCTGATCGACTTCACCCGTCCGGAAGGCACGCTGGCGCACCTGGAGGCGGCGAAGAAGCGCGGCGTCAAGATGGTGGTCGGCACCACCGGCTTCGACGACGCCGGCAAGGCCGCGCTGGCCGAGGCCGCCAAGTCGATCGGCATCGTCTTTGCGGCCAACTTCAGCGTTGGCGTCAATGCCACCTTCAAGCTGCTGGAAGTCGCGGCCAAACTGCTTTCGACCGGCTATGACATCGAGGTGATCGAGGCCCACCACCGCTTCAAGGTCGACGCCCCGTCGGGTACCGCGCTGAAGATGGGCGAAGTGATTGCCGATGCGCTGGGCCGCGACCTCAAGACCTGCGGCGTCTTTGCCCGCGAAGGCCATACCGGCGAGCGCGATCCCGGTTCGATCGGCTTTGCCACCATCCGCGGCGGCGATATCGTCGGCGACCACACCGTGATGTTCGCCGGCATCGGCGAGCGCATCGAGATCAGCCACAAGTCGTCGAGTCGCCAGTCGTATGCCGACGGCGCGGTGCGCTCGGCCCGTTTCCTGGCGGACAAGCCGACCGGCCTGTTCGACATGCAGGACGTGCTGGGCCTGAAGTAAGGCCAGGCCCGGGCGGCCAGCGCTGCCGCCACGGTTATAATCGATTGCTTTAGCATTGCACGCCGGGCGGGCGCCCACACTGGCGCCCGCCGCTTTCCTTCGAACGAATCTTCCCGGATGCCGGCAGGCCAGTTGCCGCGCAGACGCTGTCCTTGACCGCTGTCCCGACCATGCAAGACAAATACCTTCCTTCCGCCGTTGAACAAGCCGCCCAGCAGCACTGGCAAGCCATCGACGCCTATCGCGTGTCGGAGCATGCGGTCGGGGCCGACGGCAAGGAGAAGCCCAAGTTCTACGCCTGCTCGATGCTGCCGTACCCGTCGGGCAAGCTGCACATGGGCCACGTGCGCAACTACACCATCAACGATGTGATGGCGCGCTACCTGCGCATGAACGGCAACAACGTGCTGATGCCGATGGGCTGGGACGCGTTCGGCATGCCGGCGGAGAACGCGGCGCTGAACAACGGCGTGGCGCCGGCCGCCTGGACCTACGACAACATCGCTTACATGAAGAAGCAGATGCAGTCGATGGGCCTGGCGATCGACTGGTCGCGCGAGGTGGCCACCTGCAGCCCGGACTACTACCGCTGGAACCAGTGGTTGTTCCTGAAGATGCTGGAGAAGGGCATCGCCTACCGCAAGACCGGCACCGTCAACTGGGACCCGGTCGACCAGACCGTGCTGGCCAACGAGCAGGTCATCGACGGCCGCGGCTGGCGCTCGGGCGCGGTGGTCGAAAAGCGCGAGATCCCGATGTATTACCTGCGCATCACTGACTATGCGCAGGAGCTGCTGGGCGACCTGGACCAGCTGGGCTGGCCCGAGCGCGTCAAGGTGATGCAGCAGAACTGGATCGGCAAGAGCGTGGGTGTGCGTTTCGCCTTTACCCACGACATCCCGGGCGAGGACGGCAAGCCGATCAACGACGGCAAGCTGTACGTCTTCACCACGCGCGCCGACACCATCATGGGCGTGACCTTCTGCGCGGTCGCCGCCGAGCACCCGCTGGCCACGCACGCCGCGCTGAACAACCCCGAACTGGCCGCCTTCATCGACGAATGCAAGCATGGCTCGGTCATGGAAGCCGACATGGCGACCATGGAGAAGAAGGGCATGCCGACCGGCCTGCAGGTGGTGCACCCGCTGACCGGCGACAAGGTCGACGTGTGGGTCGGCAACTACGTGCTGATGAGCTATGGCGACGGCGCCGTGATGGGCGTGCCCGCGCACGACGAGCGCGACTTCGCCTTCGCCAACAAGTACGGCCTGCCGATCAGGCAAGTGATCGACGTGAAGGGCCAGCCGTATTCGACCGACGCCTGGCAGGAATGGTACGGCGACAAGGAAAACGGCACCTGCGTCCACAGCGGCAAGTATGACGGCCTCGGCTACCAGGCCGCGGTCGAAGCCATCGCCGCCGACCTGGGCGCGATGGGCCTGGGCGAGAAGAAGACCACCTGGCGCCTGCGCGACTGGGGCATCTCGCGCCAGCGCTACTGGGGCACGCCGATCCCGCTGATCCACTGCGACAGCTGCGGCGTGGTGCCGGTGCCCGAGCAGGACCTGCCGGTGGTGCTGCCCGAAGACCTGGTGCCGGACGGCACCGGCAACCCGCTGGCCAAGGACCCGCGCTTCCTGCAGTGCACCTGCCCGTCGTGCGGCAAGCCGGCGCGCCGCGAGACCGACACGATGGATACCTTCATCGATTCGTGCTGGTACTACATGCGCTATACCTGCCCGGACGCGGCCACCATGGTCGATGCCCGCAACGACTACTGGATGCCGATGGACCAGTACATCGGCGGCATCGAGCACGCGATCCTGCACCTGCTGTACGCGCGCTTCTGGACCAAGGTCATGCGCGACCTGGGCCTGGTCAAGTTCGACGAGCCGTTCACCAACCTGCTGACGCAGGGCATGGTGCTGAACGAGACCTTCTACCGCGAAGACGCCTCGGGCAAGAAGCACTGGTACAACCCGGCCGATGTCGACGTGCAGACCGACGAGCGCGGCCGCCCGGTGGGCGCCACGCTGAAGGCCGACGGCCAGCCGGTGGTGATCGGCGGCATCGAGAAGATGTCGAAGTCCAAGAACAACGGCATCGACCCGCAGGCGCTGATCGACCAGTACGGCGCCGATACCGCTCGCCTGTTCGTGATGTTCGCCGCGCCGCCCGAGCAGCAGCTGGAGTGGAGCGGTTCGGGCGTGGAGGGCGCGTCGCGCTTCCTGCGCCGCGTGTGGAACCATGGCTATGCCAACGCCGCCGCCATCCGCGACGGTGCCGCCGGCGCGCCGGGCGCGGACGATGCCGAGCTGCGCCGCGAGATCCACGGCGTGCTCAAGCAGGCCAACTACGACTACCAGCGCATCCAGTACAACACCGTGGTGTCCGCCACCATGAAGATGCTGAACGCGCTGGACGACGCCAAGACCGCGTCGCCGGCGGCGCGCCGCGAGTGCTTCGGCATCCTGTTGCGCGTGCTGTACCCGGTGGTGCCGCACATCACCCACGGCCTGTGGGAGCAGCTGGGCTATGCCGCCGAGGCCGGCGACCTGCTCGACGCCCCGTGGCCGCAGGTCGATGAAGCCGCGCTGGTGCGCAGCGAGATCGAGCTGGTGCTGCAGATCAACGGCAAGGTGCGCGGCAGCATCACCGTGCCCGCCGACGCCGACCGTGCCGCGATCGAGGCCACCGCCGCCGCCAGCGACACCGTGGCCAAGTTCGCCGAAGGCAAGGCGCCCAAGAAGATCGTGGTGGTGCCTGGCCGCCTGGTCAACGTGGTGCTTTGACAGCGCCGTCCGCCCGCCGGAACCTGACAAAGGAATCGCCAACCATGAAGCGACTGAACCTGGGACGCCGCAAGCTGCTCGCGGCACTGCTGGCAGTGCCGGCCACCGGCCTGCTGGCCGGCTGCGGCTTCCATCTGCGCGGCAACTCGGACTTCGCCTTCAAGCGGCTGTATATCGGCATCCCGCCCAACTCGCTGATGGGCGCGGACCTGCGCCGCGCCATCCGTGGCGGCTCGGACACCCAGGTGGTGGCCGACCAGAAAGAGGCCGACGCGTTGCTGGACGTGCTGCAAGACACCCGCACCAAGACCATCCTGTCGATCACGACCGAAGGCGTGGTGCGTGAATACCGCCTGACCCAGCGCTTCACCTTCCGCCTGCGCGATCCCGCCGGCAAGGAACTGATCGCGCCGTCGCAGCTGGTGCTGACGCGCGACCTGACCTACAACGAAGCCAATACGCTCGCCAAGGACTACGAAGAGCAGCAGTTGTACCGCGACATGCAGCGCGACATCGTGCAGCAGCTGATGCGCCGGCTGGCCGCCGTCAAGGCAATCTGAGCGGGCACGGCTGACGGCATGCAGCTCAAGCTCGACGGGCTCGACGCGCACCTGCGCCAGGCCAAGGCCAAGGGGCTGGCGCCGCTGTACGTGGTGCATGGCGACGAGCACCTGCTGGTGCTGGAAGCGGTCGACCGCCTGCGTGCCGCGGCGCGGGAAGCGGGCTTTTCCGAACGCGAGGTGCTGGTGGCCGAGCGCGGTTTCCACTGGGGCCGGCTGGTCGAGGCGCAGCAGTCGATGTCGCTGTTCGGCGACCGCAAGATCGTCGAGCTGCGCATCCCCTCGGGCAAGCCCGGCAAGGACGGCGGCGAGGCGCTGCGCGCCGTGGCCGCGCAGGCGTCGCCCGACGTGGTGATGCTGGTGACGCTGCCGCGGCTGGACTTTGCCGCGTCCAAGTCGGCCTGGTTCCAGGCGCTGGAAGGCGCCGGCGTGTCGATCAAGGTCGATACCGTGGACCGTACCCGCTTGCCGGCGTGGGTCGGCGAGCGGCTCGCGCTGCAGCAGCAGCGCGTGCAGGCCGGCGAGCCGGGCCGGCTCGCGCTGCAGTTCATCGCCGACAAGGTCGAGGGCAACCTGCTGGCGGCGCACCAGGAGATCCAGAAGCTGGGACTGCTGTACCCGCCCGGCGAACTGAGCTTCGACCAGGTCCACGACGCGGTGCTGAACGTGGCCCGCTACGACGTGTTCAAGCTGTCGGAATCGATGCTCTCGGGCGACGTGCCGCGGCTGGTGCGGATGCTCGAAGGGCTGCGCGGCGAGGGTGAGGCCACGGTGCTGGTGCTGTGGGCGCTGACCGAGGAAATTCGCGTATTATCCAAGGTCCGGCAAGGGCTCGCGGCCGGCAAGCCGGCGGGCGTGCTGATGCGCGAGCTGCGTGTCTGGGGCCCGCGCGAGCGGCTGGTGCCGCAGGCCGCGCAGCGCCTGGCGCAGCCCCGGCTGGAAGCGGCGCTGGCGCTGGCCGCGCGGCTGGACCGCCAGGTCAAGGGCCTGCAGGACCTGCCGCCGCCAGGCAGCGCGCCGCTGCCGGCCGAGCCGTGGGACGGCCTGCAGCAGCTGGCGCTGATGATTGCGCGCTAGGGGCTGCCTGGAAGGCTTGCTCCCCTGGCGGTTTGCTCCCCTCTCCCGCTTGCGGGAGAGGGGCAGGGGGTGAGGGCAGGCGGTGGCATACCGACAGCCGTACTTCGTAGCGACTCCCGCCCTCACCCCAACCCTCTCCCGCAAGCGGGAGAGGGAGAAAACATACATTGACGGCCATCACCCCCGGCCACTGACATGACCGAGCTCGACCTCAACCAATACATGGACCGCGTCGGCCGCCAGGCCCGCGCGGCGTCGCGCGCGATGGCGCGTGCCTCCACCGCCGACAAGAACCGTGCGCTGCTGACCATCGCCGCGGCGATCCGCCGCGATGCCGACAAGCTCAAGGCCGTCAACGCACGCGACGTCGAGCGCGCCCGCGCCAACGGCCAGGACGCCGCCTTCGTCGACCGCCTGACGCTGTCGGACAAGGCCATCGACACCATGGCCGCGGGCCTGGAGCAGATCGCCGCGCTGGCAGACCCGATCGGCGAGATCTCGAACATGAAGTTCCGCCCGACCGGCATCCAGGTGGGCCAGATGCGCGTGCCGCTGGGCGTGATCGGCATCATCTACGAGTCGCGCCCCAACGTCACCATCGACGCCGCCGCGCTGTGCCTGAAGTCGGGCAACGCCACCATCCTGCGCGGCGGGTCCGAGGCGATCGAATCCAACACCGCGCTGGCTGCGCTGGTGGCCGAAGGCCTGTCTGCGGCCGGCCTGCCGTCCGAGGCAGTGCAGGTGATCGGGACCACCGACCGCGCCGCGGTCGGCCGCCTGATCACCATGACCGAATACGTCGACGTGATCGTCCCGCGCGGCGGCAAGAGCCTGATCGCGCGGCTGATGGAAGAAGCGCGGGTGCCGATGATCAAGCACCTGGACGGCATCTGCCACGTCTATATCGACGCCGAGGCCGACCTGGACAAGGCGGTGCGCGTCTGCGACAACGCCAAGACCCAGCGCTACGCGCCGTGCAACACCATGGAGACGCTGCTGGTGTCGCGGGACATCGCCGCCGCGGCGCTGCCGCCGCTGTGCCGCATCTACCAGCAGAAGGGCGTCGAGCTGCGCGTGTGCCCGGCCACCCGCGCCACGCTGGAAGCCGCCGGCTTTACCGGCCTGGTCGATGCCGCCGAGGAAGACTGGCGCCTGGAATACCTGGCGCCGATCCTCGCCATCAAGACGGTGGCCGGACTGGACCAGGCCGTCGCCCATATCAACGAATACGGCTCGCACCATACCGATTCGATCATCACCGAGAACTACTCGGCGGGCATGCGCTTTATCCGCGAGGTCGATTCAGCGAGCGTGATGATCAATGCCTCGACCCGCTTTGCCGATGGCTTCGAGTATGGCCTGGGCGCGGAGATCGGCATCTCCAACGACAAGCTGCATGCGCGTGGGCCGGTCGGGCTGGAAGGGCTGACCTCGCTCAAGTACGTGGTGTTCGGGCACGGCGAGATCCGGACCTGAAGCGCCGGGCCGCCAACAACAATAACCACTGCAAGCCAAGGTCTGTCCGCCGATGCTCTGGGTCAAAGCGCTGCATATCGTCTTCGTCGTTTCGTGGTTCGCCGGCCTGTTCTACCTGCCGCGCATCTTCGTCAACCTGGCGATGGAGACCGACGCCGCCAGCACGCAGCGCCTGCTGCTGATGGCGCGCAAGCTGTTCCGCTTCATGACCATGCTGGCGGTGCCGGCGGTGGTGTTCGGGTTGTGGCTGTACCTGGGCTACGGCATCGGCCGCGGCCCCGGGCAGGGCTGGATGCATGCCAAGCTGGCGCTGGTGCTGGTCCTGATCGGCTACCACCACGGCTGCGGCGTGCTGCTGCGCAAGTTCGAGGCGGGGCGCAACGCGCGCTCGCACAAGTTCTATCGCTGGTTCAATGAGCTGCCGGTGCTGGTGCTGCTGGCGGTGGTGATCCTGGTCGTGGTCAAGCCGTTCTGAGGCTGGCCGCGTTTCGCGTTTATTTCGCCTTTATATTGCAGCCTGATTCCGTCGCGGATACCAACATGAGCAAGCTGGTCGACTACTACCTGACGCCGCAATCGCCGTATGTCTACATGGGCCATGCCCGTTTCAGCGATATCGCCGCGCGCCACGGCGTGCAGGTGAACCTGAAGCCGTGCGACCTCGGCAAAGTGTTCTCGGTCTCCGGCGGGCTGCCGCTGGCGCAGCGTCCGCCGCAGCGGCAGGCTTACCGGCTGGTCGAGCTCAGGCGCTGGAGCGCGTTCCTGAACATCCCGCTGAACCTCGAGCCGACGTTCTTCCCGGTGTCCGGTGACGCCGCCAGCAAGCTGATCATTGCCGCGCAGCTGGCGCACGGCACCGCGCGCGCGATGGCACTGACCGGCGCGATCGGCGCGGCGGTGTGGGCGCAGCAGCGCAATATCGCCGATGCCGCCACGCTGGCGCAGATTGCCGACGAGGCCGGCCTCGATGGCGCCGGCCTGGTCAGGGCGAGCGAGGCCCAGTCGGTGCAGGCCGCCTATGCGCAGAACACGCAGGAGGCGATCTCTGCCGGCGTGTTCGGCGCGCCGTGGTACGTGTACGACGGCGAGCCGTTCTGGGGCCAGGACCGCCTCGACTTTCTCGACCGCGCGCTGGCCGCGGCCTGACCTAAGCTACCGATACTTCCCCGTCCGCCACGGCGGACGTTTTTGTTTGCAGGAATCCCTCTCATGACCCAAGCCTTCTTTGCCCCTTGCCCGCGCGGCCTGGAGAGCGCGCTCGCGGAAGAGCTGCGCGAGATCGCCGCGATGCCGGGCGTGGCCGCGCTGGCGCCGTTTTCGGTGCACCAGGAAGTGCCGGGCGGCGTGAACTTCTCGGGCGAGATGGCTGCCGCCTATGCGGTCAACCTGCATTCGCGCATTGCCAGCCGGGTACTGATGCGTGTCGCGGCGCGCGGCTACCGGCACGAGGACGACATCTACACGCTGGCGCGCGGGGTGCGCTGGGAGCAGTGGTTCTCGCCCGACGAGTCGCTGCGCGTGGATATTACGTCGCACAAGTCGCCGCTGCGCAGCCTCAATTTCACCGCGCTGCGAGTCAAGGACGGCGTATGCGATGCCATGCGCGAGCGGCTGGGCGCCCGGCCGAGCGTCGACACCGTGAGCCCGGATGTGCGCATCTACGCCCACCTGACCGAGCGCGACTGCACACTGTATCTCGACACCAGCGGCGAGCCGCTGTTCAAGCGCGGCTGGCGCACCGAGAAGGGCGAGGCCCCCCTGAAGGAAAACCTGGCGGCCGGCATCCTGCGCCTGGCGGGCTGGGTGCCGGGCCAGACCTTCCGGCCCTTCTACGATCCGATGTGCGGCAGCGGCACCTTCCTGGTCGAGGCCGCGCAGGTGGCACTGGGCATCGCGCCGGGCGGCAGCCGCAGTTTTGCCTTCGAATGGCTCAAGGGCATGGATACCAAGGCGTGGCAGAAGCTGAAGTCGGACGCGCAGCGCGCCCGCATGCTGGCCTCGGAAGATGAGCTGCAGGTGGTCGGTTCGGACATCTCCACCGACATGCTGGCGATCACGCGCGCCAACTGGGAACGCGCCGGCCTGCCGGGCGAGGCGCGCACCAAGCAGGTCGACGCCCGCTTCGTGCAGCCGCCTTATGACGAGCCGGGCCTGCTGCTGATGAATCCGCCGTACGGCGAGCGCATTGCGGTGCGTGGGCAGCGCCGCGCGCCGGAAGACGAACAGCCGCGTGACGAGGTGGAAGAGGCCGCCGCCAACCAGTTTGCCAGCGCCTTTGCCACCACCCTGAAGCAGCATTTCGCGGGCTGGCAGGCGTGGGTGTTCACCGGCGACCTGGGCTTCCCGCGCCGGCTGCGGCTGAAGGAATCGCGCCGCACGCCGCTCTACAACGGCAATATCGAGTGCCGGCTGTTCCGTTTCGACATGGTGCGCGGCGCCAACCGGACGCAGCAGGCGGACTGACCCCGGCTGCGCACCGGTGCTGTGGCGTCAGGGGCGCTTGCGCCCCGTCAGCGCGTCCGGGTTGCGGCTGAAGTCCGCCAGGAAGCTCTGCAGGCTGACCACCGGCTCCTGCAGCAGGTGGCGCGGCAGGTCGAACAGCGCGTAGAAGAATTCTTCCCTGCCTTCGCAGCGCTCGGCCGGCAGGCAGTATTGTTCCCAGTCGACGCAGGCCGGCGTGTACATGCCGTTGCCGGGCCAGAAGAAGGGCACCAGCCGGCCTTCGCGCAGGCCTTCGATCAGCGCGGCGGGGGCATCGTAGGCCTCGGCCGATTCCACCTGCGTCATCAGCCCGGCGCGGGTCTCGATCACCATCAGGGTGGCGTGGCCCTGCGCGGTCAGCAGCAGGATGCCGGCGGGATTAGGGTACAGGTAGTACTCGACAAAGTCGTAGCGCGCGGTCAGCTGGCGCACGCGCTCGGTCATGGCCGGATCGGACAGGAACGAGAACGAATGCCGCGTCAGCAGCTCGCGCAGCGTGCGCGACAGCGTGGCGAAGTACGCCTGCTGCATGGCCTCGATTTCCTGGTCCAGCCGCTCCACCATATTGCTGTCGTGTTTTTTCACATAGCGGTCGATCAGCCCGTGGTTGAAGCCCTGCACGGCGATGCTTTCATCGGCGGTGCCGGTCAGCAGGATGGTCTTGCACGGCAGGTCCTGCAACGCCTGGCAGAATTCCAGGCCGTCCATCTGCGGCATCGAATAGTCGACCACCACCACGCCGGGCTGCAGGAAGCGGTTGACGTCGTGGATCTGGCGGTAGATGCGGTCGATGTCGAGCTGGACCGTGCGGCGCTCGGTCAGGAAGGTCAGGTCGTCGTGGGTGACGCGCACCGGCAGGAAACCCGGGAAGCGGGTGGCGTAGGCTTCGCGGATCCACTGCAGCGCTTCGCGCGGATCGGTGAAGGTGATCACCCCGCGCGCGGCATCCATCTGGAACGCCAGGCTGTCGATGAAGGACTTGCTGTCATCCACAAGGACAGTCAGGACCGGGTGATGGAAGACCGACAGATTCCTGTCGTGCGGATTGAAGGTCATGGAGCGGCGGGCAGGGGTTGGCACAGGCGTGGCGCAAGTGGCAAGCCAGCGTGCGTATTCGCAGGCCAGTATAGCGCGCCGTGGCTGCCTTGCAAGGCACGCCTTGCGGCCGGGGCCGCCTGCGGCGGGGGAGGGACGGGGCGCGGCCCTTGTTCCAGCAGGGCCGGCGGGCCAGGGCGGTGAACCGCGCCGGAACCACGAAAGCCCGCGCCCCCGGGGCGCGGGCCGGAGCGGCTGTGCGACCTTAGTCGACCGCCTTGAACATGTCCTCGACCACCTTCTTGGCGTCGCCGAACACCATCATGGTCTTGTCCATATAGAACAGCTCGTTGTCCAGACCGGCATAGCCGGCGGCCATCGAGCGCTTGTTGACGATGATGGTCTTGGCCTTGTACGCCTCCAGGATCGGCATGCCCGCGATCGGCGACTGGGGGTCGGTCTTCGCCGCCGGGTTGACCACGTCGTTGGCGCCCAGCACCAGCACCACGTCGGCCTGGCCGAACTCGCTGTTGATGTCTTCCATCTCGAAGACCTGGTCGTACGGCACCTCGGCCTCGGCCAGCAGCACGT
>NZ_JBYOJO010000014.1:133645-185243 GCF_057798955.1 Cupriavidus sp. 207A1 | reverse complement strand
CCAAGAAATCCGTCGCGCTGTCGGGCGTGACCGCCGGCAACACCGCGCTGTGCACCGTCGGCCGCACCGGCAATGACCTGCACTACCGCGGCTACGACATCCTCGACATCGCCGAGACCTGCGAATTCGAGGAGATCGCCCACCTGCTGGTGCACGGCAAGCTGCCGACCAAATCCGAGCTGGCCGCCTACAAGGCCAAGCTGAAGTCGCTGCGCGGCCTGCCCGCCAACGTCAAGGCGGCGCTGGAATGGGTGCCCGCCAGCGCCCATCCGATGGACGTGATGCGCACCGGCGTGTCGGTGCTGGGCACGGTGCTGCCGGAGAAGGAAGACCACAACACCCCGGGCGCGCGCGACATCGCCGACCGGCTGATGGCCAGCCTCGGCTCGATGCTGCTGTACTGGTACCACTACAGCCACAACGGCCGCCGCATCGAAGTGGAGACCGACGATGACTCGATCGGTGGCCACTTCCTGCACCTGCTGCACGGCGAGAAGCCGTCGGCGCTGTGGGAGCGCGCCATGAACACCTCGCTCAACCTGTACGCCGAGCACGAGTTCAACGCCTCGACCTTCACCGCGCGCGTGATCGCCGGCACCGGCTCGGACATGTACTCGTCGATCGCCGGCGCGATCGGCGCGCTGCGCGGCCCCAAGCACGGCGGCGCCAACGAGGTCGCGTTCGAGATCCAGAAGCGCTACGACAACCCGGACGAGGCCCAGGCCGACATCACCCGCCGCGTCGAGAACAAGGAGGTCGTAATCGGCTTCGGCCACCCGGTGTACACCACCGGCGACCCGCGCAACCAGGTGATCAAGGAAGTGGCGAAGAAGCTGTCGAAGGACGCCGGCTCGATGAAGATGTTCGACATCGCCGAGCGCCTGGAAACGGTGATGTGGGACATCAAGAAAATGTTCCCCAACCTGGACTGGTTCAGCGCGGTCAGCTACCACATGATGGGCGTGCCCACCGCGATGTTCACGCCGCTGTTCGTGATCTCGCGCACCTCGGGCTGGGCCGCGCACATCATCGAGCAGCGCATCGACAACAAGATCATCCGCCCCAGCGCCAACTACACCGGGCCGGAGAACCTGAAGTTCGTGCCGATCGGCAAGCGCAAGTGAAGCCGGCCCAAGTGAAGCCGGCCCAACAGCGGCGCCGATTATGTAACCAAAGCCCAGAGCACTACGCCGCCCCGGCCAAATCGTAGAGAATAGCGGCGGCAATGATCCCAGCGCCGCCCGCCTGCCGGGGGCACATGACCATAAATCGATTTCAGTATCCGAAAGGCACTCACAAAATGAAACATCTTGTCCTTGCCGCCTGCATCGGCGCCTTCAGCCTGACCACCGCCACCGCCGTGATGGCGCAGGAGCCGGCCAAGAAGACCACCACCAAGAAGAAGTCGTCGACCAAGAAGAAGGCCGCCGCCGGCGCGGCCGCCGCGGCCGGCACCGCTGCGGCGGTGACCCCGAGCGGCGAGAAGTGGCAATGCGAACTGGGCAACAGCCTGTATATCGCCGGCGACATGCTGCGCGACGAAATCCTGACCGTGCACTGGCAAGGCCGCGACTACAAGCTGCCGCGCCAGGCCACGGTGACCGGCGCCGACCGCTACTACGACGCCCGCACCGGCCTGGACCTGGTGGTGATCCCGAGCAAGGCCATGCTGTTCAACAAGAACTTGGGCCAGCGCCTCGCCGACGATTGCCAGAGCGCCGCCATGCAGGCCGGCGCCGCGGCCCCGACCCAGGCCGGCGGCCTGCGCGCGCCGGCCACCACCCCGCTGCTGGTGACCCCGCCGGACGGCCAGACGATTCAGCCCGGAAGCACCCAGCAAACCGCCGCGCCCAAGCAGTAAGCCGTACCGGGGCGCTGGCGGCCGCTGCCTTGCGGCCGCCAGCGCCCTTTTGCCTTGCCGTGCCGGGTGGCGGCGGAGCCGCACCCCGGTTAGAGTATGCAGTTGCAGTGCGCTGCCTGCCTCGGACCGCGGTCAAACGCCGTGGCAGCGCACCGGGGTCTCGATTCAGGTCCGAGCCAATGCCATCGCATCATCCTTCGATCGGAGTACGGCAATGCCCCACAACCTCAAGAACACGCTAAAAGAATTCAGCATCGGCTCTTCCGGCAAGGGCCAGTATTACTCCCTGCCCCAGCTGGGCGAGGCACTGGACCTGGACATCGGCCGCCTGCCGGTGTCGATCCGCGTGGTGCTGGAATCGGTGCTGCGCAACTGCGACGGCAAGAAGGTCACCGAGGAACACGTCCGCCAGCTGGCCAACTGGAAGCCCAACGCCGAGCGCGTCGACGAGATTCCCTTCGTGGTGGCGCGCGTGGTCTTGCAGGACTTCACCGGGGTGCCGCTGCTGGCCGACCTGGCGGCGATGCGCAACGTCGCCGAGAAGATGGGCAAGAACCCCAAGCAGATCGAGCCGCTGGTGCCGGTGGACCTGGTGGTCGACCACTCGGTGCAGATCGACCACTTCCGCGAAAAGAAGGCCCTGGACCTGAACATGCAGCTGGAATTCCAGCGCAACAACGAGCGCTACCAGTTCATGAAGTGGGGCATGCAGGCCTTCGACACCTTCGGCGTGGTGCAGCCGGGCTTCGGCATCGTGCACCAGGTCAACCTGGAATACCTGGCGCGCGGCGTGCACCGCAAGGACGGCGTCTACTACCCTGACACGCTGGTCGGCACCGATTCGCACACCACCATGATCAACGGCATCGGCGTGGTCGGCTGGGGCGTCGGCGGCATCGAGGCCGAGGCCGGCATGCTGGGCCAGCCGGTGTACTTCCTGACCCCGGACGTGGTCGGCGTCGAACTCAAGGGCCGCCTGCGCGAAGGCGTGACCGCCACCGACCTGGTGCTGACCATCACCGAGATGCTGCGCAAGGAGAAGGTGGTGGGCAAGTTCGTCGAGTTCTTCGGCGAAGGCACCGCCAGCCTGGCCCTGCCCGACCGCGCCACCATCGGCAACATGGCGCCCGAATACGGCGCCACCATGGGCTTCTTCCCGGTGGACGAGAAGACCATCGAATACTTCCGCGGCACCGGCCGCACCGACGAGGAAATCGCCGCATTCGAGGGCTATTTCCGGGCGCAGGACATGTTCGGCATCCCCGGCGCCGGCGAGATCGACTACAGCAAGGTGGTGACGCTGGACCTGGCCACGGTGGCGCCGTCGCTGGCGGGCCCCAAGCGCCCGCAGGACCGCATCGAGATCGGCAACGTCAAGAGCACCTTTGCCTCGCTGTTCAGCAAGCCGGTGGCCGAGAACGGCTTCAACAAGGATGCCGCCGACCTGAACCGCAGCTACAGCACCGCCGACGGCATCGAAGTGCGCAACGGCGACGTGCTGATCGCCGCCATCACCTCGTGCACCAACACCTCCAACCCCAGCGTGCTGCTGGGCGCCGGCCTGCTGGCCAAGAAGGCGGTCGAAGCCGGCCTGAGCGTGGCGCCGCATATCAAGACCTCGCTGGCGCCGGGCAGCCGCGTGGTCACCGAATACCTGAAGGCCGCGGGCTTGCTGCCGTACCTGGAAAAGCTGGGCTTCGGCGTGACCGCCTACGGCTGCACCACCTGCATCGGCAATGCCGGCGACCTGACGCCCGAGCTGAACGAGGCCATCACCAGCAACGACCTGGTCGCCGCCGCGGTGCTGTCGGGCAACCGCAATTTCGAGGCCCGCATCCACCCCAACATCCGCGCCAACTTCCTGGCGTCGCCGCCGCTGGTGGTGGCCTATGCCATCGCCGGCAACGTCACGCGCGACCTGATGACCGAGCCGGTCGGCAAGGGCAAGGACGGCCGCGACATCTGGCTGGGCGACATCTGGCCAAGCTCCGACGAGATCCACGCCCTGATGAAGTACGCGATGGACGCCAAGACCTTCAAGGGCAACTACGAGCAGGTCAAGAAGCCGAGCAAGCTGTGGGGCGCGATCCAGGGCACCAAGGGCCAGGTCTACGACTGGCCCCGCTCCACCTATATCGCCGAGCCGCCCTTCTTCCAGGACTTCAGCATGGAGCCGTCGGCGACCTCGGCGAGCGTGCGCGGCGCGCGCGCGCTGGGCATCTTCGGCGATTCGGTGACCACCGACCATATCTCGCCGGCCGGCTCGATCAAGGACACCTCGCCGGCGGGCAAGTACCTGCTGTCGCACGGCGTGCTCAAGGCCGACTTCAACAGCTACGGCTCGCGCCGCGGCAACCATGAGGTGATGATGCGCGGCACCTTTGCCAACGTGCGCATCAAGAACTTGATGATCCCGCCGACGGCGGACGGTGCGCGCGTGGAAGGCGGCATCACCATCCACCAGCCCACCGGCGAGCAGATGTCGATCTATGACGCGGCGATGAAGTATGTCGCCGAGGGCACGCCCACGGTGGTGTTCGGCGGCGAAGAATACGGCACCGGCTCGTCGCGCGACTGGGCCGCCAAGGGCACCCAGCTGCTGGGCGTAAAGGCCGTGATTGCGCGCAGCTTCGAGCGCATCCACCGCTCCAACCTGGTCGGCATGGGCGTGCTGCCGCTGCAGTTCAAGGGCGCAGACAGCGCCCAGACGCTGGGTATCACCGGCAACGAGACCTTCGACATCGAAGGCATCGAGGGCGACCTGAAGCCGCAGCAGGACGTGGTGCTGGTGATCAAGCGCGCCAACGGCGACGTGCAGCGCGTGCCGGTGCTGCTGCGCATCGATACGCCGATCGAGGTCGACTACTACAACCACGGCGGCATCCTGCCGTTCGTGCTGCGCCAGCTGCTGGCCGCCTGAGCGCCATCAGCGCCATCCGCGCCATCCGCGCCAACGACGCCGCCCGTCCCGTCCTTTCCAGGTCCGGGGCAGGCGGCGTTTTTTCATTGGCGCTTGCGACTCGGGCATCACCTGCGGGCCCGCGCATCGCGTGTAAGTTTGACGCAAGCCATGGCTGTCAAACTGTGTCGCACAAGAACGCGGCCGAACGACCGCAAGCCGGACCCCGGCATCACCCAGAACCAGGAGACACCATGGTCAAGATCCTCATCGCATTCATCGTGGTCGCCGGCGCGGCCCTCTACCTGCTGACCAAGGGCGGCAGCGACGTTTCCATTTCCGGCGAATCGCACAGCGTCGAGAGCCATGCGCCCGCGGCCCCGGCAGCGTCCGCGGCCCCCGCCCCGGCCGAGAAATAATCGTCGCGCAGGCAGCAGCATCCACATCGACCGCACGCATATAGCGGTCTCCCTGTCAACGCAACGAGTAGAATACCGTTTTACGCAAAAAACGGACGGTTTCTTTCTATGGCAGGTTTTCGCCCCAAGGCTTCCCCGCGACTCTCTCCCGACGCCGAGCGTCTGGTGGCCGATGCGCTCGCCCTCGACGCATCGGGCAGCCGCATGGAAGACGGATACTGGGAGCGGCGGCTTTCGCAGCGCCTTGGCCGCCTGCTGAAGAACGGTAGCCAGACCGCGCTCGACGCGGCGCTGGAGCACCTGTTCAAGCACAATGCCGACGCCTCCGACGTGCTCGCCGAGCAGGCCGAGACGCTGGCCGAATCCGCCTCGATCGAGGTCGACGGCCAGCACTATGACGCGCTGCTGATCGCCGCGCCGATCCTGGCGCACACCCGCTACGCGATCCCGTCCGGCACGCTCAAGCCCGAACTGGCGCAGACCCTGGCGGTGCACCTGCAGGCACATGTGCTCGCCAACGGCACCAAGGTCGCGCTGTCGCCCTACCTGTACAGCATCGACCAGCTGCCGCGCACGCACAGCGACACCTTCGCGCTGACGCACAAGCTGGCCGCGGCCGCCCTGGCCGGCGCGGTGCCCAAGGTCGACCTGCGCGACCTGCCCGAGACCGCGCCGATCCTGGCCGATCCGCGCTACCTGCTGGCGGTGGTGGTGGCGCCGCGCGAACAGGCGCTGTTCCGCTGGCAGGAAGACGCCAAGGACCATCACGCCGAGCGCTCGACCTGCCTGGAACAATGGCGCAGCCAGGTGCAGCCTTCGGTGGCGCTGCTGCTGCCGGGCTGCGAGTTCGAGCTGCTGCTGCCGGACGCGTTCTTCCTGTCCTGCCGCGAATCCGACAAGAGCATCCGCCCGCTGACCGTGCGCGCCGCCGTCAACTACCTGTGCGGCACGCTGGACATCTCCGCGGGTCAACTGGCCGCGGTGGTGGCCGCCTTCGGCGAGGAAGTGGTCGAGGAATACCGCGTCGGCTTCACCATGCGCGGCGAGAAGGATGTGATCTACGGCATCGTCTGGCCGGTCTACGGCCGCGAAGCCGGCGAGGTCGATGCCGACGAAAAAGGCAATCCGCTCGAGCAGATCTGCGAGGAACTGCGCAATGCCGGCGTCGAGGACATCTTCCGCCACGCCGCGCTGTTCGATCCGGAATACTGCGAAGACTGCGGCACGCCGCTGTACGCCGACCGCAACGGCGAGATCGTCCACGCCGAGCTGCCGGAAGACGCGCCGACGCAGCAGCCGCTGTTCCACTAAGCGCGCTGGCAGCGAGCCAGGCAGCGAAACGGCCCGCACTGCGGGCCGTTTTTCATCGTGCGTTCAGCCGGGCTGCCGCTCGCTGACGCAGCGCCACAAGCCATGGCCCGAGGCCGCGTACTTGCGCTCGAACGGCGTCATCGGCTGCGCCGGCGCCCAGGCCTCGATCCGCGCCGGCCGTCCCGCCAGTTCCAGCGCCTGCGCGAACTCGTCGATATAGATGCGCCAGTTGCTGCGGCACTCGAGGTAGTCGCCGCACGCCGCCAGCGCCGGGAACACCGCGTGCCCTTGCCAGCGCCGCCCCAGGTGGCCGATTTTCGGCCACGGGTTCGGGTACAGCACGTAGTGGCGCGCCACCGGCACCGCATCCGCCTGCAGCAGCCGCCAGACATCGACCAGATCGGCGCGGGCCCAGCAGAAATTCGCCGGCATCGGCGCGTCGCCCCACCAGTCCTTGCCGGCGGCCAGGCGCTTTTCGGACTGGTCGACGCCGATGACGAAATGGCCGGGGAACTGCGTGGCCAGGCGCAGCGTGCTTTCGCCGACGCCGCAGCCGGCATCGAGGATCAGCGGCGCGCCGCCAGCCTGCTGCCAGCGCTGCAGCGCCGCGGCCAGCTCGCGCCGGCTGGGCTCGCCGATGGGCTTGCGGAACGGCTCGGCCAGGTGGCGCGCGACGCGCGCGGCCAGGTGTTCATGGACATCGGACTGCGCCGAGACGATGGTGCGGGAATTGGCGAACATGGACGCCATTTTACCGGGCAGCCCTGCCAGCAAGGCTGCAACCATGCCACTTTAGCGGCACAATGCGGGACAAACCCGTCTGAGAACCCGTCCGCGACCGCGCGGACCCGTACGAGGAGCCTGCCCGATGACCATGATCCACGCCCTGCCGCCGCAACGTCCGCCGCGCCGCCGTGCCACTCCCGCGCGCCGCGCGGTGCTCCGTGCCGCCGCGGCGCTCGTCTTCGGCAGCGCCGCCTTCACCCTGCTGCCGGCCGGCGCCGCGCATGCCGAAGACCTGCGCATCGGCCTGGCCGCCGACGTCACGTCGATGGATCCGCACTGGAACAATGCCGGTCCCAACAACGCCATTGCCCTGCACGTGTTCGAGTCGCTGGTGTTCATGGACAAGAACGCGCGCTACATCCCCGGGCTGGCGCTGTCGTGGAAGCCGGTCAACGCCATCACCTGGGAAATCAAGCTGCGCCCCCACGTGAAGTGGCACGACGGCTCGCCCTTTACCAGCGAAGACGTCAAGGCCTCGCTGGAGCGGCCGGAGAAGCTGGTCAACAGCCCGGGCTCGTTCACCAGCTACACCAAGCCGATCGCCCGCATCGACACGCCCGACCCGCTCACCGTGCGCCTGACCATGAGCGTGCCCAACTACGCCAACCTGGCCAATGACCTGAACAGCGTGCCGATCATGCCGAAAAAGATCGCGGCCACGCTGACGCAGAACGATTTCGACTCGGGCAAGGCCATGATCGGCACCGGCCCGTTCAAGTTCGTGCGTTTTGCGCGCGGCCAGGAAATCGTGATGGCGCGCAATCCCGACTACTGGGGCCCGAAGCCCGAGTGGGACCGCGCGGTGTTCCGCATCATCACCGACAACGGCGCGCGCAGCGCCGCGCTGCTGGCGGGCGATGTCGACGTGATCGAGAGCGTGCCCTCGGCCGACGTCGCCAAGCTCAGGCAGAACCCGAAGTTCAAAATCGAGCAGCAGGTGTCGTGGCGCACCGTGTTCTGGCAGATGGACCAGTCGCGCGACAACCCGCCCTTTGTCACCGACAAGGCGGGCAAGCCGCTGGGCAAGAATCCGTTCAAGGACGCGCGCGTGCGCGCCGCGGTCAGCAAGGCGCTGAACCGCGACGCCATCGTCAGCCGCATCATGGAGGGGCTGGCGGTGCCGGCCTCGTCGATCGTGTCGCCGCAGATCTTCGGCCATCCCGGCACCAAACCCGACGCCTACGACCCGGAAGGCGCGAAGAAGCTGCTGGCCGCGGCGGGCTACCCGGACGGTTTCGCCCTGACGCTGCACGCCACCAACAATCGCTACCTGAACGACGCCGCGGTGGCGCAGGCCACCGCCAGCATGCTGACCCGCATCGGCATCCAGACCAGGGTGGAAACCATGCCGGTGGCGGCCTACTTCACGCGCGCGCGCCAGGGCGAGTTTGCCTTCCAGATGCTGGGCTGGGGCTCGGCCGCCGCCGACGTGGCGCTGCGCTCGATCACCGGCACGCCCAACCCGAAGACCGGCTACGGCACCTGGAACTGGGGCAAGTACAGCAACCCGCAGCTGGACCAGCTGATCGAGAAATCGCTGACCACGGTCAGCAGCGACAAGGCGCGCGAGGACAATGCGCGCGTCGCGGCAAAGTTCGCTCTGGCCGACCACGCGATCATTCCGTCGCACAGCCAGCTGGCGATGTGGGCGATGAAGAAGGGTCTGAAGTACGAGGCGCGCACCGACGAGTGGTCGCTGGCGCAGTTCTTTCACAAGGAGTGAAGGCGTCCGCGCGCCGAGGGTTTTCTCCTCTCTCCCGCTTGCGGGGGAGAGGTGCTTAAATCATCAACCGCTCTTCCTGCCGTGCATTGGCCGCGCGCAGCTTCTTCACCCAGTCCCGCGCCGGCAGCCCGGTGGTGCCCTCGACCACGTCGGCGCGCGCTTCCAGCACGTCCCACGCCACATCGATTTCCGGCCCGTTGAAGGCCAGCGCGATGATGTTGCCGTCATGCACTTCCGGAAACACCAGCACGCGGTTGTCGAAGGCATCGCAGATGCGCTCGATGTTCTTCGGAAAGCTGTCGTGGTCGCCGAACAGGTTGATCGTCATCACACCCGGCGCCTTCAGCGTGCGGCGGCAGGCGCGGTAGAACGCGGTGGTGTCCAGCACCGGGCCGCGCGCGGTGGCGTCGTACAGGTCGACCTGCAGCACGTCGACGGCGCCGGCGTGGGCGCCGTCCATCACGTAGTCCCAGGCGTCCTGCTCGCGCACGGTCAGCCGTGCGTCGTTCTCGCGCAGGCCGAACATGCTGCGCCCGGCGACGATCACGGCGGGGTTCAGCTCCACCGCGGTCACCCGCGCGCGGCTGAACTGGCGATGGCAGAACTTGGTCAGCGCCGCGGCGCCCAGGCCCAGCTGCACCACGTGGAATTCATCGACCGACGGCGACAGGAACAGCAGCCAGGCCATCATCTGCTGCGCGTATTCCAGTTCGATCGCATCCGGCTTGCGCAGGCGCATCGCGCCCTGTACCCACTCGGTGCCGAAGTGCAGGTAGCGCACGCCTTCCATTTCCGAGAACGTCACCGGCGCGAAGCGCGGCGTCATGCGTTTTTCTTCGCGGGCTGGCGCCTCGCCACGGGTGCGGGTGCCGCGTGCCGGACGGCGCGAGGCCACGGCTTCAATCGATTTGCGTTTCAGTAGGGTCATGTCGTCGAGAAAGGCGTTCGCCGCCCCCGCCGAGGCGATGGAGGCGATGGGAACGAACGCGGATTTACCTGGCCAGCGCCGCCTGCGCGCGCTGCAGCCAGGCGCGGTTGTGGTCGCGGGCGTGGCGCGGCCAGTGGCGGGCGTCGTGGACGATTTCGGCATACAGCCGCTGCGCGCGCTCGCGGTCGGCCGGATCGGGCTGGGCCGCCAGCCAGTCGGCGAACAGGCAGCGCGGCGCGGCGTCGCTGGCGCTGGTCAGCGCCTGCTCGAAGGCGGCGCGCGTGCCGGCCGCGCCGGTGGCGGCCAGGGCTTGCGCGTACAGCAGGGCCGGCTCCGGCTGCTGGCGCGCGCGCGGCTGGGCCGCGAACAGCTTCTCCAGCGTCGCTAGCGCGCCGGGCGCATCGCCGGTGGCGAACAGCGCCTGCGCCAGGCCCTGCAGCAGCGCGGGATCGGTCGCGAACGGGCCGTTGGCGGCCGCCTGGTAGTGCTGCAGCGCCTCGGCCGGCTCGCCGGCGGCCAGCAGCGCCGCGCCCAGGCGCATGCGGTGCGCCACCGTCGGGGCCCGATCGAAATCCGAGCGGGCCTCGCGCACCGCGCGGTTGGGATCGACCAGCTGCGTGATGGCGCGCGTCGCCGCGCGCGCCCCGCGCGACTGGCGCAGCTCGGGCAGGTAGATCGCAAAGAAATAGACCACGCTGCCGAGGCCCGGGAACAGGAACAGGATCAGCAGCCAGTACATGTTCTGGTGCGTGCGCACCGCGTGCACGGCAAAGAACAGTGCAACGATGATATGGATGCTGATGCCGAAAATACGCATAGGGAAATCACCTTTGAAACCATGGCGGGCGCGCCAGCCGCCGGCATTGTGACAGAAAGGCGCGGCGGCGGCCCGGGCGCGGGCGCCGCATAGGGTTGCAAACGGGGCTGCGGACAGGCCCTCAGGATGCCAGAAGCGCCTCGCGCCGGCAAAAAAGCGGCCCCGGCAGCGCCGGTTTTGCAACCGGTGCCTGCCAGGGCCTGCTGCTTGACGCGCGTCGCCGTGCTAGCGATAGACCAGCACCGGGATCTTGCTGTGCGTCAGCACCTTCAGCGTCTCGCTGCCGATCAGCATGCCCTGGATGCCGCGCCGCCCGTGCGATGCCATCACGATCAGGTCGCAGCCCTTGTCCTCGGCGGTCTTGATGATGGCTTCGTAGGGATGGTCGTTGACGGCGTAGGCGGTGTCGCACGGCACGCCCGCCGCGCTGGCTTCCTCGGCGCGCTCGCGCAGGTACTGCGTGGCGCCCGCCGCGGCTTCCTTGACGTAGGTTTCGCGGGTGTCCTCCAGCATCTCGACCTGGTAGGTCAGCACGTGGTAGTTCGGACAGACCCGCACCGCGGTGGTACGCGCCCCCATGTCCCGCGCCAGCGCGAGCGCCTTGCGGAACGCCGATTCAGACAGGTCGGAGCCATCGACCGCCAGCAGCAGATGCTTGAACATGATTGCCTCCTTGCCGCATGTTTGCCGGCTCAGGCAACTCACTTCCGATGCATTCGCGCCATGCGTCAGAAAGTGCGAGCCCGCAAGGCGCACAAGGAGCGGCCGATACTCCCGGTTTGGAATCATGGGCCAGCCCGATTCCAGTATAGGTGCGCGATGGCCCACGACAATCCGGAACGCGTCACTTCCAGGCAGGCCGATTCCATACGCGCAATGCCGGCAGCGAGCCCCTCAGTCCAGCAGGCTGCGCCATAACGAAAGCTTCTGCTCGAAGCTGCGCGCGGCATGCGCCGGGCTGGACGAGGGCAGCACCACGGTCTCGTAGCCCTGCGCGGCGAACTGCGGCGCAAAGCGGCCTGAGGTGCCGCCGTTGAAGCCGATGCGCCGCAGCGACGGCGCCAGCGCGCGCAGGCGCGTGAAATCGTTGGCCTGCGGATAGCGGATATTGCTGTCCAGGCTGCCTTCGCGCTGGCACGCGCCCAGCACGTCCCACACGCCGATGCGATGCGCCAGCAGCCGCACCAGCCGTTCGGCATAGGGCAGCTCCGCCAGCGGCTCGCCGGTCAGCGCGCCCAGCAGCGGCCAGAACTGGTTGCGCGGATGGGCGTAATACTGGCGCGCGGCGAGCGACGCGGCACCGGGAAAGCTGCCCAGCACCAGCACGCGGGTGTGGGCGTCGATGACGGGGGGCAGGCCCTGGTGGAGGTCGGGTTGAGGCGGGAACGTGTCGGGCATGGCAAGAACGCAGGGGCCTGCTGACAGTGCAAAAACTGCGATTGTTGTCTCCCCTCTCCCGCAAGCGGGAGAGGGGAGCAAACCAGCGGTGTGCAAGGCCGAATCGCGTCCGCTCAGGCCAGCAGCTTGTTCACGCGCTGGACGTAGGCTGCCGGGTCTTCCAGCATGCCGCCTTCGGCCAGCAGCGCCTGGTCGAACAGCACCTGCAGGCGGTCGCTGAAGGCATCCCCTTCCGGCAGGCCCCGCAGCTTCTTCACCAGCGCGTGCTCCGGGTTCAGTTCCAGGATCGGCTGGGCATCCGGCGCCTTCTGGCCGGCCTGCTTGAGCAGGCGCTGCAGGTAGCCGCTCATGTCGCCCTCGTCCGAGACCAGGCACGATGCCGATGCAGTCAGGCGCAGCGTCACGCGCACGTCCTTGGCCTTGCCGGCCAGCACGGCCTTGGCGCGCTCGACCACGTCCTTCCAGTCGGCTTCGGCCTTTTCCTGCTCGGCCTTTTCGGCCTCGTCGGCCAGCTTGCCCAGGTCGAGGTCGCCGCGCGCCACCGACACCAGCTCCTTGCCGTCGAATTCGCGCAGGAACGACAACATCCATTCATCGACACGGTCGGTCAGCAGCAGCACTTCGATGCCCTTCTTGCGGAACACTTCCAGGTGCGGGCTGTTCTTCGCGGCGGACCAGGTGTCGGCCGTGACGTAGTAGATCTTGTCCTGCCCTTCCTTCATCCGGCCGGCATAGGCGGCCAGCGACACGTTCTGCTCGGCGGTGTCGTTATGGGTCGAGGCGAAGCGCAGCAGCTTTGCCACGCGCTCCTGGTTGGCCTGGTCTTCGCCGGCGCCTTCCTTCAGCGCCTGGCCGAATTGCTGCCAGAAGGTGTCGTACTTGGCGCGCTCGGCTTCGTCCTCGCTGTCGGCCATCGATTCCAGCATCGACAGCACGCGCTTGGTGCAGCCCTCGCGGATCGCCTTGACGTCGCGGCTCTCCTGCAGCAGCTCGCGCGACACGTTCAGCGGCAGGTCGGCGGAATCGACCACGCCCTTGACCCAGCGCAGGTAGCCCGGCAGCAGCTGCTCGGCGTCGTCCATGATGAAGACGCGCTTCACGTACAGCTTGAGCCCGGCCTTGTGGTTGCGGTCCCACAGGTCGAACGGCGCGCGCGCCGGGATGTACAGCAGCTGGGTGTATTCGCTGCGGCCTTCGACGCGGTTGTGGGTCCACGCCAGCGGCGCCTCGTTGTCATGCGCGATGTGCTGGTAGAAAGCGGTGTACTGCTCGTCGGTGATGTCGGACTTGGCGCGGGTCCACAGCGCGCTGGCCTGGTTCACGCTCTCCCACTCGTCGGTGCGCTTGTAGCTGCTGGCTTCCGCATCCCATACTTCCTTGGGCATGCGGATCGGCAGCGAGATATGGTCCGAGTACTTCTGGATGATGCTCTTCAGGCGCCACGCCGACAGGAAATCGTCCTCGCCCTCGCGCAGGTGCAGCGTGATGGTGGTGCCGCGCTCGGTGCGCGCGATCGCGTCGACGGTGAACTCGCCGTCGCCGGTGCTTTCCCAGCGCACCGCATCTTCGGCGCCCAGGCCGGCGCGGCGCGTTTCCACGGTGACCTTGTCGGCGACGATGAAGGCCGAATAGAAGCCCACGCCGAACTGCCCGATCAGCGCCGCGTCCTTCTGCTGGTCGCCGGACAGCTGCTGGAAGAATTCCCTGGTGCCCGAACGGGCGATGGTGCCGAGGTTGCGGATGGCCTCGTCGCGGCTCATGCCGATGCCGTTGTCGGTGATCTTCAGCGTGCGTGCCTGCGCATCGGCCTCGATGCGGATGGCCAGGTCGGCGTCGTTCTCGAGCAGGGACGGATTCGCGATCGCCTCGAAGCGCAGCTTGTCGGTGGCGTCCGAAGCATTCGAGACCAGCTCGCGCAGGAAAATTTCCTTGTTGCTGTACAGCGAGTGGATCATCAGGTGCAGCAGCTGCTTCACTTCCGCCTGGAAGCTCATCGTCTCGTGCGGTGCGGTCATGGTTCTCCTCTTGAAAACAGGCGAATCTGGATAGGTTGGCTGGCCACCGGGGCCGTGCCGGCAAAAATAGGGACGCCCGGGCCATTTTCAAGACCCGGGGGGCGCGCCGGGCGCTCGGCTACAGCCGCTCGAGCTGCCGCGCCAGGAAGCGCAGCATGTCCGGATCGCCGCTGCTGGCGACGTTGAAGCGCATCCAGCCGGACGGCATCTGCGACGGCGAAAACAGGCTGCCCGGGGCGAACAGGTAGCCTTCTTCATGGCCGGCGGTGGTGATGGCGTTGGAATCGCGGCCGGTGTCGGCCCACAGGTACATGCCGGCATGCTGGCCGGGGAACAGGCGCAGGCCCAGCCCCTCCAGCTCGCGCCGGGTCTCGTCGCGGGCGCGGTCGAGCCGGGTGCGCACGCGCTCGACGTGCTTGCGGTAATGCCCTTCGGTCAGCACCTTGTACAGCACCCGCTCGTTGATCTCGGGCGTGGCCAGCCCGGCCAGCAGCTTGCCGTCGGTCAGCGCCGCGGCCGTGTCCGGATGCGCCGCGACAAAGCCGACGCGCAGGTTGGCCGCCAGCGTCTTGGAAAAGCTGCCCAGGTAGATCACCCGGCGCAGCTGGTCCAGGCTGGCCAGCCGGGTGGCGGCGTGGCCGGGCGGGCACAGGTCGCAATAGATGTCGTCCTCGACGATCAGGAAGTCGTACTGCTCGGCCAGGCGCAGCAGCTGGAACGCCTTGGCGGCCGACAGCGAGGTGCCGGTCGGGTTGTGCAGCACCGAGTTGATGACAAACAGCCGGGGCCGGTGCGCCTGCACGATGCGCTCCAGCGCCTCCAGGTCCGGGCCCTCCCCGGTATAGGGCACGCCGATCACCTGCGCCCCCTGCGCGGCAAAGCGGCCGAACATCACGAACCATGCCGGGTCGCCCACCAGCACCGCGTCGCCGGGCTGCAGGTAAAGCCGGGCGATCAGGTCGAGTGCCTGGGTGATGCCCGAGGTCAGCACGATCTGCTCGGCGCCGGCGCGGATCTCCAGTTCTTCCAGGCGGGTGCGCAGCTGCTGGCGCAGCGGCAGGAAGCCCTGCGGGGTGCCGCTGGCCAGGAAATGGTTGCCGGGCTGGCGGCCGAGCCCGCGCAGCGCGCTGGCGATCAGCTCGCCGTCGAGCCAGTCGTTGGGCAGGAAGCCCAGTCCCGGCGCCTTGTGTGCCTCGGCGGTATGGAACATGCTGCGCAGCAGCCAGGTCACGTCGATCTTGCGCGCCGCCGGCGCGTCGCGCGAGACCGGCGCCGCCGGCGCGGCCGGGGCCCGCTCGCGCACGTAGAAGCCCGAGCCCCGGCGCGATTCCAGGTAGCCCAGCGCCACCAGCCGCTCGTAGGCCTCGACCACGGTAAAGCGCGAGATGCCCTTCTCCTGCGCAAGCTGCCGGATCGACGGCATGCGCATGCCGGCGCGGAACACGCGCTCGTCGATGCGCATGCGGGCCCATTCGGTCAGCTGCTCGACCAGCGTCATCTGCGCCGACGGCACCGGGTCCGGCAAGCGCGCGGTGGACGGCAGCACCAGCTGCAGCGCGCGCGCGGCTGCGGCGCCGGCTGGGGCTTGCGCGCCGCCTCGGCTATCCTTCTCGCGGGCCACGGCGGCGCTGTCGCCGCCGGCGTCGCCCTTGCTGGATGGGGCATCCATGTGCTGCTCCTGCAACTGTACTGAAGACGATCCGCTGAACTGTACCGGTACTGTACCGAGTACCTTGTCTACCATCAAGCCAAGATGAAGCTAGCTCTCGATCACCTCGTCGTTGCCGCCCCCGACCTCGACACCGGCACCGACTACGTTGCCGGCGTGCTGGGCATTGCGCCCCAGGGCGGCGGCGCGCATGCGGCCATGGGCACGCACAACCGCGTGCTGGGCCTGTTCGGCGGCATCTACCTGGAAGTCATCGCGATCGATCCGACCGCTCCGGCGCCGGCACGGCCGCGCTGGTTCGGCCTGGAAAGCGAAGCGGTCCGGCAGCGCCTGCGCGATGGCCCGTTCCTGCTGCACTGGGCCGCGCGCGTGGAACGGCCCGCCGACATTAGCCGCTGGCAGGCGCAGTATCCCGAACGCATCGCCCCGGTGATCCCGATGAGCCGCGGCAGCCTGCACTGGCGCATCACCGTACCCGCCGACGGCAGCCTGCCGGCCTGGCCGGGCGAAGCCGGCAGCGCCGGCGACGGCGCGCTGCCCAGCCTGATCCAGTGGGACGTGACCCCGGCCCCCGGCGCCAGCCTGCCGCGGCAGGACCTGGCGCTGCGCCGGCTGTGCGCGCGCCACCCGCGCGCCGAGCTGCTGCGTCAGGGGCTGGCATGGCTGGGTGCCGACCACCTGCTCGCGGTGGAGCAGGACGACGGCCCGCCCGGCCTGATTGCCGAGATCGAAACCGCGCAGGGCATCCGCACCCTGCGCTAGCCGTCCCCACAACAAGCCCCAAGGAGCCCCCGATGTCCGCCACCCGCAAGCGTTTCGACGAAGACCCGTACCTCGACCACTGCGCCGCCACCGTGGTGGCCGCCAGCGCCGAGGGCATCGAGTTCGACGAGACCGTGTGCTACGCGCGCAGCGGGGGCCAGGCCGGCGACACCGCCACGCTGACGCTGGCCGACGGGCGCACCGTGGCCATCGTCGACACGGTCTACGCCGACGACCGCCGCCGCATCCTGCATGTTCCGGCCGCCGGGGCGCCGCTGCCGCGCGTCGGCGAGCGCGTCACCGTGGCGATCGACTGGGACCGCCGCCACCGGCTGATGCGCCTGCATACCTGCCTGCACCTGCTGGGCTCGCTGATCCCGGTGCCGGTGACCGGCTGCGGCATCTCGCCGGACAGCGCGCGCATCGACTTCGACCTGCCGGAATCCACGCTCGACAAGGCCGACCTGAGCGAGCGCCTGAACGCGCTGATCCGCGCCAACACCGCGGTGCGCACCACCCTGATCACGCCGCAGGAACTGGCCGCGCAGCCCGACCTGGTGCGCACCATCGGCGCCGCGCCGCCGGCGGGCACGGCCAGCATCCGCATCATCGAGATCCCCGGGGTCGACCGCCAGCCGTGCGGGGGCACGCACGTGGCCAACACCGGCGAGATCGGCGCGGTGGTGGTGACGAAGATCGAAAAGAAGAGCCGCACCAACCGGCGCGTGGCGGTGGCGTTCGCATGACCGCTTCGGCACTGCTCACGGACCTGCTCACCGGCCTGAGCACGGCGCAGTTCGCGGCGCTGCTGACGCTGCTGACGGTCGGCCTGTTCACACCCGGACCCAACACCACCATCGCCGCGGTGAGCGGGGCCAACTTCGGCCTGCGCGCGACGCTGCCGCATTGCGTCGGCGTCGCCTTCGGCTTTGCCAGCATCCTGGCGCTGTGCGCGCTGGGCGTGGGTGCGCTGGTGCTGGGCCAGCCCGCGCTGGCCGCCGCCGTGCACGCGGCCGGCGTGGCCTACCTGCTGTGGCTGGCGTGGAAGATCGCGCGCAGCACCGCGCTGGCCGAAAAGCAGGTGCTGCGCCCGCTCAGCGTGTGGCAGTCGGCGGCGCTGCAGTACGCCAATATCAAGGCGTGGATGCTGGCGCTGGCGGTGGCGGCCTCGTACATGGCGGGCGCGGCGTCGCCGGTGCAACGCGTGCTGCTGGTGTGCGGCGTGTTTGGCGTGCTGGGCTTCGTCAGCAACGGCGTCTATGGCGCGGTGGGCGCGTCGCTGCGGCAGTGGCTGCAGCACGGCCAGCGCGTGCGCTGGTTCAACCGCGCCATGGGCGCGGCGCTGGCGCTGACGGCGCTGTGGATTGCGGTCGGGGCCCGCCCCGGCGTGCCCGCGGCAGCCTGACCCGCGAGTTCAACACCCTGACAACACCGAGGCCAATCATGCCCGCCAGCCGCCCCGCTCCGCCAACACCCTTGTCATCGACGACACCCCCGGCTGCTGCCGTGCCGGCCTCCGGCGGCATGCTGCTGGGCCTGGTCGGCGTGGCGATCTTCAGCCAGACCCTGCCGTTCACGCGCATGGCGGTGGCCGAACTGGACCCGATCTTCGTCGCGCTGGCGCGGGCCGTGCTGGCCGCGCTGCTGGCGCTGGCGCTGCTGGCCTGGCGCGGCGCGCTGCGCGCGGGCCGGCGCCCGCGCGGCGGGCAATGGACGCGGCTGGCCGTGACCGCGCTGGGCGTGGTGGCGGGCTTTCCGCTGTTTTCCTCGCTGGCCATGCGCGAGGTGCCGGCCAGCCACGGCGCCATCGTGATCGGGCTGCTGCCGCTGGCCACCGCGGTGTTCGCCGCGTGGTTCGGGCGCGAGCGGCCGTCGCCGGCGTTCTGGCTGTCGGCCGTCGCCGGCAGCGCGCTGGTGATCGGCTTTGCCGTGTGGCAGGGGGCCGGCGGCCTGCAGCATGCCGACTGGTTCCTGTTCGGCGCGGTGCTGCTGGGCGCGCTGGGCTATGCCGAGGGCGGCAAGCTGTCGCGCGAGCTGGGCGGGCTGGAAACCATCAGCTGGGCGCTGGTGGTATCGCTGCCGGTGCTGGTGCCGGTGGTGGCATGGCTGACGCTGCGCGACCTGCCGGCGATCGCCGCGGCGTCGCCGCGGGCCTGGGGCGGCATGGCCTATGTTTCGGTGTTCTCGATGTTCGTGGGCTTCCTTTTCTGGTACGCCGGCCTGGCAAAAGGCGGCGTGGCCCGCGTCGGCCAGATACAATTGCTGCAGCCGTTCCTGACGCTGGCGGGCGGCGCGCTGATCCTGTCCGAGCCGCTCGACGCTGCCACCATCGCCTTCGCGGTGGCGGTGATTGCCGTCGTGGCGCTGGGCCGCCGCGCCGCCGTGCAGCAATCCGCACCTGCCCCGGAACCCTCACCGATCCTTCCCGGACGCATTCACTGACTGGAGCCTACATGTCCCAAACCTCGGTCTACGATACCCTTGCCCGCCTCGGCATCGAACTGCCGGCCGTCAGCGCCCCCGCCGCCGCCTACGTGATGGCCGCGCAGACCGGCAACACCGTGTTCCTGTCCGGCCATATCGCGCGCAAGGACGGCAAGGTCTGGACCGGCAAGCTGGGCCAGGAGATCGACACCGAAACCGGCAAGGCCGCCGCCCGCGCCGTCGCCATCGACCTGCTGGCGACGCTGCATGCGCATGTCGGCGACCTGAACCGCGTCACCCGCATCGTCAAGGTGATGAGCCTGGTCAATTCGACCACCGACTTCACCGAGCAGCACCTGGTCACCAACGGCGCCTCCGAGCTGCTGGCCGAGGTCTTCGGCGACAAGGGCAAGCACGCGCGCAGCGCCTTCGGCGTGGCGCAGGTGCCGCTGGGCGCGTGCGTCGAGATCGAACTGATCGCCGAAGTGCAGGGCTGAAGCTTTATCGTTGACTGAGCGGCCGGCCGTTGCCGTGCCGCTCTCCCAAGAATCACCGCAGACTAGAGACACATCATGAAATGGGCCATTTCCCGCCGGGCGCAGCAACTCACCAGCTCGGCCATCCGCGAAATCCTTAAGGTCACCGAGCGTCCGGAAGTCATTTCGTTCGCCGGCGGCCTGCCGTCGCCGGCGTCGTTCCCGGTAGCGGCGATGGAAGCCGCGACGGCCCGCGTCTTCGCCGACAACCCGCAGGCGGCGCTGCAGTACGCCGCGACCGAAGGCTACCTGCCGCTGCGCGAGTTCGTCGCCCGGCGCCATGACGTGGCGGTCGAGCGCGTGCTGATCACCACCGGCTCGCAGCAGGCGCTGGACCTGATCGCCAAGGTGATGATCGACCCCGGCAGCAAGGTGATGGTGGAAACCCCCAGCTACCTCGGCGCGCTGCAGGCGTTCTCGCTGTTCGAGCCGGAATTCGTCTCGATCCCCAGCGACGACAAGGGCCTGCTGCCCGAGGCGCTGACGCCCGAACTGACCGCCGGCGCGCGCTTCCTGTACGCCCTGCCCAACTTCCAGAACCCGACCGGGCGCCGCCTGCCGCTGGAGCGCCGCCAGGCGCTGGTGGCGCGCGCGCAGGAACTGGGCGTGCTGCTGGTCGAGGACGATCCGTACGGCGCGCTCAGCTACACCGGCGACCAGCTGCCGAGCCTGCTGTCGATGAACCCCGACGGCGTGATCTACATGGGCTCGTTCTCCAAGATCCTGGCCCCCGGCATGCGCCTGGGCTACGTGATCGCCCCGCCGGAGCTGCATTTCAAGCTGTGCCAGGCCAAGCAGGCCTCGGACCTGCACACGCCCACGTTCACGCAGCGCGTGGCCTACGAGACCGTGCGCGACGGCCTGCTCGACACCCATATCCCGACCATCCGCGAGCTCTACGGCAAGCAGTGCCAGACCATGCTGGATGCGCTTGCGCGCCACATGCCCGAAGGCGTCAGCTGGAATACGCCGGAAGGCGGCATGTTTATCTGGATGGAGCTGCCCGAGGGGCTGGACAGCATGGTGATCCTGGAAGAAGCGGTCAGGCGCAACGTCGCCTACGTACCGGGCGCGCCGTTCTACGCCAACAACCCGAAGCGCAACGCGCTGCGCCTGGCCTTCGTCACGGTGCCGGCGGAGCGCATCGAGCAGGGCGTGGCGATCCTCGGCGAGCTGTTCCGCGAAGCCATTGCCGCGGCGCGGCAGCCGCGCGCGGCCTGACGCCACGGCAAACGGGCGCACCTGACTTGGGAGACGACATGTTGCGTATCTGGGGCCGGCTTTCCTCCATCAACGTGCAGAAGGTGGTCTGGTGCGCACGCGAGCTGCACCTGGACCATGAGCGCGTCGATATCGGCGTGACCAAGGGCGACCTCGACACCGAGGCCTACGTGCGCCTGAACCCTAACCGCCAGATCCCGGTGATCGAGGATTTCCGCGGCACGGATGTCGGTGGCGAGCCGTTCGTGCTGTGGGAGTCCAATGCGATCGTGCGCTACCTGTGCGCACGCTACGGCGAAGGCACGCTGTGGCCCGAGGACGTCAAGGCGCGCGCCTCGGCCGACCGCTGGATGGACTGGCAGACCACCGCCTTCAGCCCGGCGATGGTGACCGCGTTCCTGAACCTGGTGCGCAAGCCCGAAGCCGAGCGCGACCCGGCCGCCATCGAGGCCTCGTGCGAGCGCACCGAGCCGCTCGCCGCGCTGCTGGACAAGGCGCTGGCCGGACGCGAGTTCATCGGCGGCGACCGCTTCACCATGGCCGACATCTCGCTGGCCTGTGCCGCGCACCGCTGGATGGGACTGCCGCGCCAGCACCAGCCGCGCCCCGAGCTGGAGCGCTGGCTCAACGCCATGCGTGCCCGCCCAGCCGCCGGCGGCATCCTCGAACTGCCGCTGCGCTGAGCCGCGGCAGTTTTTTCACCCGCCCTTCTACTTCGGCGCGCGCGAGCCCGATGCCGCGGTGAACACCCCCAGCCCGATAAAGGCCGCGCCGGTCAGGTAGCGGCCCAGCGCGCGCGCCCGGCCGGCGCGGCGCAGCGCCGGCATCACCGCGGCGGCGGCCATCACGTAGCACGCATCCGTGGTCGCGGCGATCAGCACGAAGGCCACGCCCAGCGCCAGGCTCTGCGCCAGCGCCGAGCCCGCCGGGTTCATGAACTGCGGCAGGAAGGCGGCGAAGAAGATCGCGGTCTTGGGGTTGAGCAGCGCCACCACGAAGCCGTCGCGTACCACCTGTCGCAGGCTGCGCGGCGACACCTCGGGGGTGCCGCCATCGGCCCCGCCGCCGCCGCGCAAGGCTCGCACGCCCAGCCAGATCAGGTACGCCGCGCCGGCGTACTTGACCACCGTAAAGGCCAGCGCCGACACCGAGAACAGCACCGCCAGCCCCAGCGAGGCGCCGATGGCATTGCCCAGGTTGCCCAGCGCCACCGCGCCGATCGACGCCAGCCCGGCCTGCCGCCCCTGCGCCAGCGTGCGGGTGACGATATAGACCACGGCCGGACCCGGCGTGATCGCCAGCGCCAGGCTGGCCACCACGAAGGCCGTCAGCAGCGGCCACGGCGGAAGGAATTCAGTCATGGGGAAACCTCGTCTCGGAGTGGAATCGGTTCCGGCGTGTGCCGGCGCACTGCCCGCCAGTATGGCGCCACCGCGATGCCGGCGCCAGCCGGGGCATCGTCCTCGCCGCCAGTCATGCTGCCGCGCCGCTGGCTTGCATACTTTTGCAACGGGCGCCGTTTAGAGTACTCTGGCCGGTGTGCCGCAAGGGCCCCATGTGCGCCGCGCTGCTCGTCCGGGCAAACCCTGATCCCTGAATGTGGCTCATCGCGATCATGACGCGATGTACGGCAGGCGCCGGCAGGCCCTTTTTTAAAATCCTTGTTCTTTGCCGGCGCGGCGGCTAGCGCACGCCGGTGCAAAGCGCATGCGGGAGTTCCAGGGCACGCAGATCGCCCGGGCGCCCGAGCCAAACCAGAGGAGGATTTCGATCGTGTGGAGTCAAGTCTATGACCCGCTAGGCAATATGGCGCTGTCGACCATTGCCGCGGGCATTCCCGTCGCCGTGCTGCTGGCAGCGCTGGCGTTCTTTCATATGCAGGCGCATCTGGCGGCGGGCCTGGCGCTGGTGATCGGCATCGTGGTGGCGTCGACCGTGTTCGGCATGCCGGCGGCCATGGCGGGCAAGGCGGCGGGGCTGGGCATCGTCTCCGGGCTGTTCCCGATCGGCTGGATCGTGCTGAACATCATCTTCCTGCACCGGCTCACCACGCTGAACGGATCCTTCAAGGTCTTGCAGAACTCGATTTCCGGCATCACCGAAGACCGCCGGCTGCAACTGCTGCTGGTGGCGTTCAGCTTCGGCGCCTTCTTCGAGGGCGCGGCCGGCTTCGGCACGCCGGTGGCGGTGACCGGCGCGATCCTGATCGGGCTGGGTTTCTCGCCGCTGGCGGCTTCGGGCCTGGCGCTGATCGCCAACACCGCGCCGGTGGCATACGGCGCGCTGGGCGCGCCCATCATCGGGCTGGCCTCGGTGACCGGACTGGACCTGCTCGACCTGTCGGCGATGATCGGGCGCCAGCTGCCGTTCTTCTCGGTGATCGTGCCGTTCTGGCTGATCTGGGCCTTCGCCGGCTTCCGCGGCATGCTGGCGATCTGGCCGGCGATCCTGGTGGCGGGCGTGAGCTTCGCCGTGCCGCAATACCTGGTGTCGAATTTCCACGGCCCGTGGCTGGTGGACGTGATCGCCGCGCTGGTGTCGATGGGTTCGCTGACGCTGTTCCTGAAGGTCTGGCATCCGAAGGAAATCTGGACCTCGACCAAGATCCTCGGCCGCCACGACGACTCCAAGGTCGACCACCCCGAAGCACTGGAAGCCGACGCCCGCGCCAGCGCCGCCTCGGCCGGGATCTCGGTGGCCAAGGCCTGGATGCCGTGGGTGATCCTGACGGTGTTCGTGTTCGTCTGGGGCATCCCCGAGTTCAAGAAGCTGATGGACAGCCTGTGGGCCTGGAAATTCCCGGTGCCGGGCCTCGACAAGGCCATCGTCAAGGTGCCGCCGGTGGTGCCCAAGGAAGTCATCGAAGGCGCCGTGTTCAACTTCAACGTGCTGTCGATGGCCGGCACCGGCATCTTCGTCTCGGCCATCGCCGGCGGTCTGCTGATGGGCTACTCGGTGCCGCGGCTGTTCCGCGAGTACTGGGAAACCATCAAGCTGGTGCGCTACTCGCTGCTGACCATCTGCGCCATGTTCGGCGTCGGCTACCTGACCCGCTACTCGGGCCTGGATGCGACGCTGGGCCTGGCCTTTGCGCACACCGGCGTGTTCTACCCGCTGTTCGGCACCATGCTGGGCTGGCTGGGGGTGGCGCTGACCGGCTCGGACACCGCCTCGAACGTGCTGTTCGGCGGCCTGCAGAAGACCACCGCCGAGCAGCTGGGCCTGTCGCCGGTGCTGATGGCTTCGGCCAACAGCTCAGGCGGCGTGATGGGCAAGATGATCGACGCGCAGTCGATCGTGGTCGCGTCGACCGCGACCAAGTGGTACGGCCACGAGGGCGACATCCTGCGCTACGTGTTCTTCCACTCGATCGTGCTGGCGATCCTGGTGGGCCTGTTCGTGACGCTGCAGGCCTACGTGCCGCCGTTCACGCATATGGTGATCCACCACCCCTGACGCGGCCGGCGCGGCCGACGCCGCGGCGGTTTTCGCAGCGCGTATCAGACAAGGCCCCGCCCCCGGCGGGGCTTTTCCATTGCGCAAGGCGCGTATCATGTTGCGTCTGATCCGCCGCAAGCGCCCGGCATCCCACCAGGACGAGCAGGCGTGCCGTGGCACACAACGGGAACCCTGCCATGTTGCGTCGCCTGGAAAGACTGATCGACCCCTTCCGCCATATGCCGGACCGCGAGCCGCCGGGCCAGGTGCTGCGCTTCTACACCTGGTACCTGCGCGAGGTCTGGGGCGTGTTCGTGCTGCTGTTGCTGGTGGGCCTGGTCGGCGCGCTGATCGAGGTGGCGCTGTTCAGCTTCCTCGGCCGGCTGGTCGACATGGCGCAGACCACGCCCGGCGCCGAGTTCTTCAGCCGGCACCGCAACGAGCTGGTGTGGATGGCGGTGGTGGCGGTGCTGCTGCGTCCTATCTTCTTCGGCCTGCATGACGTGCTGGTGCACCAGGTGATCAGCCCCAGCCTGTCCAACCTGATCCGCTGGCAGAACCACCGCTACGTGCTCAAGCAGAGCCTGTCGTTCTTCCAGAACGACTTTGCCGGGCGCATCGCCCAGCGCATCATGCAGACCGGCTTCTCGCTGCGCGACTCCGCGGTGCAGGCGGTGGACGCGCTGTGGCACGTGGCGATCTATGCGGTCAGTTCGCTGGTGCTGTTCGCGCAGGCCGACTGGCGCCTGATGATCCCGCTGCTGCTGTGGATCGTCTGCTACGTGGCCGCGCTGCTGTACTTCGTGCCGCGCGTCAAGCAGCGCTCGGTGATCGCCACCGAATCGCGCTCCCGGCTGATGGGGCGCATCGTCGACGGCTATACCAATATCACCACGCTCAAGCTGTTCGCGCATACCCGGCAGGAAGAAGACTACGCGCGCGACGCCATGGCCGAGCAGACCGAGAAGACGCGGCAGGCCGGGCGCATGGTCAGCGGCATGGACGTCACCATCACCGCGATGAACGGCGCGCTGATCGCCGGCACCACCGGGCTGGCGGTATGGCTGTGGAGCACCGGCCATGTCACCACCGGCGCGATCGCGCTGACCACCGGGCTGGTGATCCGCATCAACAATATGTCGGGCTGGATCATGTGGGTGGTCAACGGCATCTTCGAGAATGTCGGGCAGGTGCAGGACGGCATGAAGACCATCGCGGTGCCGCGCCAGGTCACCGACCGCGCCAACGCGCAGCCGCTGCGCGTCACGCACGGCGAAGTCCGCTTCGAGCAGGTGGGGTTCCACTACGGCAAGGGCTCGGGCGTGATCGAGGGCGTCAACCTGACGGTGCGGCCAGGCGAGAAGATCGGGCTCGTGGGCCCGTCGGGCGCGGGCAAGTCGACGCTGGTCAACCTGCTGCTGCGGCTCTACGACGTCGAGCGCGGGCGCATCCTGATCGACGGCCAGGACATCGCCACGGTCACGCAGGAGAGCCTGCGCGCGCAGATCGGCATGGTCACGCAGGACACCTCGCTGCTGCACCGCTCGATCCGCGAGAACCTGCTCTACGGCAAGCCCTCCAGCACGGACGCCGAAATCGCCGCCGCGCTGCACCGCGCCCGCGCCGACGAGTTCATTCCGCACCTGGTCGATGCCCACGGCAATACCGGGCTGGAGGCACAGGTCGGCGAGCGCGGCGTGAAGCTGTCAGGCGGCCAGCGCCAGCGCATCGCGATCGCGCGGGTGCTGCTCAAGAACGCGCCGATCCTGATCCTGGACGAAGCGACCTCGGCGCTGGACTCCGAAGTGGAAGCCGCGATCCAGGAAAGCCTGGAAACGCTGATGCAGGGCAAGACCGTGATCGCCATCGCGCACCGGCTGTCGACCATCGCACGGATGGACCGGCTGGTGGTGCTGGACAACGGGCATATCGTGGAGAACGGCACGCATGCGGAACTGCTCGCGCATGGGGGGCTGTATGCGCGGCTGTGGGCGCATCAGACTGGGGGATTCGTGGGGGTGGATTGATATGTTGCCCGCCGGATTGGGGGCTCCCTCTCCCGCTTGCGGGAGAGGGGAGCAAACCAGCAGGCCACTCAATTGCCCGCAGGCACCTCCACCCGCACCGGCTCGATCCTCGGCTCCTTCAGCTTCGCCTCGAGCTGCCTGCCCTTGCGCGCCCGCTTGCCGACATACGGCAGCAGCGACTGCCCGGCCAGCTTCTGCGACGACGGTTTGCCGCCGCGGCCCGCGCCGGACAGCACCAGCCCGGGCGCGCCCACGGCAACCGCCTGCAGCAGCTTCTCCTTGGCTTCCAGCTCCATCAGGATCACGCCGCGCCCGCCGGCGGACAGCACCTTCACTTCATCCAGCGCCACCAGCAGCAGGCGGCCGTTGCCGGACAGGCACGCCGCATGGGTGGCCTCGTCGCCGATCGGTGCCGGCGGCAGCGGGGCATCGCCGTCGTCCAGCGTCAGGAACGACTTGCCGCCCTTCTGCCGGCCGGTCATGTCGCCCACCGTGGTCTGGAAGCCGTTGCCGTTGGCCGTGGCAATCAGCACGCGCTGGCTGGCGCTGCCGGCAAAGGTGTGCGCCACCTGGCTGCCGGATTGCAGCTCGATCAGCGTGGTGATGGGCACCCCGTCGCCGCGCCCGCCCGGCAGGCTGGAGACCGGCACGGAATAAACGCGGCCATTGGTGCCGAACACCAGCAGCACGTCGACGGTGCGGCAGTCGAAGGTGTTGTACAGCGCATCGCCCGCCTTGAAGGTGAACTGCTGCGGATCGTGGCCATGGCCCTGGCGCGTGCGCACCCAGCCCTTCTGCGACATCACCACCGTCACCGGCTCGTCGATCACGCGCACCTCGGCCGCGGCGCGGCGCTGTTCCTGGATCAGCGTGCGGCGCGGGTCCTTGTCTTCCGGGCTGTATTGCTTGGCGTCGGTCTCGATCTCCTTGATGATGCGACGGCGCATCATGGTCTCGGACTTGAGCAGCACGTCCAGCTCGGCCTGCTCCTCGCGCAGCTCCTTCAGCTCCTTCTCGATGCGGATCGCTTCCAGGCGCGCCAGCTGGCGCAGCCGGATTTCCAGGATGTCCTCGGCCTGGCGGTCGCTCAGGCCGAAGGCCTCGATCAGCGCGGGCTTGGGCTCGTCGCTCTCGCGGATGATGCGGATCACCTCGTCGATATTGAGCAGCACCAGCATCCGGCCTTCGAGGATGTGGATGCGGTCCTCGACCTTGCCCAGGCGATGGCGCGTGCGGCGCGTGACGGTATCGAAGCGGAACGCGATCCACTCGCCCAGGATCTCGCGCAGGCCCTTCTGGCGCGGACGGCCGTCGGTGCCGATCATCACCAGGTTGATCGGCGCGCCGGATTCCAGGCTGGTATGCGCCAGCAGCGTCTGGATGAACTCCTGCTGGTCGATGTTCTTGCTCTTGGGCTCGAACACCAGCCGCACCGGCGCGTCCTTGCCGGATTCATCGCGCACCGCGTCGAGCACCGCCAGCACGGTGGCCTTGAGCTGCTGCTGGTCCGGCGTCAGCGCCTTCTTGCCGGTCTTGATCTTGGGGTTGGTGATTTCCTCGATCTCTTCCAGCACCTTCTGCGCCGAGGTATTCGGCGGCAGTTCGGTCACCACCAGCTGCCACTGGCCGCGCGCCAGCTCCTCGATGGTCCAGCGCGCGCGCACCTTCAGGCTGCCGCGGCCGTTCTCGTAGATCTGGGCAATGTCCGCCGCCGGCGAGATGATCTGGCCGCCGCCGGGATAGTCCGGCCCGGGCATCAGCGCCAGCAACTCGGCCAGCGCGATGTTCGGGTTGCGGATCATCGCCACGGTCGCGGCGGCGACCTCGCGCAGGTTGTGCGGCGGGATCTCGGTCGCCATGCCCACCGCGATGCCCGAGGCACCGTTGAGCAGCACGAACGGCAGCCGCGCCGGCAGCAGCCTGGGCTCCTGCATCGAGCCGTCGTAGTTGGGGATGAAGTCGACCGTGCCTTCGTCGATCTCGTCGAGCAGCAGCCGCGAGATCGGCGTCAGGCGCGCTTCGGTGTAGCGCATCGCCGCGGCGCCGTCGCCGTCGCGCGAGCCGAAGTTGCCCTGGCCGTCGATCAGCGGATAGCGCAGCGAGAAGTCCTGCGCCAGCCGCACCAGCGCGTCATAGGCGGACTGGTCGCCGTGCGGGTGGAACTTGCCCAGCACGTCGCCGACCACGCGCGCCGACTTGACCGGCTTGGCGTCGGCGCGCAGCCCCATCTCGTGCATCGCGAACAGGATGCGCCGCTGCACCGGCTTCTGGCCATCGGCCACCTCGGGCAGCGCGCGGCCCTTGACCACGCTGACGGCGTAGTCCAGGTAGGCGCGCTCGGCGTAGCGGGCCAGCGTCAGCGAATCGGCCGGCTCTTCAGGTTGAAACGTGATGTCTTGTTGTTCCATGGATAGGCAAGGATTCGGCGCGCCACGCGTTCGACCTCGACGGCCGGCGCACCGGTTGCTTGTGATTCTTCGGTGCCGGTCAGGGCATGGGCCGGCGCGCGCCGATCACCATCTTCACGCGCGGGCCGTCGTCGCCGCCGGCGCTGGCGCGCTTTAGCACCACGCCCTGCTGCGGCTGGTACAGCCGGTAGAACTGCAGCACGGTGCTGACATACTGCCGGGTCTCCGGATAGGGCGGGATACGGTTGTTGTAGCGCTGCACCGCGCCCTCGCCCGCGTTGTACGCCGCCAGCACCAGCTCGAGGTTGTCGGGGAACTGCTGCATCAGCCAGCTCAGGTAGCGCACGCCCGCGGTGATGTTGGTGCGCGGATCAGCCAGCTTCTGCTCGATGGTGCGGCGCGCATCGGCGCTGACGCCAAAGCGCGCGCCGGTGTCGGGAATCACCTGCATCAGGCCGATCGCGCCCTTGGGCGACACCGCCGCCGGGTTGAAGCCCGACTCCACCGCCATCACCGCCTTGACCAGCGCGGGATCGACATCCTGCTTGCCGGCGATCTGGTGGATCAGCGGCTCCACGGTCTTGATGTTGGGATGGTTGAGGACGTAGCGGTACAGCTTGTGCTGCTCGAAGTCGATGTCGCCGCGCGCCGCCTGCGCCTGCTTCGCCGCCAGGCGCCCGGTGTCGAGCCTGCCGCCGTCCTTCATGAACAGCTTGTAGCGCGCGTCGAGCTTCTGGTCGGCAAAGTGCGCCACGCCGTCGGCGTCGATAAAGCCCCACAGCTCGGCATGCGCCGCCGGCACGCAGGCAAGCCCTGCCAGCGCCAGCAGGACTGTCGTTGCCTTGCGCCAGGGATTGCCGGGGGTTCTCGTCTTCATCGTGCGTTCCAGAGTAGGCGGACCGGAGCGGGCATTATGCGCCAATCGGGCCTGGCCGGCACCGGAGCGGCCGCGCTCGCGGCGCGGCGCCCCGGCTCAGATGTCGGCCTCGACCTCGTTGCCCTTCTCTTCCAGCCAGCTGCGGCGCTGGGCGGCCTCGCCCTTGCCCATCAGCATGTTCATCATCTCGACGGTCTGCGGCAGGTCGTATTCGCCCAGCATCACGGGCAGCAGGCGCCGCGTGTCGGGGTTCATGGTGGTTTCCCACAGCTGCTCGGCGCTCATCTCGCCCAGGCCCTTGAAGCGCGAGATCTGCCACGAGTTTTCCTTGACGCCGTCCTTGAGCAGCTTGTCCTGGATCGCTTCGAGCTCGCCTTCGTCCAGCGCGTACAGCTTCTGCGCCGGCTTCTTGCCGCGCGCCGGGGCATCGACGCGGAACAGCGGCGGGCGCGCCACATAGACGTTGCCGGTCTCGATCAGCTTGGGGAAATGCCGGAAGAACAGTGTCAGCAGCAGCACCTGGATATGCGCGCCGTCCACATCGGCATCGGACAGGATGCAGATCTTGCCGTAGCGCAGGTTGGACAGGTCGGGCTCGTCGTTGGCGCCGTGCGGGTCCACGCCGATGGCCACGGCGATGTCGTGCACCTCGTTGTTGGCAAACAGGCGGTCGCGCTCGGTCTCCCAGGTGTTCAGCACCTTGCCGCGCAGCGGCAGGATGGCCTGGAATTCCTTGTCGCGGCCCATCTTGGCCGAGCCGCCGGCGGAGTCGCCCTCGACCAGGAACAGTTCGTTGCGGGTCACGTCGGTGGACTCGCAGTCGGTCAGCTTGCCGGGCAGCACGGCCACGCCGGAGCCCTTCTTCTTCTCGACCTTCTGCGCCGCGCGCGTGCGCGCCTGGGCCTGGCGGATCACCAGCTCGGCCAGCTTCTTGCCGTACTCGACATGGTGGTTCAGCCACAGCTCCAGCGCCGGGCGGCTGAAGGTGGACACCAGCCGCACCGCGTCGCGGCTGTTCAGGCGCTCCTTGATCTGGCCCTGGAACTGCGGGTCCAGCACCTTGGCCGACAGCACGAACGAGGCGCGCGCGAACACGTCCTCGCTCATCAGCTTGACGCCCTTGGGCTGCAGCGCGTGCATCTCGATAAAGCTCTTGACCGCCTGGAACAGGCCTTCGCGCAGGCCGGACTCGTGCGTGCCGCCGGCCGGCGTGGGGATCAGGTTGACGTAGGACTCGCGCACCGGGGCGCCGTCCTCGGTCCAGGCCACCACCCACGACGCGCCTTCGCCGTCGGCGAAGCCTTCCTCGCCGGGGTTGGCGTCGGGATCGGCAAAGTGCTCGCCCTCGAACATCGGGATCACCAGCTCGGCGCCACTGCCCTGCGCCAGCGCTTCCACCAGGTAGCCCTTCAGGCCCTGGTCGTACTGCCAGGTCTGGCGCTCGCCGGTCTTCTCGGTCACCAGCGTGACCTTGACGCCCGGCAGCAGCACGGCCTTGCTGCGCAGCAGGCGCTGCAGCTCGGCCAGCGGGATCGCGGCCGAATCGAAATACTTGGCGTCCGGCCACACCTGCACGCGCGTGCCGTTCTTCTTCTCGCCGCGCTCGAGCTTGCGCGAGGCCAGCGGCACCGTTACGTCGCCGCCCGAGAAGGTCAGCGTCGAGCACATGCCGTCGCGCCAAACGGTCACGTCCAGCTGCGTCGACAGGGCATTGGTCACCGACACGCCGACGCCGTGCAGGCCGCCGGAAAAGGCATAGGCGCCGCCCTTGCCCTTGTCGAACTTGCCGCCGGCATGGAGCCGGGTAAAGACGATCTCGACCACCGGCACGCCCTCTTCCGGGTGGATCCCCACCGGGATGCCGCGGCCGTCGTCTTCCACGCTGAGGCTGCCGTCGCGGTGCAGGGTCACCAGGATCTCGGAGCCATGACCGCCGAGGGCCTCGTCCGAGGCATTGTCGATCACCTCCTGCACGATATGCAGGGGGTTGTCGGTCCGGGTGTACATGCCGGGGCGCTGCTTGACCGGCTCCAGGCCCTTCAGGACCCGGATGGAAGATTCGCTGTACTGACTGGTTTTGCTCGCCATGGAGTCGCTACGAAAGTGATGGTCCCGGCTGCCGCGAGGCGTACAACTGTGCACGCGCAGGGGCACCGGGCACTGCATTGTAATGGAAGCGCGCGACGCCAATCCCGCAGAAAAAAGCCAACGCCCGCCAGGCCCGCACCGGCTCCGGCTTGCCGGGCCGCCGGCAGTTTTTGCCGGAGCGCCGCGTCTGCGGGCTGCGCCGTACGCGTTTTCCCGAGGCAGAGTAAACTCCCCACCACCCGGCCCCGGCAAGCCTGATTGCCGTTCCGGCGCGGTAAAACAACAAGCACAGACAATCCTGTCGGCGCCGCTTCACCCGGCGCGGCCGCCGCACACCGAGCCAAGACATGCAGAACCGACAACTCTCCCTGACCACCGTGCTTGTGTGCGGTGGCCTGCTGGTCACGCTTTCGATGGGCATCCGGCACGGCTTCGGCCTGTTCAACCTGCCGATCACCCAGGCCCACGGCTGGAACCGCGAGACCTTTGCCTTTGCGCTGGCGCTGCAGAACCTGATGTGGGGCGCCAGCCAGCCCTTCGCCGGGGCCCTGGCCGACAAGTTCGGCGCGCTGCGCATCATGCTGGTGGGCGTGGCGCTGTACGTCGCCGGGCTGGTGGTGATGGCGCTGGCGACCAGCGGCACCGCCTTCGCCACCGGCGCCGGGGTGATGATCGGCATCGCCCAGTCCGGCACCACCTACAGCATCGTCTATGGCGTGATCGGCCGCGTGGCCAGCCCGGAAAAACGGGTCTGGGCCATGGGCATTGCCGCCGCGGCGGGCTCGTTCGGCCAGTTCCTGATGATCCCGGTGGAACAGGGGCTGATCTCCGGCCTGGGCTGGCAGAACGCGCTGTACGTGATGGCGCTGATGGCGTGCGTGATGCTGCCGCTGGCGCTGACCCTGCGCGAGCCGCGCGAGGCCGCCCACACTGGCGGCCACCACCAGACCATCGGCCAGGCCATCCATGAAGCCTTCGGCAACCGCAACTTCCAGCTGCTGACGCTGGGCTACTTCGTGTGCGGCTTCCAGGTGGTCTTTATCGGCGTGCACCTGGCACCGTACCTGAAGGACCAGGGGCTGACCGATCCCAAGGTGGCCGTGGTGGCGCTGGCGCTGATCGGCCTGTTCAATGTCTTCGGCACCTATACCGCCGGCGCGATGGGCCAGCGCCTGCCCAAGCGCTACCTGCTGGCGGCTATCTACCTGGCGCGCTCGGTGGTGATCGCCGCCTACCTGCTGCTGCCGCTGACAGTCGCCAGCACCTGGGTGTTCGCGGCGGTGATGGGTTTCCTGTGGCTGTCGACCGTGCCGCTGACCAACGGCATCATCGCGCAGGTGTTCGGGGTGAAATACCTGTCGATGCTGTCGGGGGTGGTGTTCTTTTCACACCAGATCGGCAGTTTCCTGGGCGCGTGGCTGGGTGGTTATCTCTACGACCGCACCGGGGGCTACAACACGGTGTGGATGATCGCGATCGCGCTGGGCGTGCTGGCGGCGCTGGTCAACCTGCCGATCCGCGAGCAGGCGGTAGTGCGGGCGCAGCCGGCGGCGGCGTGATGAGCACGGCCCAGGCGCGCATGGCGAAGGCAGCCGGGCTGGCGGTGCTGGCCGGGGTGCTGGCGCTCGGGTTCGTGGCCTACCTGCGGCCGGGGTTCATGGTCGACCTGACCAATATGGTGCTGGCCTGGTGTGGGTGAGGTCCGGCGCTTGCCGGACCCTCGGGCCTCAGGCGCCTTCGCCCTTCGACTTCGCCTCCAGCACTTCCCAGCGCTCCAGCGCTTCCAGCAGTTCCATCTCGATCTCGTCATGCCGCGTGCCGAGCTGCGCGGCCTTGGCCGCATCGCTGACATAGAGCGAGCCGTCCGCGAGCTGCGCCGAAATCGTTTTCTGCTCGGTCTCCAGCGCAGCGATGCGCTCGGGCAGCCCATCCAGCTCCCGCTGCTCCTTGTACGACAGCTTGACCGTGCGATTGGCCCCGCGCGCCTCGCGCGAATCCTTGCCCCTGGCCGGCTCCGCCGCCTTCTGCTCTGCCGGCTTGCGCGCCGCCTGCAGCGCCGCGCTGCGCGCTGATTGCTCGACCCAGTCGGAATAACCGCCCACCGACTCGCGCCAGACCCCATCGCCTTCGGCGGCCAGCGTCGAGGTCACCACGTTGTCGAGGAAGGCGCGGTCGTGCGACACCAGGAACACGGTGCCGCCGTAGTCCTGCAGCAGCTCCTCCAGCAGTTCCAGCGTGTCGATGTCGAGATCGTTGGTGGGTTCGTCGAGCACCAGCACATTGGCCGGCCGCGCAAACAGCCGCGCCAGCAGCAGCCGGTTGCGCTCGCCCCCCGACAGCGACTTGACCGGCGAGCGCGCGCGCTCCGGCGCGAACAGGAAATCGCCCAGGTAGCTCATCACATGCTTGCGCTGGCCGTTGACCTCGACCCAGTCGCTGCCCGGGCTGATGGTGTCGGCCAGGGACTTCTCCAGGTCCAGCGCGGTGCGCATCTGGTCGAAGTACGCCACCTGGAGGTTGCTGCCGTTGCGCACGGTGCCGCTGTCCGGCGCCAGTTCGCCCAGGATCAGGCGCAGCAGCGTGGTCTTGCCGGCGCCGTTGGGGCCGATCAGGCCGACCTTGTCGCCGCGCATGATGGTGGCGGTGAAATCGCGCACCACCACCTTGTCGCCGTACGCCTTGCCCACGTCGGTCAGCTCGGCCACGATCTTGCCGGAGCGGTCCGCCTGCGAGACCTCCAGCTTGACGTTGCCCTGCACCTCGCGGCGCGCGGCGCGCTCGTTGCGCATCGCCACCAGCCGCTGGATGCGCGACACGCTGCGGGTGCGGCGCGCTTCCACGCCCTTGCGGATCCACACCTCTTCCTGTGCCAGCAGCTTGTCGAACTTGGCCTGCTCGACCTGCTCGGCGGCCAGCATCTCGGCCTTGCGCGCCTGGTAGGCGGCGAAGTTGCCGGGAAAGGACACCAGCCGCCCGCGGTCCAGTTCGGCGATGCGCGTGGCGACCCGGTCGAGGAAGGCGCGGTCGTGGGTGATCAGCAGCACGCTGCCGCGGAACTGCAGCAGCAGGTCTTCCAGCCAGCGGATCGCTTCCACGTCGAGGTGGTTGGTGGGCTCGTCCAGCAGCAGGATGTCGGGCTCGGCCACCAGCGCCTGCGCCAGCGCCACGCGCTTCTGCAGGCCGCCCGAGAGCGCATCGACGCGCGTGTGCGAATCCAGCCCCAGTCGCGCCAGCGTGGTTTCCACGCGGGTGCGCAGCTGCCAGGCGCCGGCGGCATCGAGCTCGGACTGCAGCCGGTGCAGTTCGGCCAGCGCCGCTTCGTCGTCATGGTGCTCGGCAACGCGGTCGGCGGCGGCCTCATAGCGCACCAGCAGGTCGTGCGCGTCGCCCATGCCCTGCGACACCGCGTCGAACACGGTGATGCCGGGCGCGAACTGCGGCTCCTGCGGCACGTAGGCGCTGGTCACGCCGCTCTGGCGGGCGATCAGCCCGTCATCCGGCGCCGACAGCCCCGCCACGATCTTCAGCAGCGAGGACTTGCCCGAACCGTTGCGCCCGATCAGCCCCACGCGCTCGCCAGCCTCCAGCGAAAAGTCGGTGTGATCGAGCAGGGCCACGTGCCCGAAGGCAAGCTGGGCGTCGGTAATGGAAAACAGGGCCATGGGAAGGAAGGCGAGACCGCGAGGAAAGAAGGGACGGGCCGGCGGCGCGGGGCCACCCGGCGGCAGCCCGCATTGTAGACGACCGGCCGCGTGGGCCGGCCGGGCAAAAGAAGGGCCCGCGCATTGCGGGCCCAAGAGTCTCTCCTCGGTGCCCTGCTCGCAAGGCACGGAACCAGCATATCAACGGCCCACGGCCCGCTCCAGTCGGACAAGTCCGTAAGGGAAAGCCCCGTCAACGGCGGTCGCCGCGCCGCCGCCTGGCCGGGCCCGGCCAAATTGGTACGACCAAGGCACTCATGCGAAGATGGCGGCCGTACCCAAGTGCCTGCTGCCCGTCCCCATGACCACCGCCACCCTCAAATTTTCCGACCTGTCCGTGTCGGCGCTCGTCGCCGGGCTGGTCGCCACGCTCACCGGCTATACCAGTTCGCTGGTGCTGATGATCCAGGCGGGGCACGCGGCCCACCTGACCGACGCGCAGATCTCGTCGTGGATCTGGGCACTGTCGATCGGCATGGGGGTCACCACCATCGGCCTGTCGCTGGCGTTGCGCGTGCCCATCGTGGTGGCATGGTCCACGCCGGGCGCGGCGCTGCTGATTGCCAGCCTGCCCGGCGTGCCCTATGCCGAGGCGATCGGCGCCTTCCTGATGGCGGCATTGCTGATGACCGCGGCCGGCATGACCGGCTGGTTCGACAAGCTGATGCGCGCCCTGCCCGCCAGCATCGCCTCAGCGCTGCTGGCCGGGATCCTGTTTCGCATCAGCGTCGACGTGTTCGTGCAGGCGCAGCACCAGACCGTGCTGCTGCTGGCGATGTTCGCCGCCTTCCTGCTCGGGCGGCGGCTGTGGCCGGCCTATGCGGTGCCGGGGGTGCTGCTGGCCGGCGTGGTGGTGGCAGGCGTGCTCGGGCAGCTCGATTTCTCGGGCGTGCGGCTGGAACTGGCGGTGCCGGTGTGGACCACGCCGGCGTTCTCGATGCCGGCCTTCATCAGCCTCGCCATTCCGCTGTTCATCGTCGCGCTGGCGTCGCAGAACATCCCGGGGCTGGCCGTGCTGCAGGCCGATGGCTACCACGTGCCGGCCTCGCGGCTGATCACCATCACCGGACTGGCATCGGCCGCGCTGGCGCCGTTCGGCTCGCACGGCATCAACCTGGCGGCCATCACCGCGGCGATCTGCACCGGCCCGCAGGCCGATCCCGACCGACATCGGCGCTATACCGCGGCGGTGGTCTGCGGCGTCGGCTACCTGGTCGCGGGCACGCTGGCCGCCAGCATCGCGGCGCTGTTCGCGGCCTTCCCGCAGGCGCTGGTGGTGGGCGTGACCGCGTTCGCGCTGCTGGGCTCGATCGCCAACGGCCTGACCGTCGCCATGCAGGTCCCGGCCGAGCGCGAAGCCGCCCTGCTGACCTTCATGATCACGGCCTCGGGCATGACCCTGGCCGGCATCGGCTCGGCCTTCTGGGGCGTGGTGGGCGGCATGCTCGCCTACCACGTGCTGCGCCGCCGGGCAGGCTGACAGCAGATCCGGCGCGGGGCTACAGCAGCAGGAAAGCCAGGTCGGACAGGCCGATGTCCTCCGGCGGCACGCCCTTGCGCCGCTGGAACAGGATGTGCTGCAGCACGCGGTCGCGATTGCCGGCGAAGGTTTCCGGATCCAGCCGCAGCGCCACGCGCGCGTAGTGCTCGGCCAGCAGCCGGTAGACCCGGTGCCGCACCCGCAGCATCTCGTTCTCGGCATGCAGCTGGCTCATGGCGCCGGTGTTTTCTTCTTCCAGCTGCCGCATGCTCACCACCACCCTGGCGTGCATGCCGCGGTAGCGGTCGGTCTCCGCATGGGCCTTGCGCAGTTCCTCGCGCAGCGCGCGCAGGTCCTGCAGCTGCTTCAGGTTCTGCTGCACGCCGCGCTGGATGCGCGCGGCCTCTTCCAGCGCCTGGTCCGCCGCTGCGATGGTGTCCTGCCAAGGATTGCCGTCCGGCGCCATGGCCGTGTCCCCGGACGCCGAGGATGCCAAGGACGCCGGGACGGGTGCGCCGTCGATGCCAGTGTGTTGCATACCGCTCCCCTATACCCCATGCCCGCCGCCGGCATCGTCAGGGATGTGCCGGCCTGGTCAGGCGAGACTGCCGCGACTGCCTGGAACGACCGTCTTGCCGCGGGCCGGCCTGCGCCCGCCTGCTGCGGTCTTGTGCGGCACATTCAACCGTGCGTTGCCGCTTCGCACAACCACCGCGAGGGAGGGACGCGGCTTTGGCGCAACATGCGCGGGACGCTAAGATGCCGGCTCAGGCCCATTGCCGGCCAGCCTCTTCTGCATGCCATGAACGGATACGTGCTTCTCGCCCTCGCCATCGTCGCCGAGGTCATCGCCACCAGCAGCCTGAAAGCCTCGCAGGGCTTTACCCGGCTGCTGCCCAGCGTGCTGGTGGTCACCGGCTACGTCGCCGCCTTCTATCTGCTGATGCTGGTGATGCGCACCGTCCCGGTCGGCATCGCCTATGCGATCTGGAGCGGCGCGGGCATCGTGCTGGTATCGCTGATCGCAGTGGTGTTGTACCGGCAGGTGCCGGACCTGGCGGCCTGTGTCGGCATCGGGCTGATCATTGCCGGGGTGGCGGTGATCCAGCTGTTTTCCAAGACCAGCGCACATTGACAGGGCGGGAAAATCCAACACCGGTCAGTTCCGGGACGCCGGATTCCCCGCATTGCCGCGCACTTGCCGAGCGCCGCTTGGCCGACTCCAGGTCGGCTAGTTGTGAAACCGGGCCACGCGGGTACGCCCGGCACCGCGCCGGGCCATGGCATGCACCACCAGCGCGCGATGCATGACGAGCTGCTTCAGGCTCGCGCGCATGTTTGCCAGCATCGATTCCGCCGTGTCGGCGTTGACGCGCTCGCGCTTCAGCTGCGCAACCCGCAGCTGCTGGGCATCGATTCGGTTGGACAGGCGCTCGATCGCCTGATCGGTTTCGTCCAGATCCTGGAGATCCTCCTCGATGCTGCGAAGGGGCTCGACTCCCGGTTGCATGGCCATCTCCCATCTGAGCGATATGGTTAGGTGATAGGCCAGATGCAAAGCCCTGTGTATCAGGCTCCGTCCTACAAATCGGTAATTCACCGGGCAACGCGAATCATTCGCGCTGACAAGGGCATTATGGGTGGATCCGGACCTTGTCCTTGCCAAAGGAGATGCGCCGGCCGACGCGGCCATCGCGCGTGTGGACGATCAGGTCGACGCGATCTTCCTCGGCCTTCGCCGTGCCGGCCGCGATGGCCGCCTCCCGGTTGGGGAAAAGCAGACGGCCCTCGCTGCCGCAGGCGCGTTCCACCACCCACTGAAGTCCCTCGATCCGCAAAACGTGAACGTCCGACATGGCTGCTCCAAAACTGACGGAGAGAGTATCTGCAGTCGGCCCCCGGGTCGGTATCGGATTTTGTCCGACAGGGCAGATTTGCAACGGCGGAGGATGAGCTACGGCAGGCGATAAGGCCGCTGAAAATCCTGGAGTGACGCGGGAGGAAGGATTTTTGGCAGACGGTTGCCAAAAGGATCGGTGGTCCCGCCGACAGGAATCGAACCTGTATCTAGCGCTTAGGAGGCGCTCGTTCTATCCATTGAACTACGGCGAGGGACAGGACTGCCAGGACCGGAAGCCGCGGGCGCGGTGATCCTGGAGACGGGCGGGAGTATATCAAAATCCGCACGCCCGCGGCCCGGCGCCGCCGGGGTGGTGGGTGTTGGCCGACACCGGCATGCCGGGGTGTCGGCGCGCATCCAACGCGGCGGCGCCGGCGGCAAGTGGCGGCGGGTCCCCCGCCCTGCCGGGAAACCGCGTGAGGCCCCGGATTCCGGCCCGAGCCGGCCCGCTGGCCGTCGGTGGCACGCCGCTTGCTCGATAGCCCGTACCGCCCCCGGCGCATCGGCGCCTTCCACCGGAGACCACATATGGCCACCCTCTCGATCAATGACCTTGCCGCCTGCCGCGAACTGGCTCCCGCCGCCATGGCGCGCGTACGCGGCGCGGGTGGGCAATGGGTATTCGGCTGGATCCGGCCGTTCGTGCCGTCGTCGCCGGCGCCGCTCGGCACGGTGATCAACTTTTACGAGATCAACTACAGCTTCTATGCTGATCAGATAAACAACCAGTTCCAGAACATCGATATCCGCAACAACGCGCCGAACGCCAATATCAATGTGCGGGGCGACCAGGGTGCCAGGAACGACGGCCGGCTGGTCTGATTTGGCCGTAGCCCGGGTGCCCTCCGGCGCTGGCGTGGAGCGTTGCGGATCGCAGCGGAGACCAGCTTGGGTTTCGACTCGCATTTCCGGTGGACCTCGGCGGCGTGCACCGACGTCGGGCGCGTGCGCGAGCGCAATGAGGACGCCTGCCTGGACCTGCCCGGGCAGGAACTGTGGGCCGTGGCCGACGGCATGGGCGGCCATGCCGTGGGGGATTTCGCCAGCCAGGCGGTGGTGCGGGCGCTGACAGCCCTGCCGCCGCAGGCGCGGCTGGAAGACCGCATCGACGCCACGCGCGCGGCCTTGCAGGGCGTGAATCTGGCGCTGGTCGACGAAGCCGCGCGCCTGGGCGTGCGCTGCATCGGCAGCACGGTGGTGGTGCTGCTGGCCGGCGACAGCCGCTGTGCCTGCCTGTGGGCCGGGGACAGCCGCCTGTACCGGCTGCGCGGCGGCCAGCTGGCGCGCCTCACGCGCGACCACAACCAGGTCGAGCGCCTGCTCGCGCGCGGGCTGATCACGCCGGAGCAGGCGCGCCACCATCCCGCCCAGAACACCATCACCCGCGCCGTCGGCGCGGCGCCGACGCTGGCGCCGGAACAGCTGCTGACCGACGTGGCCGACGGCGACGTCTACCTGTTGTGCAGCGACGGCCTGAGCAACGAAGTCGACGATGATGCGATCGCCGCGGTGCTGGCGCAGCAGGACGTGGCGCAGGCCGCGCTGACGCTGGTGCAGAAGGCGCTCGACGCGGGCGGGCGCGACAACATCTCGGTGGTGGTGCTGCGCGCGGCCGATCCTTGCGGATCGGACCGCACCCTGGTCAACCCCGAGCTCGACACCTGACGCCTGACGCCTGACGCCAGAAACCGGCCGCGACCTAGCCCTTGCCGGCTTCGGCCTGCCGGCTGGCGCGGAAATCCTTCGAGTGGATGCCGTGCTTCTTCAGCAGCATCTGCAGGTGCGAGCGGTTCATGTCGAAGCGCCGCGCCAGTTCGGCGACGGTGCCGCCCACCTCCTGCAATCCGCGCTCGAGAAAGGCGCGCTCGGCCTCGTCGCTGGCCGCGCGCTTGGCTTCGCTCAGCGAGGTCGCCATGGCGATGTCAGCGCCGGATGCGCCCGCGCCGACCACCGCCAGCGCGGCAGGCTTCGGGCGGATGTCCTGCGGCAGGTGCGGCAGATCGGCGGTATCGCCGGCCAGGCAGCTCAGCCGGTACAGCAGGTTGCGCAGCTCGCGGATATTGCCTGGGTAGTCGTAGTGCAGCAGGAAGTCGCGCAGTCGCGGCGTCAGCCGCACCGGCGCGCGCCGCAGCATGCCAGCAGCCTCGTCGCTGAAGTACGACACCAGCAGCGGGATCTCGTCGCGCCGTTCGCGCAGCGCCGGCAGGCTGACGTGGATCACGCTCAGGCGATAGAACAGGTCCTCGCGGAAGGTGCCGGCCTGGCTCATGCGGCGCAGGTCCTTGTTGGTCGCGGCGACGATGCGCGCATCGACCGAGATGATCTCGTCCGAGCCGACGCGCTGGATCTCGTGCGCCTCCAGCACGCGCAGCAGCTTGACCTGCCCGGTCAGCGGCAGTTCGCCGATCTCGTCCAGGAAGATGGTGCCGGTATGCGCGCTCTCGAACTTGCCGCGCCGGTCGTTGCTGGCGCCGGTGAAGGCGCCCTTCTTGTGCCCGAACAGCTCGGACTCGAGCAGGCTGTCCGGAATGGCGCCGCAGTTGACCGAGATGAATGGCTTGTCGGTGCGCGCACCGTTGGCGTGGATCACCTTGGCCATCAGCTCCTTGCCGGTGCCGCTTTCGCCGTCGATCAGCACCGGCAGGTCGGTCGGGGCGGCCTTCTCGGCGATTTCCAGCGCCTCGAGCAGCCGGGGATTGTCGCCGAAGGTCCCCTCGAAGATAAAGCTGCGCTCCATCAGCGCCTGGCGGCGCTCGCGCGGCAGCCGCTCGACCTCCGCCTGCGGCGGCGCATCTGTGGCCGTGGATCCTGCCGCGGTGTCGGCAGACGATGCCGCCTGCACGAAGCGCTCCTTGTGCGACAGCCCCATCACCTCGTCGCGCAGCGTGGTGGCCTGCTTGAGCAGCTTCTCGATCTCGGGCCGGTCAAGCTTCGACGCCCAGCGCAGCGTCGAGCGCAGGATCTCGATTTTCTCGATCAGCCCGGCGAACGACACCGGCGAAGTCACCGAGACGGGGGTGGCACCCTGGTTGTATAGCTTCATGCGGCACTCAGTTGCTTCTGCACCAGTTGGAAATACATGCCCTTGCGCTCCAGCAGCTCCTCGTGCCGGCCCTGCTCGACGATGGCGCCTTCGTACAGCACCAGGATCTTGTCGGCCTGCATGATGGTGCTGAGCCGGTGCGCGATGATCACCGCCGTGCGCCCGCGCAGGATTTCCTGCATATTGGCCAGGATGTTGCTCTCGGACTGCGTATCCAGCGCCGAGGTGGCTTCGTCGAACACCAGCAGGCGCGGGTCGTGGTACAGCGCGCGCGCAATGCACAGCCGCTGGATCTGCCCGCCCGACAGTCCGATGCCGCGTTCGCCGACGACCTGCTCGTAGCCCAGCGGCAGCTTGCTGATAAAGGCATGCGCGTCGGCCATGCGCGCCACTTCCTCGATGCGGCGCCGGTCCGGGCTGTCGTCGCCGCAGGCGATGTTCTCGGCGATGGTGCCGGAGAACAGCAGGTTGGACTGCATCACATAACCGACCTGGGCGCGGTAGAACGCCGCATCGATCACGTTGAGGTCGTAGCCGTCGACCGTCATCGAACCCTCGGTGGGCTTGTAGAAGCCCACCAGCAGCTTGGCCAGCGTGGTCTTGCCCGAGCCGCTGCGGCCGACGATGGCCACCATCTCGCCGGGCCGGATGGCGAAGCTGATGTTCTCCAGCACATAGGGCGTGTCTTCGCCGCCGTAGCGGAAGTACAGGTCCTTCATCACGATCTCGCCCTGCAGGTCGGGCAGCATCACGCGCGACAGCACGTCCTGCGGCTTCTGCTCCGGCTCCAGATCGAGCACGTCGCCAAGCCGCTCCATCGCCACGCCGGCGTCGTTGAGCTGGCCCCACAGCGCCACCAGCCCCATCAGCGGTGCCAGCACGCTGCCCATGAAGGCGTTGAAGGCCATCAGCTGGCCGATGGTCAGCTCGCGCTCCAGCACCAGCGTCGCGCCCACCCACAGCACCGCGATGGTGGTGGCGGCATTGAGCAGCTGGCTCGCCAGCCCCACCAGGATATGGAACTGCTGCGCCTTGTATTGCGATTCCAGCGCCTTGGTGTACTTGCGCTCCCAGCGCAGCCGCACCGGGCGTTCGATGCCCATGCCCTTGACGGTCTCGGCGCCGCCCAGCGTTTCCATCAGGTAGGCCTTGGCATCGGTGGAGGTAGCGAACACGTCGCGCGCATAGCCCTTGACCCGCGGCGTCACCACCACCGTCAGCGCGGCGATCGGGATCACGAAGGCGATCAGCAGCAGCGTCAGCTTGACGTTGTAGAGAAACATGATGGTGAAGTAGATAAACACCATCAGCAGGTTCAGCGCCGTGGTCACCGTCGATTCGGTCAGGAAGGCGCGGATGGTCTGGTTCTCCTGGAAGCGCGCGAAGATGTCGCCGGTCTTGCGCTTGGCGAAGAACGACAGCGGCAGCGACAGCGTGTGCCTGAAGAAATGCGACATCATGGCGAAATCCATGTTGCGCACCATGAAGTTGGCCAGGTAGGCGCGGATGGTAGACATCAGCTGCGAGAACACGCTCGAGATGATCAGCCCCGCGATCAGCAGGTGCAGCAGCCCCACGTTCTGGTGCACCACCACGCCATCGAGGATGTTCTGGATGATCAGCGGCGGCACCACCCCCAGCATCTGGATCACGAAGGTCGCCAGGAACAGGTGCGCCAGGATCTTCTTGTACGGCGCCAGGTAGCCGATGAAGCGCAGCCACGGCGAGCGCTGCACCGACAGCTGGGTCATGCTCTCGCCCGGCGTGAACAGCAGGCAGGTGCCGCTCCAGCCGCGCTCGAATTCCTCGGCACTCATCTTGCGGAAGCCGATGGCGGGATCCGCCACCCACACCCAGCGCGACGAGATCCCGTACACCACCACGTAGTGGTAGCCCTCCCAATGGACGATGAACGGCAGCTCGAAGCCCATCAGCGAATCGCGCGTGCATTGCACCCCGCGCGTGGTGAAGCCCAGCGATTCGCCGGCACGCGCCAGGCTGTCGAGCGTGGCGCCCTGCGTGGTGACGTTGGCCAGCTCGCGCAGCTTGCCCAGCGTCATCGGGATGCCGTAGTGCCGGCAGATCATCGCCAGGCAGGCCGCGCCGCAATCCATTTCCTCGGCCTGCTCCACCAGCGCGAAGCGGCGGATCAGCTTTTCGCCGAGCTCGGGCCGGGAGGCCAGGTCGAGCAGTACCGGACGCTTGCGCCGCTCGGCCAGCTTCTTCTGCCGATGCAGCTCGCGGTCCAGTACCCGGATGCGCTCCTCCAGCACCTCGCGCAGGCGCGGATTGCGCTCCAGGATCAGCTGCACGGTTTTCTCGGGAATCACCAGCAGGCGCACGTCGGTCTCGGCCATGGCCGACGCCAGCTGCTCCTGCCGCATCACGCAGGCGCGCTCGCCGAAGATATCGCCCTGGCCCAGCGTCGCCAGCGGAAACTCGCTGCCGTCTTCGCTGCGCACGATGCGCACGGTGCCCTGGCGCACCACGTACAGGCGCCGGTCCTCGCGTCCGTCCTGCTTCAGGATTTCCCGGCCGGCCGCGACGCGCTTCACGCCGACGCTGCGCACCGCGTCTTCCAGTTCCTGCTTGTCGAGCTTGCCGCGCAGGTCGAACAGCCGCGCGACAAAGCCACCAGCCGAACTGATCGCGACATAGCTGGTGATGAAGGCCAGCGCCGCGGGATTGCCCGCCACCACGGGCTCGCTCACGCTGCGCGGGATCATCAGCAACTCGGTCTTGCCCGAGGCGCGCACCGACGACTCGTGCCGGTATTCGCGCAGCAGCGCGAGATCGGCAAAGACCTCGCCGGTCTTGCGCACCCCCATGCTGATTTCCTTGCCGTGCTCCTCGTTGAACACGCGCACCGAGCCGGACCTGACGATAAACAGGCCGGGCGCGGCTTCGCCGGCATTGCAGACGGTGTCGCCAAAGCCGAAGCTCAGCACCTGCGCGGCGTCGGCCAGGCGCGCCAGTTCATCCGGCGTCAGCACCGACAGGATCTCGACCGTCGCCAGGAAAGCGGCCAGCGCCGGGCCCGCCTCCAGCGGCTGCGGCGCGGCGGTGGCGGCGTCGGCCGGACCGGCCTCGCTAGCGGGCTTCGATGACATGTTCCTGCGCCCTGGCCATCAGCCAGTCCTCGCGCAGCAGGCGCCGCACTTCGACCGCCACTTCGCTGTCGAGCGTCGCCGGGTGCTTGGCCCGCACCAGGAAGACCTCGAAGAACGAGCGGTCGGCGGCCGGGAACGGCCCCAGCAGGTCGCCCGGCTCGGCATTGAATACCTTGGCCTCGATCTCGGTCTTGAGCGAGCCGCGCAGCACCTTGCCGATCTCGCCCCCGCGCTCGCGCGTGTCGGCGATGGAATGCTCGCGCGCCATCTCGGCGAAGGCCTCGGGATCGTCCTGCAGGTACGAGATCAGCTCCCTCGCCTTCCCTTCGCTGTCGACCACGATATGGCTGACCTCGATGCTGTCGAAGCGCGGCGAGTTCAGCGCAAAGTATTCCTGCACCGCCGCATCGCTGCACACCTGCGCCATCATCCGCTCCCGATACAGGCTGTCGGTGATGAAGGCCTCGAACTCGTCCAGGCTGACGTTGAGCGCATCCAGGTAGTGGTTCATGTCGGCGGCGCGGTGCAGGCCCTGCACGCGGCGGAACTGGTCGGCGCGTTCCTGGATCTCTTCCGGCGTGACCACCAGCCCCTGGCGCCTGGCGGCGTGCACGGTCAGCTTGTCGCGCACGACCTGCTCGACCAGCCCTTCGAACTGCCCGGTCAGCTTGAGCAGGCGCACGAATTCCTCGACGCCGAGCACCTCATCATCGATACGCACGATGCCAGTCATTTTTCCGACTCCTTTGGCGGCCTGGCGCGGTGGCGCGCCCGGCTGTCCAGATTCCTGTTCCTGTGTGCCACCACGACGCTAGCCCGCCACCTCGCGGAAGGGATCGAGCCCGAGGTCGATCAGGCGCCGTTCGCGCACCACGATCTCCGCCGTGGCGGTCATGCCATAGCGCAGCGGATACTTGTTGTCGGCCACGGTGTAATAGTCGCGCGCCAGGCGCACGCGGCCCTCGTAGACCGGCTGCTTGTCAGCCCCGCCCGGCTTGGTCGCAGGCGAGATGAACTCGAGTGTGCCGTCGATGATCCCGTAGCGCTGGTACGGGAAGGCATTGAACTTGAGCTTGACCGGCAGCCCTTCGCGCAGGAAGGCGCGGTCGCGCTCGGCGATCACGATCTTCACCACCGGGCGCGCATCCTTGGGCGCGATGCCTCCCAGCGGCGTATTGGCCTGCACCTTGTCGCCGCGCTGGGTCGAGGTGACGTCGGTGATCACGCCGGACACCGGCGCCAGGATCAGCAGGAAGTTGTCCTTGTCGATGTTCTCGAAGCGGATGCGCGCGGCGGCGTCCGCCACCAGCCGGGCGGTCTGCACCTGCAGGCGCAGCTTGTCCTCGGTATTGGCGATCTCGCGCAGCGCCGCGTCATATTGCACGCGCAAGCCCGCGAGGTCCTGGCCGCTGCTTTCCAGCTCGGAGCTGGCCTGGGTCAGCTCGCGGCCCAGGCGCGCCTCCAGTTCGCCCAGCCGCGACTGCGCCACGCGCAGGTTGTTGTCCGCATCCTGCGCCGCGGCACGCTTGGCATCGACCTGCGATTGCGAAACCCCGCCCCCGCCGGGCAGCGCCAGCAGGCGCGCATAGCGGTCCTGCTCCTGGCGCGCGAACTCGCGCGCGCGGCGCGCATTGTCCAGGTTGCTGCGCGCTTCCTGCAGTTGCGCGCGCTGCTGCTCGGCCAGCCGCGTGGTGCCTTCGGCGATGCGGGTCTCGTGCTGGCGCGTGGCCACGTCGATCTGCTGCTTGAGCGCCGCCGCGCGGCGTTCCATCAGCGCCTTCTTGTCGGGGAACTGCTTCCACTCGCGCTCGGAGTCTTCCAGCTTGAGCTGCGCCTCCAGCGCGTTGGCGGCGGCTTCGATCGCGCCACGCGCATTCAGTCGCGCCAGCACATCGTCCTTGGACACGGGCTGCCCTTCGGCCACGTAAAGGTCGGCCAGCTCGCCGTCCACCGGGGCATAGAAGCGCCGCACCTCGGATTCCGGCGCCAGCGTACCCTGCGCGGTGACGATGACATCGGCGTGGCCGACGAAGGACCAGACCAGCCCGCACAACACCAGTGCGAAGGTGGTGACGATGGTCAGCAGGCCCAGGCGCGACGGCTCCGCGCTGAGCAGGCCGATGCCTTCGGCGCCGTGGTCTTCGAGCGCCTCGGACAGCGGCTTGAGGCCGGCGTGGCGGGCATCGTCCTTCATGGTTTCCCCTGTGGCGGGACCGTGGCTGCAGCCGCAGACGCAGCCGCGACTGACTCCGGCGCCTTGCCGGTGTCTTCACCGCCGATCAGCGCGAGCTTGGCCTTGAGCACGGCGGGGTCGAGCACCGTGCTTAGCTCGCGCAGCGCGTGCCGCTGCTGCTCGGCCTCGGCGCGGATCTCCTGCTCGACCTTGGCCAGTTGCGCCAGGTCGGCGCTCTCGCCCGCGCGCAGTTGCGTGAAGATGCGCATGCCCTGGCGCGCGTCGTCCTGCGCCTGCGACAGCAGCCGCGCCTGCGCGCGGAACTTCGGCGAGATGCCGGGCTCGAGCCGCTGCTCGCCGCCGATCACGCCGTTGGCGCGATACTGCTTCCACGCCGCGAGCGCGCTCGCCATCAGCTCGCGCGCGCGGCGCAGGGCGCTGTCGCGCACGCCGTTGACATCGGCCTCGACCGCCTTGGCGAAATAGCCGTCCTCCTCCGCCTCGAGCATGGCGTAGAAATCGAGCAGGCGGTCCTCGTAGCCACGGCTGCCGCGCGCGGACTGCAACGCGGCATACTGCGCCGCCACCTTCTGCTTGTGCGCCAGGTCGCGCGCCAGGTCGTCGGCCCACGGCCCGCCACGGATCTGCCCGAGCGCGGCCAGCGCGGTGGTGGTGTCGCCGCGCTGCCACGCCCGGGCCGCGGTCGCATACGCGCGCGCCACCTCGGCCGGCGGCAGGCGCGCGCCCAGCGTGGCCAGCTGCGCCTGGAACGGCGGCGTGGCGAAACGGCTGTCGGCCAGCCGCGCCACCAGTTGCCCCGGCCGGCGCGCGCGCAATGCCTGCAGCAGGCCGGTGTAGCGATCCAGGTCCGACTGCAGCCGGTCCAGGCCGGCCAGGCGCGGATACTTCTCGCGGTATTCGGCAAGCACCGGCTGCAAGGCCTCCGGGCGGTCGCGGCCCAGTTCGGCAGCGATGGTGGCATTGAGCCGGTCGATCGCCGCCAGATAGACCGAGGCATCGTTCTGCAGCCGGCGCACATCGCTGAGCGCATCGGCATACAGGTCGCGGAACGCCGGCACGTCGGCCGCGATGCGCCCGAGCGCGCGCTGGTGCGCGGCGGTGTCCTGGTTCCAGTACGCCAGCAGCTGGCGCATCGGCGTCTCGTCGGTGTAGAGCCGGATCGGCGCATCGACGGCGCGCGGCGCGGTGAAGCGCTCGAGCCTGCCGACCCAGTCGAGCTCGGCCACCAGCGGCCGTGCTTCCGCGTTGTGCGTGCTGAGCTGGCGCAGGCGCGCCAGCACGGCATCGGCACCGGCCATGTCGCCGGCCTTCAGCCTGGCGGCAAAGTCGGGCACGTAGGCGCGCAGCAAGGCTTCGGTGCCGACGGCCTGGACTTCGACATCGTCGGGATGCCGCGCCAGGTAGCTGTCGGCCGCCTGCGCCGCCCCCGCGTGATCGCCCGCGGCGAAGCGCGACTGCACCGCGCGCTCCGGCGCGCCACGCCAGTAGACCGCGGCGCCCGCCACCAGCACGAGCAGCAGCAAGGCGCCGCCCCAGCGCGTCGCGCGCCGCATGCGCGGCGGCTGCTCCAGTCCGAACAGCCGGGCCCCTTCCGCCAGCAGCAGCGCGGCACGGCCGCGCGCACGGTGTCCCCCGCGCGCGCCGTCAGCGGCGGCGGTGGCTGCCGCGGCCTGGGCCTCGGCTTCGGTGTTGACCTCGTCTTCCTGATGGGCGGCATAGTCGACGCAGAAGATATCGAGGAAGGAATCGGGCGCGCCGACAAAGGTGGTGCGGTCGCCGTCGTCGCGGGCGGGCGGCGTGGCAATTGCGGCAGCCAACGCGGCAGGCGATGCGGGCGTGCCGGGCGTGTCAGGCGCGGCCGGCGGGTCTGGGAGCTGCAGCAGCGAACGCGTCGCCGTGGCATCGCCGGCGCCGTCGGATCGCACCTGGGCCTGGTAGACAAAGTGGTTGCCGCCGAACGCGATCAGGTCGCCATCGTCGAGCGGCACGCCGTGGTCGGCCAGGCGCTTGCCGTTGACGAAGGTGCCATTGGTGCTGCCAAGGTCCTCGACGAAGGGGATGCCGCCCTTCAGGTAGATATGGGCATGGCGCCGCGACAGGTAGTTGACCTGGTGCGGATAGCTGTCGCGAAAACGCGCGAAGGCATCGTCGCCCTTGCTGATCAGGTAGGGGAACTGCTCCACGTGCAGCGGCTGCAGCCCGACGTCATGGCGTTCCGGCACCAGCGTCAGCGCCACGCGCGGCGGCTCGGGCCGCAGCGCGCGCGGCGACAGCCGCACCCGGAACGACAGCATCGGCCCGAACGCGACTTCATCGCCATCGCAGAGGCGCGCCGGCTGGCGCGCCACGGCCACGCCGTTGACGCGCGTGCCGTTCTTGCTGCCGAGGTCCGCCACATAGACTGCGCCATGCTCGGCAAAAATGCGCGCATGGCGCCGCGATAGCGGTGCGGCCAGCGCTTCCGGGTAAGTCGCGAACGGCAGCTCGCTGCGGCCGACCGCGAACAGCGCTTCGTCGATGCGGATTTCGCCGAGCTCGGGGCGCGCCACCGGCGTCAGGAAGACATCGAATTCCTGCGCCGCGTCTTGCGCGGCGTTTTGCGCCACGTTCGGCGCCACATTCGGCGCCACGTCCTGCGCCGCATGCTGAGCGAGTTCCCGTGCGGATCCCTGGGCCATTTTCACCGGCATTTCCATGATCAGTGCTTCGTCAGGAGCCATGTTTCCAGCGAGCCAACAGCGCGGCTGCCGCTGCGGCGGGCCAGGGGGGATGAAGCGACTAAGAACATAGTAGGCGACGGCCTAGGCTAGTCAATCGGCCACGGCAGGCGTGGTTGGGGTGGCAGCGGCATCGGCTTGAAGCCAGCGGCCGGCGTGCGCGCAGGCGTTGCGCAACGCGTTGCGTGCGCCGGCATCACCTTTGCACCGGCACGGCATCGCCGGCACCACTTACTGCGGTGGATTCAGGGCGGTGTTGCGCACATCGGCCTCGGGCCAGCCGCCGCCGAGCGCCTTGTAGAGCGTGATGGTGTCGCCCAGGATTTGTTGGTGGACCGCCAACAACTGCAGCTGCGCGGCCAGCAGCGAGCGCTCGGTCTCGAACACTTCGAGCTGCGAGACCACGCCTTCCTTCAGCTGCGCCTCGATCTGCGCGGATACCACGCGCAGCTGTTCCACCTGCTGCTGCAGCTCGATGCGCTGATTCTTGTGGGCGTCGACGTTGACCAGCGCGGTTTCGACTTCCTCGAACGCGGTCATCACGGTGCGGCCATATTCGTTTTCCGCCACGCCCACCTGCGCCTCGGTGGTCTTGACCCGCGCACGCACGTTCGGGTCCAGCATCGGCAGGTTGATGCTCGGCATGAAGCCGAAGGTGAAGGACTTGAGCAGGTCGCTCAGCGCGAAACTGGCGGTGCCGCCGCGCGCGGTCAGGCTGATGCTGGGCAGCTGCGCCAGGCGCGCCTGGCCGACGATGTTGTAGGCGGCCAGCACGCGGTACTCCGCCGCCACCACGTCCGGGCGCCGGGCCAGCAGCTGCGACGGCAATCCCGCCGGCACCGCCGGCGGCTGCACGCGATCCTGCAGGCGCCCGGCCGGCACCTTGAGATTGCCGGCGGGCACGCCCACCAGCGTCGCCAGCGCGTTCTCCGCCACATCGCGCGAACGGCGCAGCTCGAGCAGGTCCTTGTTCAGGCGATTGATCTCCGCCTGCTGCTGCATCACGCGGATCTTCGGCACCAGCCCGTTCTGGTACATGGCCTGGTAGGTCGACAGGATCTGCCCGTTCCTGGCCACGGTGCGCGACTGCTGCTCGATCTGCTCGTCGAACTGCAGGATCTGGAAGTACGTGGTCGAGACATTGGCCACCAGCGTCAGGTAGCCGGCGCGCCAGTCGGCCTCGGTGGCACGGAACTCGGCCGTCTGCGCCTGCACGCCCTTCTCGACCTTGCCCCAGATGTCGATGTCCCAGTTCAGCTGGGCGCCGGCGCTATAGGTCCATGTGGACTTCTGCCCGGTGCTTTTTTCAAAGCTCGCGCCCGCGCCGATGTCGATCACCGGCAGCCCGCCGGCGCGGGCCTCGCCGATTTGCGCGTTGGCTACGCGGATGCGCGCCGCCAGCACCTTGATGTCGTAGTTGCCGCCAAGCGCGCGTTCGATCAGCTGGTTCAGGTACGGGTCCTTGAAGCCCAGCCACCAGTTGGGCTGCACCGCTTCGGACGGCGATACCGTGATCGAGTCCTGGCGCGACCATTCGGCCTTGGCGGGCGTTTCGGGACGCTGGTACACCGGCGGGCGGAAATCGGCGCAACCCGCCAGCAACGCCAGGCCGGCCGCCAACGCGGCAAGCCAGGCCGCACGGCGCGGCGCGCGGATCACCGCAGGCACGGACGGAGCGATGGGGAATTCGGGCACGATGTGTTCCTGCGTGCGACGGCGGCGTTCGGCAGGGCTGTGCCGGTTCGCCGTTAAGCGGGGCCGCCGCGTCTGTCTGTATTGTGGTGCGCGCGGGCGCGCGCTCCAACCCCGATCGGCACGGGGTCGGCAAAAGCGCCGCGGGGTCGCC
>NZ_JBYOJO010000014.1:0-133635 GCF_057798955.1 Cupriavidus sp. 207A1 | reverse complement strand
CCCCCGCGGCGCTGCGCCATCTCAACCATCCTCTCAACGATAGATATTGTTGCTGGCGTTCTGGTTGGTATCCACATGCGAACGGACATGGTCGAGGAAGGCCGAGCCGTTGCCGTTCAGGTTGGTGACGGACTGCATCTGCGCGATCTCCTGCACGGCGGTGATGCTCTTGTCGAACGACAGGTTCAGCGGCTGGAACACGGCCACGAACGGCAGCGCGCGGCCGCCGCGCACGGCGTGCATGCCCTTGCGGTCCAGGGTTTCGACGGTGGTCAGGTCGGTGAGGGTCAGCTTGGTCATGATGGTCTCCGGTAGAGGAAGGGTGTTGCCTGGGGTTTCGGGGTTCGAGCATCGGGTTGGTGTCGCGCTCGGGAGGGACAAACGCAGGGACTGTGCCAGCGCGCCCGCGATGCCGGGGCAGATAGCCGAAGTGCCTGTAAACACGGGGTTTTTTTGTTTCCGGCGCGTGGCCGGAAAGGACTGCGGCACGATTGCCGCGCGGCGTGGTGGCGGGAGCGCGCCAACAGATGGGGGGATGCGTGTTGGGATCGGGCCAACAATCCGGCCCGATCCCGCGCCAGGTCAGCTGGCCGCCTGCAGCAGGCTTACTTCACGTAGATCGTGATCCGCTTCGAATACACCGGCGGGTTGGTCGGTATGTGCTTGTCATCGCCCATCAGCAGCTGCAGCGTGTGCTTGCCCGGCGCCAGCTCGATCATGGTTTCGGTCTCGCCCGCGCCGAAATGCAGGTGATTGCGGTCGTTGGGAATTTCCTTGTCCATCGGCGGCAACTCTACGTCGATCAGCAGGTGATGGTGCCCGGTATTGGGAAACTTCACGTCCTTGGGCGCCACCCCCATGTTGCGCAGCCCGAACCACACCTTGAACGGCTTTCCGGCGGGCAGGGTCTGCCCGTCATTGGGCCAGCCGATATACAGGTAGGCATTGGGCGGCGCGGCCGTGGGGCCGCCCTGCACCCACGCGGACAGCAACAGGCTGACGGCGAAGACAGCCGCGGCAAGTAGTCGGGACATGGCGCTCTCCCTGTCTGTTGATCGGCATCTGCGAGCGTGCGCGGCGCACGCTGCGTCGCTATTTCACCGTGATCGTGATCTTCTTCGAATAGATCGGCGGCTCGAACGGAACATGCTTCGCGTCGCCCATCAGCAATTGCAGCGTGTGCTTGCCGGGCGGCAGTTCGATGCGCGCATCGGTCTCGCCCGCGCCGAAGTGCAGGTGGTTCTTGTCCGAAGGGATTTCCTTGTCGAGCGGTGGCAGCTCGGTATCGATCAGCAGGTGATGGTGTCCGCAGCGCGGCGATTCGACGCCCTTCGGGCAGACGCCCATATTGCGCAGGCCCATGCGCACCCAGAACTTGCCGCCGCCGATGACAGCGCCGTCGTACGGCCAGATGATATAGACCTCGGCATTGGGCGGCGCCGCCGTCGGCAACGACAGCGAAGGCGCGGCAGCCAGCGTGGCGGCCGCCAGCAGGCGGAGCAGGAATCGTCTGGACATACGCGTCGCCTCCCCGAGATTTATCCCGAAACCCGATCACGTTGTCCCGAAAGCCCCTTGTTGTTGCTTGTTGGTCAGCGCTCGGCGATTCGTCATTCAGGTTAGAACGCAAGCGCGGAAAAGGCGACCCCGGTTTGCGGCGGCGGCCTCGCAATGCTCCGCCGCATCCACACCCGCTGTGCTATCTTGAAGCAAGCCGGTCGACGTCCTGCCACACCCCGATGTGCCCAGCGCATGCCGGCGGGTACGGCATGCAATGGAATCGCGGCGGCTCCAGCGAGGTGTGAAGATGTGGCGCAACCTACCAGTGGTACGCGTGGCTGCGATGATCCCGATGGCCGCCACGGCCGCGCTGCTCGCCACGGCAATGCCCGCGGCTGGCGAATCGGCGCAAGATTCGGCGGCGCAAGATTCGGCGGCGCAAGACCGGACGCTGCTCGCCGGCATCATGCCGAAGAACACCGACGAGCAGTATGAGCTGAGCTTCTGGGAATCGATCAAGAACAGCAACTACGCCGCCGACTACGAGGCCTACCTGAAGCAGTACCCCAACGGGCGATTCGCGGGACTGGCGAGGGCACGGCTCGAGCGCCTGGCGGGCAGCGCCCCCGCGCCCAAGGCACAGGCGCCCGCGCCACGCGCCGGCGCCGCGCCCGGCGGACAAGCGTCGCGATCCCCGGCGCCTGCTGCGGCTTCGGCGCCCCCGCCCAAGGCCGCGCCGCCTGCGCCAGCGGCCGCGCGTCCTGCAGCGCCTGCACCAGCGCCAGCGGCCCAGGCGCCGCGCGCCGGCGCGGCGGGCGACGGCGTGGTCAGTACCACGCTGCGCACCGCGGAGATCCGCGATTGCCCGGCCTGCCCGGCGCTGGTGACGGTGCCGGCGGGCAGCTTCACCATGGGCAGCAGCGCCAGCGACCCGGCCGAAAAGCCGCCGCATCAGGTCTCGATCGCCCAGCCCTTTGCCATCGGCCGCTATGAAGTCACGGTCGAACAGTGGAACGCCTGTGCCGACGCCGGCGGCTGCCAGCGCATTCCCACCGTCGTCGACAGCGCCAGGAACGCACCGGTACGCGACGTCAGCTGGGACGACGCCCAGCAGTACGTGGCATGGCTCAGCAAGACCACCGGCAAGAACTACCGGCTGCCCACCGAAGCGGAATGGGAATACGCGGCGCGCGGCGGCAGTGCCTCCACTTACTGGTGGGGCGACCAGATGCGCAAGGGCAATGCCAACTGCAAGGACTGCGGCGATCCGTGGAGCCAGGATGCGCCGGCGCCGGTGGGTTCGTTCGCGGCCAATCCCTACGGCCTGCATGACGTCAACGGCAGCGTGTGGGAATGGGTGGCCGATTGCTGGCACAGCTCGTACAAGGGCGCGCCCGCCGACGGGCGCGCATGGAACGAGAACGCCTGCGGCGCGCGTGTCATCCGCGGCGGCTCGTGGCGCGAAGGCGCCAGCTACATGGTGTCGTCGACACGCTTCAAGTACAGCCCGAGCGTGCGGCAATCGCAGAACGGTTTTCGCGTGGCACGCGACATGAAGTAGCAAGCCGCTGCGGCGTAAAGCGCAAGCCCGCGCACCGTGGTCAGCGCCGTCAGCGTGCGCGCGTGGAAATCTGCACCAGGTCCGCGCTGATGCGGTCGCGGCCATACGTGCGCGCCATCTGCGCCAGCGGCTTTTCCAGCGCCCGCAAATACTCCTGCCGCGACTCGACCTCGGCCCGGCGCGCCGCGAACAGCGGCGCCGGCGTGGTCAGCAGCACCACCAGTTCGTTGCCGAAGGGTGCCGATACGACCCAGTCGCCGCTGTCGCCGATGGTGGCGTGATACGCCGGCGGCGCCTGGTGAGCCGGTATGCGCTGGCTCGGCACCATATGCGCCACCTTGCCGTCGGCGGCAAAGTAATCGACATAGACATAGGAATCCTGCGCCGGCGTGCGCAGGTCGAGCACCATCGGCGTGCCCTCGGTCAGTTGCGTGCCCTTGCCGCGCAACTGCAGCGACGACGCCGTCTCGCCCTGCCGGTTGCCAGACCAGTACGGCGCGATCATCCTGGCCACTTCGCATTTGTCGGCGGCCAGCGGCTGGGCGTCGACCACCACCTCGCGCAGCGCCTTGGCGCCGGGCAAGCCATTGAGCTGTTCGCGCAGGCGCGCCGCACCCACGCTTTCCGCCAGGTAGCCGCGCACGTGCAGGGTCTGGTCCTGGCGCGCACCGGCAAGCAGCGAGCACGGCACCGCGGCCAGCAGCTTGCCGACCTCGGCCATCGACAACTCCGCCGGCGCGGCTGGCGCGGGCGCTGGCGGCGCCGGCACGGGCGCGGCAGGCGGCTCCGCCGCCGGCGCGGCAGCGCTGAGCGGCGCCGTCGTGCCGGCATCCGCGGCCGGGGCTTCGGCCTGCCGTTGCGACTGCCAGGCGTAGTAGCCGAGTGCCGCCACGCCTGCCAGCGCGGTCAGCACGCCACCCGCCACCAGCGGCCCGGAGCGGCGCGCCGGACCGCTTACGGCAGCCGACGCCACGCTCATGCCCTGCAGGAAGCGCGCGACCGTCGGCGTGCGCGTCTCGCGGTCGAGCGAAAGTGCTTCACGCAGGGTCTTCCATTGCGTGCGGCCCAGCTGCGGCAGCGGCGCCGGCTTGAGCCCCGCTTCGCGCGCCTGGTTGGCCGACAGCCGCTGGTAGGGATGCTTGCCGCTCAGCAGTTCGTAGGTCACGCAGGCCAGCGCGTAGATATCGTCGCGCGGGTCGGGCTCGCGATGCTCGAACATCTCGGGGCTGGCATAGGCCGGCGTCATGCCGCCCAGCGAACCGGGATCGAATACGGTGCGGTCGGACTCGTCGGCCGGCGGCAGGAAGCCGCGTGCGATGCCGAAGTCGATCACCTTGACCTCGCCGTTGCCGGTCAGGAAGACATTGGCGGGCTTGAAGTCGCAGTGCACGAAGCCGCGCTCGTGCGCATACGCCAGCGCATTGCCCATGCCCTGGATGATGGGCATGGCGCGCGCCATCGGCATGCCGGCAAAGCCCGGGGCCTTGAGTACATGGTTGAGCGACGAGCCCGACAGGTACTCCATGGTGAGGAAGACCACCGGCCCGTCGCGGTCGAAGTCATAGACCGTGACGATGTTCCGGTGCGCCAGCGTCTGCGCCTTGCGCGCCTCGCGCTGCAGCGCCATCAGCGACTTGGGATGGCCGCTGAATTGCAGGTTCAGCACCTTGATGGCGATATAGGGCCGGCGGTCCGAGGCTTCCAGCTTGCGCAGGTCGAGCGCCTTGTAGACCGTGCCCATGCCGCCGACGCCCAGGCATTCCTCCAGCACGAAGCGGCCGTTGAGCGTATCGCCGACGCCCTTGGTGGCCGGCGTCTGCGGCAGCGTGCCGGGTTCGGGCGAGGCCGCATACATCGAGCCGGTCTCGGTGCCGGCCAGGCGCGTGGCGTCGGTGGCGCCATCGTATTGGGTGGCGCCGCGGCGCTCGATGCGCCGCATCACTTCGGCATAGACCGCGGGCGGAAACGGAAAGCGCGTGTTTTCCTCGATCACCACCCGGGCCGCCTGGCTCGGCGTGGTGGGGTCTTGCGCCAGCGCCGTTTCGAACGACGCGACGAACTCGTCGTCGGAGAGACCACCGTTCTGGAACTTGCGGATCAGGTCTTTGAGACTGGCCACGGAATGCCCTGACATGGTTGCTGGCAGGGCCTGTCCCACCGTGCGGATATGCCCTCTCCTCGCTGGATACTAGTGCGCACCCAAGGCATGCGCAAACCGTGCGAGGACGGCATGCCACCGCACCTCGGCGCGCTTTGCATGCGCCATCGCCGCCTGCGCGCGGCACTGTCGCGGCGGCACCAACACCGGCGCCGCCAGTGTTGGCCGCGGCCCGTCACAGCGGGCCGCCGGCAGCGCCGCGCGGGGGGTGGCCGCGAGCCGACATCGGCCGCGAATACCCCTTGTTTTCAGGCACTTGCGTGCGCGCAGCGCGCGCGCCCATAGCCCTGGCACAGTCCCTGCGTTTGTCCCTCCCGAGCGCGACACCAACCCGATGCTCGAACCCCAAACCCAAGGCAACACCTTCCTCTACTGGAGACCATCATGACCACGCTGACCATCAAGGACCTGTCCTCCGCCGCAACCCTCGACAGCAAGCGCATGCACGCCGTGCGCGGCGGCATGTCGTACCTGCCCTTCGCCGCTGTCTACAGCCCGGTAAAGCTGTCGATCGACAAGAGCATCACCGCCGTGCAGGAGATCGCGCAGATGCAGTCCGTCACCAACCTGAACGGCAACGGCTCGGCCTTCCTGGACCACGTCAAGTCCGACGTGCGCACCAACCAGAACGCCACCAACAACATCTTCGGCTGAGCCTTCGCGCCCCGCTGACTGAATCCAGACACTGACTACCGATACCGGAGACCATCATGACCACGCTGACCATCCAGGACCTGTCCGCCGCCGCAACCCTCGACCGCAAGCGCATGCACGCCGTGCGCGGCGGCATGTCGTACCTGCCCTTCGCTGCCGTCTACATGCCGATCAAGGCGTCGGTCGACAAGAGCATCAGCGCCGTGCAGAGCATCGCGCAGATGCAGTCCGTCACCAACCTGAACGGCAATGGCTCGGCCTTCCTGGACCACGTCAAGTCCGACGTGCACACCAACCAGAACGCCACCAACAACATCTTCGGCTGAAACCCGATGCGCAGCGCGCGCAGAGCCTGCCCGACCGCAGCAATCTCCGCGCCTGCCACCCCCACACCGATTCCAAGGAGCCCCATCATGTCAACCATCCTCGTCCGCGACCTTGCCCTGAGCAAGGAACTCGACCGTGCCTCGCTGGGTGCCGTACGCGGCGGCAGCTCGTGGCTCAGCCGCGGTGTCGGCGATGTCGGCCCGCTCGCCAATGTCACCGTCAACGTCAACCAGAACATCGCGCAGCTGCAAAGCATCAACGTCAACACGCTCAACAACAGCTTTGTCGGCCCCGGCGTCGGCCCGGTGCGCGTCAATGTCAACCCGTCGCAATGGGCCGGCAACTTTGCCGCCGTCTAAGCGCAGCGCGCGGCGGCCCGCGGCAGGATCGCGGGACCGCCTCGGCGCCTATACTGAAGCGGTCCCGCGGCCGCAAGGCCGTGGTCCCGCTTGACCGGAGACAGCCATGGCAGTGATCGTCATCAAGGATTTGCCCGACAGCATGGATCTCGACCGGCAGGCCATGACCACCATCCTCGGTGGCGGGCGCACTGCCGGCGGCCAGGCATGGCATGGCTTGCGGCGCCAGGGCGCCGCGCGCATCGTCGACTACCCGGGTGGCCTGCCCGGCAACCGCCATGTGATGCCGCGCGAGGCGCCGCTTGGCCGGCTGCCGCGCAAGTCCGCGGGCAAGGATGCCGGGGACTGAAGCGACCGCCGGCCCAAATGAAAAGCCCGCCATCTCTGGCGGGCTTTGGATGCGGACGGGCCCGGACCGCCTGGGTCACGCGGTCAGCAGTTCGGTCATTCTGTATCCATGCAGGCTTCCCATGATTCCGCCCATGACGCGGACGCCCATCCGGACCACCCGGAGAGTCGCAGGAAGACTGGCGCCTGGAGTCAATGACCGCAGTGCTTGCCGCGAACAGCGGCGCAATGCCGCTGAAGGAGGTCAAGCGGGAACGTTTTCGTCCGCCCCGTGCGGGCATCCTGTGTGCTCGCGCCTAAAGTATAGGCGGGGCATTTCCGCTTTCAACCAGCGGGCCGGTCACTGCTACGCAGGTGCTGCAGCGCAGACATATCCGGTTACGTTTTCGCAGTGCAACAAAATTCTGGCACTCTGCTATAATCCGCGCCGTGAGTTTCGCAACTGTGAGATCCGCCAAGCGCCCGGCTTCCTGCCCGGCGAATCCGCTGCCCTCCCAAGCTCTGTTTCCTCGCTGCCGGACGCCTAGTCATCACAAATGGCCCCAGCCGCCCAGCAGAACGCACCGCTCACCTGACGTCGCCTCGTCTCCGATCCTGTTGAACAGCCTGAACTGAGCTGTTTGCCTGCCAGGGACATGGCCGGACCGCCCCGCGGTTACCAGCCACCACCCTGCCTGCCGCCGTACTGCCAGCTGTGTCTGTCGTAACGGCCTCACCGATTGGCGCCGAAGCCTTTTTAAGACTTTGCACTGCGCCCACCCCATTCTGCGTTCGGGGTGCCATGCATTTATTTGACCATTCGACATGACCCAGCACGACATTCGTGCGGAGCAAGCTATTGCCTCCGCGACCGACGCTTCGATCACTTCCGACGCTGCCCAGAGCCCGCTCGACAAGCTCGACGCCCTGCTCAACCCCAGCCCGGCAGTTGAAGAAGCCCCGGCCGTGGAAAGCGGTTTCGCCAAGCTTGGCCTCGATGCGGCCATCCTGCGCGCCCTCTCCGAACTGAACTACAACACGCCCACGCCGGTGCAGGCCCAGGCCATCCCGGCCTTCCTGGCCGGCCGCGACCTGCTGGTCTCGAGCCAGACCGGCTCGGGCAAGACCGCCGCGTTCATGCTGCCCGCGATCCAGCGCATCAGCGAAATGCCGGCGCCGCAGCGCGCCACCGAGCCCGCCAAGCGCATGAAGGGCAAGCGCCCCCGTCCGGCCCCGGCCCAGCCGGCGCTGCTGGTGCTGACGCCCACGCGCGAACTGGCGCTGCAGGTGACCGAGGCCGCCGCCAAGTACGGCCGCAACCTGCGCCGCATCGTCTGCGCCAGCATCCTGGGCGGCATGCCCTACCCCAAGCAGCTGGCCATGCTGGCCAAGATGCCTGACATCCTGGTGGCGACGCCGGGGCGCCTGCTCGACCATATCGATGCCGGCCGCATCGACCTGTCGGCGCTGCAGATGCTGGTGTTCGACGAAGCCGACCGCATGCTCGACATGGGCTTTGCCGACGACATCGACGCCATCGTCAATGCCACCCCGGCTTCGCGCCAGACGCTGATGTTCTCGGCCACGCTGGATGCGCGCATCGCCCAGCTGGCGTCGCGCCAGCTGAAGGATCCGCAGCGCATCGAGATCGCCGCGGCCCGCGCCGACCAGAGCCATATCGAGCAGCGCCTGCACTTCACCGACGACATGTCGCACAAGGAGCGCCTGCTGGACCACCTGCTGCGCGACGCGTCGCTCAAGCAGGCCATCGTCTTCACCGCGACCAAGCGCGATGCCGATTCGCTGGCCGAGCGCCTGTCCGACACCGGCTTCTCCGCCGGCGCGCTGCACGGCGACATGACCCAGGGCGCGCGCAACCGCACCCTGACCGCGCTGCGCCGCGGCAACCTGCGCGTGCTGGTGGCCACCGACGTGGCCGCGCGCGGCATCGACGTGCCCGATATCACCCACGTGGTCAACTTCGACCTGCCCAAGCAGGCCGAGGACTACGTGCACCGCATCGGCCGTACCGGCCGCGCGGGCCGCTCGGGCATCGCCATCAACCTGGTCAACCACAACGACATGTTCCAGTGGCGCCGGATCGAGCGCTTCACCAACCAGCGTGTCGACGCGTCGGTGATCGAGGGCCTGGAGCCGCGCCGCGCGCCCAAGCCGCGCTCGAACTTCGGCGGCAAGCCGGGTGGCGGCCGCGGTGATTTCCGCGGCAACGGCGGCGGCAATGGCGGCTACCGTGGCGGCGAACGCAGCTTCGGCGACCGCAAGTTCGGCGGCGACAACCGCACCGGTTTCGGCGAGCGCAAGTTCGGTGGCGAGAGCCGCGGCTTCGGCAACCGCACGGAAGGCGCGCGCCCGTTCGGCGACGACAACCGTGGCGCCTTCGGCAACCGCGAAGGCGGCTACCGTGGCCAGGGCGGCGGCTACCGCGGCGCCAGCGACGGTGCCCGCGGCTTCGGCAACCGTGACGGCGGCCGTCCGTTCGGCGACGATCCGCGCGGCGGCTTCGGCAACCGTGACGGCAACCGCGGCTTCGGCGAAGGCCGTGGCAATGGCGGCGGCTACCGTGGCAATGGCGGCAGCGGCGAAGGCCGCAGCTTCGGCAACCGCGACGGCAACCGCGGCTTTGGCGGTGGCTTCGCCGGCAACGGCGGCAACGGCGGCAACCGCAACAGCCGCTCGCGCTACGAGCGTTGAGCGCGCGGTGCGCTGAGCGCACCTGCCGCATGACAAAACAGGGCACCTTCGGGTGCCCTGTTTTTTTTTGCTGGCGCTGCTACAACGCGCAGGTACGAAAGCCGATGAAGGACAGGTCGTCCTCGGGCAGCCTCGCCCAGCGCGCGCGCACATGGCGCAGCCGCGCCGGGCTGGCGAACGAGACCGCGCGCACCGCCTGGTGCGTGCCGAAGCGCCCCACCATGTCGCCGTCGGACGGCGCGGCGACAAAGCCGGCATACGGCTCGTACGGCGTGGCGGTCCACTCGCGCAGCGCGCCCCACTGCAGGCCGCGGTTCTGGGTCGCGGCGAGTTCCCATTCCGATTCCGCCGGCAGGCGCCGGCCGGCCCAGATGCACCACGCCTGCGCCTCGTACAGCGTGACGTGGCGCACCGCCTCGTCGGGATTGAGCGTGCGCAGCGTGCCGAAGCGTTCCAGCATCCATGCGCGCGACTCCGGATGGCGCGACCAGTAGCGCGGCGCGGAGCGTTCCTGCGTCATCAGCCATTGCCGCCCCGCCGACGACCACCAGGCCGGATGCTCGTAGCCGCCGTCCTCGACGAATTCGAGGAACTGCGCGTTGCTGACCAGCGCCATGTCGATTTCGAACGCGGGCACGTAGGTCGGCTGAGGCGGCAACTCATCGGGCCAGGCAAAGCCATCGGCATCGCTCCAGCCGAGGGTGAAGCGCCCGCCCGGGAAATGCAGCGTGCCGCCATGTCCGGCGGGCGGCGCCGGCGCGGCGCCGGCGGCCTCCGCGGGGGCCATGCCAAGCGCCTGCAGCAGCGCGGCCACGCCCTCGCCCTGCGCGTCTTCGTGCAGCAGCGCGCGACGGTACGGGTACAGCGTCAGGTCGGTGTCGTCGGGCAGCAGCGCAATCCGGCGCAGCACGCCGTCGAGCACCTCGGCGGCATAGCGCTTGATCACCGCGACGTCGGGCAGCGCGATCTCCCAGCGCTCGTCGGGCCCGATGCGGTCGGGATCGAACCATTCATCGGCGCCGTCCAGCAGCGACGGCTCCGATGCCACCGGCACCGGCACGCCGCCGCGATCGACCTGGCGCACGCCGCGCAGGCACCACCACTCCGCATGCCAGGCAACGTGGCCGAGCGTCCACAGCGGCGGGTCGGCATCGTACTGACGCGGCACATCCCAGGCGCGGCGGGTCTGCCCGAACGGCGCCAGCCACGCCAGCGTGCGGCTGCGCGTGTCGACCAGTGCCTGCGCCAGCCCTTCGCGCGGCAGCCGGCGCGGGTCCGACCACGTCGCCTTGCCGCCGGTGAAGTAGAGATCGGGAAGCATGGGAAAGCCGCTCATCGGGAAGTCCGCGCAGGGGGTGGAGGGTGGACAGGCAGCGGTCCGGACGGCCGCGGGCGACCGGGGCGACCGGGACAACCGGGGGCAGCCGCGGCCGGAGGTGGCGCGCCGTGACACGCCGCGCCGGACTGCGGCCATTATGACACTACCCGACCCACGGGCCGGTCAGCCGCGCGCGTGGAACACCGCGAACCAGCCGCGCGGGTCGGACCAGTACACCGGGTCGTCGAAACCGGCGGCTTCGAGCAGCAGCGCGAAGTCCTCCGGGCGGTACTTGTACGAATCCTCGGTATGGATGCGCTCGCCCGCGGCGAACTCGCGCGCGCCGCCGTCCCATTGCACGCGCACGTCGCGGCTTGCCTGCAGGTGCATCTGGATGCGCGAGGCCGCGCGGTCGAAACTGGCCTGGTGGCGCCAGTCGTCCAGCGCGAAATCGGTGCCGACGATGCGGTTCACATTGCGCAGCACATTGCGGTTGAAGGCCGCGGTGACGCCCAGCGCATCGTCATAGGCCGATACCAGCGTGGCTTCGTCCTTGTGCAGGTCCACACCGATCAGCACGCCGTCGCCGCGCCCGGCCGCGCCGCGCAGGCGCTGCAGCAGCGCCAGCGCCTCCACCGGGGCGAAATTGCCGATGCTCGAGCCCGGATAGAAGAACAGGCGCCTGCCGCGCCTGACCTGGGCCGGCAGGTCGAACGGCGCGCACAGGTCGGCGCCCAGCCCGAGCATCGGGATCTCGGGATGCTGCTGCTGCAGCGACGACAACGTCGCGCGCAGAAACTCGACCGAGATATCCACCGCCACGTACTGCGCCGGGCGCAGGCTGCCGAACAACCGCGCCGCCTTCTCGCAGTTGCCGGCGCCCAGGTCCACCAGCACGCAGCCGCTGCCCGCGCGTGCGGCGATGGCGGGCGCCGCGCTGGCAAAGATCGCGGCCTCGGTGCGGGTCGGGTAGTACTCGGGCAGGTCGGTGATGGCTTCGAACAGGCGCGAACCCAGCACGTCGTAGAAGAACTTGGGACTGATCGCCGCCTGCGCGGCGCGCAGGCCGGACAGCACCTGCTCGCGCAGCGCGCCGCTGTCTTCGCGGTACTGCTGCACGAACTCCGGCTGCGGCGGGCGCTGCGCGCGGCCGTTGGCCAGCGCCACCAGCGCCGGCGGCGCCACGGCATGGCCGTTATGGTGGTTCAGGGGCGGGAGGGGGGTCTGTGGAGCTTTGTGGCGCGAGGGCGGGTTGGGCGGGTTCGGGACAACCGGCATGTCGTTTCCTTGTGTGGTCGCAAATGGGCACTGCTTCACTGCGTATTCCCCAAGGCCGCGCTGTGCATGTCGTGCGCGCCGGTCTCCGCAATGCACGCCTGTGCTGTCCGGGGCGCATCGGTCGGAGCCGAACCTCAAGGATAGGCCGATCCGGCGGATCGCGCAGCCCCATGGCCGGGCCCGATACAAAATCGCCATCCACGCGGCGGCGCCCTGGCGCGGCCGGATGGCGCGACGGGGCGAGACGATTACGGCACCCGTGCGAACTTGAGTCAGTATCTTTCCTAATGGGGCATGTCCCTTGCAGTTCGTTTATAATCCCGCCCAACGCGGCCCTGAACCGGCCGTGCCCTCAAAGGGGAGTAGCTCCGGGGCTGATGCCCTTAGCACAATCGTCATTCCGGGACCGCAGTCCCCGGTTGTGCTGACTACCGGCGCGCATACCGCGCCAGTGGTCGAGCAAGACCTTTGCAACCTGGACTTCATGGTTTGCAAAGGCGCCCCCACGCTCCCGTGCCCGTGAATCCAGGCGAACCCAATGCGCGCGCTTGCGCTGATTCGTACCTGAGGAGAGTTCATGGAGTGGTTTACCGATCTGTTCACGATGCAGTTCCTGACGGCGCTGCTGTCCATCGTCGTCATTGACCTGGTGCTGGCCGGGGACAATGCCATCGTGATCGCGCTGGCGGCACGCAACCTGCCGCCCCACCTGCAGAAGAAGGCCATTATCTGGGGTACCGTGGGTGCCGTGGTGGTCCGCTCGGCCATGACGATCGGCGTGGTCTGGCTGCTGAAGATTCCGGGCCTGATGCTGGTGGGCGGCCTGGCGCTGGTGTGGATTGCCTACAAGCTGCTGTCCGACGACAGCGGCGAAGAAGGGCACGGCGCGGGCGCAGCGACCCTGTGGGGCGCGATGAAGACCATCATCATCGCCGACGCGGTGATGGGCGTGGACAACGTGCTGGCCGTGGCCGGCGCCGCGCACGGCAGCTTCCTGCTGGTGGTGCTGGGCCTGCTGATCAGCATCCCCATCGTGGTGTGGGGCTCGAGCCTGGTGCTCAAGCTGATGGCCCGCTTCCCGGTCATCATCTACCTGGGCGCCGGCGTGCTGGCGTTCACGGCGGTCAAGATGATCGTGCACGAGCCGATGATCAAGGCGTTCTTCGAAGCCAACCCGGTGGTCAACTGGGGCCTGTACGTGCTGATCGTCGGCGGCGTGCTGGGCGCCGGCTACCTGGTGCAGAAGCGCCGCGAGCAGCAGCAGGAGCCGGCCGGCAGCCACTAAGCCTGCCCCGGCGCCAGGGCCCCGTGCCCTGGCCCTGCCGCAAAAGACGGGCCGCCCGGAGGGGCGGCCCGTCTTGCTTTAAAATGCCAGCTTTGCGGGCCCTCGCGCCCGCGCCACCTTCCATCCCGCCCCGCGCCGATGAAACAGTACCTCGACTTCATGCGCCATGTTTACGAGCATGGCACCGACAAGGCCGACCGCACCGGCACCGGCACGCGCTCGGTGTTCGGCTACCAGATGCGCTTCGACCTGCGCGAAGGCTTCCCGGTGGTCACCACCAAGAAGCTGCACCTGAAGTCGATCATCTATGAACTGCTGTGGTTCCTGCAGGGCTCGACCAACGTGCGCTGGCTGCAGGAGCACGGCGTCACCATCTGGGACGAGTGGGCCGACGAGCACGGCGAACTGGGCCCGGTCTACGGCTCGCAATGGCGTTCGTGGCCCGCGCCGGATGGCCGCCATATCGACCAGATCACCGAGCTGGTGGCGCAGATCCGCGCCAACCCGGATTCGCGCCGGCTGATCGTATCGGCCTGGAACGTGGCCGACATCCCGCGCATGAAGCTGCCGCCCTGCCATGCGTTCTTCCAGTTCTACGTCGCCGACGGCCGGCTCTCGTGCCAGCTGTACCAGCGCAGCGCCGATATCTTCCTGGGGGTGCCGTTCAATATCGCCAGCTATGCGCTGCTGACCCACATGATGGCGCAGCAGACCGGGCTGGAAGTGGGCGACTTCATCTGGACCGGCGGCGACTGCCACCTGTACAACAACCATTTCGAGCAGGTGCAGACCCAGCTGGCGCGCGCGCCGCTGGCGCTGCCGCAACTGAAGATCCTGCGCCAGCCCGACAGCCTCTTCGACTACCGCTACGAAGACTTCGAACTGGCCGGCTACCAGTCGCACCCCGCGATCAAGGCACCGGTGGCCGTATGACGCTGCTGACACTGGTTGTAGCGCGCGCCCGCAACGGCACCATCGGCCGCGACAATACGCTGCCGTGGCGCCTGCCGGAAGACCTGGCGCACTTCAAGCGCACCACCATGGGCGCGCCCGTGATCATGGGGCGCAAGACCTGGGATTCGATCGGCCGCCCGCTGCCGGGGCGCCGCAATATCGTGGTCAGCCGCAACCCCGGGCTGCGCATCGAGGGGGCCGAGGTGGCGCCTTCGCTGGAAGAAGCCCAGCGCCTGTGCGTGGGCGCCGAGCAGATCTTCCTGATCGGCGGCGCGCAGCTGTATGCCGAGGCCATTCCGAGCGCGGACCGGCTGGTGGTGACCGAGATCGATGCCGATGTGGAGGGCGACGCGTTCTTCCCCGAGATCGACCGCAGCCAATGGATCGAAACCGCGCGCGAGACCCATCATTCGGCGGCGAACGACTTCGACTACGCCTTCGTCACGTACGAGCGGCCGCCGTCGGAAGAATCTTGACCGGCGCATGAAATAAAAAAAGCGGGCCCTGGCCCGCTTTTTTATTGGGGGATCGATGCCGCTCAGTTGCCCGCGATGGTCATCTGCTCGAGCAGGATCGAGCCGGTTTCCTTGGTGCCGCGCACCAGCGCATCCGCGCCGATCGCGACGATCTGCCGGAACATCTCGGCCATGTTGCCGGCGATGGTGATTTCCTCGACCGGATACTGGATCACGCCATTCTCGACCCAGTAGCCCGACGCGCCGCGCGAATAGTCGCCGGTGACGTAGTTGACGCCCTGCCCCATCAGCTCGGTCACCAGCAGGCCGGTGCCGAGCTTGCGCAGCATGGCGGGGAAATCGTCGCCGGGCTGGGTCAGGCTGCTCGACAGCGTCAGGTTGTGCGAGCCGCCGGCATTGCCGGTGGTCTGCATGCCGAGCTTGCGCGCCGAATAGGTGGACAGGAAATAGCCCTGCACCACGCCGTCCTTGACCACGTCGCGCTCGCGGGTGCGCACGCCTTCCTCGTCGAACGGCGCGCTGCCCATGGCGCCGGGGGTATGCGGCTGCTCATGGATCTGGATATGCGGGGCGAACACGGCCTGGCCCAGCGAATCGCACAGGAAGGTGGACTTGCGGTACAGCGCGCCGCCCGACACCGCCTGCACGAAGGCGCCCAGCAGCCCCGCGGCCAGCGGCGCCTCGAACAGCACCGGGCAGCGGCGCGTCGACAGCTTGCGCGCCTGCAGCCGCGCCAGCGCGCGCTCGGCGGCGTAGCGGCCGATGTCCTCGGGCGCGGCCAGCGCCAGCGGCGAGCGCTTGGACGAATACCAGTCGTCGCGCTGCATGCCGCTGCCGCTGCCGGCGATCGGCGCGCACGAGATGAAATGGCGCGAATACGGATAGCCGCCGGTGAAGCCGCGCGTGGTCGCCAGCACGAACTGCGAATGCTGGGCCGAGACGCTGGCGCCGTCGCTGTTGCGGATGCGCGGCGATACCGCGAAGGCCGCGGCCTCGGCGCGGGTGGCGATGTCGATCGCGGCTTCGGCGTCGAGCGCCCAGGGGTGGAACAGGTCCAGGTCCTGCGGCGCGCGCTCGAGCAATTCCTCTTCGGCAAGGCCGGCGCAGTCGTCCTCGGCGGTGAAGCGGGCGATGTTGTAGGCCGCCTCGGCGGTGGCGCGCAGCGCGGCCGGCGAGAAGTCCGAGGTGCTGGCGTTGCCGCGGCGCTTGCCGATCATCACCGTGACCCCGACCACCTTGTCGCGGTTCTGCTCGATGGTCTCCACCTGCCCCTTGCGCACCGACACCGACAGGCCGCTGCCTTCGGAAATCTCGGTGGCGGCGTCGGTCGCCCCCAGTTCGCGTGCCACCCGCAGCACATCGGCGGCCATCTCGCTGAGCTGGGCCTGGGTGTAGGTGAAATGCGCGGTCTGTTCGGCGATCTGGTCCATGCTGGGCGGGTGTCATCAAAAGTCCAAGCGGCAATCATAGCAAGATAAAATGCCGGGCATGACGCGAAATTCCCGTAACTCCCAAGGCGCGCGCTTTCCCGGAGGCTTTGCCCCCGAGCCGGAAGACGACGAACCGAAAAGCAAGTCGCAGCGCAAGCGCGACATGACCGCCCTGCAGGACCTCGGCGCCGAACTTGAAGCACTGCCCAAGGACCGCCTGGCGCGCGTGCCGATGCCCGAGGCGCTCGCCGATGCCATCCATGAGGCGCGCCGCATCAACAGCCACGAAGGCAAGCGCCGCCAGATGCAGTACGTCGGCAAGATCATGCGCGGCCTCGAGGACGAAGAGGTCGAGGTGATCCGGCAAGCGCTGGAGGGCTTCAAGGGCACCAGCAAGGCCGAAACCGCCCGCATGCATCTGATCGAGCGCTGGCGCGAGCTGCTGCTGGCCGATGACGCTGCGCTGACGCGTTTCCTCGGCGAGCATCCCGGCATCGACGTGCAGGCGCTGCGCAACACCATCCGCAACGCACGCAAGGAAAAAGAGCTGGGCAAGCCGCCGCGCTATTTCCGCGAGCTGTTCCAGGCGATCAAGACGGCGCTGGACCTGAAGGACGGCAAGGGCCGCGCCGCCGAGGAACCCACCCCCGACCATCCGGAGCCCGAGGCATGACCCAGACCACCCAGCCGGTTGTCCGCCACCACCCCGACGAACTCGTGGTCGGCTTCGTTTCGATCTCGGACCGCGCCTCGGCCGGCACCTACCAGGACGAGGGCATCCCGGCGCTGCGCGACTGGTTCGGACGCACGCTGACCTCGCCCTGGCAGGCGGTGGAGCGCCTGATCCCCGACGAGCAGGCGCAGATCTCGCGCACGCTGATCGAGCTGGTCGACGTGGCCGGCTGCGACCTGGTGCTGACCACCGGCGGCACCGGCCCGGCGCGCCGCGACGTGACGCCCGAGGCCACGCTGGCGGTGGGTACCAAGGAAATGCCTGGCTTTGGCGAGCAGATGCGCCAGGTCAGCCTGCATTTCGTGCCGACCGCGATCCTGTCGCGCCAGGTGGCGGTGATCCGCGAGACCGCCAGCCGCGCCGCGCTGATCATCAACCTGCCCGGCCAGCCGCGCGCCATCCGCGAAACCCTGGAAGGCCTGCGCGATGCCGACGGCAAGCCCGTGGTGCAAGGCATCTTTGCCGCGGTGCCGTATTGCATCGACCTGATCGGCGGCCCCTACATGGAAACCGACGAGGCCATGGTCAAGGCCTGGCGCCCCAAGAACGCCGTGCGGGCCAAGCCAGCGGCCTGATCCGAACGCGTCCGCCCGCCGGCATGCGCCGCGCGGGCATGCCGCCTCAGCGCAGCCCCAGGTACAGCCCCACCGGCACGAACACCACCGCGGCGATATTGCCGAGCAGCACGATCGACGCCACCTGGTCCGGCTCCTGCCGGAAGTGGTCCGCCACCAGGAAATTCAGCACCGCCGGCGGCAACGCCGCAAACACGAACAGCAGGCCGCGCTGCAGTTCGGACAGAGGCACCCACTGCGCCAGCGCCAGCGCCACCGCGATGCCGGTCAGCGGGCACACCGCCGCGCCGACCAGGCCCATGCCCCAGTTGCGCAGGCTCACATCCTTCATGCGCACGCCCAGCGCAAACAGCATCAGCGGCACGGTGGCATCGCCCAGCAGCTTGACCGACTGGTAGACCGGGTCCGGCAGCGTGAACCACGGCCGCGCCAGCGCCAGCGCCACGCCCGCCACGGTGGCCAGCACCATCGGGTTGCGCGCGATCTGCGCCAGCGACGCATGCCGGTTGACGATCTTCATGCCGATGGTGAAGTGCATCAGGTTCGACGCCGCGAACAGCGCCACCGCCGGCGCCAGCCCGGCCGGGCCGAAGGCGAACACGGACAGCGGCAAACCCATGTTGCCGCAGTTGTTGAACATCATCGGCGGCACGAAGGTGCGCGGATCGACCTTCATCCAGCGCGCCAGCCCCCACGCCAGCACGCCCGAGCCCAGCACCACCGCCACCGCGCAAGCCAGCAGCACCAGCTGGTCGGCCAGCACGAAATCCTTGCTGACGAAGGCCGATACCACCAGCAGCGGCGCGATCACGTCCAGCGTGGCGCGGTTGATGCCGGCCATGTCCGGATGGGCCTTGCGCCCGTACAGCCACCCGACCAGGATGATCAGGATGACCGGCGTGATGATGGAGACGATGCGCTCGAACATGGGCAGGCGGACGGGAACGCGCCGCCTGCACGGCACGGCGCGCCGGGAATGGTGATGGGCTTGCGGGAGCCGCGCTCCGCTTACTGCGCCGGCGTGCCGGCGGCCGGGGCCTCGCCGGAGGGCGCCGCGCGGGGCGCGGCGTGCCGGATAAAGTGGGTGCGGTAGTAGCGCAGCTCTTCCACCGACTCAAGGATGTCGGCCAGCGCCGTGTGCAGCTGGCGCTTGACGAAGCCCTTGTGGACGGCGGGCTCCCAGCGCTTGCACAGCTCCTTGAGCGTGGACACGTCCAGGTTGCGGTAGTGGAAGAACGCTTCCAGCTTGGGCATGTAGCGCGCCATGAAACGGCGGTCCTGGCAGATCGAGTTGCCGCACATCGGCGACTTGCCTGCCGGCACCCAGCGCTTGAGGAAGGCCAGCAGCTCGGCCTCGGCTTGCTCTTCGGTCAGGGTGGAGGCCTTGACCTTGTCGATCAGGCCCGAGCGGCCGTGGGTGCCCTTGTTCCAGTTGTCCATGCCGTCGAGCACGGCATCGCTCTGGTGGATCACCAGCACCGGGCCTTCGGCCAGGATATTGAGCTCGGAGTCGGTAATCACCACCGCCACTTCGATGATGCGGTCGGTATCCGGCTGCAGGCCGGTCATTTCCATGTCCAGCCAGATCAGGTTGTTTTCGCTTTTGACGGATTTGGCGGCGGCTTGGCTTGTCATCGGGACTGCGGGAGAAAGGGATTTGGGGAAAGCGGCCGCGGCGGCGCCGGGCGCGAACAATTTATAATTCTCGCATATCCGTCCGGGATGGCTGACCGCGCACCAGCGCGGCGCCGTTTCCGGAATTCCCGGACTGCCGCCTGCCCCACCCCGCGGCGCGGTCCCCACGGGCACCCGTCGCCTGCAGCGCCGGGCGCCCGCACCCACAAGGCGCTTGCCGATGTTCACGATTGTCTTTCTCGCCGCCCTGGTGCTGATGGTGCTGACCAAGCTGTGGCTGGCGGCGCGCCAGGTGCGCCATGTCGCGCAGCACCGCGCTGCCGTGCCGGCGCGCTTTGCCGACACCATCAGCCTGGCCTCGCACCAGAAGGCCGCCGACTACACCATCGCCCGCACGCGGCTGTCGATGCTGGAGGTGCTGGCCGGCGCCGCGGTGCTGATCGCCTTCACCATGCTGGGCGGGTTGCAGTGGCTCAACCAGTTCTGGCTGGGCGTATTCGGCCCGGGCTATGCCTACGGCGTGGCGCTGGTGGCCAGCGTGGCGCTGATCGGCGGCCTGGTCGACCTGCCGTTCTCGCTGTATGGCCAGTTCGGCATCGAGCAGCGCTTCGGCTTCAACAAGATGACCTTCGGGTTGTGGTTGGCCGACCTGGTCAAGATGCTGCTGGTGGCCAGCGCCCTGGGCCTGCCGCTGCTATTGGCGGTGCTGTGGCTGATGGAGCGCGCCGGCTCGCTGTGGTGGGTGTGGACCTGGCTGGTGTGGATGGCCTTCAACCTGTTCCTGCTGGTGGTGTTCCCGACCTTTATCGCGCCGCTGTTCAACAAGTTCGAGCCGCTCGACGACGCGTCGCTGCGCCAGCGCATCGAGAGCCTGATGCAGCGCTGCGGCTTTGCCAGCAAGGGGCTGTTCGTGATGGACGGCAGCAAGCGCAGCGCGCACGGCAATGCCTACTTCACCGGCTTCGGCGCGGCCAAGCGCATCGTCTTCTTCGACACGCTGCTGTCGCGCCTGTCGGGCGACGAGATCGAGGCGGTGCTGGCGCACGAGCTGGGCCATTTCAAGCGCCGCCACGTGGCCAAGCGCATCGCCGTGACCTTCGCGCTGAGCCTGGTGTTCCTGGCGCTGCTGGGCTGGCTGGCGACGCGCAGCTGGTTCTACACCGGGCTGGGGGTGGCGCCCAACCTGGGCGTGTCCAACAGCGCGCTGGCGCTGGTGCTGTTCTTCCTGACGCTGCCGGTCTTCACCTTCCTGCTGGGGCCCCTGTCGAGCCAGTCGTCGCGCCGCCATGAATTCGAGGCCGATGCCTTCGCCGCCGACCAGACCAACGCCAGCCACCTGGTGTCGGCGCTGGTGAAGCTGTACAAGGACAATGCCTCGACGCTGACGCCCGACCCGCTCTACAGCGCCTTCTACTACTCGCATCCGCCCGCGGCGCAGCGGATCGACCGCCTGCTGGCGCACGCATGAGCCGCGCCACGCGTCACCGCAACGCCGGCGGCGGCACCCACGCCGGCACCGCCACCGAATCCGCGCTGATCGTCGCCGCCCATGGCCGCCACTATGTGGTCGAGCTGGCGGACGGCGCGCGCATGCACGCCTTCCCGCGCGGCAAGAAAAGCGACTGCGCGGTGGGCGACCACGTCAGCGTCGAAAGAGCCGCCGCCGACCAGTGCGTGATCACCGGGGTTTCGCCGCGCAAGAACCTGCTGCACCGCTCGGACCAGTTCAAGTCCAAGCTGCTGGCGGCCAATATCGACCAGGTCATCATCGTGCTGGCCACCGAGCCGGGCTTCTCCGAAGACCTGCTCGGGCGCGCGCTGGTATCGGCCGAGGCGCTCGGGATCCGGCCGCTGGTGGTGCTCAACAAGACCGACCTGCCCGAACGGCTGGAAGAGGCGCGCGGCCGCCTGGCGCTGTACCGCGGGCTGGGCTACGACACGCTGGAACTGTCGGTGCGCGCCGATCCGGCGCAGGCCCTGGCCGCGCTGCGGCCGCGCGTGGCGGGGCTGGCCAGCATCCTGATCGGGCAATCGGGCATGGGCAAGTCGTCGCTGCTGAACCTGCTGATCCCGGGCGTCGATGCGCAGACGCGCGAGATCTCGGCCAAGCTCGATTCCGGCAAGCACACCACCACCTTCACCCGGCTCTACCACCTGCCGGCGGACTGGGGTACCGTCGATGGCCGCCAGGGGGCGCTGATCGATTCGCCGGGCTTCCAGGAATTCGGGCTCTACCACCTCAGCGAGGGCATGCTGGAACGCGCCTTTCCGGAATTCCGCCCGTTGCTGACCGCGTGCCGCTTCTACAACTGCCATCACGTCAACGAACCCGGCTGCGGCGTGCTGGCCGCGGTGGCCTCCGGCGATATCTCGGAGCGCCGGCACCAGCTCTACACGCAGCTGCTGCACGAATCCAGCCAGCAGAAGCCGTGGTAAGGTAAGCGCACCTGGGTTCCCGGTGCGCTGTCATGAAACTGCTGTTGTCCGCCACGTCCCTCGTCCACGCGGCCCATTGCCAGAACGTCCTGCGCGCGGCCGGCATCCGGGCGGAACTGCGCAATACCTGGCTGGCCGGCGCGACCGGCGAGATCCCGTTCCGCGAGAGCGCGCCGCAGGTGTGGCTGGTCGATGACGAGATGGAGGCGCAGGCGTGGGCGGTGCTCAATGCCGCGGCCAACCCGGTGCCGGGGCCCAGCTGGCAATGCGACCGTTGCGGCGAATGGCACGAGGCGCAGTTCGGCGCGTGCTGGCGCTGCGGCGCGGCGCGCGGCTAACCTGCCTTGCTCGATTGGCCACACTCGCCGGCCGCGCTTGCCGGCCAGGCGCTGCTCAACCCACCCACAGCGCCAGCGACAGCATCGCCAGCAGCAGCATCCACAACACCACCGCGCGCCACACCAGGCCCACCGCCGATTGCAGCGTGCGCACGCCGGGCTCGGTGCCGAACTCGGGCGGTGCCGGCTCCGGGCCGCCGTTGGCGCCGTCGGCGTCTTCCATGCCGGGCGCATAGTCCACCGCCGGGCCGGCCACGCTGGTGCGCAGCACCACCGTGGAATCGTCCTCGGCCAGGGGCGTGCCCAGGCGCACGCCCAGCGCGCCGCCGCCGCTCGCCAGCAGGATGCCGTTGACGGCATCGTTCCACTTGCGCGCATGGTTGCGCCAGGCGTAGACCGCGTCCTCGAAGTTGCCGACGATGGCAAAGCCGATCGAGGTCAGCCGCGACGGGATCCAGTCCAGCAGGTAGAAGGCGCGCGCGGCGAAGCGGCCCAGCGCAGGGCTGCGCTCGGTCGATGGCAGGTTCCAGTGGCGGCCCAGGTATTCGGCGGTGCGGTACAGCACCACGCCGCCGGGGCCGACCGGCACCAGGAACCAGAAGAACACGCCGAACACATGCCGGTGCACGGCGATGATCGCCGCTTCAAGCGTATGGCGCACGATTTCGGACACCGGCATCTCGACCGTGTCGAGCCCGGTCCACTCGTGCAGCAGCGTGCGCGCGGTATGGAGGTCGTCGCGGTTGAGCGCCTCGTGGATATCGGTGAAGTAATGGCTGAACTGGCGGAAGCCCAGCGTCATGTACAGCACCAGCACGTTCCACGCGAGCGTCAGCGCCACGCTGATCGACGCGAGCAGGTAGTGCACCACGATCACCGCCAGCGTCAGCGGCAGCACCACGGTCAGCCAGGCCAGCGCGGCGTCGCGCGGGCGGCCGGTGTCGAAGGCGTGCTCGGCGCGGTCGCCGAGCGCGCGCACGATCTCGTAGATCGGGTTGTTGCGGCCCAGGGCGCGGAACTGCTCGGCAATCAGCGCCAGGAGAATGGAAACAAAGGTCATCTTGGTACGGGGTGCTCCAAGGGCACGCCGGCCCGTTGGGGCCGGCCGGCGCGACTGGCCAGCGATGTGCCGGCGCAGGCGCAATGCATAGCGAGAAGATAGCACAGCGCTACCCGCCGGCACCCGCTGCGCGCCGCGCCAAAGGCAAAAGCCCGCCATGGGGCGGGCTCTTGCATGGGACCGCAAGCGATCCTCAGGGCAGGTCGAACACCAGCACTTCGGCGCCATCGCCGCCGGACAGCGCGACCTCGGCCACGTCTTCCAGCCGGGCGGCGTCGCCGGCCTCGAGCGCCTTGCCGTTGACCGTGACCCGGCCGCGCGCCACGTGCACATAGGCGCGGCGCCCCGGCGCCAGCGCCAGCGTGGCGGCCTCGTCGCCGTCGAACAGGCCGGCGTAGAGCCGGATGTCCTGGTGCACCAGCACCGAGCCGTCGGCGCCGTCGGCGCTTGCCACCAGGCGCAGCTTGCCGCGCTTGTCGGCCGCGTCGAAGTGCTTTTCCTCGTAGCCGGGATCGATGCCGTTTTCGGCCGGGATGATCCAGATCTGCAGGAAGTGGGTGGTGTCGTGCGCGGCGTGGTTGTATTCCGAATGGCGCACGCCGGTGCCGGCGCTCATGCGCTGCACGTCGCCCGGGCGGATCACGCTGCCGTTGCCCATGCTGTCCTTGTGCGCCAGCTCGCCTTCGAGCACGTAACTGATGATCTCCATGTCGCGGTGGCCATGGGTGCCAAAGCCCATGCCCGGCGCGACGCGGTCTTCATTGATCACGCGCAGCGGCCCGTACTGCACATGCTGCGGGTCGTAGTAGTCGGCGAATGAGAACGAATGATAGGACTTCAGCCAGCCGTGATCGGCGTACCCACGCTCTGCGGACTTTCTGATTTCAATCATTTTGATGGCCCTCCTTGAGCCTTTTCGCCGACAGCACCGTCTGGCTAACCGTGTCGCGGCATGTGTTTTCGCTTTGGATGCTAGGCAGTTTAGGCCTTCAGGCGTATATTGACGGGGACCACCTTAGAAGCAGTCATTCAGAATTTCTGAACATGGCCCTCTCGCTAGAATCCCTCGAAGTCCTCGACGCCATCGAACGCAAAGGCAGCTTTGCCGCCGCCGCCCACGAGATGGGCAAGGTCCCCTCCGCGCTGACCTACGTGGTGCGCAAGCTGGAAGAAGACCTCGACGTGCTGCTGTTCGACCGGCGCCGCCATCGCGCCGAACTGACGCCCGCCGGCCGCGCCCTGCTCGACGAGGGCCGCCACCTGCTGCACGCCGCCGACGACCTGGCGCGGCGCGTCAAGCGCCTGGCCACCGGCTGGGAGGCCACCCTCACCATCGTGGTCGACGACCTGATCAATTTCCGCGCGCTGCTGCCGGTGATCCACGACTTCTACGCCGAAAACACCGCCACCCGGCTGCGCTTTTCCAAGGAAGTGCTGGGCGGCGCGTGGGACGCGCTGGTCAGCAACCGCGCCGACCTGGTGATCGGCGGCGCCTACGACGCGCCCAGCACGCAGGGCTTCCAGATCCGACCGCTGGGGTCGGTGCCCTTTGTCTTCGCCGTGGCCGCGCACCACCCGCTCGCCACCGAGGAAGGCCCGCTCACCACCATCCAGATCGCCAAGCACCGCATCGTCGCGGTGGGCGATACCTCGCGCAACCTGCCGGCCCGCACCCATGGCGTGCTGGCCGGCCAGGACGTGCTGGTGGTGCCGACCATGCGCGACAAGCTCGAAGCGCAGATCCGCGGCCTCGGCTGCGGCTGGCTGCCGGCACCGATGGCGCAGCCGCACATCGAAAGCGGCGTGCTGCAGGCGCGCGAAACCGTCGAGGTGCGCGCGCCGGGCAACTTCAAGGTGGCATGGCGCACCAGCAACCGCGGCAAGGCGCTGCAGTGGTGGGCCGGCAAGCTGGAAGACCCGCGCCTGGCGCAGGCGCTGCTGCAGCAATCTGACTTCGCCGGCTGAGGGCGGGCTGATGGCAGAGCGGGCTGCAACCGCAGTGCAGGAGAGCGCCGCGTGCGGCTATCGCGGCCGCTTCGCGCCCTCGCCCACCGGGCCGCTGCACATGGGCTCGCTGGTGACCGCGCTGGCCAGCTGGCTGGATGCGCGCGCGCATGGCGGGCAATGGCTGGTGCGCATCGAGGACATCGACACGCCGCGCTGCGTGCGTGACGCGGACCACGACATCCTGCGCACACTGGAGCGCGTCGGCATGACGCCCGACGAGCCGCCGGTGTGGCAGAGCCGGCGCGAGCCGCACTATGCCGAGGCGCTGCGCCGGCTCGATGCCGCGGGGCAGCTCTACCCGTGCGGCTGCTCGCGCAAGGAGATCGCCGATTCGCTGGTGCACGTGCGCGAGCGCCACCAGACCCTGGGCTATCCCGGCACCTGCCGCCACGGCCTGAACGGCAAGCTGCCGCGCGCATGGCGCGTGCGCGTGCCGGACGGGCCGGCCGCCGTCGTGTGCTTCGACGACCGCTGGCAGGGACGCCAGTGCCAGAACCTGGAAACCGAGCTGGGCGACTTCGTGCTGCGCCGCGCCGACGGGCTGTGGGCCTACCAGCTGGCGGTGGTGGTCGACGACGGACTGCAGGGCATCACGCATATCGTGCGCGGCGCCGACCTGCTCGACTCCACGCCGCGGCAGATCCACCTGCAGCACCTGCTGGGGCTGCCCACGCCGGCCTACCTGCACGTGCCGGTGGTGGTGAACCAGGCCGGCGAGAAGCTCAGCAAGCAGAGCGGCGCGCAGCCGATCGACACCAGCGCCCCGCTGGACGCGCTGCGCGAGGCCGGCGCGCACCTGGGACTGTCGAATCCCGCCGGCACGGTCCAGGACTGGCTGGCGCGGGCCACCGACGGCTGGCGCGAGCGGCTGGCCACGCTGCCGGCATCGGTCTAGCCGCCGCAAAAACAAATGGCCCGCGCAGGCGGGCCATTCATCGGAACGACAATCCGTTCAGGACTTGCGCGGCACACCGCCGAGCAAGGCCGCCACAGGCCGCTTGGGCGCCTGGCGCCCGCGCGTGAGCGCGGCGGCGACTTCGTCGGCGGCCTTGGCCTGCGCCGCGCTGGCGGGGCTGGGCTCATACGGGCGCGAGAAGAACGGGTCGTCCGAAGCGCGGAAGGCCTGGCGGCTGGCGCCGTGGTCGTGGCGGCGCGGACGGTCTTCGCTGTCGGCGCTGCCGCGCGCGCGGCGCACGTCGCTGCGCTCGCGGCGGCGCTCGCCGTCGGCCTGGCGGGCACGCTCGCCGGTGGGATCGAAGCCCTCCAGCTTGCCGCGCGGGATGCTGCGCTTGATCAGCTTTTCGATATCGGACAGCAGGCGCTCGTCATTGCCCGGCACGTAGATCGACAGCGCATCGCCGCTGGCGCCGGCGCGGCCGGTCCGGCCGATGCGATGCACGTAATCCTCGGCGCTGTACGGCACGTCGAAGTTGATCACGCACGGCATGTCGGGGATATCCAGCCCGCGCGCCGCCACATCGGTGGCGACCAGCGCATCGATGGTGCCGCTCTTGAAGCCGTCGAGCGTTTGCATGCGCTCGGTCTGGGTCTTGTCGCCATGGATCGCGGCGGCGTTGATGCCCTCGCGCTCCAGGTGGCGCGCCAGCCGCGAGCAGCCAATCTTGCTGTTGACGAAGACGATGCACTGGCGCGACATGCCCTGCGCCGCGCGCTGCTTGAGCAGGTGCACCACCGCGGCCTGCTTGTGACCGTCCTCGACCTGGTACACCGCCTGGCGCACGTTCTCGTTGGTCGAGTTGCTGCGTGCCACTTCGATGGTGACCGGCTGCTTGAGGTAGCTGGAGGCCAGCCGCTTGATTTCCGGCGAGAACGTGGCCGAGAACAGCAGCGTCTGGCGCTGCGCCGGCAGCAGGTTGATGATGCGCTGCAGGTCCGGCAGGAAGCCCATGTCGAGCATGCGGTCGGCTTCGTCCAGCACCAGCATTTGCACCTGCGACAGGTTCACCGACTTCTGCTGCACGTGGTCGAGCAGGCGGCCGGGGGTGGCCACCAGGATCTCGACGCCGCGGCGCAGCGCGTCGGTCTGCGGGTTCATGTCGACGCCGCCGAACACCACCGTGCTGCGCAGGTCGGTGTGCTTGGCATAGCGGGCGACGTTGTCGTAGACCTGGTCGGCCAGCTCGCGCGTCGGGGTCAGCATCAGCGCGCGCACCGGGTGGCGCGCCGGCGAGGCACTGGCATTGGCCAGCGGCAGCAGGCGCTGGATGATCGGCAGCGCGAAGCCGGCGGTCTTGCCGGTGCCGGTCTGCGCGGCGCCCATCACGTCCTTGCCCAGCAGCACGACCGGAATGGCCTGCGCCTGGATCGGCGTGGGAGAGGTATAGCCCTGCTCGGACAAGGCCCGCAGGATGCGCGCGTCCAGGCCGAAGCTGTCGAAGGTCTGCACAGCGGTCGCAACCGCGGTGGTAGGTTCTGGTGCGTTCGTAGTGGTCATGGGTATCGGTATTGGCGGGAGGCGAACCCGGCACAAACGGATACGCGTCTGGAACTCATCTCGCCCTGAATCTCGCCTGGCGCCGGGGAGTTTCCGGCGCGGCCCTGCTGGCTACAGCATTTGGCCAAGAGAATCAAAGACTTAGATTTTAGCATCTCTGCCCGCGCAGTGGGCGCTCCGGCGCCGCCGTGCGCAGGGCGCGACAAGCCGGCGCCAGCGGCTTGCGCACGCGCACATTGTCAAGACATTGTCATATCGGCCAAGCAAGATGCCGGCGGCGCGGCGGCCATGCCGGACCGCGCGCCTTCTTCACATCGAGACCGACATGGACTTCGAGCTGTTTCGCCAGACCTGCCAGCAATTCCTGCGCACCTCCAGCCAGTTCCTGGGACTGGCCGCGGCCGGGCGCCAGGCCACGCTGCCGATGCCGGCGCTACCGACGCTGCCGGCGAGCCAGTCCCAGGGCCAGCAGCCCGCCTGAACCGGAGCGGGCCGCCGGCTCGTCATCCGCACGCTCAGTCGCCGCGGATGCCGTTGTCCTGGATCACCTTGCCCCACTTGCTGTAGTCGGCCTTCATGCGCGCGGCCAGCTGCTCGGGCGGCATATAGGCGGCCACCGTGCCGGCGCCCAGCATCTTCTGCTGCACGGTCGGATCGGCCAGCGCCTTCTTCAGCTCGGCCGACAATGTCGCCACCACTTCCTTGGGCGTGCCGGCCGGCGCCAGCAGCCCGCCCCATGCGGTGGCGTCGAAGCCCGGGAAGCCCTGCTCGGCCACCGTCTTGACCTCCGGCGTAAAGCTGACGCGCTTGTTCGAGCCGACCGCGATCGGGCGCAGCTTGCCGGCCTTGATATGCGGCAGCGCCGCGATCATGTCCGAGAACATCATCGGCACCTGGCCCGCCAGCAGGTCTGAGATCGCCGGTGCGCTGCCCTTGTAGGGCACGTGCTGCACGTCGAAGTTGCCCAGGTTCTTCAGCAGCTCGGTCGACAGGTGGCCGAAGCTGCCGTTGCCGGCGCTGGTGTAGTTGAGCGCGCCCGGCCTGGCCTTGGCCTTGGCGATGTATTGCTGCAGGCTGGTCACGTCCGGCATCGCCTGGGGATTGACCACCATCACGATCGGCAGGTCATAGGCGGCGCCGATCGGCGCGAAATCCTTGAAGATGTCGTAGCCCTTGCGGTTGATCAGGTGCGGCGCCAGCAGCGTGGGCGTGGCCAGCACCAGCAGCGTGTAGCCGTCGGCGGGGCTCTTGGCGACGTTCTCGGCGCCGATGGTGCCGGAGGCGCCGGGGCGGTTGTCCACCACCACCGGCTGCTTCAGCGTTTCGCTCATCTTCTGGCCGATGATGCGCGCGGCGGTGTCGGTCGGGCCGCCCGGCGGGAACGGCACCACCAGCCGGATCGGCTTGCTGGGGTAGGTCTCGGCCAAAGCCGGTGCGGCGGCGAGCGGCAGCGTGGCGCTCAGGAGCACGGCGCCCAGGCGGCGCTGGAAGGTACGGCGGCTGGTGTTCTGCATGGTGTGACTGTGTCCTGCGGTGAATCGCGGTGAATCAGAATCGATGCGCGGCCCAGGCCGCGCCGGGATGAGGCGACTGCGGTTGCGTAACGTCATGACAGATCTGGCGTGCCTCCTTGCGAACCGGTCGTGGCCGGCCCGTCCGATGGAATGGTTTTCTGGTGCGGCGGCCGTTACAGGCGCATGGTGCCGGCCTGGAACAGGCGTGCATCCATCTGGCGCAGGTCGGGCGCCACCGCCACCGGCGTGGCGCACTGGTCGAGCACATCGCGCTGCAGGTCGACGCCGGGAGCGATCTCGACCAGCGTGAGGCGCGCTTCGCCGCCTTCGCCGGCGCGCATCTCGAATACCGCGCGTTCGGTGATGTACACCACCGGGATGCCCAGCGATGCCACGTAGGGGCCGTTGAAGCTCAGGTGCGACACCTCCGGCACGATCTTTTTCACGCGGCCTTCGCGCACGATCCGCAGGCTGCCGTCACCGGCGCTCACTTCGAGGCCGCCCGCCGTCAGCGTGCCCATGAACACCACGGCACGCGCGCTCTGGGTGATGTTGATGAAGCCGCCGACGCCGGCAATCAGCGCGCCCTCGCCTTCACCGAACTTGCTGACATTGACGTTGCCCTGGCCATCCAGTTCGGCCAGGCCGAGGACCGCCAGGTCGATGCCGCCGCCTTCGTAGAAATCGAACTGCGCGGGCTGGTCCACCACCGCCTCCGGGTAGGCCGAGGCACCGAAGCTGAGGCCATCCGCGGGGGTGCCGCCGATGGGGCCGGCTTCGACCGTCAGCGTGAAGCCGTCCAGCCCGGCCTGGTGCGCGAGCATCCCCACCGCGGCCGGCATGCCGACCCCCAGGTTGACCACGCGCGGCGCGCGCCGCGCCAGTTCCATCACCGCGCGGCGCTGCACGATGGTGCGCGCGTCGAGCGGCACGGCCTCGGGCGACGGAGCGGCGGCATCATCTGCGTCATCGGCAGCGCCCTCGCCCTGCCACGGCGTGACGTAGGCCGGGTTGAAGGATTCCGCGAACGTCATCTGGTGGTTGGCGGGGTTGTCGCAGACCACTACGTAGTCGACCAGGATGCCGGGCACGTGGATGGCCTGCAGGATCTCGTGGTGATCGACCAGGCTTTCGACCTGCGCGATGACGATGCCGCCCGAGTTGTGCGCCGCCTGCGCCAGTGCCAGCAGTTCATGGTGGAAAGCTTCGCGATGGGTGCTGAGATTGCCGCGCGCGTCGGCGGCGGTGCAGCGGATCAGTGCGCAGTCGATCGGGAAGCTGGGGTAGAACAGGTATTCGTCGCCGCGGAACTCGACCGCATCGACCCAGCACGCCTTGCCCTCGGCGATGGCGCGGCGCGCGCGCTGGTTGACGGCGCCGCCGTGGTAGCGCGCGTCCTGCGCGGTGCGCGGGTCGACAAAGGTGTGCAGGCCAATTTTCGTCATCACGCCGGGCTTGCCGCCGGCAATGGCCCGGTACAGGTGGGTCAGCACGCCCTGCGGCAGGTTGTAGCCCTCGCACTGCTCGGCCATCGCCAGCGTGGCCAGCCGCGTGGCCGAGCGCCAGTGGCCGCCGACCACGGTGGCAGTCATGCCGGCGTTGCCGAAATGGTTCACGCCGCGCGCGCCGCGGTCGCCCTGCCCGGCCGAGTACACCAGCGTCAGGTCGCGCGGCAGGCCGTGCTGCAGGAAGCGCTGCTCCAGCGCCTCGGTCACGGCCTCGGCGTGGCCGGCGCCGACAAAGCCCGCGCTGGCCACGGTCCAGCCATCCTGCACGAGCGCCGCCGCTTCACGCGCGGTGATTACCTTCATCGCTGCCTCCGTTTCCGGTCGTACCGTCCCGCATCGCTGGCGGCACGCTTTCCGTGAATTCGTTTTGCGAACATTTGTTCGGAAAACGCTATCATACGGAGATGCTGCCGGTCGGCGCAAGTCCTCCGCAAAGGCATCGACCGGCACGTGCCTGATCGTTCATTTCACCACTGCTCTCTGCCAGACGCCCCATGCCGCAAGCCGAAACCGCCAAGAAGGAAGAACTGCTGGAATCGCTGAGCAAGGGCCTGGCGCTGCTGCGCCTGCTGGGTGCGGGCGCGGAGCGGCTGACCATGCAGGAGGTCGCCGACCAGCTCGACGTGACCCGCGCCGCCGCGCGCCGGCTGCTGCTGACGCTGGAGCACAACGGCTACGTGGCGCAGGACGGCCGCCACTTTGCGCTGACGCCGCGGGTGATGGAACTGGGCTACGCCTACTTTGCCTCGATGAGCCTGCCGCAGGTGGCGCGGCCCTACCTGCAGCAGCTGTGCGAGTCCCTGGGCGAAAGCTGCTCGCTGGGCGTGCTCGATGCCGAATCGGTGGTGCTGGTGGCGCGCGAGGAGCCGCGCCAGCTGCTGCGCGTGGACATGGCGCTGGGGCGGCGGATGCCGGCCTATGCGCATTCGCTCGGCCGGGTGCTGCTGGCCGGCCTGGACGACAGCGCGCTGGAGGCCTACCTGGCGGGCGCGACGCTGCGCAAGCTGACGCCGTTCACGGTCAGCTCGCGCACCACGCTGGCGCGCACGCTGCGCCAGGTGCGCGCCGATGGCTATTGCGTGCTGGTCAGCGAACTGGTCGACGGCTACGCCGGGATCTCGGTGCCGCTGCGCGACCAGGCCGGCGAGGTGGTGGCCGGGCTGGGCTTCAGCATGGTCCTGGGCAGCCGCGACCGGGCCCACCTGGAAACGCGCTTCCTGGCGCCGCTGCGCGAGGCCGCCGCCCGCATCGAAGCCATCCTGCAGGCGCGCTGAGCCGCGGCCCGGCCCAAGTAGAAAAGCCCCGCGTGCCGGGGAGGCAGCGGGGCTCAAGCGGTAGCGGGGCAATCGGTTTGACCACCCACGCCGTCGATCTTGGCGCATCGCGCCGACTCGGGCATCCCCCAAATGCGGGCCATTGCATGCGCCGTGGCTGGCGGACTGCAGGCGCGCCCGGCAAAGCGAGTCAATCATGGCCCTGTCACACGCTCGTAGGAATCCGGGTTTTCGCCGAGCGGGTTTTCGCCAGCTTCCGGCCGGCCGCCGGATGCGGTCTACTGGTCTCACATCGACGCCCCTGGCACCGCCCACGCCGGCTTGCCACCGCCGATGGTGCTGTAAAACTAGTCCACTGACCGGGAGACAGACCATGGTGACGAAGAAAGAAGAGGCATTCGTACTGAAGAACCTTCTCGCCCTTGCCGCGGTGGAAACCGTGGGCGGCGCGATTGCCCTGAGCATGGTCTTCCACCTGATCTGAAGCACGGGTCCGGCGCCCGGCCGGCGCCGGACCGGATCATTCGTCGACAATCACCTCGAAGCCGCCAAAGATCATCCGCTGCCCGTCGAACGGCATCGGGTCCATGCCCTCCTTCAGCCCCGGGTCTGCCATCGCCGCCTTCATGCCGGTGTCGCGCTTTTCGCGTGACGGCCACATGATCCACGAGAACACCACGGCTTCGTCGTCCTTGCGTTGCACCGCCATCGTAAAGGACGTGACCTTGCCTTCCGGCACATCGTCTCCCCAGCATTCCACCACCTGCAGTGCGCCGTATTCCTTGAACACGGCGGCGGCCTTTTGCGCTACCTGGCGATAGCGGTCGCGATTGGCCTGGGAAACGGCGAGAACGAATCCGTCGATATAGGACATGGGCATCACTCCTGTTCAGGGTAGAGCGGTCGCGTCCGGCCGGACGCCGAATGCACCTGACTACCATAGTCCATCGCCGCGGTCCTTCCCGGACGGCATGGCATTGACGGGCAACTGCAGGCATCAAAGTTCTGTCATCGGCACGTCACCACCCCTTCCTACACTCGCCTGGCTCCGGCTCGCAGCAGCCGCCACCCCAACCAGCCAGGTGACTCCATGCTTCCCCGCAGACTGCCCACCACCCTGGCCGCGATGCTGATCGCGGCGGCCTTGCTCGCCGCCTGCGGCGGCGACGGCGGCCCCACCCTGTCGCCCACTGCAACGCTGGCGCCGAGCGCGCAGTCGCACAAGCCGGGACAGCCGGGGCAGCCCGGCAAGCCAGACCAGCGGCCCGATCCGGTGATCCGCTGCGCGCCCTGAACCTTCCGCCAGTCCCACGCACATTCCGACAAGACCATGGTCTCTCGCCGCAATTTCCTGCAGGCCGCAGCCGGCACCGGCTTCGCCGCCGCCGCGCTGGCCGCGTTTCCGCCCAGCATCCGCAAGGCCCTGGCCATCCCGGCCAACAATGCCACCGGCACCATCCAGGATGTCGAGCACGTGGTGATCCTGATGCAGGAGAACCGTTCCTTCGACCACTACTTCGGCACGCTGCACGGCGTGCGCGGCTTCGGCGACCGCTTTACCATCCCGCTGCCCGGCGCGCGCCAGGTATGGCAGCAACAGCGCGCCAGCGGCGCGGTGCTGACGCCGTACCACCTCGACGGCACCAGCAACAACGCGCAGCGCGCCGCCGGCACCCCGCATGCATGGCTGGACAGCCAGCAGGCCTGGGACCACGGCCGCATGGCCAACTGGCCGACGTACAAGACCAGCACCTCGATGGGCTATTTCAGGGAGCAGGAGATCCCGTTCCAGTTCGCGCTGGCCAACGCCTTCACGCTGTGCGACGCGTACCACTGCTCGATGCATACCGGCACCGATGCCAACCGCGCCTTCCACCTGACCGGCACCAACGGCCCGACCGCGGCCAACGTCGCTTTCGTCAACAACGAGTGGGACGCGATCGACGGCCTGCCGGCCTCGGCCAACACCGGCTACACCTGGAAGACCTATGCCGAACGCCTGGAAGACGCGGGCATCAGCTGGATCTGCTACCAGAACATGCCGGACGAATGGGGCGACAACATGCTGGGCGCGTTCCAGCAGTTCCGCAAGGCCAACCTGGCGTCGGGCTATCCGGTCTCCAGCGGCGGCGCGCCGGGCGCGCCCTATGCCAACACCGGCCAGCCGCTGCCGTACCACGCCTACGATGCCGCCACCGACAACCCCGGCAACCCGCTGTACAAGGGCGTGGCCAACACCCTGCCCGGCAGCCGGCCCGACGAGTATCTCGATGCCTTCCGCCGCGACATCCGCGAGGGCAGGCTGCCGCAGGTGTCGTGGATCAACGCGCCGTCGATCTACTGCGAGCATCCCGGGCCCTCCAGCCCGGTGCAGGGCGCCTGGTTCCTGCAGGAGGTGCTGGACGCGCTGACCGCGGTGCCCGAGGTCTGGAGCAAGACCGTGCTGCTGGTCAACTTCGACGAGAACGACGGCTATTTCGACCACGTGCCCTCGCCCTCGGCGCCGTCGCTGAATCCCGACAAGACCTTCGCCGGCAAGTCGACGCTGAGCGATGCCGAGATGCTGGCCGAGTACTTCAACCAGCCGGCGCCGCCGGGCAGCCGCACCCAGCCCGCGGCGGACGGCCGCGTCTACGGCCCGGGGCCGCGCGTGCCGCTGTACGCGATCTCGCCGTGGAGCCGCGGCGGCTGGGTCAACTCGCAGGTGTTCGACCACACCTCCGTGCTGCGCTTCCTGGAGGCGCGCTTCGGCGTGGCCGAGCCCCATATCAGCCCGTTCCGCCGGGCCGTGTGCGGCGACCTGACCAGCGCCTTCAATTTCAAGACGCCCAACCACGAGGCGCTGCCCACGCTCGGCGGCCGCACCACGCGCAGCGACGCCGACCAGCTGCGCCGCGCGCAGCAGGCGCTGCCCGCGGTGCCGCTGCCCGCCGACATGCAACTGCCGCAGCAGGCCCCCGGCACGCGCCCGTCGCGCGCGCTGCCGTATGAGCTGCACACCAGCGCGCGCTGCAGCGCCGTGGGCCAGGTCGAACTGGTGTTCGCCAACACCGGCACCCAGGCCGCGGTGTTCCACGTCTACGACCGCCTTCACCTGGAACGCATTCCGCGCCGCTATATGGTCGAAGCCGGCAAGTCGCTCAGCGATACCTGGAATGCCTTCCAGGACAATGGCGGGCAATACGACCTGTGGGTGCTCGGCCCCAACGGCTTCCATCGCCATTTCCGCGGCGACACCCGCCGCATCGGCGAGACCGGCATCGCCCCCGAGATCCGCGTCTGCTACGACATTGCCAACGGCGACGTCTATGTCGACCTGATCAAGGCCGGCGGCCGCGCCTGCCACTTCCACATCGAGCCGCTGGCCTACCGCGGCGATGGCCCATGGAAAGCCAGCGTCGGTGCCAACGGCAGCAAGTCGCAGCACTGGCAGCTGGAGCAGAGCGGCCAATGGTATGACTTCGCGGTGACCTGCGACGCCGATCCGGCCTTCTACCGCCGCTTTGCCGGCCGGGTCGAGACCGGCCGGCATACGGTGAGCGACCCGGCCATGGGGACGGCGACGCAGGGCTGAGGCAGCGGGCCCCCGCTGCGCGGGCACTGCGCGGGGTTCAACCGTCCTGCGCCGCGCGCGGTCCCGCCGCGCCCGCGACGGCGCGCGACGCGCCCGGCTCGGCCAGCGCCGACTGCAGCCACTGCGTCCACGCCGGCATCATCGCGGCACTCATTGCCGCGACTTGCCCGGCGCAGGTCTTGCCAGCCTCCTGCCAGTCGGTCAGCGCGCGCAGCAGCGCCAGGCCGAGGTCGTTGCCGTCGCGCGCCTCGCCCACGTCTTCGAGGCAGCGCGCCAGGGCTTCGCGCACGGCATCGTTGTAGCTGGACCTGGCCTGCGACGCGCGCGCGGCCAGGTCGGCCTCGATGGCATCGAGACAGCGCCACGCGTGCGCGACGCCGGCCAGGTCGAGGCGGTCGCGCTGCGCGCGCCACCATTGCGCTTGCTGCGCGGCGCGTTCTTCGGCATAGCGGTTCAGCACGGCCAGCGCCTGGCGCGCCGGCGCCCGGGCCGCGGCAGGATCGGCGGCGCTGAAGGGTGACTGCGCCAGCACGGTGGCGGCTTGCAGCTGGCACAGGGTCAGGTCCAGCGCCGTACGGCTGGCGCTTGCCCATTGGGCTTGCAGAATCGAAAGCATGGCGGATCTCCTTGCGGATTGGAGCAGTGGATCGGAAGGGGCCGGCGCGGCAGCGCTCACTGCGGCGCGGCGCCGAGCCGGCGGACCATGCGCATGACCGCGGCCATCTGCGGCGCCTCGCGCGAGAAGAAGTCCGGCTGGGCCGGATCGTCGCTGGTATAGCCCCAGAAATCCCAGCACCCGAGCGGGTTATGCCGCGACGCCACGACCTGCGGAAACAGCACCACGATGCGGTTGGCCTCGGCACTCTCCAGGTAGCCGGCGCCACGGACGAAGCGTTCGCCGATGGTGCCCTCGCCCTGCAGGCAGCCATGGAAGGCCACGTGCACGCGGCAAGCCGCAGCACCGCCGTCGGTGCCGCCCGCGCCGCACTCGCGCGGCACGTAGGCATAACCGCTGTCGGCCAGCAGCGCCTTGCCGCCGGGATCGAACGCGCGCTGGTCAAAGCGCAGCAACTCGCCCGCCGGCCGCGCCGCCGGCTTCAGCGCACCATAGATCCACTGCAGGATCTGCCGCGCCTGCTCGAGCCCGCAGTTGTTGATGTAGGGCGATGCGCTCACCGCGCAGGCGGCGTCGCCCGCCTGGCTGGTGATGAAGGCATGGCCGGCCGCGACATCGGCCACATACTGCAGCTGCGACGCCGGCACACCGGCCAGGGTATAGAACCGCCCCACCTGCGCTGCGACGCGTGGCAGCACGGTCTGGTCGCGCGTGCCGGAAAACACGTAGACGCGCTGCCGCGCGAGGTTCTGCACCGGGTCGATGCGGCCATCGCGGGCAAAGGTGCGCGCCGCGTCCAGCGCCGCCTGCGCGTCGGGGCCGGTATCGCCGACCGGCTGCATGCACTGGGTCGCTGCGGCGGTCGCGGGCGGCGTGGGCGCGAACAGGCCGGCGCAGTAGAACGGTCCGCCCGCGACCACGCCGGCGCCGACCATGGTGCCGGAATACGCGACGTGGAACTGCGCGGCCATGAACGCACCGGACGACAGCCCCGACACCGAGGTCTGCGCCAGGTCCGCGCCCAGCGCGGGCAGCGCCTGCGCGGCGACGCCGCCGCTGACGCCGAGCGCGCACGCTGCGGCAAGTGCCCGGTAGCGGGCGGTTGGCTTGCATCGAATCATGATGGCTCCAGCACGGCGACGGGAATCGGAGCGCCGCGCGGATCGCGGCAGGCAGCACGCTGGTCGCCATGCGGCGGCTGCGTGGACCATTGTCGGGAGCCACCGCCACGCCGGGCCATTGGGCAAATGCGGTAGCGCGCCACACTGCCACGCACCCGCTATGCCTCGAAGGCCTGCTGCGGCGGCAACTCCAGCCATCCCTGCTGCACGCTCAGGAACAGCAGGGCGCACACATTGCTGGCGCCCGCCTTCTGCAGCAGCCGGGCCCGATGCGTGCGCGCGGTCTGGTCGCTGATGCCGAGCGCGCGCGCGATTTCCTTGTCGCTCAGGCCGCGCCCGAGCCATTCCAGATATTCGCGCTCGCGTTGCGAGAATGGATTATCCGCGGCTGCCGGCCCGCTTTTTTAAACGGCTCATGCTGGCGCGCGAGATAGTACAGGGTCAATTGCGAGGATTTTCGCAATTGCATTTTCGCGAGCAAATGCTCACGGTGCTTTCGCGCCGTGGATACGGAAAATGCGAGACGTGCGGCGATCTCGCGATCGCTCATGCCGCGCGCAATAAAGGCGAGCACCGTCTCTTCCCGAGTGGTGAGGTTCATGCGGAGGACTCCATGCGATGGAACGAGTGGTTCCGTCGCAGGAGCGGCAGCCGCGCGTCTATCTGTGCATCAGTGCATCACAGGACCCTTCGTGCAAGGCTAGTGCGGACCTACGAGCGGAACCGGGGACAGCCCGGCCGGGCTCCAGATCACTGCTTTTGTTTTCAAACTCTTGCGGTGTTGCGCCGGCATGGATTGCGCACTACCCGACGGTGCGTTCCGGATTTCCGGATGCCGGCAGCAGAGGCGAATTCTAGGTGCTGGTTTTTATATTTAAAAGCCCATTCATGCTGCGCGATATTTAACTCTGATTGTTGTCCGGCATTATCCACTGCCAATACCGCATTTGCCCAATGGCGACGGCGTGCCGGAAAAACCAAGAATGATTCCACCTGTCCGGTGCCGCGCCATGGCGCAGCAACGCGGCAGGCGCGGCATCCGGAGCCAGCCCTGCGCGGCCCGCCGCCCTAGCTTCCTCAATCCACGCAGTCATTCAAAGGAGTCATCATGACCTACCCCATCCACGCCGCCGTCCTGGCGCCGCAAGGCGTGCTCGGCAATCTCGTCAGCGGTATCGGCAGCCTGCTGCCGTTCGCCGCGCAGCCGATGCTGGTGCCCCAAAGCGCGATGACCGACGCGGTCGCTCCGGCGGTGCGGGACGGCGTGCAGGCCGTGGTCACGCACTACGTGAACCCGGTGATCGGCCATGCGGCCGGCGCCGCCGCCGGCGCGCTGGCGCAGCATCTTCCGTTCCCCGAGCCCGGGCATACCGGCCCGATCGGCAACGCGATCTCGGCGCACGCACCGGGATTCATCCAGGCGGCGGGCACCGCCGCGGGCTATCCGACCATCGCCATCCATGGCGCCAACATCGTTCGCGAAGGCGCGCGCTACCTGCCGTTCTCGGCCATGCCCGCGGTCACGCTGGCACCCCAGGGCGTGTTCGGTTCGCTGATCGGCGCGGTGGCACCGACCCTGGGCCATGCCGTCGGCGGCCTGCTGGGCAATGCCAACGTGGGCCAGCAGATCGGCACCGTGGCCGGCCACCTCGGCGGCCTGCTGCCGTTCTCCGCGCAGCCGCAGGTTGCGCTGGCCCCGCAGGGCGTGTTCGGTTCGCTGATCGGCGCGGTGGCACCGACCCTGGGCCATGCCGTCGGCGGCCTGCTGGGCAATGCCAACGTGGGCCAGCAGATCGGCACCGTGGCCGGCCACCTCGGCGGCCTGCTGCCGTTCTCGGCGCAGCCGCAAGTGGTCTATGCCTGAAGGCGCATGACGTCCTGGGCATGACCGTGGCGCTCGACGGCGCCGCCGCGGGCCGGCGTACGCGCCGGCCCGCCCGAATCGATGCGCGCGCCGCCTGGCGCCGCGGTGGAGATAGCAAATGGAACGAGACAAGAAAGGCGAGGCCACGCGCGCCGGCGCAGACCGCGCCGCCACGCCCGGCGCGGGCAGCCGCGAGGCCGTGGCGCTGGACGCCGGCCGCAAGCAATACCTGATCGCGCCGCGGCGCCACGTACTGGCCCGGCAGGCGGGCGTGGCACCGATGTCGGCCAGCGAACTGCACAGCACGGTGACGCAGCTGCCCGGCGTTGAAGTGGTGCATGTGGTCGAAGGCCACAAGAACACGCACCTGCATTCGGTACGGCCCGACGAGGCCGCCCACACCTATGTGGTCAAGCTCGACGCCGCGCACGCGCAGATGCTGCAGGCCACGGCGCCGCCGCACATGATCGTCGAGGAAGACCATCCCCTCGGCTATGGCCGCAAGGCCGAAATCGAGACCTCGGACCGGCTGCATCCGCAATCGGCATTCGATGGTCCGTTATCGCGCGAGGTGCTGGTGCGGGTGCTGGGCACCGGCGACACGCCGCTGCCGGGCGTGGCCATCACGCTGGCGGGCGATGGCTTCCCCGCAACCGCCACCACCGATGCCAGCGGCGAAGCAACGCTGACGCTGGTGCAGCAGCAGCCCGGCCCGGCGCGCTCGCTGTTCGTGCGGCCGCTCAGCGGCTACTGGAACAAATATTTGCTGTCGCCCAATGTCGTTTCCGGCCAGGCCAATGTGATACGCGTGACGCCGCTGTCGCAGCCGAATCCGGACGTGCCGCCGCACGGGCGCTTCGGCTGGGGCCAGCGGCTGATGGGGCTGGACCGGCTCACGCGCAGCTTCGGCGGCCGCGGCGTGCGCGTGGCGGTGGTCGACTCGGGCGCCGATGCCGCGCACCCGCTGCTGGCGCATATCCGTCATGGCATGGACTTGACCGGCACCGGCGCCGACGCCGGCACCAACGCCAACGACACCTGGCGCCTCGACACCATCGGCCACGGCTCGCACTGCGCCGGCGTGGTCGGCGCGCGGCCGCAGCCGGGTGCGCCGGCCTCTGCCAGCGCAGAGGCCCAGGCCACCATGCTCGGCTTCGCACCCGAGGCGGAAATGCATGCGCTCAAGATCTTTCCTGGCGGGCAGTTCAGCACGCTGCTGCGCGCGCTGGACTACTGCATCGACCACGACGTCGACGTGGTCAACCTGAGCCTGGGCGCGCCCCAGCCATCGCAGGCGGTCGAGCAGAAGCTGATCGAAGCCGTGCACAGCGGCGTGGCCTGCATTGTCGCTGCCGGCAACTCGGGCGGACCGGTGCAGTACCCGGCGGCCTCCGCCTCGGTGCTGGCGGTCTCGGCGCTGGGCCTGCAGAGCGAACTGCCGCACGACGTGTGGGAACGAACCCAGGTAGTGCAGCACGCGGCCACGCGCGCCGGGCTGTTCGCGCCGACGTTCTCGTGCTTCGGCCCGCAGATTGCGGTGTGCGGCCCCGGTGTGGGAATCATCTCGACCGTGCCGGGCGCCGCCTTCATGCCCGACTCCGGCACCTCGATGGCCGCGCCGCATATCGCCGGGCTGGCCGCGCTGCTGCTGTCCGATCCGCAGCTGGCGGCGTGGATGGGTCCGCGCGGACCGCGCCGCGTCGCGGCGCTGTTCCAGCTGATCCGCGCCATCAGTTCGCCGGTCGTTGCGCACGATCCCGAGAACCGCTTCGGCAGCGGACTGCCGCAGCTGCAGAACCTGCAGCGCCTGCTGGGCCGGCCGCAGTAGCGCGCCGCCCGCCGCGCGGGAAACAACGCGGCCCGGGCCACCGGGCCGCCCTACTTCTTCCACAGATCATGCGCACGCTCGACTTCACCGCCGCGCCGTTGCGGCGCGCCGCTGCCGCGGCCGCCGAACCCGTCGCGGCAACGCCCCGGCTTGCCGCGGCGACGGCTGCCCCGTTGCCGCTCGATGGCCAGCTGCGCCGCGAATGCGAGGCCATGGCCAGCCATGCACTGCGGCTCGGCATCGCCATGCCTGCCGGCTGGACCATGCTGCTCGGCAGCGATCACGAAGCGGGCCCGGCATCATCGGCTTCGTCGCAGCAGCATGCCGGGACGGGCCTTGCCGCGCAGCAGCTCGCACAACTCCACCAGGACCTGGCCCGCGCCATCGCGCCCGCCACGCCGCAATGCATCACGCTGCTTGACGATGAGCGCCGCCGCGCGCATCCGCTGGCCTGCCTGGGGCCCGTGCCGCTGGTGCGCGCATTGACCGGCACCGCGGTGTGCTGCCTGCTGGCGGTGGTGCTGACCGGCTTGCCGGCAGAGGTGTCGATGGAGAACATGCGCGCCGGCATCCTGGCCTCGTCGGGCCGCACGCTGCTGTTCAACATGCTGTTCCTGCTGTTCTGCGCCGGGCTGGGGGCCTCGTTTGCGTCGCTGTTCCAGGTGCACGGCTACATCGCCCGGGGTACCTATGACCCCAAGTACGACGCCGCCTACGCCGCGCAACTGATCCTTGGCATCATGTCCGGGCTGATCCTGGTCGAGATGCTGCCGCCGCAGTTGTTCGATTCGGCCGGCATGCGCAGCTTCGGCAAGCCGGCCTTGTCGATGCTGGGCGGCTTCTCCGCCACCGCGGTGCATCGCCTGCTGCAGCGCATCGTCGAGATCGTCGAGACCGCGGTGCGCGGCAGCACGCCACGCGAGCCGCGCAAGGAGTAGCGCCATGCTGTTCCTCTACAGCCTGCCCAGCACCGGCATGGCCGCCATCGTGGTCACGGCCATCGTCGCGGTGGTGCTGGCCGGCTATGCGGTCGCGCGCCGCTTCGCGCTGATCGAGCTCGATGCCGAGCAGCGCGCAATGGCGGTGTCGATGGTCTCGATCATCACCACCATCAACTCGCTGCTGGTCGCCTTTGCCGCGATCAACGTCTGGGACACCTACAACGCCGCCGACCGCACCGTCGCCGCGGAAGCCACCGCCGCGGGCGAACTCGCGCGCGACCTGGCCGCATTCGACAGCAGCGCCGCCGATGCCGCCGCGGCGGCATTGCGCACCTACCTGGTAATGGTGGTGCATGAGGAATGGCCGCGCATGCAGCGCCTGGGCAGGCCCGATGCGCACACCGAACAGCGCTTCGACGCGATGTTCGATCTGGCCAACCGGATCCGTCCGCTCGACAGCCGCCAGACCGTGCTGCTGGGCGAAGTGCTGATGCGCGTCAACGAGATGGTCAAGTACCGCCAGCAACGGATCCTGACGCTGCATGCGGCGATGCCGAACACCTTGTGGGGCGTGATCCTGATTGTCAGCGCCCTGTCGTTCGCGTTGCTGTACGTGCTGCCGGCAACGCCCTTCAACCTGGCGCTGATCACCGCGTGGGCCATCACCATCGGCCTGGCGTTCTTCTTCCTGCTCGCGGTCGACCGGCCCTTCGCCGGCGAATTCAGCGTCAGCGCCGACCCGCTGCAGCACACCATCGACACCCTGGTGGCCAATGGCACATGGCCGGAGTCGCAACCAGCGTCACAGCCGATGCCATACCCAGCGCCATAACGGCACGCCGCAACGGTCGCCAAATCACAACAAGGAGACACAAGATGCAGATGACCCCGGAGCAATTCCGCGCCGCCACCGGACTGAGCGAGCCGCAATGCGAGCGCTGGTTCGCGCGCCTGTGCGAAGCGATGCAGGCGTACGACATCACCGGCGCGGCGCGCATGGCCGCGTTCCTGGCGCAGACCGGGCACGAGTCGCTCGGCTACCAGTTCACGCATGAGCTGTGGGGGCCGACGCCGGCGCAGGCGCTGTACGAGCCGCCGTCGCGCAAGGCCATGGCGCTCGGCAATGTGCGGCCGGGCGATGGCAAGCGCTTCCGCGGCCGGGGCCTGATCCAGATTACCGGCCGCGCCAACTATGCGGCATGCGGCGCCGCGCTCGGCGCCGACCTGACCGGCACCCCCGAACTGCTGGAACAGGACGCCTGGGCCGCGCGCTCGGCGGCATGGTGGTGGCGCACGCACGGCTGCAATGCGCTGGCCGACAGCGGCGACTTCATCGCGCTGACGCGGCGCATCAATGGTGGCACCAACGGACTCGAGGACCGCCTGCGCCGCTGGAAGGTCGCCACCGCGGCGCTGGCCTGAAGCGACACGGCACCATGAAAAAAGGGGCTACGGCATTTACCGTAACCCCTTTTTCACTGCATTGGTGGGCCTCCCGTGAGTCGAACACGGCACCAACGGATTATGAGTCCGCTGCTCTAACCAGGCATGAGCTAGAGGCCCTTGGAAGCGTTTAGTTGCCTTCCAGGAAACTCTTCAGCTTGTCGGAGCGGCTCGGGTGGCGCAGCTTGCGCAGCGCCTTGGCCTCGATCTGGCGGATCCGTTCACGCGTGACGTCGAACTGCTTGCCGACCTCTTCCAGCGTGTGGTCGGTGCTCATTTCGATGCCGAAGCGCATGCGCAGCACCTTGGCTTCGCGCGGCGTGAGCGAGTCCAGCACGTCCTTGACGACGTCGCGCATGGAACCGTGCAGCGCCGCTTCGGCCGGGGCCAGCGTGTTGGTGTCCTCGATGAAGTCGCCCAGATGGGAGTCGTCGTCGTCACCGATCGGCGTTTCCATGGAGATCGGTTCCTTGGCGATCTTCATGATCTTGCGGATCTTGTCTTCCGGCATCTCCATCTTCTCGGCCAGCGTTGCCGGATCCGGCTCGTTGCCGGTTTCCTGCAGGATCTGGCGCGAGATGCGGTTCATCTTGTTGATGGTCTCGATCATGTGCACCGGAATACGGATGGTGCGCGCCTGGTCGGCGATCGAGCGCGTGATGGCCTGGCGGATCCACCACGTGGCATAGGTCGAGAACTTGTAGCCGCGACGGTATTCGAACTTGTCCACCGCCTTCATCAGGCCGATGTTGCCTTCCTGGATCAGGTCGAGGAACTGCAGGCCGCGGTTGGTGTACTTCTTGGCGATCGAGATCACCAGGCGCAGGTTGGCCTCGGTCATCTCGCGCTTGGCTTCGCGGGCGCGGCGCTCGCCTTCCGACATCTTGCGGTTGACGTCCTTCAGTTCCTTCAGCGGCAGCACCACGCGCGCCTGCAGGTCGATCAGCTTCTGCTGCAGCTCGTGCACGGCCGGCACGTTGCGCTCGACGATGGTGCTGTAGCCCTTGCCGTCGGCCACCACGGTGTGGATCCACTCGAGGTTGGTCTCGTTGCCCGGGAAGCGGGCGACGAAGTCCGAGCGCGGCATGCCGCACTTGTCGACCACGATGTTCAGGATGGCCCGCTCGAGCTTGCGCACTTCGTCGACCTGGCCGCGCAGCGTGTCGCACAGGCGCTCGACATTGCGCGCGGTGAAGCGGATGCCCATCAGCTCGGCCTGGATCGCTTCCTGCGCCTTGACGTAGGGCTTGGACTTGTAGCCTTCCTTCTCGAACGCACGACGCATCTTGTCGAACTGCTCGGCGATCACGCGGAATTTCTCCAGCGCGTTCTGCTTCAGTTCTTCCAGCTGGCGCGCGGACGCGCCGGCGCCGGCGCCGCCTTCGTCGTCATCGTCCTCGTCGCCTTCCTCGTCTTCGTCGGACTCGAGGTCCTCGTCGTCGGCCGCCGCGGCCGGGGCCGACGGGGCTTCCGGGGTTTCGTCGGCGTTCGGGTCGATCAGGCCGTCGACGAACTCGTCGATCTTGATCTCGTCGTTGGCGACGCGCTCGGCATGGGCCAGGATCTCGGAGATGGTGACCGGGCACGCCGAGATCGCCATCACCATGTCCTTCAGGCCGGCCTCGATGCGCTTGGCGATCTCGATTTCGCCTTCGCGCGTCAGCAGCTCCACCGTGCCCATCTCGCGCATGTACATGCGCACCGGGTCGGTGGTGCGGCCAAACTCGGAGTCGACCGTGGACAGGGCCGCCTCGGCCTCTTCCTCGGCTTCTTCCTCGCTGGTGGCGGACGGGGCGTTGTCGTTGAGCAGCAACGTCTCGGCATCCGGCGCCTGTTCATAGACGGCGATGCCGATGTCGTTCAGCGTCGCGACCAGGGTGTCGATCGTTTCCGAATCGACCATGTCGTCCGGCAGGTGATCGTTGATTTCCGCGTAGGTCAGGTAGCCGCGCGACTTGCCCAGCTTGATCAGCGCCTTGAGCTTCTGGCGACGCAGCTCGAGCTCTTCCTCGGTGCCTTGCTGGGTCGAGGCGAACTCCTTGAGCAGGGCCTTTTCCTTGGCCTTGCGGTCCTTGGCTTTCTGCTTTTCGGTCTTCGGCGCCGCCGGGGTTGCCGGCGCGCGCGTATCGTTCTCGTAAAACTCTTCGGTCACGTCGTCTGTTGTGCTGTCGTCGTGCTGCATCTCGGCCTTGGGCTTGCGGCCACGCTTTTTCGGCTCCGGCTTGATTGCCGGCGCAGCGGGACGCTCGGATGCAACGGATGCAGGTGTCGCGGCACGCGCCTTGGCGGCCGTCGCGGCCGCGCCTTGCTTGGCGCCTCCGCTCTTGGCGCCGGCGGCTGCCGCTCGCTTGCTCTCGACTTCGGTATTCTGCTGTTTCGCCACGGTGATACTCTTGCCTTTCACTGGTGCAGATGCTGCTGCAGATGCGGCGACCTTGCCGCTCGTACTGGCGCTCTTGCCGCTCTCGCGTGCCGAAGTCGAGGCCTTTGTCTTTTCGGATGTGCGGGTTCTGGTGGGAGTCGTCACGGCGGGCGCTTGCGCGCGGCGCACGGACTTTGATGGCGCAGACCGGGCTGGCGTCTTGACGGTCGCGGTCGATGTCTTCGCCGCCGTGGTTTTCACAGACGCCTTGCCGCTCCCTGATTGGGGAGCTTTCGAGGTAACCCTTTCGGTTGCTTTGGCCTTTGCCATTGGCACGCTCACTTTCACCAGAACTGGAGAGAAAGATTTCGCAATCCAAACCGGCTATTGTAGCACGCCACGCATAGCCGGCTCCCTGTCAGGTGAGGTTTTCACCTGAAAAATCAAGGCTTAAGCTCGGCGCGGCCGGGCCCGGTCCCTGATCCACTGCTTGTCCAACGCTTGATGCCGCCTCCCGGTTGAAGGCCAGGGCGCCCGCCGGCGCCTCAGCCCAGTTGGCGCCGCCGGTGGATTTCGCCCACCAGCCAGCGCATGCGCTGCTTGGCCGCCTCGTCGGCCGTGCCGGCGACCACCTCCGCCTGCAGGCTGTCAAGTTCGCGCCGCAGCGGCTCGGCCAGCAGCTTGGTGATGGCCGCATCGAATTCCTGTGTTGCAGGTGCCTCTTCAATCTCTTCGCGCAATACCGCCGTGCGCGCCGCGGCATAGACCTCGGCATACGGCGACTGGGCCAAATGCTCGCTGAAGGCCGCGAAATTCACTTCGCCCTGGACGCCGTCGCACGCGCTGACCAGGTGCGCCAGCACTTCGCTGTCGCCACCTTCGCCTTCCAGCAGCAACGCCCGCGCATCCTCGTCCAGCCGTGCCGACAGCGTCGGGTAGCACATCAGCAACTGGATCACCCGCTGCTCCAGCCCGGTCGGGGCCTGGCGGCGCGCGCGCGGGCGCGGCTGGGCGAAGCGCCCGACCCGTGCCGGATCACTGCGCAGGCCGCAGATCGCCTCGATCTCCGCGGGTGTCGTACCAGTGGCATCGGCAAGTTCGCGCACGATCTGTAGCCGCAGCCCGCCCGCCGGCATCGCCTGCAGCAGCGGCTTGGCGTCGTACTGGGCGCGGGCGCGGCCCTCGGGCTGGCGCAGGTCCAGTTCCTCGGTCACCGACTGCAGCAGGAAGCGCGACAGCGGCATGGCATTGCGCACCTGCGCGGCGAAGGCTTCGGTGCCCTCTTCGCGCACATAGCTGTCGGGGTCGTGCTCGGCCGGCAGGAACAGGAAGCGGATGGTCTTGTTGTCGGCCACGTGCGGCAGGCAGGCTTCGAGCGCCCGCCTGGCGGCGCGCCGCCCTGCCGAATCGCCGTCGAACGAGAACACCACCGCGTCGGCCTGGCGCAGCAGCTTCTGCACGTGCACGGGCGTACACGCCGTGCCCAGGGTGGCGACGGCGTTGGCAAAACCGAGCTGGGCCAGTGCCACGACGTCCATATACCCTTCGACCACCAGCACATAGCCGGTTTCCCGGATCGCATGGCGGGCCTCGAACAAGCCATACAGTTCGGTGCCCTTGCTGAACAGCGGGGTCTCGGGCGAATTCAGGTACTTGGGCTCGCCCTGCCCCATGACGCGGCCGCCGAAGCCGATTACCGCGCCTTTGGTGTTGCGGATCGGGAACATGATGCGGTCGCGGAATCGGTCGTAGCGCCGCGGCTTGCCGTCGGCGTCGCGTTTGTCGCTTTCGATCAGCAGGCCGGCCTCGACGAGCGGCGCGGCCACGTTGTCGTCGCGGTAGCTGCCGAACACCGCTTCCAGGCCCTGCCAGTCATCGGGCGCATAGCCAAGTCCGAACTGACCGGCGATCTCGCCGGTCAGCCCCCGCCCCTTCAGGTACTGGATCGCCTGGGGAGCGCCGCGCAACTGGCGGCGGTAGAAATCGGTGGCGCGGGTCATGGCGTCGGACAGCGCCACCGAGCGCGCCTGTTGCTCGGCGCGCTGGCCGGGGGGCAGGCGGTCGCGCTCTTCCGGCACGGTCATGCCGACCGACTGCGCCAGCTCGCGCACCGCCTCCGGATAGGACTGGCCGGAAAACTCCATCAGGAAGCCGATGGCCGAGCCATGCGCGCCGCAGCCGAAGCAGTGGTAGAACTGCTTGGTCGGCGACACCGTGAACGACGGGGATTTCTCGTTATGGAACGGGCAAAGTCCCATGAAATTGGCGCCGCCCTTCTTCAGCTGCACATACTTGCCCACCACATCGACAATGTCGACACGGTTGAGCAGGTCCTGAATAAAGGATTGCGGAATCACCCGACTGACCGTCCTGAGGCTTGGCCGTCCCTGGCGGGCGGCCCTTTTAGGAATGCGTGACCGGTGCGGCGCCCGGCTGCTATCGGAATATTGTAGTGCAGCACGGAACGGCCGCCCGGATTGCTTCACTTCTGCGCGCAACCTCCGCTATCCGCGGTGAGATTGCGCGCATCATGTCGGCAATCGTTTAAATCAGTACTTACTTTGGCGCCAACGCGGCCTTGACCAGGGCCGATACCGCGGTCATGTCGGCACGGCCGGCCAGCTTGCCCTTCAGCACGCCCATGACCTTGCCCATGTCCTGCGGGCCCGCAGCGCCGGTGGCGGTCACGGCTTGCTGTACCTCGGCGGCCACCTCCTCGTCCGACAGCGCGGCCGGCATGTAGACCTTCAGCACCTCGACCTCGGCCAGCTCCTTGTCTGCGAGGTCGTTGCGGCCGGCCTGCTGGAACTGCGCGATAGAGTCCTTGCGCTGCTTGATCAGCTTTTCGACCACGGCCAGCACGGCGGTATCGTCCAGCTCGACGCGCTCGTCGACTTCGCGCTGCTTGATCGCCGCCAGCAGCAAGCGGATGGTGCCAAGGCGCTCGGTCTCGCGGGCGCGCATGGCGGTCTTCATGTCTTCGCTGATACGGGCTTTGAGGGACATCGTGATCTTCCAGAAAGTGGGCAGGCACTTACACATGGCGGCGGATGCCGTTCCTGCAAGGCCCATAACGCAAAAACCCGCCGAGCATACGCCACAGCGGGTGATGGGCAAGCGCGAAGCCGGTGTCAGTACAGCTTCTTCGGCAGCATCTGGCTGCGGATGCGCTTGTAATGGCGCTTCTCTGCCGCAGCCTTCTTGCGCTTGCGCTCGGCGGTGGGTTTTTCGTAAAACTCGCGGGCCCGCAGTTCCGGGAGCAGCCCGTTCTTCTCGATGGTGCGCTTGAATCGGCGCAGGGCAACTTCAAAAGGCTCGTTTTCCTTGAGGCGGATCGTAGTCATTTGGCCGGAAAATGAAAGTATTTTCGGGATGGCGGCGTTACGAAGCTCTGGATTGTAGCACCAACAATCCGGCGCGGAAGTGGCGTGCGACTGGCGTCGCCGCGTGTGATTCACGCAGCACGATACAGCCTGGCTCTAAGCTGCCGATTGCCCGGCGCGGGCCTGCCGTGCCGCCTCCGCCGCGGCCTGCCCCGCCGCCACCGCGGAGGCCCAGGCCCACTGGAAGTTGTAGCCCCCCAGCCAGCCGGTCACGTCGACCACTTCGCCGATGAAATACAGGCCCGGTACGTCGCGGGCCATCATGGTGGCCGACGACAGCGCGCGCGTATCCACCCCGCCCAGCGTGACCTCGGCCTTGCGGTAGCCCTCGGTGCCGGACGGCACGATGCGCCAGTCGTTGAGCGCGCCGCCGAGCTTGCGCAGGGCCTTGTCGGTCACGTCATGCAGCGGCATCGTCGCCGCCACGCCCGCAGCCGCGCACCACGCCTCGGCCAGCCGCGACGGCAGCCGTTGCGCCAGCAGGTTGCCCAGGTGCTTGCGGCTGCCGGCCTTCTGCTCGAGCAGCCAGGCGGCGGCGTCCTCGCCATCGAACAGGTCGATGGCGACCGGCGTGCCGGGATGCCAGTAGCTGGAGATCTGCAGCACCGCCGGGCCGGACAGGCCACGGTGCGTCCACAGCAGGTCCTCGCGGAAGGCGCCCGCGGCCTTGCCGCTGCCGGTAGCGATGTCCACTTCCAGCGAGACCCCCGCCAACGGCACGAACGGCGCCCAGTCCTTGCCATCGAAGGTCAGCGGCACCAGCGCCGGGCGGGTCTCGACGATGCCCAGCCCGAACTGCCGCGCAATGCGGTAGCCAAAGTCCGTAGGGCCGATCTTCGGGATCGACAGGCCGCCCGTGGCCACCACCAGCGCTCCGGCCCGCACCGTGCCCGCGGCGGTCAGCAGCAGGAAGTCATCGCCCTCGCGCCGGATCTCCGCCACCGTGCAGCCGGTCTGCCAGCGCACCTGCCCCGCGTCGCATTCGGCGCGCAGCATGGCGATCACGTCTTCGGCGCTGTCGTTGCAGAACAGCTGGCCACGGTGCTTCTCGTGCCAGGCGATGCCATGGCGGCGCATCAGCGCCAGGAAATCCTGCGGCGTGTAGCGCGCCAGCGCCGAGCGGCAGAAGTGCGGATTGGACGACAGGTAGTTGGCGGGGCCGGCCTGCAGGTTGGTGAAATTGCAGCGGCCGCCGCCCGAGATGCGGATTTTCTCGGCGAGCCGGGTGGCATGGTCGATCAGCACCACGCGCGCGCCGTTCTGGCCCGCCACCGCGGCGCACATCATGCCCGCGGCGCCGGCGCCCAGTACCGCCACGTCATACCGGCCGGTCCGGGCCTGGGCTGCCCCGCTCATTGCACGCCTCGCGAATCCATGTGTCTTGCCACCGCCTGAGAAAGGGCAGATTGTAGCGAAAAGCGCGCCGCGCGCCGCTGTGCTACCCTGCGCGCTTCCCGCACACCCTTGTTTCGACCGCCGTTTCCCGGAGACGGCGTCATGGCTCCCATGCTTGTCCTCGGCATTGAATCTTCCTGCGACGAAACCGGCCTCGCGCTCTATGACACCGGCGCCGGCCTGCTCGCGCATGCGCTGCACTCGCAGATCGCCATGCATCGCGACTATGGCGGCGTGGTCCCCGAACTGGCCTCGCGCGACCATATCCGCCGCGTGCTGCCGCTGCTGGAGCAGGTGCTGGCCGACGCCGGCCGCACCCGCCAGGACATCGACGCCATTGCCTTCACCCAGGGCCCCGGACTGGCCGGCGCGCTGCTGGTCGGCGCCTCGGTGGCCAATGCGCTCGGCTTCGCGCTGAACGTGCCGATGGTGGGCGTGCACCACCTCGAAGGCCACCTGCTGTCGCCGCTGCTGACGCGCGAGCCGCCGCCGTTCCCGTTCGTGGCGCTGCTGGTATCGGGCGGGCATACGCAGCTGATGGAAGTGCGCGGCATCGGCGACTACGCGCTGCTGGGCGAAACCCTGGACGATGCCGCCGGCGAAGCGTTCGACAAGACCGCCAAGCTGCTCGGCCTGGGCTACCCGGGTGGGCCGGAAGTGTCGCGCCTGGCCGAGTTCGGCGTGCCCGGCGCGTTCGAGCTGCCGCGGCCGATGCTGCATTCCGGCAACCTGGATTTTTCCTTTGCCGGCCTGAAGACCGCGGTGCTGACGCAAACCCGCAAGCTCGCCAATACCTGCGAGCAGGACCGCGCCAACCTCGCGCGCGCCTTTGTCGATGCGATCGTCGACGTGCTGGCGGCCAAGTCGATGGCGGCGCTCAAGCAAACCGGCCACAAGCGGCTGGTGGTAGCCGGCGGCGTCGGCGCCAACCGGCAGCTGCGCGAACGGCTGGACCAGGTTGGCAGGCAGCGCAAGCTCGAGGTCTACTATCCTGACCTGGCGTTCTGCACCGACAACGGCGCGATGATCGCGTTTGCCGGCGCGATGCGCTTGCAGGCCGCGCCCGAACTGGCGCGGCACGAGTATGGTTACGGCGTGACGCCGCGCTGGGACCTGGCGGATATCCGCCTGCCTTCCGCGGCCTAACCGGACCGAAAAAATAGCCACCGCATGCGGTGGCTATTTCCATTGCAGCGACAACGCGGTCAGTCGACGCGCTTGTCCCGCTCGATCACCGCATACGCGCTGTGGTTGTGGATCGACTCGAAGTTCTCCGCCTCGAGCACATAGGCCACGATGCGGTCGTCCGCATTCAGCCGCATGGCGATGTCGCGCACCAGGTCCTCGACGAACTTGGGATTCTCGTAGGCACGCTCGGTGACGAACTTCTCGTCGGGCCGCTTGAGCAGCCCCCACAGCTCGCACGACGCCTCTTCCTCGGCCATGCGCACCAGCGCCTCCACCGGCAGCTCGCCGGCCAGCTCCACGTTCATGGTGATATGCGAGCGCTGGTTGTGCGCGCCATACTGCGAGATCTTCTTCGAGCACGGGCACAGGCTGGTCACCGGCACCAGCGCCTTCAGGAACACCCGCGTGGCGCCGTTGCGCACTTCACCGGTCAGCGTGACCTCGTAGTCCAGCAGCGACTCCACGCCGGACACCGGCGCGATCTTGCTGATGAAGTACGGGAACGTGACCTCGATGCGGCCGGCCTCGGCTTCGAGCTTCTCCAGCATCTTGTCCAGCATCAGCCGGAAGCTGGCCAGCTCCAGCGGCGCCCGCTCTTCTTCCAGCAGCGCCACGAAGCGCGACATATGCGTGCCCTTCTGGTCGGCGGGCAGGTGCACGTCGAGGTTGAAGGTGCCGACGGTCGGCACGACGCCGGTCGGGGTCTTCAGGGTCACGGGATAGCGCACGCCCTTCACGCCGACTCGCTGGATCGGGATCTGGCGGGTGTCGGGGCTCGACTGGACGTCGGGCATGATGAAGGCGGGGTTGATGTCATTCATCTACGGTTTCCTCCAGGGTTGCGCAGCCTGGCGCAAGCCCTTACGGTCGCGGCATTTTCGCAGTCCCTCATGCCGCGCAACGAGTGTGAAACCACGGGACCCGGCACTGGCGTGCCGACCCGCAGCTGCGAACACAAAAATCGGAGTGTAAGGGAATTCGGACGCACCCGTGGCGCGGCGGCCCGAATCCCCTCGGGATGGCAGGTGATCAGGCCACGCGCGAGGCGACCGTGACCTGCGGCTGGTCGAGCCCGAAACGCTCGCGCACCGAGCGCTCGATGCCGGCCGCATCCAGGCCGCATTGCTGCAGCAGGTAGGCCGGGTCGCCATGGTCGACGAAGCGGTCGGGCAGGCCCAGCGTCAGCACCGGCTTGTCGATGCCGGCCTCGGCCAGGGCCTCGAGCACGGCGCTGCCGGCGCCGCCCATCACGCTGCCCTCTTCCACCGTCACCAGGTAGTCGTGGTCGGCGGCCAGGCGCTTGACCAGCGCGACGTCGAGCGGCTTGACGAAGCGCATGTCGGCCACGGTGGCGTCCAGCGCCTGCGCCGCGCCCAGCGCCGGCTGCACCATCGAGCCGAACGCCAGCATGCCGACGCGATGCCCGGCGCGCGCGCCGCCCTCGCGGCGCACCACGCCCTTGCCCACCGGCACCGGCGCCAGGTCGGCGGCGATCGCCGCGCCCGGGCCGGAGCCGCGCGGATAGCGCACCGCGCTCGGGCAGTCCTGCTGGAACGCCGTGGTCAGCAGCTGGCGGCACTCGTTTTCGTCGGACGGCGTCATCACCATCATGTTGGGGATGCAGCGCAGGTAGGCGATATCGTAGGCGCCCGCGTGAGTCGCGCCGTCGGCGCCGACCAGGCCGGCGCGGTCCAGCGCGAACACCACCGGCAGGTTCTGCAGCGCCACGTCGTGGATGAGCTGGTCGTAGCCGCGCTGCAGGAAGGTCGAGTAGATCGCCACCACCGGCTTCAGCCCTTCGCACGCCAGGCCGCCGGCGAAGGTCACCGCATGCTGCTCGGCGATGCCGACGTCGTAGTAGCGCTCCGGGAAGCGCTGCTCGAACTCGACCATGCCCGAGCCCTCGCGCATGGCCGGGGTGATGCCGACCAGGCGCTTGTCGGCCGCGGCCATGTCGCACAGCCAGTCGCCGAACACCTGGGTGTAGGTCTTGCGCGCCGGCTTGGCGGCCGGGCGGATGCCTTCGGCCGGATTGAACTTGCCCGGGCCGTGGTACAGGATCGGGTCGGCCTCGGCCAGCTTGTAGCCCTGGCCCTTCTTGGTGACCACGTGCAGGAACTGCGGGCCGCCGCCTTCGAGCGCGCGCTCGCGGATATTCTGCAGCGTCGGCACCAGCGAATTCAGGTCGTGGCCGTCGATCGGGCCGATGTAGTTGAAGCCGAACTCCTCGAACAGCGTGGCCGGCACCATCATGCCCTTGGCATGTTCCTCGAAGCGCTTGGCGAACTCCAGCACCGGCGGCGCCACCGACAGCACCTTCTCGATGCCCTTCTTGGTGGCGGCGTAGAACTGGCCGCTCAGCAGCCGCGCCAGATGCCGGTTGAGCGCGCCCACCGGCGGCGAGATCGACATGTCGTTGTCGTTGAGCACCACCAGCAGCGGCAGGTCCTTGTAGACGCCGGCGTTGTTCAGCGCCTCGAAGGCCATGCCCGCGGTCATCGCGCCGTCGCCGATCACCGCCACCGAGACCCGCTTCTGGCCCAGCGTGCGCGCGCCCAGCGCCATGCCCAGCGCGGCCGAGATCGAAGTCGACGAGTGCGCGGTGCCGAAGGTGTCGTATTCGCTCTCGCTGCGGCGCGGGAAGCCCGAGATGCCGCCCCACTGGCGCAGCGTGCGCATGCGCTCGCGGCGCCCGGTCAGGATCTTGTGCGGATAGCTCTGGTGGCCCACGTCCCACACCAGCCGGTCATCGGGGGTGTTGAAGACGTAGTGCAGCGCGATGGTCAGTTCGACCGTGCCCAGGTTGGACGACAGGTGGCCGCCGGTCTGCGAGACCGATTCCAGCACGTAGGCGCGCAGTTCGTCGGCCAGGGTCTGGAGCTCGCGCCGGTCGAGCTTGCGCAGGTCCGCGGGGGCGTCAATCTTGTTGAGGAGTGCGTAGGTCATGATGTCCGTTCGGCCGGCTCTAGTTTAATGCGTGCGCAGCACGATCAGGTCCGCCAGGTCGCGCAGGCGCGCGGCGCGCTCGCCGAAGCCGGCCAGCGCCTCGTACGCCTCGGCGCGCAGCGACCCGGCCAGTTCGCGGGCCGCGTCCAGCCCCAGCAGTGACACGTAGGTCGGCTTGTCATGGGCGGCGTCCTTGCCGGCGGTCTTGCCCAGCGTCGCGGTGTCCGCGGTGACGTCCAGAATATCGTCTACCACCTGGAACGCCAATCCCACCGCCGCCGCGTAGCGGTCCAGCGCGGCCAGGCCCTGAGCATCGATCTCGCCACACAGCGCGCCCATGCGCACGCTGGCGCGCAGCAGCGCGCCGGTCTTCATGCGGTGCATGGCCTCGAGCGCGTCGCGCGTCATGGCCCGGCCCACGTTCTGCAGGTCGATCGCCTGGCCGCCGGCCATGCCGGCCGAGCCCGACGCCCGCGCCAGCTCCGCCACCAGCTGCAGCCGCACCGCGGGCGCGATCGGCCCGGCTTCCGCCAGCACGATGAAGGCCTGGGTCTGCAGCGCATCGCCTACCAGCAGCGCGGTGGCCTCGTCATAGGCCTTGTGCACAGTGGGGCGGCCGCGGCGCAGGTCGTCGTCGTCCATGCACGGCATGTCGTCGTGGACCAGCGAATAGGCGTGGATCATCTCCACCGCGCAGGCGGCCGCGTCGCAGGCCGCCGGGGCCGCGCCGCTGACCTCGCCGGCGGCATGGACCAGCAGCGGGCGCACGCGCTTGCCGCCGCCCAGCGCAGCATAGCGCATCGCTTCGTGCAGCGTATGCGGCACCGTGCCGGCATCGGGCAGCGCGGCCTGCAGGGCGGCCTCGGTGCGCACGCCCTGCGCCTGCATCCATTGTGCGAAGTCGCTCATGCCTCGTCCGTCCCCTGTGCTCCATTGGCACCGTTGCCTTCGCCCGCCAGCGGCCTGAGCGCGTCGCCCTCCAATACCCGCACCTGCTGCTCGACCCGCTCCAGCTTCTGCTGGCAGTAGCGCACCAGCTCGGCGCCGCGGCGGTACGCTGCCAGCGAGGCCTCGAGCGGCAGCTCGCCGCTTTCCATGCTGGCCACCAGCGTCTCCAGTTCGGCCATCGCCGCCTCGTAGGAGGCGGGCGGCGCCGAGGCGGCGTCGGCGGTGTTGTCGGTCTGGACCGGAGCGGTCGTCGTTTTTGGCATATCAGGCCCTGGAAGCTGGAACCGGGGGAAACCCGGATGGGGAAGCCCGGATTTTACGCCAAAGCGCGGGCCTGCCCCCATCTCGCAGGGGGATACCGTGCCCCGATCGGGTGCTTCCGATGCAGAAGTGACTTGTGCGCTCGGGTCGTCTTTCCGAATGCGGCCGCTACGGCACCCCGATGACGACCCGGGTCGACTTTTTCGCTAAAAAGGCAAAAAAATCAGTCCCTTAACTTTTTGGGTCGGGTACAATCTTCCGTTCGCCGCCGGGGGTTGCCAGCGCATCCCGCCGGGCGGAAGTCTTTCCCAAATCGATTCCATTTTCGATGGTTGGGTTGTTCACTGCTTTCACCTGTTCATCTGGGAGTGGGGATAATGTCCAATCTCAGCACCGCGCTCAACCTGGCGCCGGCTGATACGCAACTGCCCGTCGGCGTCTACTTCGACGAAGCGCTGCATCAACAAGAACTCGAACTGCTGTTCAGCAATGGCCCGGGCTATGTCGGCCATGAACTGATGGTCCCGGAAACCGGCGACTACCACACGCTCAAGGCCGAGGACGAGGGCCGCATGCTGGTGCGCAACGCCGCCGGCGTCGAGCTGATGTCCAACGTCTGCCGCCACCGCCAGGCCATCATGCTGAACGGCCGCGGCAACAAGCAGAACATCGTCTGCCCCCTGCACCGCTGGACCTACGACCTGAAGGGCGAACTGCTCGGCGCGCCGCATTTCGACCAGCAACCCTGCCTGCACCTGAAGCGCTCGCCGCTGCAGAACTGGAACGGCCTGCTGTTCGAGGGCCCGCGCGACGTGCGCGCCGACCTGGCGCGGCTGGGCGTGGCGCAGGACCTGAACTTCGACGGCTACATGCTCGACCACGTCGAGGTGCACGAGTGCGACTACAACTGGAAGACCTTTATCGAGGTCTACCTCGAGGACTACCACGTGGTGCCGTTCCACCCGGGGCTGGGCAGCTTCGTCTCGTGCGACGACCTCAAGTGGGAGTTCGGCGAATGGCACAGCGTGCAGACCGTCGGCCTGCACGCCGGCCTGAAGCGCCCCGGCAGCCCGACGTACCAGAAATGGCATGACGCGGTGCTGCGCTTCAACAACGGCGTGCTGCCCAAGCACGGCGCGATCTGGCTGACCTACTACCCCAACATCATGGTGGAGTGGTACCCGAACGTGCTGGTGATCTCGACGCTGCACCCGATCGGCCCGCGCAAGACCCGCAACGTGGTGGAGTTCTACTACCCCGAGGAAATCGCGCTGTTCGAGCGCGAGTTCGTCGAGGCCGAGCGTGCCGCCTACATGGAAACCTGCATCGAGGACGACGAGATCGCCGAACGCATGGACGCCGGCCGGCTGGCGCTGCTCAAGCGCGGCACCAGCGAGGTCGGCCCGTACCAGTCGCCGATGGAAGACGGCATGCAGCACTTCCACGAGTGGTACCGCCGCGCCATGGCCTACACGGGCTAGTGCGATCAGCGCACAACGCAAGCTGCAACGGACCGCCACGGCGGTCCGTTTTGCTTTGGGTGGCGATGTGCGCTGCTAGAATCTTTGTCCGGCGCGGCGGTTCCCGCCGCCGCGCCGGACCGCATGCGCGACGCGGGGCCTCAGAGCCCCGCTCGCGTGCCGGCCTCCTCTCCTTCGCTCCTGCCCGCTTCACCGCGCCCTCGCCATGCAATCGCTCTGGATGCTGTTCGCCGCCTTCGCTTTTTCGCTGATGGGGGTTGGCGTCAAGCTGGCGTCCGACCTGTACACCACCGGCGAGATCGTGTTCTACCGCGGCCTGATCAGCGTGGTGATCATGTGGGTGCTGCTGTCCTCGCGCGGGGTCTCGGTGCGCACTCCGTACATGCTGTCGCATATCAAGCGCAGCGTGTTCGGCGTGACCTCGCTGATGCTGTGGTTCACCTCGATCTCGCTGCTGCCGCTGGCCACCGCGATGACACTGAACTACATGTCGCCGGTGTGGATCGCGCTGATCCTGGGCGCCAGCGCGGCGCTGGCCGGCACCGGCGGCAATGCCGACCGGCGCCTGGTGCTGGCGATCCTGCTGTCCTTTGCCGGCGTGATCTGCCTGCTGCAGCCGTCAGTCGGCAAGGACCAGCTGACCGGCGGCCTGGTCGGGCTGATTTCGGGCATGTTCACCGCATTGGCCTATGTCGAGGTGCGCCAGCTCGGCCAGCTGGGCGAGCCCGAAGGCCGCATCGTGTTCTATTTCTCGCTGGTCGGCATGATCGCCGGGCTGGTGTGGATGCTGCTGGGCGGCACCAGCCCGCATACCTGGTACGGCGCCGGCCTGCTGCTGGCGATCGGCATCCTGGCCACGCTGGGCCAGACCGCGATGACGCGCGCCTACAAGCGCGGCAACACCCTGCTGACCGCCAACCTGCAATACGCCGGCATCGTCTTCTCCAGCGTGTGGGGCATGCTGATCTGGTCCGACCGCCTGAACTGGCTGTCGTGGCTGGGCATGGGGCTGATCATCGCCAGCGGCATCGCCACCACGCTGATGCGCGCGCGCCAGGGCACCGACGCCAAGCCCACGCCCGCCACCCCGGTCAAGTCGCCGGAGGCGGAAGTGCACCCCGAGGTGTAGCATTCGGTAAGCCCGACCGCCCCGGATTTCTTTCTCCGCTCGCTACAGGATTCCCATGCAGAAACCGCTGATTTCCGTCACCGCACTGCAGTCTCTGCTGGCCGGCCCCGGCCGCTGCGTCGTCGTCGACTGCAGCTTCGACCTGGCCGACCCGGCCGCCGGCCGCGAAGCCTACCGCACCGGCCACCTGCCCGGCGCCTTCTACCTGCACCTGGACAACGAACTGTCCGGTCCCAAGACCGGCCGCAACGGCCGCCATCCGCTGCCGGACGCCGACGACCTGGTCGCGCGCCTGCAGGCACTCGGCATCGACGACGACACCCCGGTGATCGCCTACGACGCCCAGGGCGGCATGTTCGCCGCGCGGCTGTGGTGGCTGCTGCGCTGGATCGGCCACGATGCCGTGGCCGTGCTCGATGGCGGCAAGGACGCCTGGGTCAAGGCCGGCCTGCCGCTGGAGCACGATGCCGCGGCAGAGCCCGAGGTTCCGGGCACGATCCGCCGCGGCAAGTCACTGGTGCCAACCGTCGATGCGGACGCACTGGTCGACAATCTCGGCCAGGGCCGGCTGCTGGTGGTCGATGCGCGCGCGCCCGACCGTTTCCGCGGCGAGAACGAGACCCTGGACCCGGTCGGCGGCCATATCCCGGGCGCGGTCAATCGATTCTTCAAGGACAACCTGGACGCGGAAGGCCGCTTCAAGCCGGCCGCGACCCTGCGCGCCGAATTCGGCGCGGTGCTGGGCACGCACGCCGCCGCCCAGGCGGTGATGCAGTGCGGCTCGGGCGTCACGGCCTGCCACAACCTGCTGGCGCTGGAAGCCGCCGGCCTGGGCGGCGCGGCGCTGTATCCCGGATCGTGGAGCGAGTGGTGCGCGGATCCGGCGCGCCCGGTTGCTACCGGGGCCACCGGGGCGGCCTGAGCCGGCTAGCGTGACGACGACGCCACGGGCGCGGCGTGGCTGTGGCCGTCGCGGCCCTGAGCGCCGTGAGCGCCGTGGCTGTGGCTTTCGTGCACGCCGTTGGTGATGAAGACGATGGCCGAGATCCCCGCGGCCACCAGCACCACCTGGATCGCCGACTCGCGCCAGCGCGGCTTGCGCTGCATCTGCGGCATCAGGTCGCTGACGGCGATATAGATAAAGCTGCTGGCCGCGATCACCAGCACGTAGGGGATCCACCCGCCCAGCTGGTCGAGCAGGAAGTACCCGACCACCCCGCCGGCGATCGCCGCCAGGCTCGACACCAGGTTGAAGGCAAAGGCGCGCGCCTTGGAGAAGCCGGCGTTGAGCAGCACGATAAAGTCGCCCACCTCCTGCGGGATCTCGTGCGCCGCGATCGCCAGCGCGGTGACCACGCCGATATGCGGATCGGCCAGGAACGCCGCCGCGATCACGATGCCGTCGGCGAAGTTGTGGAAGGTGTCGCCGACCAGGATGGTCAGGCCGCTGCGGCCCGCTTCCTCGCGGTCATGGCCGTGGTGGTGGTGGTGCCCGTCGCCCTCGTGATGGTGCGAATGGCGCAGCAGCGACAGCTTTTCCAGCAGGAAGAAACCCAGCAGCCCGGCCAGCAAGGTGCCGAACAGCGCGCGCGGATCGGCGCCGGACTCGAACGCCTCGGGCAGCGAATGCAGCAGCGCGGTGGCCAGCAGCACGCCCACCGAGAAGCTCACCATGCGCTCGACCACGCGGGACGCCACCGTCAGCGACAGCAGCGCCGCCCCGAAGATGCTGCCCACGCCCGAAATCGTGGCGGCGAGCAGGATATACAAAAGCGTCGAATGGATGATGGGCTCCCGGGGTAGCGGTGCCGGGCGGCCCCGCCGTTCCGCCCGCATCGCGCCGGGCGGCAAACGCAACAATGTTGCAATAACTCAAAGGCCGCATTGTACGTATCCGCCGGGACTTTGCAATCCTGCCGTCGGCCGGCCCCACGGGCGGGGGCCGCGCGCCAGGTCAGGCGACGCCGTACTGCCGGAACCAGTCCAGGCATTTCTGCCAGCCGTCCCTGGCGTCGGCTTCGCGGTAGCTGGGCCGGTAGTCCGCGTGGAAGGCGTGACCGGACTCGGGATAGACGATAAAGCGCGAGCGCTTGGCGTCCGGGTCGGACGACGACGCCAGCGCGGCCTTCATCCGGTCCACCTGCTCCAGCGGGATGCCGGTGTCCTTGCCGCCGTACAGGCCGAGCACCGGCGCATGGAGCTGGCCGACCAGGTCGATGGGATTCTTCGGCTTGATCGGCGTCGGCTCGGGCGCCAGCTGGCCGTACCAGGCCACGCCGGCCTTCAGGCGCTGGCTGTGCGCGGCGTAGAGCCAGGTTATGCGGCCGCCCCAGCAGAACCCGGTGATGGCCAGGCGCGAGACGTCGCCGCCGTTGGCGCCGGCCCAGGCCACCGCGGCATCCAGGTCGCCCATCACCTGCGCGTCGGGCACCTTGGCGATCACCTCGCGCTGCAGTTCCTGGATCGTGCCGAAGCTCTGCGGATCGCCCTGGCGCGCGAACAGTTCGGGTGCGATCGCCAGGTAGCCCTGCTTGGCAAAGCGCCGGCACACATCGGCGATATGCTCGTGCACGCCGAAGATCTCGCTGATCACCAGCACCACCGGCAGGCTTTTCTTGCCTTCCGGCTGGGCGCGGTAGGCCGGCATGCTGAAGCCGCCCGACGGGATGGTGACCTCGCCCGCGTTCAGGCCGGCAAAATCGGTCTTGATCGCCTGCTGGGCCATCACCGGCAGCGCCGCGGCCGCAAAGGCCGAACCCAGCGCGGTCTTGACGAAGCCGCGGCGGTCGAAGGTCTGGCCGGGGACCAGGCTGTCCACTTCTGGTTTGAGCATGCTTGTCTCCAGGATCGTTGGTGGCTGGGCCGCCACGCGGCGCCCGCGCCCGATTTTAAGCAGACATGGAGAAAACATGGCGGCGCAAGCCCTCCGGCGCCCCCACCCACAAGCGGGGGGCCGGGGCCATGCGTCAGTGCAGCTTGACGCGCGGACTGGTCTTGCTGCGCAGCCAGTGCGAGACGGTATGCAGCGCCATCCCCACGGCGCCGTGCAGCGCCATCACGTGCATCCGGTACAGCGAGGTGTACATGACGCGCGCCAGCAGCCCTTCGATAAACATCGAGCCGCCGATCAGTCCGCCCATCAGGCTGCCCACCGCGCTGAAATGGCCCAGCGACACCAGCGAGCCAAGGTCCTTGAAAGCGAACGCCTGCAGCGGCCGCCCCGCCAGCCGGGCGCGCAGCGTGTTGTACAGGAAGACGGCCTGCTGGTGCGCGGCCTGCGCGCGCGGCGGCACCGAGGTCTGCTTCTCCGGCCACGGGCAGCTGGCGCAATCGCCGAAGGCGAAGATGTCCGGGTCGCCCTCGCTCTGCAGCGTCGGGCCGACCACGACCTGGCCCTGGCGGCTGACCGGCAGGCCCAGGCTGGCTAGCACCGCGGGCGCGGTGATGCCGGCCGCCCACACCGTCAGGTCGGCGTCGATGGTCTTGCCGCTGGCGGTCAGCACGGCCTGCGGCGTGACTTCGGTCACGCGTTCGCTGGTGAAGACGTCGACATCCAGCTTCCTGAGCAGCTTGGCGGTCTCGGCCGAGACCCGCTCGGACAGCGCCGGCAGGATGCGCGGACCGGCCTCGATCACATGGATGCGCACGTCGCGGCGCGGATCGAGCCGGTGCAGGCCATAGGCGCTGAGCACGTGCGCGGTGTTGCGCAGCTCCGCCGACAGCTCCACGCCGGTGGCGCCGGCGCCGATGATGGCCACGTCCACGCGCGGACGGCCGTCCTCGCCGACGCGGCCGCGCCCGTTCTGGGCACGCACGCAGGCCGCGATCAGCCGCTTGCGGAAGCGCTCGGCCTGGGCCACGGTGTCCAGCGCAATGGCGTGCTCGGCGGCGCCCGGCACGCCGAAGAAATGCGTGACGCAGCCGATCGCCAGCACCAGCGTGTCGTACGGCAGTTCGCGCGCGGGCAGCAGTTCGGCGCCGTCCTGGTCGACGCAGGCCGATACCGAAATGGTCTTGCGGCTGCGGTCGATGCCGGTCAGCTCGCCCTGCTGGAACTCGAAATGATGCCAGCGCGCCTGCGCTGCGTATTCCAGCTGATGGGTGTTGGGATCCATGCTGCCGGCGGCGACTTCATGCAGCAGCGGTTTCCAGATATGGGTGGGCAGGCGGTCCACCAGCACCACCTGCGCCGCGCCCTTGCGGCCGAGCTTGTCGCCCAGCTTCGTTACCAGTTCCAGCCCCCCTGCTCCGCCGCCGACGACGACGATGCGGTGCGTCCTTGTTTCTGTCATGGTCTACCTGCTGCGTTTTTGTAAATTCTTTGCCTGAAGCGCTTGCCGAGGCGTTTGCCACAGTCTGCTGCATTGCAGCATGGCTGGCAAGCGCCGCACGCTGACTCAGCAGTCGCTTCATTCGATACCACCACGCAGGGGCAGCGAGCCGGCCGGGGCGCCGGCTCGCCAGGGGGCCAGTGCAGCCTCAGTGCGCTTCTTCCCAGTTGGCGCCGCTGCCGACTTCGGCCACCAGCGGCACGCGCAGCTCGGCCACCGCGCACATCAGTTCGGGCAGGCGCGCCTTGACCAGTTCCAGCTCGTGCTCGGGCACTTCCAGCACCAGTTCATCGTGCACCTGCATGATCTGGCGCGTCTGCAGGCCGTCGCGCTCCAGCCAGTCCTGCACCGCGATCATCGACAGCTTGATCAGGTCGGCCGCGGTGCCCTGCATCGGCGCATTGATGGCGGCGCGCTCGGCGGCCTGGCGGCGCGGGCCGCTGCCGCCGTTGATGTCGGGCAGCCACAGCCGCCGGCCGAACACGGTCTCGACATAGCCCTGCTCGCGCGCGGTCTGGCGGGTCTCTTCCATGTAGTGCGCCACGCCTGGATAGCGCATGAAGTAGCGGTCGATGTAGTGCTTGGCGGCCTCGCGCTCGATGCCCAGGTTGCTGGCCAGCCCGAACGCGCTCATGCCGTAGATCAGGCCGAAGTTGATGACCTTGGCGTAGCGGCGCTGCTCGCTGCTGACGGCCTCGCGCTCGACGCCGAAGATCTCGGCGGCGGTGGCGCGGTGGATGTCCTCGCCGTTGGCAAAGGCGCGCAGCAGGTTCTCGTCGCCCGAGATATGGGCCATGATGCGCAGCTCGATCTGCGAATAGTCCGCCGACACGATCACGCTGCCCGGCTCGGCGATAAAGGCTTCGCGGATGCGGCGGCCTTCCTCGGTGCGCACCGGGATGTTCTGCAGGTTGGGCTCGGTCGACGCCAGCCGCCCGGTCACCGCGGTGGCCTGGCCGTAGCTGGTGTGCACCCGTCCGGTCCGCGGGTTGACCATCTTCGGCAGCTTGTCGGTATAGGTGGACTTGAGCTTGGACAGGCCGCGGTAGTCCAGCAGCAGCTTGGGCAGCGGGTAGTCCTCGGCCAGCTTCTGCAGCACCTCTTCGTCGGTCGACGGCGCGCCGCTGGCGGTCTTCTTCACCACCGGCAGCTTCATCTGGTTGAACAGGATCTCGCCGATCTGCTTGGGCGAGCCCAGGTTGAACGGCTGCCCGGCGGCCTCGTAGGCCGACTGCTCCAGCGCCAGCATGCGCTGGCCCAGCTCGGCGCTCTGCGCGGCCAGGCGTTCGGCGTCGATCAGCACGCCGTTGCGCTCGACCTTCTGCAGCACCACCGAGACCGGCATCTCGATCTCTTCATAGACCCGGCGCAGCCCGGCCGCGGCTTCCACTTGCGGGAACATCCTGCGATGCAGGCGCAGCGTCACGTCGGCATCCTCGGCGGCGTACTCGGTGGCGCGCGCCAGGTCGATCTGGTCGAAGCCGATCTGGCTCGCGCCCTTGCCGCACACCTCTTCATAGGTGATGGTCTTCAGGCTCAGCAGGCGCTCGGCCAGGCTGTCCATGCCATGGTTGCGGTGCGAGGCCAGCACGTAACTCTGCAGCATGGTGTCGTGTGCAATGCCGCGCAGCTTGATGCCGTGGTTGGCGAACACATGGACGTCGTACTTCAGGTTCTGGCCGAGCTTGGGGCGGCTGGCGTCTTCCAGCCAGGCACGCATGCGTTCCAGCACGAACTCGCGTGCAAGCTGGCCGTGCTCGGGCAGGCCGGCCACGTCAGGGCCGCGGTGCGCCACCGGGATATAGCAGGCCTCGCCCGGCGCCGCCGACAGCGAGATGCCGACCAGCTGCGCCTGCATCGGATCGAGCGAGGTGGTCTCGGTATCGATCGCCACCAGCGGCGCCGATTCGATACGCCGCAGCCAGTCTTCCAGCATGCCCGCGGTGGTGACGGTCTCGTAGCGGATCTCGGTGGGCGCCGCGTCCTCGGCCGGCGCCGCGCCGGCCTCGGCCGACGGTGTGGGCGCATCGAACAGGCCACCCTGCGCGGGCGCGCTGGCCGCGGCGCGGGCACGGGCCTGGGCGCGCGCGTCGGGCAGGCTTTCGCCGGTGGCTTCGCGCAGCCAGGTCTTGAAGCCATAGCGCTGGAAGAACGCCACCAGCTGTTCCTTGTCCTCGCCGGTCTCGCGCAGCGCGTGGAAGTCCGCGACCGACTTGCTCAGGTCGCAGTCGGTCTTGACCGTCACCAGCCGGCGCGCCATCGGCAGCCATTCCAGCGTGTTGCGCAGGTTCTCGCCCACCACGCCCTTGATGCCGGGCGCGGCCGCGATCACGCCGTCGAGCGAGCCATGCTCGGCCAGCCATTTGACCGCGGTCTTGGGGCCGACCTTGGGCACGCCCGGCACATTGTCGACCGCATCGCCGATCAGCGACAGATAGTCGATGATGCGCTCGGGCGGCACGCCGAACTTGGCCACCACGCCGGGAGGATCGAGCACCTCGCCGCTCATGGTATTGACCAGCGTGACGTGCTCGTTGACCAGCTGCGCCAGGTCCTTGTCGCCGGTGGACACCACCGTGCGCACGCCCTGCTCCATGGCCTGGCGCGACAATGTGCCGATCACGTCGTCGGCCTCGACGCCGTCGACCACCACGATCGGCCAGCCCAGCGCGCGCACGGCCTCGTGGATCGGCTCGATCTGGCGCGCCAGGTCCTCGGGCATCGACGGGCGGTGCTCCTTGTAGGCCGGGTACAGGTCGTCGCGGAAGGTCTTGCCCTTCGCGTCGAACACGCAAGCGGTATACTCTGCCGGGTAGTCGTTGCGCAACTTGCGCAGCATGTTGATCATGCCGTAGATTGCCCCTGTGGGCAGACCCTCCCCATTCCTCAGGTCCGGCAAAGCGTGATAAGCGCGATACAGATAGCTCGATCCATCGACGAGCAAGAGTGTTTTTGGACTATCCGACATTCCCATGGACTCAAAATTGACTGGTGCCGCTGCAGGCGGTGCCTCGACCGCCCCCCTTGCTGACCCGGATGTTGCTGATATCTCCGGCGATACCGTGCAACCCCCGCCGGAAGCTGCCTCCGAGCACGCCGCGGCCATTGCCGCGGCCGCCGATGCTGCTGCCGCGGGTCATCCGCCTGAAGTTGCTGCTGAAAAGGCTGCGGCGGCGGCGGCGCGCGCCAATCCGCGCAAGATGATCCCCAGCCTGCGTGCGCTGGCCGACGAAGACCGCGCGACCGCTAAGAAGGCGCGCGCCTCGTGGCAAATGTTCACGATTATGGCAGAGTTCATCGAGGCCACCGAGTACCTGTCCGAGATCCGCCCGGCGGTGTCGATCTACGGCAGCGCGCGCCTGCGCGAGGACTCGCCCTACTACCAGCGCACCATCGAGATCGCGCGGCTGTTCTCCGACGCCGGCTTTGCCGTGATCTCCGGCGGCGGCCCCGGCATCATGGAGGCCGCCAACAAGGGCGCGCATGCCGGCAAGTCGGCCAGCGTGGGCCTGAACATTGAACTGCCGCACGAGCAGCAGGGCAATCCGTACCAGGACATTGCCATGCGCTTCCGCCACTTCTTCACCCGCAAGGTCACCTTCGTCAAGAATTCCGACGCCTTTATCGTGATGCCGGGCGGTTTCGGCACGCTCGACGAACTGGCCGAGGTGCTGACGCTGGTGCAGACCGGCAAGTCGCGCTCGGTGCCGGTGATCATGTTCGGCAGCCGCTTCTGGAAGGGCCTGCTGGACTGGTTCCGCTTCACGCTGCTGCCGATGGGCCTGATCGCCGAGCACGACCTGGACCTGATGAAGATCGTCGACGAGCCGCACGAAGTGCTGGAAGCGGTCTACGACTATTACGAACAGCGCGGCGGCGACAAGCCGATCCCGCCGAAGGAAGAGATGTTCTACCTGTAAGGCCGGGATCCGGGGATCGCCGCGGCACCGCGCCACGCATGCGCCACCCGGCGCCGTGGCGCAGGTGCCCCCCGGGGCACGGCGGCGGCCTGTGCGGGGCAGGAATTGCTAGAATGGAACCTGTCCGTCTGCCAAGCCCGGCGCCGCCGGGTTGCAGACCAACCGCCGCATGCCGCGGCGCTGCGTGCCGCTTGCGCCGCAGCCCGCACAGGAGCATCTGATGACCTCCCCTTCTCCCGTCCGCCCGGTCCGGTCCACGCGCGCCGCCGCCGTGGCCGGCGAGCCTGAATCGCCTGCCAGGCGGTCCGTGTCCGGCCTGGCCGCGGCAGCGGCCGCCACACTGGCGCTGGCGTCCGGCTGGGCCGTCGCGCAGGAAAGCAATGCGCTGACCCAGCAGGAACTGAACCAGATCAACAACCAGCCGATCGCCCCGGCCGCCAGGTCGCAGCTGAACCAGCCGCGCGAGCCGAGCTTCCAGCTGAACGAACGCGATGGCACCCAGGTGCGCGAGTACCGCGACAAGGGACGCGCCACCGACATCCAGGTCAAGTCGGGCTTCGGCACCAGGTACGAGATGAGCAAGCCGGAAGACAGCTCGCCCAAGATCCGCGAGCACGACGTCAACCGCGTGCCATCGGTCAACCTGAAGTTCTGAACCCGCTTGCCCACGGCCTGGCCTGAGCGCCAGGCCGCGCCGGCCCTCCGGCAGTCATGCCGCGGCGACGGCCCGGACTTTGTCCGCAACTGGCGCCGCCGCTTTCCGATTCGCTTCACACAACAAGTATGGCCGTATTCACCACGGTCTCGCAGGACGAGATCGCACGCTGGCTGCTGGATTTCGACCTTGGCGAAGTGCGCGACCTGCGCGGCATCGCCTCGGGCATCGAGAACAGCAATTTCTTCCTCACCATGGAGCACGAGGGCCAGACGCGCCAGTACGTGCTGACCATCTTCGAGCGGCTGTCGTTCGCGCAGTTGCCCTATTACCTGCACCTGATGGCGCATCTGGCCGAGCGCGGCATCCGCGTGCCCGCGCCGATCCCGGCGCGCGACGGCGAGATCCTGCGCCCGCTCAAGGGCAAGCCCGCCACCATCGTCACGCGCCTGCCCGGCGCGTCGCAGCTGGCCCCCGACGCGCAGCACTGCGCCGAGGTCGGCGACATGCTGGCGCGCATGCACCTGGCCGGCGCCGATTACCCGCGCCGCCAGCCCAACCTGCGCAGCCTGCCATGGTGGCAGCAGACCGAGCGCGAGATCCTGCCCTTCCTCGATGCCGGCCAGCGCGCGCTGCTGCAACGGGAAATCGCCCACCAGGCAGCGTTCTTCGCCAGCGCGGCGTACGCCAGCCTGGGCGAAGGCCCGTGTCACTGCGACCTGTTCCGCGACAACGCGCTGTTCGAGGAAGACCCCAGCGGCCGCCACCGGCTGGGCGGCTTCTTCGATTTCTACTTCGCCGGCAACGACAAGTGGCTGTTCGACCTGGCGGTCACCGTCAACGACTGGTGCATCGACCTCGCCAGCGGCGAACTCGACCCCGCGCGCGCGCAGGCGCTGCTGCGGGCTTATCATGCGGTCAGGCCGCTGACCGGGACCGAGGCCGCGCACTGGCAGGACATGCTGCGCGCGGGCGCGCTGCGCTTCTGGGTGTCGCGCCTGTGGGACTTCTACCTGCCGCGCGAAGCCGACATGCTGCAGCCGCACGATCCGACCCATTTCGAACGCATCCTGCGCCGGCGCCTGGACGCACAACCCGCGAACCCCGAGAGCGCCCCGCTCCCCTGGATCTGACCCGTATGCAACTACTGGAAGTCCCTGCCAAGGAAGGCTACACCTGGTTCCGCCAGGGCATCTGGCTGTTCCGCAAGAACCCGCTGACCTTCCTGATGCTGCTGTTCGTCTACCTGATCGCCGCGCAGCTAGCCATCGTGGTGCCGCTGATCGGCATCATCGCGCTGCTGGTGGTCACCCCGGGCCTGTCGGTCGGCGTGATGACCGCGTGCCGCGACGTGATTCAGAACAAGCGGGTGCTGCCCACCGTGCTGCTGGCGGGCTTCCGCGCCAACGGCAAGGAAGCCACGCGCAACCTGCTGGTGCTGGGCGGCATCTACGCCGGGCTGGTCTTCATACTGGGGCTGATCGCTGGCGCGGTGGTCGACATGAGCGCGCTGGTGCCGATCGTGCTGAAGGAAGAAGCGCCGACCGCCGAGGCGGTGCGCCAGCTGTACTACGCCATGCTGATCGGCGCGCTGCTGTACACCCCGATCGCGATGATGTTCTGGTTCGCACCGCTGCTGGCGGCCTGGCACGGCGTGCCGCCGGTCAAGGCGCTGTTCTTCAGCTGGACCGCATGCTGGCGCAACCGCGGCGCGTTCTTCACCTACGCGGTGCTGTTCGCGATGCTGCTGGTGGCGATCCCGTTCTTCCTGGAGGCGGTGTTCAGCGCCTTCGGCGCCGAGACGGTGCTGTCGTTCCTGGTCACGCCGTATTCGCTGCTGATGCTGGCGATCTTGTACTGCTCGTTCTATGCGACGTACCGCGGCTGCTTTAACGTGACCCCGCCGGGGGTCGAGCCGGCTGCGCCGGCGACGCCGGGCGCCTGACCACAAGCGCTTGCTACCCGATGGTTTGCTCCCTCTCCCGCGCGCGGGAGAGGGAGCAAACCAGCATGACGCGAGACGGCGCTCGCTACCTCAATCGATCGCGTCCAGCTTCGCCACCGCCAGCGCCAGCCACTTGGCGCCATGCCGCTTGAAGTTGATATTGGCGCGCGCATCGGCGCCCTCGCCTTCCAGCGCGGTGATCACGCCTTCGCCGAACTTGTTGTGGAACACCGACTGGCCGACGCGGAATCCGCTGCCGGCTTCGCGTTTGGCATCGGCATAGCCGTTGCCGTTGTCCATGCCGCCGGTGGGCCGGGTGCCGGTATAGGGCACGTCCTCCGGCTTGCGGAACCAGTCGCGGCCCCAGGCATTGTCGCGTTCCTGGCGGCGCACGCCGCCGTAGCTCTGCGCCGGCGGGGTCAGCCATTTGAGCGAGGTCTCGGGCAGTTCCTCGAAGAAGCGCGAGCGCACGTGGTAGCGGGTCTGGCCGTGCAGCATGCGGCTTTGCGCGAACGACATGTAGAGGCGCTTGCGCGCGCGCGTGATCGCCACGTACATCAGCCGGCGCTCTTCCTCCAGGCCGTCGGGATCCATCATGCTGTTCTCGTGCGGGAACAGTCCTTCCTCCAGGCCGCTGATGAAGACCACATCGAACTCCAGCCCCTTGGCTGCGTGCACGGTCATCATCTGCACCGCGTCCTGGCCGGCCTGGGCCTGGTTGTCGCCGGCCTCGAGCGAGGCGTGGGTCAGGAACGCGACCAGCGGCGTCATCACCACCGGCAGCGCTTCGGGATCGAGCAGCTGCTGTGACTGGTCGCCGTCGGCCAGCACCGGCGTGGCGGGGCCGCGCTCGGCCGGGATCACCGCGGCCAGCGCTTCCAGGCCGTAGCCTTCCTCGACCACGAAGGCCTGCGCCGCGGTGACCAGTTCCTGCAAGTTCTCGATGCGGTCCTGGCCTTCCTTCTCGCCCTGGTAATGCGTGATCAGGCCGCTGTGGTTGATCACGTATTCGACGGTCTCGGCCAGCGTCAGGCGGCGCGTGTCCGCGCGCATCTGGTCGATCAGCCGCGTGAACGCGGCCAGCTTGCTGCCGGCCGCGCCGGGCACGTAGGCCACCGCCTCGGCCAGCGCGCAGTCATACTGGCGCGCCATGTCCTGCAGCACTTCCAGCGAGCGCGCGCCGATGCCGCGCGCCGGGAAGTTGACCACGCGGCCGAAGGCGGCGTCGTTGCGCGGGTTCTCCAGCAGTTGCAGGTAGGCCAGCGCGTGCTTGATTTCGGCGCGCTCGAAGAAGCGCAGGCCGCCATACACGCGGTACGGGATGCCGGCCGAGAACAGCGCGTGCTCGATCACGCGCGACTGCGCGTTGCTGCGGTACAGGATCGCGATCTCGGCGCGGCTGGCGCCCTGCGCGATCTGGTCGCGGATCTCCTCGATGATCCAGGCGGCTTCCTGCCCGTCGGAGCCGCCCTGGAACACGCGCACCGGCTCGCCGTGGCCGGCGTCGGTGCGCAGGTTCTTGCCGAGGCGGCGCGCGTTGTGCGAGATCAGGTGGTTGGCCGAATCCAGGATATGCCCGTGCGAGCGGTAGTTCTGCTCCAGCTTGATCATCCGGCGCACGCGGAACTCATGCTCGAAGTCGCGCATGTTGCCGACATTGGCGCCGCGGAAGGCGTAGATGCTCTGGTCGTCGTCGCCCACCGCAAAGACCGCGGCCGGGTTGTGCGTGCCGTGGCCGGCCAGCAGCTTGAGCCACTGGTACTGCAGCACGTTGGTGTCCTGGAACTCGTCGACCAGCACGTGGCGGAAGCGGTGCTGGTAGTGCTGGCGGATGGCGTCGTTGTAGCGCAGCAGCTCGTAGCAGCGCAGCAGCAGCTCGGCGAAGTCGACCACGCCCTCGCGCTGGCATTGCATGTCGTAGGCGGCGTAGAGGTCGACGAAGCGCTTGTTGAAGTCGTCGTTGGCCTCGACGTCGGCCGGGCGCAGGCCCTGCTCCTTGGCGTTGTTGATGAAGTACTGCAGGTTCTTGGCCGGGTACTTCTCGTCGTCGACGTTGAGCGACTTGAGCAGCCGCTTGAGCGCCGAGAGCTGGTCCTGGCTGTCCAGGATGGCGAAGGTCTGGGGCAGCCCGGCGTCGCGGAAATGCGCGCGCAGCATGCGATTGCACAGGCCGTGGAAGGTGCCGATCCACATGCCGCGGGTGTTGATCGGCAGCATCGACGCCAGCCGGGTCTGCATTTCCTTGGCGGCCTTGTTGGTGAAGGTCACCGCCAGGATGCCCGCCGGCGAGACATGGCCGTTCTGGATCAGCCAGGCAATGCGCGTGGTCAGCACGCGCGTCTTGCCGCTGCCCGCGCCCGCCAGGATCAGCGCCGGTTCGTCGGGCAGGGTGACGGCGGCTAGTTGTTCGGCGTTCAGGTTGGCAAGCAGGTCGGGCATCGGAAAGGCCTAATGGAATCGCCCGCAATTATACCGGGGGCCCCTGTTGCATGAATCACATCCGGCCCCGCCGCCAAGGCGCGCGCACGGGTCGCGGACCGGGCGCCGCCGGCCACGAAATAGGCACCACGCGCCCGCCCCCGTATAATTTGTGGTTTCACTGGCGCCAGGCCGGCCATCACAGGCCGCCAGCGACCGCCAGGCGCAGGGCACCGCACCTGCCACGCATCCAGACGCCAACCTCGACATCCCAGCATGACCGCCCAAGACCAATCGCTTGCCAAGAGCTTCGAACCCGCCGCCATCGAGGCGAAATGGGGCCCCGAGTGGGAGAAGCGCGGCATCGCCAAGCCGACCTTCGACCCAGCCCGCCCGGACTTCGCGATCCAGCTGCCGCCGCCGAATGTGACCGGCACGCTGCACATGGGCCATGCCTTCAACCAGACCATCATGGACGGCCTGGCGCGCCACGCGCGCATGCAGGGCGCCAATACGCTGTGGGTCCCGGGCACCGACCACGCCGGCATCGCCACCCAGATCGTGGTGGAGCGCCAGCTCGAGGGCCAGGGCGTGTCGCGCCACGACCTCGGCCGCGAGAAGTTCACCGAGAAGGTGTGGGCCTGGAAGGAAGAGTCGGGCTCGACCATCACGCGCCAGGTGCGGCGCATGGGCGCGTCGATCGACTGGAGCCGCGAGTACTTCACCATGTCGCCCGAGATGTCGAAGGCGGTCACCGAAGTCTTCGTGCGGCTGTACGAACAAGGCCTGATCTACCGCGGCAAGCGCCTGGTCAACTGGGACCCGGTGCTGGGCACCGCGGTGTCGGACCTGGAAGTCGACAGCGTCGAGGAAGAAGGCTCGCTGTGGCATATCCGCTATCCGCTGGTCGAGGCCGACGCCAAGGGCGGGCTGACCCACCTGACCGTGGCCACCACGCGTCCGGAAACCATGCTGGGCGACGTCGCCGTGATGGTGCATCCGGAAGACGAGCGCTACGCGCACCTGATCGGCAAGTCGGTGCACCTGCCGCTGACCGGCCGCCAGATTCCGGTGATCGCCGACGAATACGTCGACCGCGAGTTCGGCACCGGCGTGGTCAAGGTGACCCCGGGCCATGACTTCAACGACTATGCCGTGGGCCTGCGCCACAACCTGCCGCAGCTGTCGATCCTGACCCTCGACGCGAAGATCGTTGCCGACGCGCCCGCCGCCTATGCCGGCCTGGACCGCTTCGATGCGCGCAAGGCCATTGTCGACGACCTCGACAAGCAGGGCCTGCTGGAAGACGTCAAGAAGCACAAGCTGATGACCCCGCGCAGCGAGCGCACCGGCAGCGCGATCGAGCCGATGCTGACCGACCAGTGGTTCGTCGCCATGAGCAAGCCGGCGCCGGAAGGCACCTTCTACCCGGGCCGCTCGATCGCCGAAGTCGCGCTCGAGGCCGTGCAGAGCGGCGAGATCAAGCTGGTGCCGGAAAACTGGATCAGCACCTACAACCAGTGGCTGGGCAATATCCAGGACTGGTGCATCTCGCGCCAGCTGTGGTGGGGCCACCAGATCCCGGCGTGGTACGACGATGCCGGCAACTGCTATGTCGGCCGCACCGAAGAAGAAGCTGCCGCCAAGGCGAAGGCCGCCGGCAGCACCGGCGCGCTGCGCCGCGAGGAAGACGTGCTCGACACCTGGTTCTCGTCGGCGCTGGTGCCGTTCTCCTCGCTGGGCTGGCCCGAGGAAACGCCTGAGCTGAAGCACTTCCTGCCGTCGTCGGTGCTGGTCACCGGCTACGACATCATCTTCTTCTGGGTGGCGCGCATGGTCATGATGACCAAGCACTTCACCGGCAAGGTGCCCTTCCACACCGTCTACGTGCATGGCCTGGTGCGCGATTCGGAAGGCAAGAAGATGAGCAAGTCCGAGGGCAACACGCTCGACCCGGTCGACCTGATCGACGGTATCGACCTCGACACGCTGCTCAAGAAGCGCACCACCGGACTGCGCCGGCCCAAGGATGCGCCCAAGATCGAGAAGAAGACGAAGAAGGAATTCCCCGAGGGCATTCCGGCCTTCGGCGCCGACGCGCTGCGCTTCACCTTCGCCTCGCTGGCCACGCTCGGGCGCAACATCAACTTCGATACCGGCCGCTGCGAGGGCTACCGCAATTTCTGCAACAAGCTGTGGAATGCGACCCGCTTCGTGCTGATGAACACCGAGGGCCATGACTGCGGCATGGGTCCGTGCAACCAGGACTGCGGCCCGGACGGCTACCTCGATTTCTCGCAGTCGGACCGCTGGATCGTGTCGCTGCTGCAGCGCGTGGAGGCCGAGGTCGAAAAGGGCTTCGCCGAGTACCGCTTCGACAATATCGCCAACGCCATCTACAAGTTCGTCTGGGACGAGTACTGCGACTGGTACCTGGAACTGGCCAAGGTGCAGATCCAGAACGGCACCGAAGCGCAGCAGCGCGCCACCCGCCGCACGCTGCTGCGCGTGCTCGAGACCGTGCTGCGGCTGGCGCATCCGGTGATCCCGTTCATTACCGAGGAACTGTGGCAGAAGGTGGCCCCGCTGGCGGGGCGCGCCAGCGGCGATGGTGCGGAAACCATCGCATTGCAGCCGTATCCGCTGCCCGCCGTCGCCAAGATCGACGAGAATGCCGAGCAGTGGGTCGCGCGCCTGAAGGAAGTGATCGATGCCTGCCGGAACCTGCGCGGCGAGATGAACATCTCGCCGGCCCAGCGCATCCCGCTCTATGCGGAGGGCGACAGCGCCTTCCTGAAGGCGGCGAGCGCACATATCCAGGCGCTGGCGAAACTTTCGGAGGTGCGGGTCTTCGAAGATGAAGCCTCCCTGCAAGCGGAGGGCGCCGGTGCGCCGGTCGCCATTGCCGGGGGCAACCACCTGCTGCTGAAGATCGAGATCGATGTCGCCGCCGAGCGCGCGCGCCTGTCGAAGGAAGTCGAACGCATCGGTGGCGAAATCGGCAAGTGCCGCGCCAAGCTGTCGAACGAGAGCTTTGTCGCCAAGGCACCGCCGGCGGTGGTGGCGCAAGAGACGCAGCGCCTGTCCGATTTCGAGCAGACGCTGGCCAAGCTGCAGGGCCAGCTGCAGCGGCTGCCGGCCTGACCCGAGGGGTCAGTCAGGCGGCCTGCATCACGCCCCTGCCAGCCGGGGGTTCTGTGCGGCATCGTCGGACAGAACCGGACAGACGGCGCCCACGCTGGCTGGCAGGGTTATGGACTGGAATCTGAGAGGTACACCTGATATGGAAAATCGCGTCACCAAGGCTGTGTTCCCGGTTGCGGGCCTGGGCACCCGCTTCCTGCCAGCCACCAAGGCCAGCCCCAAGGAAATGCTTCCGGTGGTGGACAAGCCGCTGATCCAGTACGCCGTGGAAGAAGCCATGGCCGCCGGCATTACCGAGATGATCTTCGTCACGGGCCGCTCCAAACGTGCCATCGAGGACCATTTCGACAAGGCCTTCGAACTGGAAGTGGAGCTCGAGGCCAAGAACAAGCAGGCGCTGCTGGACGTGGTGCGCTCGATCAAGCCGGCCAACGTCGAGTGCTACTACGTGCGCCAGCCCGAGGCGCTGGGCCTGGGCCACGCGGTGCTGTGCGCGGCCAAGCTGGTCGGCGACACCCCGTTCGCGGTGATGCTGGCCGACGACCTGATCGACGGCAACCCGCCGGTGATGAAGCAGATGGTGGATGCCTTCAACCACTACAACTGCTCGGTGCTGGGCGTCGAGGAAATCACGCCCGAGCAGAGCCGTTCCTACGGCGTGATCGATGGCCGCGAATGGGACGAGGACGTGATCAAGGTCTCGGGCATCGTCGAGAAGCCGGCGCCGGAAGATGCGCCGTCCAACCTTGGCGTGGTCGGCCGCTACATCCTGACGCCGCGCATCTTCGACCACCTGCGCGAGCTCAAGCCCGGCGCCGGCGGCGAACTGCAGCTGACCGACGCGATCCAGTCGCTGCTGGGCCAGGAGCAGGTGCTGGCGTACCGCTACCAGGGCCGCCGCTATGACTGCGGCAGCAAGCTGGGCTACCTCAAGGCGACCGTCGAGTTCGCGCTGAAGCACCCCGAAGTGGGCAACGATTTCAGCGCCTACCTGGAATCGCGCGAACACCTGAACGGCCTGAGCCGCTGAGCTCGCCCGGACGGGTTACGAAGAAAAAGCCGCTTTCGAGCGGCTTTTTCCTTTTCGGACGGATGAACCCTCCCCTGCCCCGCGGGCGGGAACGGGAGCAATCCATCAGCGACGGCGCATGTAGAACACGAACACCTTGTCCACTTCCGAGTGCGACAGCAGCTCGTTGCCGGTCTGCTTGGCAAAGGCCTGGAAATCGCGCGTGGCGCCGGGATCTGTGGCCAGCACCTTGAGCACGTCGCCGCTGGCCATGTCGGCCAGGGCCTTCTTGGTGCGCAGGATCGGCAGCGGGCAGTTCAGGCCGCGCGCGTCCACTTCTTTCTGGAACTCCATTCGTCTCTTCCTCTGATGCTTGGGGGCTGGAGGCTGGCTGAAAAACCGGCCTTACCAGCGGTATTGTAGCGAAGCCCCGACCTGGCTGAAGTCGTGGGGTCGGCGCGGGTCCGCAATGTCGGCGCCGGTCTGGCGATCGAAGAAGCGCACCGGGTAGCCGCCCGCGGCAAGCCAGTCTGCCACCGCGAAGCCGGTTCCGGCCGACCACACCCGCACGTCCTCTGGCGCCACCAGCTTGTATTCGGCCAGTTCCTCGGACAGTTCGACGGTGCCGGTCGCCTTGACGTGATAGGCGATGATCAGCTCGTTCTTGCGCATGAACTCGTAGACGCCGATCAGCGCGACCGACTCGGTATCGAGGTTGGTCTCTTCCTTCAGTTCGCGCGCCACGCCCAGCTCGGGCGGCTCGTCGCGCTCCAGGAAGCCCGTCACCAGCGCAAACATCTTTTCCGGCCACGCGGCGTTGCGCGCCAGCAGCAGCTTGTCCTGGTACTCCACCACCGCCGCCAGCACCGGCAGCGGGTTGTTCCAGTGCACGAAGCCGCAGTCCTGCTGCACGCAGGCGTGGCGTTCGCGCCCGGACAGCGGCAGCACCTCGAGCGGCGCGCCGCACTGCGGGCAGAATCGGTATGACATGGGGGCTCCTGAAGTCTCGTCGTTATCAGTATGAATATGCGGAATTTGGTCCCGCTATGCGCCGCAAGCAGCGCGCATGTCGGCGGCCAGCGCCTCCACGGTCTGCGGCTGCAAGTCCCAGGCGCACATGAAACGGCAGCCGCCCGCGCCGATAAAGGTGTAGAAGCGCCAGCCCTTTGCGCGCAGCGCCTCGATCGCCGGCAGCGGCAGCTCGGCGAAGACCGCGTTGGATTGGGTCGGGAACATGATGCGCACACCGGGGATGTCGCGGATGCGCTGCTGCAGCAGTTGCGCCATCGCATTGGCATGGCGCGCGTTGGCCAGCCACACGTCGTTCTCGAGCAAACCCAGCCACGGCGCCGAGATGAAGCGCATCTTCGACGCCAGTTGCCCGGCCTGCTTGACGCGGTAGGCAAAGTCCTCGGCCAGGCGGCGGTCGAAGAACACCACCGCCTCGCCCACCGGCAGGCCGTTCTTGGTGCCACCGAAGCACAGCACGTCGACGCCGGCGCGCCAGGTGATCTCGGAAGGATGCACGCCCAGCGACGCCACCGCGTTGGCAAAGCGCGCGCCGTCCATGTGCACGCGCAGCTGGCGGCGCTTGGCGATGGCGGCGATGGCGCGCACTTCTTCCACGCTGTAGACGGTGCCGACTTCGGTCGACTGCGTCAGCGACACCACCTTGGGCTTGGGGTAATGGATGTCGGCGCGGCGCGTGACCAGCGCCTCGACCGCATCGGGGGTGAGTTTGCCGTGCTCGCCCGGCGCGGTCAGCAGCTTGGAGCCGTTGGAGAAGAACTCCGGCCCGCCGCATTCGTCGGTCTCGATATGCGCCAGCTCGTGGCAGATCACCGAGTGGTACGACTGGCACAGCGCCGACAGCGCCAGCGAGTTGGCCGCGGTGCCGTTGAACACGAAGAACACTTCGCAATCAGTCTGGAACAGGTCGCGGATGCGGTCGCAGACCTTCTGCGTCCAGCTGTCGTCGCCATAGGCCTGCTCGTGGCCGCTGCCATTGGCTTCCAGGAAATACTTGAGCGATTCCGGGCAGAAGCCGGCGTAGTTGTCGGAGGCGAAGTGCTGCATGGTGTTCAGTGTGGAGCGGCCTGGCGCCTTACTTCTTGTCGGCCCACAGCTCGCCGCCGGTGGCCCAGTTCTCGCGCTTGATATCGGTAATGATGATGTCGACCGCCGACGGCGAGCAGCCCAGCGTTTCGCAGCTGACGCGGGTCACTTCCTCGACAAACTTGCGCTTCTGCTCGATGGTGCGGCCTTCAAACATTTCGACGTGGAAAGTCGGCATACATTGCTCCTGTGCTTGATTGATTGTTGTCGTCCGGGCGGGGACGGCGCTTGCCTTCAGTCCCGGTAGGAAGGATCGATTCTATCCAGTTTGCGCAGCAGCGCGGGCCATTCCAGCACGCCCTCGACCGCGCCATCGTCATAGAGCTGCGCCGAGGTCTTGTCCGCGACGGCGGCGTCGGGCTGCACCAGCGCGCCGCCCGCCTGCGCCGCGATCTGGATTTCGCAGGCCTTGATCAGCGTCGCCATCAGCACATAGGCTTCGGCCACGGTGCGGCCCACCGTCAGCGTGCCGTGGTTGCGCAACAGCATGGCCGGATGCGTGCCCAGCGATGCGGTCAGTCGCGCGCCCTCGGCCGGGGTGAAGGCCAGGCCCTCGTAGTCGTGGCAGGCGATGCGGCCATGGAAGCGCATGGCGTGCTGCGACAGCGGCAGCAGCCCCGCCGCCAGCGCCGACACCGCGATGCCGGCGGTGTTATGCAGGTGCATCACGCACATCGCGTCGGCGCGCGCGGCATGCACCGCGGCGTGCAGCGCGAAGCCGGTCACGTTGACCGGATGCACGGTCTCGCCAACCACCTCGCCGCGGCCGTTGATCTTGACCAGGTCGCTGGCGCGGATCTCGTCGAAGGCAAAGCCGAAAGGGTTGATCAGGAAGTGTTCCGGCTCGCCCGGCACCGTGGCCGAGATATGGGTGTAGATCAGGTCATCCCAGCGCTCGCGCGCGGCCAGGCGATAGGCCGCGGCCAGGTCGACGCGCACGCGCTGCTCTTCGGCTGAGACGGGATGGGAAGCGCCCGCGGCACGCGCGGGCTGCAAGGCAAAAGACATGGGGTCGCTCCTGCGCCGCCCGGTCTGGCGTGCCGGGTACGGCCCGGCCTTCTGTGCCGCGCCGCGGGACCGCGATGCCGGCTGACCGGCCCCGCAATCCCTCGCGCGGCGCGCCGGACGGCAAAGGCAATACTTTAGCGCACCTTGGCGGCCGGGCTCGGGCCGCTGCTTGCCGACTCCCCGGCCGCCGGCAGCGGCCACGCGCGGCGCATCCAGGCGAATACCAGCGCGCCCAGCGCCAGTGCCCCGGCGGCACACGCCAGCGAACCGGCGAAGCCGCCGCTGCGCGCCACCAGCGCGGTCGCCAGCGGCGGGCCGGCGATCTGGCCCAGGCCGTAGGACGCGGTCATCAGGCCCATCAGCCGCGGTGCCTGCGGGCCCCACAGCCGCCGCGCCTCGCGCATCGCGAACGCCACCAGCGCGGTGAACGGCAGGCCCGCCAGCAGGCTGCTGAGGGCAAAGCCGGCGACGCTCGGCAACACCACCGCAATCGCCACGCCCAGCGCCTGCATGCCGTACAGCAGCGCCAGCAGCTTGCGGTTGTCGTGCGCCATGCCGACCCGCGTTGCCAGGAACGCGCCCACCGCCACGCCTGCGCCGAAGACCGGCCAGAACAGGTCAGCCCACACCGTGCCGGGCAGCGCTGCGCGCGCGATCACCGGCAGGAAGGTCGCGGTGATGATGTAGCCGAAGCCGGCCAGGCCGTATGCCAGGGTCAGTACCCAGGTCTGGGCATCGAGCCGCGCGGCGCCGGGCCCGGCATCCGCGGTACCCGGCGACGGTGCCGCTGCCGCCACGGCGGACGGCGCGGCGAAGACCCGCCAGACCGCCGCCGCCAGCACCGCCGCCAGCGCGGCGAATGCCAGCCAGCCGTGGTCGGCATGCCAGCCCGCTGCGACCATGCCGGATGCGCCCAGTCCGGTGACCACGATGCCCAGGCCCGGGCCGCAGAAGATCAGCCCGGCCAGCTCGGGCCGGCCCAGCTCGGCCAGGCGCTGCAGGCACCAGCCGGCGGTGTAGACCATCACCACGGCGCTGGCCACGCCCGCGGCGGCGCGCCACAGCGACCACGCCGGCATGCCGCCCGGCAGGGCCATGCCCAGCGTCAGCAGCACGGTGGCCACCAGGCCCCAGCGCACCATGCGCACCGCATCGGGCTGGATAAACATGCAGACCGCGGCGCCGGCGAAATAGCCGATGTAGTTCACCGTGGCCAGCCACCCGCCCTGTTCCAGCGTGACGGTGCCGTCATGCAACATCATCGGCAGCAGCGGCGTGAAGGCGAAGCGGCCGATGCCCATCACCACCGCCAGCGACACCAGGCCCGCCAGCGCCACCGCGAACGGGCCGGCTGCATGGCCCGGCCGGGACGCGGCCGCTACGCACGCGGCAGGGGGCTTGGTCTCCAGGCTGTGGGGGGTCGGCATGATGGTGGCTGGGGGCAGCGGTTGCATTGCGATCCCTGTATGCTACGCTGCCATCATCATCCCGAAAAATGAATTATCAAGATGTCATGCATCTTGAATTCAGATGAATAACGCCGGAGCCTCGTCATGGACCTTGCCGCGCTCGAAATTTTCCGTGCCGTCGTCGAAGCCGGCGGCATCACCCGCGCAGCCGAGCGGCTGCACCGGGTGCAATCCAATGTCACCACCCGCATCCGCCAGCTGGAGCAGTCGCTGGGCGTCGAGCTGTTCGTGCGCGACGGGCGGCGCATGGTGCTGACCCCGTCCGGCCAGACCCTCTTCGACTACGCCTGCCGCATCCTGACCCTGACCGAAGAGGCGCGCCACGCGGTGTTGCCGGCGCGGCCGCATGGCCGGCTGCGCATTGCCTCGATGGAGAGCACCGCCGCGAGCCGCCTGCCCGGGGTGCTGGCCGCGTATCACCAGGCCTGGCCCGAGGTGCAGCTGGAACTGGTGACGCTGGCAACGCGGCAGGCGTTCGACGCGCTGGCGCGCTTCGAGGTGGACTGCGCCTTCGTCGCCGAGCCGCTGGCGGATCCGGCGTTGCGCGCGGTGCCGGTGTTCGAGGAAGAGCTGGTGGTGATCACGCGCGAGCACCACCGCCCGGTGCACAGCGCGGCCGACCTGGAGGTGCCGACGCTGCTGGCGTTCGAGCCGGGCTGCAACTACCGCGCGCGGCTCGAGACCTGGTACGGGACCGGCCCGGCGCCGACGCCGCGCGTGCTGCAGCTCAGCTCCTACCATGCCATCGTCGCCTGCGTCGCGGCCGGCATCGGCGCGGCGATCGTGCCGCGTTCGGTGCTGGGCCTGTACCGCGACCTGCCCGCCATCCGGCAGCACAGCCTGGGCGCGGCGGGCCGGGTGCGCACGCTGCTGGCGTGGCAGCCGTCGATGGCCAGCGCCGCGCTGCATGCGCTGGTCGAGGCCCTGCCCGAACTCACGCCCGCACCGCCCGGCTCGGCGGGTCCCGAACTGGCGGCGGCCTGACCCGCGGGGTTGCGTGCAAGATGTGCCCGGTGGCCTACACTTGAAGTGGCGCCACCAAGGCACCTTGCCTGCCCTGCTCCTGCCATGAACCCTGCTTCCGCGTTGCTGCGGGCCTTCCGGCTGCTGTCCAGCCTGGCGCTGGCATGCTGCGCGCTTGCCTTCGGCGGCAGCGGCGCCGCGGCGCCGCCGGCGGGCACGGCCACCGCCACCGCCACTGCACCGGTGTACGTGATCCCGCTGAAAGGCGCGGTCAGCCCGGCCAGCGCCAGCTTTATCCTGCGCGGCATGACGCGCGCCCGCGAAGCCGGCGCGCAACTGGTGGTGCTGGAAATGGACACGCCCGGCGGGCTGGATGCGTCGATGCGCGACATCATCCAGGCGATCCTGGCCTCGCCGGTGCCGGTGGCCAGCTATGTTTCTCCCGGCGGCGCCCGCGCGGCCAGCGCCGGCACCTACATCCTCTATGCCAGCCATATCGCAGCCATGGCGCCGGGCACCAACCTGGGCGCGGCGACGCCCGTGCAGGTCGGCATCGGCGGCCCGCAGAAGCCCGACGCCCTGCCCGGCGCCAGCCCGGCCTCGGCCCCGGCCAGCGCGCCCGCGGCGGGCGACACCATGGCGCGCAAGCAGATGCATGACGCCTCGGCCTATATCCGCGGCCTGGCGCAGCTGCGCGGTCGCAACGCCGAATGGGCCGAGCGCGCGGTGCGCGAATCGGTCAGCCTGTCGGCCGACGAAGCGCTGGCGCAGCGCGTGATCGATGTGGTCGCGGCCGACCTGCCCGCGCTGCTGCGCCAGCTCGACGGACGCAAGCTGACCACCGCCGGCGGCAAGGCCAGCACGCTGCACACGCGCAACGCGCCTTCGGTGACGCTGGAGCCGGACTGGCGCAACCGCTTCCTGGCCGTGATCACCGAGCCCAGCGTCGCGCTGCTGCTGATGATGATCGGCATCTACGCGCTGATCTTCGAGTTCTCCACGCCGGGCATGGTGGTGCCCGGCATCGTCGGCGCGATCTGCCTGCTGCTGGCGCTGTTCGCGCTGCACATGCTGCCGGTGAACTACGCCGGGCTGGCGCTGGTGGCGCTGGGCATCGGCTGCATGGTGGCGGAGCTGTTCCTGCCCACCTTCGGCGCGCTGGGCGTCGGCGGCATCATCGCCTTCGCCTTCGGCGCGGTGATGCTGATCGATACCGACGTGCCCGGCTTTGGCGTGCCGCTGCCGATGGTGGCGGCGATGTCGGCGCTGTCGGCGGTGTTCGTGTTCGGCATGTCGGCGATGCTGATGCGCTCGCGCAAGCGGCCGGTGGTCAGCGGTGCCGACACACTGGTCGGCAGCCGCGGCGAGCTGCTCGACGACCTGCGCGAAGAAGGCTGGGCCAGCGTGCGCGGCGAGACCTGGCGCGTGCGCAGCGCCACCCCGCTGGCGCGTGGCACGCCGGTGCTGGTCACTGGACGCAGCGGCCTGCTGCTCGAAGTGATCGCCGCCGGCAGCGCGCCGGCCTCCTCTTCCCAACCGACCCCCGACAAGGGAGCCTGACCATGGCCTACGGATTCAGCTTCGGCGGTGTGATCTTCCTGCTGGCACTGCTGGTGATCACCTCGTTCCGCGTGCTGCGCGAATACGAACGCGGCGTGGTGTTCATGCTCGGGCGGTTCTGGAAGGTCAAGGGCCCGGGCCTGGTGCTGCTGATCCCGGCGGTGCAGCAGATGGTCCGGGTCGACCTGCGCACGGTGGTGATGGACGTGCCGCCGCAGGACGTGATCTCGCGCGACAACGTCTCGGTCAAGGTCAATGCGGTGGTGTATTTCCGCGTGGTCGATCCCGAACGCGCCATCATCCAGGTGGCGAACTTCCTCGAAGCCACCAGCCAGCTGGCGCAGACCACGCTGCGCTCGGTACTGGGCAAGCATGAGCTGGACGAGATGCTGGCCGAGCGCGAGAAGCTCAACCTCGACATCCAGCAGGCGCTGGACGCGCAGACCGACGGCTGGGGCATCAAGGTCTCGAACGTCGAGATCAAGCATGTCGACCTGAACGAGACCATGGTCCGCGCCATCGCCCGCCAGGCCGAGGCCGAACGCGAGCGGCGCGCCAAGGTGATCCACGCCGAAGGCGAACTGCAGGCCTCGGAGAAGCTGCTGGAAGCGGCGCAGATGCTGGCGCGGCAGCCGCAGGCGATGCAGCTGCGCTACATGCAGACGCTGACGCAGATCGCGGGGGACAAGAGCTCGACCATCGTGTTTCCGCTGCCGATCGATTTATTGACGACGCTGGGCGGCGGCAAGGGAACGCCGGAAAAATAAAAAGCAGGAAGGGCGCCGGGGCGCCCTTCCTGCTTTTATGACAACGTGGCCTCGACCAATTGTGTACTCCCTCTCCCGCATGCGGGAGAGGGGAGCAAACCCTTAGCCGTTCAGACCTTGCCAGCCACCCACTCGCTGACACCCGCCAGCGCCTGCGGCAGCTTGGCCGGCTCGGTGCCGCCGGCCTGGGCCATGTCGGGACGGCCGCCGCCCTTGCCGCCCACCTGCTGGGCGACAAAATTGACCAGCTCGCCGGCCTTGACCTTGCCCGTGGCATCGGCGGTGACGCCGGCGATCAGGCTGACCTTGCCGTCGGCCACCGCACCCAGCACGATGGCGGCGCTCTGCAGCTTGTCCTTGAGCTTGTCCATGGTCTCGCGCAGGGTCTTCACGTCGGCGCCGTCCAGCTGCGCGGCCAGCACCTTCAGGCCCTTCACGTCGACCGCCTGCGCCGCCAGCTCGTCGCCCTGCGACGCGGCCAGCTTGCTCTTCAGGCGCTCCAGCTCCTTTTCCAGCGCGCGCACCTGCTCCTGCACCTGGCCGATGCGCGGCACCAGCTCGGACGGCTGCGCCTTCAGCACGGCGGCGGCTTCGTTCAGCCTGGCGTCCAGGCCCTGCAGGTAATGCAGCGCGTTGTCGCCGGTGATGGCTTCGACGCGGCGGATGCCGGCGGCGACGCCGCCTTCCATCACGATCTTGAACAGGCCGATATCGCCGGTGCGGTGCACGTGGGTGCCGCCGCACAGTTCCTTCGAGGTGCCGATCGACAGCACGCGCACGTCGTCGGCGTACTTCTCGCCGAACAGTGCCATCGCGCCGCTCTTGACCGCGTCGTCGAACGGCATGATCTCGGCGTGGGTGTCTTCGTTGCGCAGGATCTCGGCGTTGACGATCTCTTCGACCTGGCGGATCTGCGCGTCGGTCAGCGCGGCGTTATGCGAGAAATCGAAGCGGGTCTTGTCCGCGTCCACCAGCGAGCCCTTCTGCTGCACGTGGCTGCCCAGCACTTCGCGCAGGGCCTTGTGCATCAGGTGGGTGGCCGAGTGGTTGCGCACGGTGCGCGCGCGGCGCAGTGCGTCGACTTGCGCCGACACGGCATCGCCCACCTTGAGCGCGCCGCCCTGCAGCGTGCCCTGGTGGCCGAACACGTCGGCCTGGATCTTGGTGGTATCGGCCACGGCGAAGGTGGCATTGCCGGCCTGCAGCACGCCCTGGTCGCCGGCCTGGCCGCCGGACTCGGCGTAGAACGGGGTGTTGTCGAGCACCACCACGCCGGTCTGGCCCGGCTGCATGGATTGCACTGCGGCGCCATCCACGTACAGCGCGGTGACCCTGGCCTGCGGCAGCTCCAGCTTCTCGTAGCCGTGGAACACGGTCTTGTCGCCGGTGTACTCGAGGCCGGCGGCCATCTTGAACTTGCCGGCGGCGCGCGCCTGTTCGCGCTGGCGGTTCATGGCGGCGTCGAAGGCGGCCTCGTCCACGCCGATTTCCTGCTCGCGGCACACGTCCTGGGTCAGGTCCAGCGGGAAGCCGAAGGTGTCGTGCAGCTTGAAGGCGAGTTCGCCGTCCAGCGTCTTGCCGCCCTTGAGCTTGAGCTCGGCCAGCGCGGCGTCGAGGATGGCCATGCCGTTCTCGATGGTCTCGAAGAAGCGCTCTTCCTCGGCCTTCAGCACTTCGGTCACGCGCGACTGCGCCTCGGCCAGCTCCGGATAGGCCTGGCCCATCTGCTCGACCAGGTCCGGCACCAGCTTGTGGAAGAACGGGGTCTTCTGGCCCAGCTTGTAGCCATGGCGGATGGCGCGGCGGATGATCCGGCGCAGCACGTAGCCGCGGCCTTCGTTGCCGGGGATCACGCCATCGACGATCAGGAACGCGCACGCACGGATATGGTCGGCGATGACCTTCAGCGAGTTCTGGTTCAGGTTGTCGATATGGGTCTCGCGCGCGGCGGCCTTGATCAGCGCCTGGAACAGGTCGATCTCGTAGTTGCTGTGCACGTGCTGCAGCACCGCGGCGATGCGCTCCAGGCCCATGCCGGTGTCGACGCACGGCTTGGGCAGCGGCGTCATGTTGCCCTGCTCGTCGCGGTTGAACTGCATGAACACCAGGTTCCAGACCTCGATGTAGCGGTCGCCGTCTTCCTCGGGCGATCCCGGCGGGCCGCCCCATACGTCGGGGCCGTGGTCATAGAAGATTTCCGAGCACGGGCCGCACGGGCCGGTGTCGGCCATCTGCCAGAAGTTGTCCGAGGCATAGCGCGCGCCCTTGTTGTCGCCGATGCGCACGATGCGCTCGGCCGGCACGCCGACTTCCCTGGCCCAGATGTCGTAGGCCTCGTCGTCTTCGGCGTAGACCGTGACCCACAGCTTCTCGGCCGGCAGCTGGTAGGTCTTGGTCAGCAGTTCCCATGCGTACTGGATGGCTTCGCGCTTGAAGTAGTCGCCAAACGAGAAGTTGCCCAGCATCTCGAAGAAGGTGTGGTGGCGGGCGGTGTAGCCCACGTTCTCGAGGTCGTTGTGCTTGCCGCCGGCGCGCACCGAGCGCTGCGCCGAGGTGGCGCGGCTGTACGGGCGCTTGTCGGTGCCGAGGAACACGTCCTTGAACTGCACCATGCCGGAGTTGGTGAACAGCAGCGTCGGGTCGTTCGCCGGCACCAGGCTGGACGAGCGGACCACGGTATGGCCCTTCGATTCGAAGAACTGCAGGAACTTGCTGCGAATGTCTGAGACTTTCATGGGATGGCGGACGCTTGCCCTGGCGTGGCCGGGCGCGACGAATCAGTATGGGATTTGCAAACCGTTGATTATACGGGCAAGGCAGGCCGCCGGGCAGGTCAGCCACGGGGCCCGGGACGCGGCCGGCTATCGCCCTGAATCCCACCGCATCGAGATACGCATAAATCACTTATAACGGCAACGGCGGTTGGCCGGTGGTACAGTGCAGCCAGCCCGCGCCGCCCTGTTTCCGGGGCGTGCCGACCCCGCATTCCGGATCCGATCCCGCCTTACCTCTGCCTTGAATACCGCCATGGGAGCCTTGAGCCATCTCCGCGTCCTCGACCTCACCCGCGTCCTCGCCGGGCCGTGGTGCGCCCAGAACCTTGCCGACTTCGGCGCCGATGTGATCAAGATCGAGCGCCCCGGCGCCGGCGACGACACCCGCACCTGGGGCCCGCCCTGGCTCAAGGACGAAGACGGCCGCGACACCGCCGAGGCCGCCTACTACCTGGCTGCCAACCGCAACAAGCGCTCGGTCACGTGCGACATCAGCACCCCGGAAGGCCAGCAGATCGTGCGCGACCTGGCCGCGCAGAGCGACGTGGTGCTGGAGAACTACAAGGTCGGCCAGCTGAAGAAATATGGCCTGGACTACGACTCGCTGAAGCAGGTCAGGCCCGACCTGATCTATTGCTCGGTCACCGGCTTCGGCCAGACCGGCCCGTACGCCGCGCGCCCGGGCTACGACTTCATCATCCAGGGCATGGGCGGCTTCATGAGCCTGACCGGCGAGCGCGACGACCTGCCCGGCGGGGGCCCGCAGAAGGCCGGCGTGGCGATTTCCGACCTGATGACGGGCCAGTACGCCACCATCGCGGTGCTGGCGGCACTCGCCCACCGCGACCGCACCGGCGAGGGCCAGTACATCGACATGGCGCTGCTCGACGTGCAGGTGGCCATGCTCGCCAACATGAACACGAATTACCTCGCCAGCGGCGAGGCGCCGCGCCGCTGGGGTAACGCGCATCCGAATATCGTGCCCTACCAGACCTTCCAGGCCGCCGACGGCTGGATCATCGTCGCGGTCGGCAACGACGGGCAGTTCCGCAAGTTCGTCACCGACGGCGGCAAGCCCGAGCTGGCCGACGACCCGCGCTTTGCCACCAATCCGCAGCGCGTGGCCAACCGCGACGTGCTGGTGCCGATCCTGGCCGAGATGGTGCGCCCGCGCACGCGCGCCCAGTGGATCCGCGACCTGGAAGCCGCGGGCGTGCCGTGCGGCCCGATCAACACGCTCGACGACGTGTTCGAGGACGACCAGGTCAAGGCGCGCGGCCTGCGCGTGGACCTGCCCCACCCGAGCGCGGGCGAGGTCAGGCTGGTCGGCAGCCCGATCAAGATGAGCGCGACCCCGCCGCAGGCGCTGCGCCACCCGCCGCTGCTGGGCGAGCACACCGACACGGTGCTGGCCCAGACCCTGGGCTACAGCCCTGCGCAGATCGCCGCACTTCGTGCAAAAGGTGTGCTGTAAGATTCTCCTCCTGCCCGCGGCGGGCCAGCCGGCCGCGGGTGCTTTCCGGAAGTTCAGTCCCCACTGAAGTACTTTCCCCGGGCCCGCGCCTTTGCGCGCGCCCGTGCAAAGCGAAGGAGAACCCATGCTGACCGACGCCATCCTCGCCTTCCTGCATTTCCTGGCGATCTTTGTCCTGATCACGCTGATGGCCGCCGAGGCCGTGGCGCTGCGCCCGGACCTGACCCCGGCCACCGTGCGGCGCCTGTCGCTGTACGACCTGTTCTATTTCCTGTCGGCGATGCTGGCGCTGGCCACCGGCCTGCTGCGCCTGTTCTACGGCGCCAAGGGCGCGGACTTCTACCTGCACAACCCGTGGTTCCACGCCAAGATGGGGGTGTTCGTGCTGATCGCGCTGTGCTCGCTGCCGCCGACCCTCGCCATCGCGCGCTGGCGCAAGCAGGCGCGCAGGCTGCCCGATTACGTGCCGCCGCCGTCCGAGATCAAGGCGGCGCGGCGCTGGGTCATGATCGAATCGCACCTGGTGATCCTGCTGCCGCTGTGCGCCGTGATGATGGCGCGCGGCATCGGGGCCCGCTGAGAATCCCTATCCCTTTTGTCCTCCGCAACATGCTGAAGAAACTGCTCGCCGCCGCGCTGACCGCGGCCCTGGTGCCGGCCGCCGCCGTTGCCGCCACCAACGCCTACCCGACCAAGCCGGTCCGTTTCGTCGTGCCTTACCCGGCCGGCGGCCCGCTCGACACCGTGGCGCGCGCCATCGGCGACAAGCTGCGCGACAGCCTGGGCCAGCCCGTGATCGTGGAAAACAAGCCGGGCGCCGGCGGCAACCTGGGTGCGGACTACGTTGCGAAGCAGCCGGCCGACGGCTACACCATCGTCATGGGCGCGGTGGCCACGCACGCGATCAACCCGACCCTGTTCAGCAAGATGCCGTATGACCCGGTCAAGGATTTCGCGCCGATCACGCTGGTCGCCGACGTGCCCAACGTGCTGGTGATGCACCCGGGCAAGGCCGCCGAGCTGCATATCGACAACGTGCGCGACCTGGTCGCCTACGCGCGCAAGAACCCGGGCAAGCTGGACTACGCCTCGGGCGGCAACGGCAGCGCCGGCCACCTGTCGGGCGAGCTGTTCAAGAGCATGGCGAAAGTCAGCATGGTCCATATCCCCTACAACGGCGCGTCGCCCGCGCAGTTGTCGGTGCTGTCGGGCCAGACCGACCTGATCTTCGACAACCTGGCGTCGGCGTCGGCCAATATCAAGGCGGGCAAGCTCAAGGCCTTCGCCGTCACCACCGCCGGCCGCGCCGCATCCTTCCCGGACCTGCCGACCATTGCCGAGGCCGGCAAGGGACTGGGGCTGGAAGGCTTCGACATCTCGACGTGGTTTGGCGTGTTCGCGCCGGCCAACACGCCGCGCGAGATCGTGGAAAAGCTGAACCACGAGATCGTGGCGATCCTGAAGACCGACGACATGAAGGCCCGCCTGGCCCGCATCGGCGCCCAGCCGGCGCCGACCACGCCGGAGCAGTTCGCGGCGCTGATCCAGAAGGAACTGAAGAAGTATGCGCAGATCGTGAAGGTGTCTGGGGCGAAGGTCGACTGACCCCCAAACAGCGAGAGGAAGAGCGGTTCTGGTGCTCCCAAGCCGCACGAGCTAGCCTTAGCAAGAGGTGTTCTCCCTCTCCCCTCACGGGGAGAGGGGCGCAAACCGGCAGCGATTACACACCTTCGCGGCTCTCGCCCCCCTTGCGCCGCCGCACCCACAACTTCCCGCCCGAATCCCCCTCCAGCCGCGGCAGCAGCAACCCCACCTGCACGATCTGCGCACCTTCCATGCGCGTTACCGTCAGCGGCAGCCCCGCGATCACGACGCTGTCGCCCTCTACCGGTGGCGACGTGAACGCGCGCTGCATCGCGCTTTCCAGCGTCAATGGCTCCTCGTCAGCGGTCAGTTCGCGCGTGCCGTAGAGCGCGGCCACGTCGCGCAACGGCGCGTCGCCCGACAGCAGGAAATCGTGCGAGACCTGTTCCCAGGTGGGGGCCCGGCCCGGCGTCTGGAACAGCGCCGACAGCAGCGGCAACGAGACCGTCGGTCCCAGCACGCAGACTGCATCGCCGGCGCGCAATACCGTCTGGCCGGGCTCGGCCAGCGCGTCATCGCGGGCCACCGTCAGCAGCCGGCAGCGCGGCGGCAGCTCCAGCTGGTCGGCGCGCACGTTCTCGACCGGCGCGTTGGGCCCGACCTCGAACTGCATCACTTCCAGGATCGGCGCGCGCGTGCCCCGCAGGCGCGAGCGCGCCAGCGGCTCGGGATAGCCGGGGCGCAGCACGCGTGCCAGCCGCGCCGCCACCGCCACGGTGGTGCCCTGGAACAGCAGGCTGGCCAGCACCACCGCGAAGGCAATGCGGAACAGCAGGCCCGACTGCGGCACCTCGCGCAGCAGCGGGAACAGCGCCAGCACGATCGGCACCGCGCCGCGCAGGCCCATCCAGGCGATAAAGCCGGTCTCGCGCGCGTTGAAACGGAACGGCAGCAGCGCCAGCCATACCGCCACCGGCCGCGCCACCAGCATCAGGAAGGCCGCCACCGCCACCGCGGGGCCGGCGACTTCCCAGATCCGGTGCGGCGCCACCAGCAGGCCCAGCAGCAGGAACATGGCGGACTGCGCCAGCCACGCCATGCCGTCCATGGCGCGCATGGTGTCGGCGGTGACGGCGCGCTCGCGGTTGCCGATCAGCATGCCGGTCAGGTACACCGCCAGGAAGCCGCTGCCGCCGGCGCTCTGCACGATGGCAAAGACCATCGCGCCGCCCGAGCACAGCAGGATCGACTGCAGCCCTTCAGCCACGCGCGTGCGCTCCAGCACATTGGCCAGGCAATAACCAAGCCCGAGCCCCAGCACGCCGCCCACGCCGAACTGCACCAGCAGGCGCAGCACCAGCCCCAGCGGCGTCAGGCCCTCGGGCGCGGTCAGCCATTCGATCAGCGTCAGCGTCAGGAAGATCGCCATCGGGTCGTTGATGCCGGACTCGATCTCCAGCACGCTCGCGACCCGGTCCTTGAGCCGGATGCCGCTGCTGTTGAGCGTCGAGAACACCGCGGCGGCATCGGTCGAGCCGACGATGGCCCCCAGCAGCAGCCCCAGCCGCCAGTCGATGCCCAGCAGCCAGGCGGCGAATATCCCCACCAGCGCGGCGGTCACCAGCACCCCGACCGTGGCCAGCGACAGAGACGGCTTGAGCGCGACGCGAAAGGTGGCGAAGCGGGTGCGCAGCCCGCCGTCGAGCAGGATGATGGCCAGCGCCAGGTTGCCGACCAGGAAGCTGAGCCAGGTATCGGAGAAACGGATGCCGCCGGGGCCGTCCACGCCGGCCAGCATGCCCACGGCCAGAAACACCAGCAGGACCGGCACGCCAAAGCGCGCCGAGAACGCGCCCAGCACGATGCCCAGCGACATCACGACGGCGCCGAGCAGGATGACATGGTCGATGCTTTCCAAAACGCTCCTTGTGTTGCCTGGGGATTCGCCTGCGGAAGCTTTCAGGACCTTTCAGAAACTTTCAGAACCTTTCAGAACCCTGCCGGCACGGTGGGCCGCCATGGCGCGCAAGACCGTTCCGGATGATAGCGCAGCGGCCCGGGCCGCAACCCGCCAGGCCGCCTGCAGCCTGGCGCAGCGGCACTTTTAAGCGGGCTCTCACTAGGGGATACCCGAACCATGACCCCATTTGCAGACATCTGAAAGGTAGCTGAAAGGTCGCCCCCTTACCTTCCACCCTGCCCGTCGGAAGGCCTCCGGAATTCGCTGCATTGATGCAATGCAACAAAACCAGCAAAGAGGCCCGCCGCAGATTTCAAGCAGTCTTATCGAGGAGATTCACTTTGCGCATACGTAGCCAAAAGGACTTTGCCTCCGGCCTGATGTTCATCCTGGTCGGATTCGGCTTTTCCTGGGTCGCGCGCGGTTATTCCATGGGAACCGCCGCAAAAATGGGACCGGGATACTTCCCGTTCTGGCTCGGCATCGTGCTCGCCCTGCTGGGCGTGCTGGTGCTGTTCGGCTCGCTGTCGTCCAAGTCGGAAGAAGACAGCCTGGCCCGCTGGGACATCAAGACGCTGTTGTGGATCCTCGGTTCGGTGGTGCTGTTCGGCCTGCTGCTGAAGCCGCTGGGCATGGTGCTGTCGGTGCTGGTGCTGGTGCTGGTGTCGTCGATGGCCAGCCACGAGTTCAGCTGGAAGGGTGCCATCCTGAACGCGGTCATCCTGGTGCTGATCAGCCTGGGCGCGTTCGTGTACGGCATCAACCTGCAGATGCCGGTGTGGCCGGCTTTCCTGGCAAGCTAAGGAGGCCGCCAACATGGAACTACTCACCAACCTGGGTCTGGGCTTCTCCACCGCCCTGACCTTCCAGAACCTCGCGTACGCCTTCCTGGGCTGCGTGCTGGGCACCCTGATCGGCGTGCTGCCGGGCCTGGGGCCGCTGGCCACCATCGCCATGCTGCTGCCGGTGACCTACACGCTGCCGCCGGTGGCCGCGCTGATCATGCTGGCCGGCATCTACTACGGCGCCCAGTACGGCGGTTCGACCACCGCCATCCTGGTGAACCTGCCCGGTGAATCGTCGTCGGTGGTGACCACCATCGATGGCTACCAGATGGCCAGGCGAGGGCGAGCGGGGGTGGCGCTGGCGACCGCGGGCCTGGGCTCGTTCTTCGCCGGCTGCGTCGCCACCATGATCCTGGCCGCGTTTGCCGCGCCACTGTCGGAACTGGCGTTCAAGTTCGGCCCGGCCGAGTACTTCTCGCTGATGGTGCTGGGCCTGATCGGCGCCGTGGTGCTGGCCTCGGGTTCGCTGGTCAAGGCCATCGCCATGATCGTGCTGGGCCTGCTGCTGGGCCTGGTCGGTACCGACGTCAACTCGGGCGCCGCGCGCTTCTCGTTCGACGTGCCGGAACTGACCGACGGCCTGAACTTCGTCTCGGTGGCAATGGGTATCTTCGGCTTTGCTGAGATCATCGCCAACCTGGAGCAGAAGGAACACCGCGAGACCTTCACCGACCACATCACCAACCTGTTCCCGACCAAGGACGACTTCAAGCGCATGATCCCGGCCGTGCTGCGCGGCACGGCGCTGGGCTCGGCGCTGGGCATCCTGCCGGGCGGCGGCGCCTCGCTGGCCTCGTTCGCGGCATACTCGCTGGAGAAGAAGACCTCCAAGTATCCGCAGGAATTCGGCAAGGGCGCGATCGAAGGCGTGGCGGGTCCCGAATCGGCCAACAACGCGGCTTCGCAGACCTCGTTCATCCCGCTGCTGACGCTGGGCATTCCGCCCAACGCGGTGATGGCGCTGATGGTTGGGGCGATGACCATCCACAACATCCAGCCCGGCCCGCAGGTGATGACCAGCAACCCGGCGCTGTTCTGGGGCCTGATCGCCTCGATGTGGATCGGCAACCTGATGCTGATCGTGCTGAACCTGCCGCTGATCGGCATCTGGGTGAAGCTGCTGAAGGTGCCCTACCGCTACCTGTACCCGGCCATCCTGACCTTCTGCTGCATCGGCGTGTACTCGGTCCAGAACACTACCTTCGACGTGTTCCAGACCGCTGCCTTCGGCGTGATCGGCTACCTGTTCATCAAGCTGCGCTGCGAACCCGCTCCGCTGCTGCTCGGCTTCGTGCTGGGGCCGATGATGGAAGAGAACTTCCGCCGCTCGCTGCTGCTGTCGCGTGGTGACTTCAGCGTGTTCGTGACGCGCCCGCTGTCGCTGGGCCTGCTGATCGCCGCCGCGGTGCTGGTCGTGATCGTGGCGCTGCCGTCGATCAAGGCCAAGCGCGAAGAAGCGTTCCAGGAAGAATAAGCAGGGAACATCGCCGGCCTGGCGCCGGCGGCAACAAAGCTGAAGGGCACCGCAAGGTGCCCTTTTTTTCGTCCACCGTCCGTCGCCAGTGGCCGCTAGGCCCCGAACAGTTCGCTGCAGGCCGCCCGCACCGCCGCCGTGACCTGCCCGCGGCCGTGGTCGCGCCGCTCCAGCATGCCGATCTGGCGCATCACCGGCGCGCCGTTGACCAGCAGCGGCAGCACGCGCAAGGCGTCGTCGTCGCGCCAGCGCGCGCGCCGCAGCAGCGGCACCACCGTCACCCCCACCTCCTGCCGCACCAGTTCGACCAGCGCCTCGATCGCGTTCAGCTCCAGGAACTCATTGACCTTCAGGTGGGCGCGGCGCAGCGCGCGCTCCACCAGCACGCCGGTGCGCTGGCTGCGGTCGAAGCGCAGGTAGGGGTTGGCCGCCAGCGCCTCGCGCGCGTCGCGGCCCGGGCTGCCGCGCGCGGCGATGGCCACCAGCGGCTCCTGGTACAGCGGCGTCCAGCGCAGCGTGCCCGGCACGCGTGCCGCGCCTTCCACCAGGATGGCGGCGTCGAGTTCCCCGGCTTCCACCTGCGCCGCCAGCTCGATCGACTTGGCGCCGACCAGTCTCACATCGAGGGCCGGATAGGTGCGCTTCATGCGCGCCACCGCGTGCGACAGGCCGCCCATCACCGACACCACCGCGCCCACCGCGACCGCGCCCGCCATGGCTTCGGCCGACGCCAGCGGCAGCCGCATCTCGTCATACAGCGCCAGCAGCTTGCGCGCTTGCGGCAGCAGCGCGCGGCCATCCGCATTAAGCACCGCCACGCGGCCGTTGCGGTCGAACAGCTCGCGGCGCAGCTCGGTCTCCAGCGCACGCATCTGCAGGCTGACTGCGGCCTGGGTCAGGGCCACCTGCGCCGCGGCGGCGGCGAACGAGCCGTGCTCGGCCACGGCGACGAAGGTTCGGAGGAAACGGACAGTGCTCATGCTGCACACCAGGCAAGGAACGCCGGTGTCGCCATGGCGTTCGATACTTAAAAAATTCTTGCGACATCGGAAAGAAATATTAGCTTTCTTTGTGACCGGCGGCACGGAATAATGAAGGCCGATCATCAATCCGCCCTGCGCCTGATTCTCGGAGACACCCATGACATCCTGGCTGCGCCGCCTCGGCACCGGCCTCGGCATCGGCCTGTGCCTGGCCGCCACCCCCGCACTGGCCGACAGCTACCCGAGCAAGCCGATCCGGCTGCTCGTGCCTTTCCCCGCCAGCGGCGCGACCGATCTGCTGGCCCGCGCCATCGCGCAGAAGGTGGGCAGCAACATGGGCCAGCAGATCGTGGTCGACAACCGTCCCGGCGCGGGCGGCGCGATCGGCTCCGACATGGCCGCCAAGGCCGCGCCCGATGGCTATACGCTGCTGATCGCCACCACCAGCACGCATGCGATCGGTCCGCATATCAATCCCCGGCTGCCGTACCAGACCGAGACCGACTTCACGCCGGTGGGCCAGGTCGCGATCGCCACCAACGTGCTGGTGGTGCCCAACAGCCTGCCGGTAAAGAACGTGCGCGAGCTGGTCGACTACGCCAAGAAGCATCCCGGCGAGCTGAACTACGCCTCGAGCGGCAATGGCACCGTGGTGCACCTGACCACCGAGGCGTTCAAGACGCAGGCGGGCGTGTTCATCACCCACATCCCCTACCGCGGCACCGCGCTGGCCGTGCCTGACCTGATCTCGGGCAAGGTGCAGGTGCTGTTCGACAGCATCGTCTCGGGCCTGCCGCATGTGAAGGACGGCAAGCTCAAGGCGCTGGCGGTGACCAGCGCCAAACGCTCGCCGCTGGCGCCGGAAATCCCCACCGTCAGCGAATCGGGCCTGCCAGGCTTCGTCTCCGATACCTGGTTCGGCATCTATGGCCCCAAGGGCATGCCGGCCGATATCGTCAACCGCCTCAATGCCGAGTTCAACAAGGCCATCCAGTCGCCCGAGGTGAAGGAACGGCTGGCCAAGCTGGGCGCCGAACCGGTCGGCGGCACGCCCGCCCAGTTCGCCGCCATGGTGAAGCAGGACAGCGCGCGCTGGGGCAAGCTGATCAGGGATCGCAAGATCACGGCAGAATAAATACGCCACCGAGCGCCCCCGCGCGCACCGAGCACAAAGGACATACCCATGCAGAACTTCAACTGGACCAACCCCTACCCGTCCGTGCGCATTCCGCTGTTTGCGCGCAACGTGGTCTCGACCTCGCACCCGCTGGCCGCGCAGGCCGGCCTGCGCATGCTGCTCAAGGGCGGCAATGCCGTCGATGCCGCCATCGCCGCGGCCGCCGCCATCACTATCGTCGAGCCGGTGTCGTGCGGCCTGGGCAGCGACGCCTTTGCCATCCTGTGGGATGGCAAGTCGCTGCATGGCCTGAACTCGTCGGGCGTGGCGCCGGCGGCATGGAGCCCGGAATACTTCAAGGCCAAATACGGCACCGACGCCAACGGCCTCGCCAACCGCCCGATCCGCGGCTGGGACTCGGTCACCGTCCCCGGCGTGGTCGCCGGCTGGGCCGCGCTGCACGAGCGTTTCGGCAAGCTGCCGTTCGCGGATCTGATGGAACCCGCGATCGAGATCGCAGAGCGCGGCTACGCCGTGCCGCCGGTGGTGGCGCACAAGTGGGCCGCCGCGGTGCCTGAGCTGAAGGACCAGCCCGGCTACGCCGAGACCTTCATGCCCAACGGCCGCGCCCCGGCGGTGGGCGAGAAGTTCACCATGAAGGACGCCGCCGAGACCCTGCGCCAGATCGGCGCGACCCGCGGCCGCGCCTACTACGAAGGCGCGATCGCCGAGAAGATCGCCGCCTTCAGCAAGCAGTGCGGCGGCGCGATGACGCTCGACGACCTGCGCAACTACCAGCCCGACTGGGTCAAGCCGATCAGCAAGTCCTACCGCGGCTATGAACTGCACGAGATCCCGCCCAATGGCCAGGGCATCGCCGCGCTGATCGCGCTGGGCATCCTCGACCAGTTCGACCTGGCCTCGATCCCGGTGGATTCGGTCGATTCGCAGCACCTGCAGATCGAAGCCATGAAGCTGGCCTTCGCCGACCTGTATCAGTACGTGGCCGATCCGCGCAGCATGGAAGTCACGCCCGAACAGATGCTGGACGACGCCTACCTGAAGTCGCGCGCCAAACTGATCGACATGCGGCGCGCCACGCATTTCAACTTCGGCATGCCCAAGGTCGGCGGCACCATCTACCTGACCGCGGCGGACGAGAACGGCATGATGATCTCGTTCATCCAGTCGAACTACATGGGCTTCGGCTCGGGCGTGGTGGTGCCGGGCACCGGCATCAGCCTGCAGAACCGCGGCGTCGGCTTCTCGATGGATCCCAGGTCCGCCAACGTGGTCGCGGGCGGCAAGCGTCCGTTCCACACCATCATCCCGGCCTTCCTGACCAAGAACGGCCAGCCGGTGATGAGCTTCGGCGTGATGGGCGGCGACATGCAGCCGCAGGGCCACGTGCAGACCGTGGTGCGCATGCTCGACTACAACCAGCAGCCGCAGGCGGCCTGCTGCGCGCCGCGCTGGAAGGTCAACCGCGACTTCACGCTGGACGTGGAAGGCACCATGGACCCGGCCACGGTCGAGGGCCTGAAGGCGCGCGGCCACCAGCTCAAGTCGGTGGACGATCCGTACATGGACTTCGGCTCGGGCCAGTTCATCTGGCGAATGTCGGACGACGCCGAGCACGGCTACGTCGCCGCCAGCGACAGCCGGCGCGACGGGCAGGCGGTGGGGTTCTAAGGCAAAAAAAAAGCGCGGTTTTGGGTGCGCCAACGCCGCCCGAACTCGCCCAAGCAAGGTGTTCTCCCTCTCCCCTCATGGGGAGAGGGACCGGGGTGAGCGGTGGGCTAGCAAGGTACCAAACGGAGCGAAGCCTTTGGTTTTCACCCACGGGCGTCAGCCTTTGACCCGCCGGCCCTCTCCCCCGCCCCTCTCCCGCAAGCGGGCGAGGGGAGCTTGCTGCAAGCGGCAGCGCGAGAATTGTGCGCTACATTGACGCTTTCGCCTCCCAGCCCCACTGCCCAGCCTGCCATGACCCCGCACGCCATCACCACGCTGGCCGAACTGGAAGCGCTCTACGCGCAACCGGCGGCGCCCTCGCTGTCCAAGCAAGTCGATTACCTGCACCCGCACTACCAGGCCTTTATCGAGGCGGCGCCGTTCTGCCTGCTGTCGACGGTGGGCCAGGACTGGGCCGAATGCTCGCCGCGCGGCGACGCGCCCGGCTTCGTCCAGGTGCTGGACGAGCGCACGCTGCTGCTGCCGGACCGGCGCGGCAACAACCGCATCGACAGCCTGCGCAATATCGTTGCCGATCCGCGCGTGGGCCTGCTGTTCGTGATTCCCGGCATCAACGAGACCATCCGCGTCAACGGCACCGCGCAGATCAGCGTCGATCCGGCGCTGATCGCGCGCTGCGTGGTCGACGGCAAGGCGCCGACCACGGTGCTGGTGATCACGGTGCAGGCGGTGTTCTTCCAGTGCGCCCGCGCGCTGATCCGCTCGCGCCTGTGGGCCGCGCAGTCGCAGGTCGCGCGCCAGACCCTGCCGAGCAACGGCGAGATCCTGGCCACGCTGAGCGGCAACGCCATCGACGGCGCCGCCTATGATCGCGAGCTGCCCGAGCGGCAGCGCACCACGCTCTACTAGCGCGGCAGCCACTCCGGCGCATGCGTGCCGAGCGGCTCGGACGGCAGCGTCCAGCGCGCCGGCGTCCCGGACAGCTGCGCGGCGTGGCGCACCACCGTCAGCATGCCGAAGCCGGACGGCACCGCTTCGAGCAGGTCGGCCACGTCGTCGATCTTCTGCTCTGGCGCCTTGAGCCCGTCCGTCACGCGCCCCAGCCCGCGCAGCCACTGCCCCACCTGCGCCAGCGACACGCGCACATGCCAGCTGCCGCCCTCCACCGCGCGCCGGTGCAGCGCGGCCATGGCGCCGAACGCCAGCAGGTAGCCCGCGGCGTGGTCCAGCACCTGGGCTGGCAACGGCCGCGGCGTGTCACTGCCCGCGGCTTCCGCCTCGGCGTGGTTGAAGCCGGTGGCGGTCTGCACCAGCGAATCGAAGCCGCGCTTGTGCGCCCACGGCCCGACGTGGCCATACGCGCTCAGCGACACATAGATGATGCCCGGACGGGCGCGCGCGGCGGCCTCCGGGCCGGCGCCCAGTTCGGCCAGGCCGCCGGGCCGGTAGCCTTGCACCAGCACGTCGGCGCCGTGCAGCAGCTTGTGCAGCGTGCGCTTGTCGTCGGCATCGCGCAGGTCCAGCTGGCAGCTGCGCTTGCCGCGGCCGGTGTCGATCACCAGCGGTGCGATCGACGGCAGGTGCGGCGCGGTCACCAGCAGCACGTCGGCGCCATGCGCGGCCAGCGTGCGGCCCGCCACCGGGCCGGCGATGATGCGGGTGAAGTCGAGCACGCGCACGCCCGACAGTGGCTGCGCGTCCGCGGACAGCGGCGCCGGCAGCGGCTGCGGCGGGGCGTCGCCGATCCGCTCCAGTGTTACCGGCGGCAGGCCGCGCAGCGCCGCGGCTTGCGGATGGCGGTCCCATGCGTCGAAGCTGCGCAGCGCAGCCACGACCAGGCCGGCGTCGGACGCAGCCGTTTCGAACGCCTCGGCTTCCCATTTTTCCAGCGCCGCCTGTACCGCGTCCTTGTCATAGGCGCATCCGAGCAGGCGCAGCACGCCGTCGCGGTGATGCGGGAAATTGGTGTGCAGGCGGACCCAGCGGCCGTCGCCGCAACGGTAGATGCCGGCGATCCGGTCCCACAGCTCCGGTGCCGGGCCGCCATCGACGCGCAGGTAGCGCTCGCTGCGGAACTCGGTGATGGCGTGGCGCATGTCGACGCTGACCTGCTGCCAGCGGCCGCTGCGCCCTTGCCACAGCGTGGCGGCGGCCAGCGCCGACGCGGCCAGGCTGGCCTGCGCCGCGGTGCCCACGGCAAAGCTCGAAGGCAGCACCGGCTCGGCGCCATCCAGGCGCAGGTGGGCCAGCGCCCCGGCGGGCAGGCCGGCATCGCGCCATAGCGCGGCAACGACATCGTGGGGCATGGGCGGCACTTGTGCCGCAACGGTGGGGGCATTCATGGGCGTTCCTGATGCGATGGGTCACGCTCCATGCTACTCCGACACATCACTTTGCGGTGCGGCGGCCGGCGCGCGGCAACGGACAAGACCACAAATGAGCCGGTGCTCAAGGCGTGCGGCGCCGCCGGCACGGTAAAATCCCGCTATTGGCATTCCGCCACGCAATCCGACGACCCGGCCCCACGCCTTGCAGGCGCTTGCGGCCGGCCAACCGGCGCCATCATGAGCCACGACAACAAGCCTACCGACAGCACCCCAGCCGCCTCCAACTTCCTGCGCAGCATCATCGACCAGGACCTCGCCGCCGGCACCTACGCCGGGCGCCAGGACCAGCAGGGCGAGCCGCTGCCGGCCGTCATCACCCGCTTCCCGCCGGAGCCCAACGGCTACCTGCATATCGGCCACGCCAAGAGCATCTGCCTGAACTTCGGGCTGGCGCGCGACTACGGCGGCCGCTGCCACCTGCGCTTCGACGACACCAACCCGGTCAAGGAAGACACCGAATACGTCGACTCCATCATCGACGCCGTGCACTGGCTCGGCTTCTCCTGGGACAGCACCGGCAAGGACGGCGCCGCGCAGCCGCACCTGTACTACGCCAGCGACTACTTCGACCAGCTCTACGCCTTTGCCGAGACGCTGATCGAGCGCGGCGCCGCCTACGTCGACAGCCAGTCGGCCGAGCAGATCGCCGCCAGCCGCGGCAATTTCTCCGCGCCGGGCAAGGCCTCGCCCTTCCGCGACCGCAGCGTCGAGGAAAACCTGCAGCTGTTCCGCGACATGCGCGCCGGCAAGTACGGCGACGGCGAGCACGTGCTGCGCGCCAAGATCGACATGGCCGCGCCCAATATCGTCATGCGCGACCCGGTGCTCTACCGCATCCGCCACGCGCATCACCACCGCACCGGCGACAAGTGGTGCATCTACCCGATGTACGACTTCACGCACTGCATCTCGGACGCGCTGGAGAACATCACCCACTCGCTGTGCACGCTGGAGTTCGAGAACAACCGCCCGCTGTACGACTGGGTGCTGGAGCACCTGCGCGACAGCGGCGTGTTCCGCGACCCGCTGCCGCACCAGTATGAGTTCGCACGGCTGAACCTGACCTACGCCATCACCAGCAAGCGCAAGCTCAAGCAGCTGGTCGACGAAAAGCGCGTCGATGGCTGGGACGATCCGCGCATGCCCACGCTGGTGGGCGTGCGCCGCCGCGGCTACACCCCGGAATCGATCCAGCTGTTCTGCGACCGCGTCGGCGTGGCCAAGGCCGACAGCTGGATCGACATGAGCACGCTCGAAGGCTCGGTGCGCGACGACCTCGACGGCCGTGCCGCCCGTGGCGTGGCCGTGCTGGACCCGCTCAGGCTGATCATCGACAACTACCCCGAAGGCCAGAGCGAGGAATGCTCGGCGCCGGTCCACCCCAAGAAGCCGGAACTGGGCAAGCGGGTGTTCCCGCTGTCGCGCGAGCTGTGGATCGAGCGCGAGGACTTCAACGAGGCGCCGCCCAAGGGCTACTTCCGCCTGTTCCCCGGCAACAAGGTGCGCCTGAAGTACGGCTATGTGATCGAGTGCACCGGCGTGGACAAGGACGCCGACGGCAACGTCGTGGCGGTGCACGCCAACTATCTGCCCGACACCAAGAGCGGCACGCCGGGCGCCGACAGCGTCAAGGTCAAGGGCGTGATCCACTGGGTCAGCGCGGCGCATGCGTATGAAGCCGAGGTGCGCCTGTACGACCGCCTGTTCAGCGATCCCAACCCGGATGCCGGCGGCAAGAACTTCCTCGATGCGCTCAACCCGGATTCCAAGCAGGTGATCACCGCCTATCTGGAGCCGGGCCTGCGCGAGGCGCAGCCGGAAGACCGCTTCCAGTTCGAGCGCCATGGCTACTTTGTCGCCGACCGCAGCGATTCGACGCCGGGCAAGCCGGTGTTCAACCGCATCGTCGGCCTCAAAGACAGCTGGGGCAAGTAATGGGCAGACCTGGCAAGGCAGCCGTGCAGACCATCACCTTCCCGCTCGAGGGCGAGTTCATCGCGCTCAATGACCTGCTCAAGCTGGCGGGCGTGTGCGACAGCGGCGGCGCCGGCAAGGCGCTGGTCGCGGCCGGCGAAGTCTCGGTGGACGGCGCGCCCGAATCGCGCAAGACTGCCAAGATCCGCGCCGGGCAGGTGGTGGGCCTGGCGGGCATCGAGATCCGCGTGGTCGCCGCCTGAACGCGCGGACCAGCCGGCGCGCCGCCCCAGGCGGCCAGCGCCGGCACAGCAACCGAAAGGACGACTATGCCGATCGCTTTCTGGTGCGTGCTGCTGGCCGGCGTGCTGCCGCTGGCGACGGTGGCCATCGCCAAGGCCAGCGCGCCGGGCTACGACAACCATGACCCGCGCGGCTGGCTGGAACGGCAATCCGGCCGCGCGCGCCGCGCCGACCTGGCGCACCGCAACCATTTCGAAGCCTTCCCCTTCTTTGCCGCGGCGGTGCTGAGCGCCACCTTGCTGCAGGCGCCGCAGGCCCGCATCGACGAACTGGCGATGGCCTTCATCGCGGTGCGCCTGCTCTACACCCTGTGCTACATCACCGACCGCGCCACCCTGCGCACGCTGTGCTGGACCATCGGCTACCTGACCGTGGTGGGGATCTTCCTGCTGCCGGTCTTTGTCCACTGACGCCCATGGGCCTGCGCGCGCTGGTGCTCATGGCCGCCATCGGCATCACCGCCGCCCACGCGGCGCCGGTCGAGTACACCCTGGATCCGGCCCATACCACCGTCTATTTCTCCGCCAGCCATTTCGAGCGCAGCTCGGTGCGCGGGCGCTTCGGCAAGCTCGACGGGCGCCTGCTCTATGACGCGGACAGCGGCGCCGGCGCAATCGACGTGACCGTGGACCTGGGCTCGGTCGATACCGGCAACCGTACGCTGGATGGCGTGCTGCGCTCGCCACAGTTCTTCGATATTGCCGAGCATCCGGTGGCGCGGCTGCGTGCTGACCGGTTCCTGACGGAAGCCGGCCGCCTTGTCGCCGTGGAGGGCGAGCTGACGCTGCACGGCGTGACCCGGCCCGTGCGCCTCACGGCCGAGCGTTTCCGCTGCGGCGAGGTCACGCTGTTCGGCGTGCGCCGCCAAGTCTGCGGGGGCGACTTCCGCGCCGAAGTGCCGCGCAGTGCCTTTGGCATGACCCGGTTTCTCCCTGAGGTCGGCGACATCGTTACGCTGCAAGTGGCGGTCGAGGCATCGCCTGCCGCAAGCCTTCCGCGCTGACTCCGCGCTTACCCTACTCGTCACCTGCGCCACAAATTTCTCTTGTAGAATCAGCGCTTTGCAAAATCCCTGCCACGCCCGTCCGCGTGTGCGGCGACGCGAGACAGAGACCATGTTCGAGATTCATTCCGGCGACATCGTGGCCGCCGCGCTGGCGGCTGCCGGGGCCTGCCTGGCCTGCAGCATTCCGGGCGACTTCCTGCGCCGCTTCCCGCTGTGGGCAGTACGCACCTACGGGCGCGGCGCGCTGCTGATGCCGTTCCTGGCGATGATGGTCGGCACCTGGCTGTTTCGCCTCGGCCTGGCCGGCCAGCTCGACACCCCGCCGGGCCAGGCACTGCTGGTGGCGGCGGCCTTCCTCGGCACCCTGCTGGTGTCGGCGCTGCTGCGCTTCTACCTGAAGGAATACCGCAAGCGCTGAGGCGCGGGCTTTGAATCGACGGGGTTGAATCGCGTATGATGCGGCCTTTTGCGTCGTACGCACCCCAGCCCGGGGCGCCTGCCGCTTACCTCACCTCATGGCGCTCAAATCCACCATCTTCAAGGCCGAACTGTCCGTGTCGGACATGGACCGGCCCTACTACGGCAGCCACAGCCTGACCATCGCCCAGCACCCGTCCGAGAACGACGCGCGCATGATGGTGCGCCTGCTGGCCTTTGCCTGCGAAGCCAGCGAAACCCTGGCCTTTACCCGCGGCCTCGACGAACCCGACGAGCCCGACCTGTGGGACAAGCGCCTGACCGGCGACATCGCCCATTGGGTCGAACTGGGCCAGCCCGACGAAGCCCGCCTGAAACGCGCCGCGGCGCGCGCCGAGCGCGTGACCGTCTACACCTACAATGCCGCGAGTGCGCGCGAATGGTGGAAGGGCATGGCGGGCAAGGCCGGCAAGCTGCGCAATGTGACCATCTACAATGTCCCGGCGGAGGCCGTCGACGCGCTGGCCGCGCTGGCGCAGCGCGCCATGCGCCTGTCGGTGACGATCCAGGACGGCGATATCTGGGTGGCCGACGACGACCGCAACGTACAACTGACGCTGGAAGTGCTCCAGCGCGCCCAAGCCTGAGCGCAGCGGCGCTGCGCTCATCTTCCCTGTCCACGTCTTTTCCATCGCAAGGAAACCACGCCATGCAAACCACGCCCTCTGGCCTGCAATACGAAGACACCACCGTCGGCTCCGGCGCCGAAGCCACCGCCGGCAAGCACGTCACCGTGCACTACACCGGCTGGCTGTACGAGAACGGCCAGGCCGGCCGCAAGTTCGATTCGAGCAAGGACCGCAACGACCCGTTCGTGTTCCCGCTCGGTGCCGGCCATGTGATCCGCGGCTGGGACGAGGGCGTGCAAGGCATGAAGGTCGGCGGCGTGCGCCGCCTGGTGATCCCGGCCGACCTGGGCTATGGCGCGCGCGGCGCCGGCGGCGTGATTCCGCCGAACGCGACGCTGCTGTTTGAAGTGGAACTGCTGGCGGTTTAAAGCTAGCGATTCAGGCCGGCGCCGCCGCTCCCGCGTCAGCAGGAGCGGCGTCCCGGCCGAAGCATTCAGCCCGGACGCTCTCAGAAACCGATGGCGGCGTTGCCGACATCGACGCGGACCTTGTCCCGGTCCAGCAGCCGCGCCGCATGGCGCGCATAGTCCTGCGCCCAGGCAGCATCGCCGGAGAAGCGCGCTTCTCCAGAGAACTTGGCGACATTCAGGATCTTGTCGATCACCAGCACCTTGCCCACCGGGCTGGAGGCCTGGCAGTCCAGCTCGGTGTATTCCCGGTCGAACCAGCGCCAGGCGGCATCCTCGGTGACCGCGGCCAGCTCGTCCGTGCCGATCGTGAAGTCATATTCCTTGCCGCTGCCGAACACCACCGTAAGCGTACGTGCCATCGCAGGTTCCCCCTGGGTTGGATTGAGGCCCCATTGTAAGGACTCGGCGGCGCCAGCGGCGCGCCATTGCGCCGCATTTCGCGCCGGCCTGACCACCGACAAGGCGCGCCGCCGCACCGCCATCGCACGTGGCAACGGCGACACGCGGCCGCGACCGTTGTCTGGCGCCCACACCGCGACCGCTGACTCGGACAATTCCGAGTAAAAGTGCCACTTGTGGCATTTCCGCGACCCGCCCGGGACGCCGCTTTGATTTATGCTTGCAGCATGGGCATCACGCGACAGGACCTCGAATCCGACCGGCTGCGCACCTCGCTGTGCAGCACCCCGGTTGCGTCCTCGCTGTTGCCCGAGGCCGCGCTGGAACAGTCGCTGGCCGATACGCTGGCGCGCCGCCCCGACGATCCCGCGCTGGGCGGCGATGTCTGGGTGTTCGGCTACGGCTCGCTGATCTGGAACCCGATGGTGGTGCACACCGAGCGCCAGCGCGCCACGGTGCACGGCTACCACCGCGGCTTCTACCTCTATTCCCGTATCAACCGCGGCACCTGGGACAATCCCGGGCTGGTGCTGGGCCTCGACCGCGGCGGCTGCTGCCACGGCATGGCCTTCCGCGTGCCCAGCCATGTGGTCGAGCAGGAGTTCCGCGTGCTGTGGCGCCGCGAGATGCTGACCGGCGCCTACCATCCGCGCTGGCTGCGCATCCGCGTTGGCGCCGCCGGCGCGCCGGAGCAGCGCGCGCTGGCCTTCGTCATGAACCGCTCCCACGAGGCCTACGCCGGCCGGCTGCCGGACACCAGCGTGGTGGAGCGGCTGCGCCACGCCACCGGCCTCTACGGGCCGGCACGCGAGTACCTGCAACAGACCCTGCTGGGACTGGCCACCAACGGCGTCGACGATCCCTACCTCGGGCGGCTCTGGCGCCAGTTGCAAGCGGGCGATGCCGCCGATGCCGCCGAACCTGCCGGCGGCCAGGTGCCGGACCACGCCACGCTGCCGACCAGCCCTCACGAAACCGTCTGAGCCCAGGAGCTGCCGCCATGACGCGCCCCGCCGCCCGCACCCGCAGACAGGCACTCAATGAGTTGCTGGGGCTGGTGGGCTTGCTGATGGGCGGCGGCCTGCTGGCGGCGCAGGGCGGCCAGACCCTGGCGGCGCGTCCCGCCGGCGGCACCGCCAACCCGCACGCGGCGCGCCCGCCGCGCGCCCCCGCCACGCAGGCACCGCCACGTCGCGACGCCATCGGCACGCTCGACCGCAACCTGATCACCGCCGCCAGCGCCGGCGACCAGGCCTTGGTGGCGCGCCTGCTGGCCGCCGGCGCCTCGGCCCGCGCCGCCGACGAACGTGGCCACAGCGCGCTGCTGGCGGCCGTGCAGAACCGCCACACCGAGGTCGCGCGCACGCTGATGCTGGCCGGCGCCGACGTCAACCTGAAGGATGCCGATGCCAACAGCCCGTTCCTGCTGGCGGCCGCCAGCGGCCAGGCCGACATGGTGCGGCTGGCGCTGGCGCACGGCGCCGACCTCGCCAGCACCGACCGCTACCATGGCACCGCGCTGATCGTGGCCAGCCAGCAGGGCCACGTGGAAGTTGTGAAGCTGCTGCTCAAGGCCGGCATCGCCGTCGACCACGTCAACGACCTGGGCTGGACCGCGCTGCTGGAGGCGGTGATCCTGGGGGACGGCAGCGCGCGCTACGAGGATACGGTGCAGCTGCTGCTGGACGCGGGCGCCGACGCCAACCTGGCCGACCGCGAAGGCGTGACGCCAACGCGCCATGCGCGCCAGCGCGGCTACAAGACCATGGTGAAGATGCTGATGCGGGTGCGCGGCCATTGAGGCTGCGCACCCGCCACCACGCTCAGCGATTGTGTACTCCCTCTCCCCATGAGGGGAGAGGGAGAACCCCCTTCTGCCTCTTGGCCTAGGCGCCGGCCCGTGCGTTCTCGCTTTCCTGCAGTTGCCGCCACATCACCTTGCCGGTGCCCGACTTCGGCAGCGCCTCGACGAATTCCACCACGCGCGGGTACTTGTAGGCGGCCATGTTGTCCTTGGCCCAGTCGATGATCTGCTCGGGCGTGGTCTTGCCCCTGGCATGGGCGCGCAGCACCACCACCGCCTTGACGGTCTCGCCGCGGTATGGGTCGCGGGTGCCGATGATGCAGGCTTCCTGCACGTCCGGGTGCTTGTACAGCAGGTTCTCGACCTCGGCCGGCCACACCTTGAAGCCCGACGCATTGATCATGCGCTTGAGCCGGTCAGTGATGAAGTAGTAGCCCTCTTCGTCCATGCGGCCCAGGTCGCCGGTGCGGAAGAAGGTCTTGCCGTCGAACTCGATGAAGGCCTCGCGGGTGGCATCCTCCTTGCCCCAGTAGCCCTTGAACACCTGCGGGCCGCTGACGATGATCTCGCCGATCTCGTTGGGCGGCAGCTCCTTGAGCGTGACCGGGTCGATCACGCGCGCGTCGGTGTTGAAGGTCGGCACGCCCAGGCACTGCAGCTTGGGCCGGTCCGACGGGTTGCTGTGGGTCGGCGCCATGGTCTCGGACAGGCCATAGCCCTCCAGGTAATTCAGCCCGAACTGCTCGCGCAGGCGCTCGGCCACCGCCTGCGGCATGGCCGCGCCGCCGCCGCCGATATAGCGCAGGCTCGACAGGTCGAATTCGGCCAGGTTGGGGCTGGCCAGGAAGTCGATCACCATGGTCGGGATATTGGTCCAGTGCGTGACCTGGTAGCGCGAGATCAGGCGCCCCGCCACTTCGCGGTCCCAGCGCGGCAGCATCACCACGGTGGCGCCGCTGTAGATCGGGCCGTTCATGCCGTACTGCATGCCGGTGACGTGGAACAGCGGCAGCACCGACAGCACCACCGACTCCGCGCCCGAGCCCGACCAGGTCGCGCCGCCGACGATGTTGTGCATCACCGAGCGGTGGGTGTGGATGCAGCCCTTGGGGAAGCCGGTGGTGCCCGAGGTGTACGGCATCACCGCCATGTCGTCCGGGCCGGCGGTATGCGGCCCCGGCTGCAGCCCCGCGCCGAGCGCGTCGGCCCACGTGGTGGCGCCGGCGGGCAACGGATGCGGCGTGGTCAGCCAGGCCGGCGGCGCGTCTTCCGGATGTTCGTGGGCCGGCGGCAGCGCGTCGGCGTATTGAGTGACCAGCAGGTGCTGCAGGCGCTGCGCCGGCTCCAGCTCGGCCTGCGCCTGCTCGACGCCGGCGGCGAGGTCGGCGGTGAAGATCGCCACGCGCGCCTGGGCGTCGGTGACGTAGTGCTTGAATTCCTCGGCGCGGTTCATCGGGTTGACCGGCACCACCACCGCGTCGGCGCGCAGGATGGCGTAGTAGCTGACGATGAACTGCGGACAGTTCTGCATGTACAGCAGCACCCGGTCGCCCTTCTTCACACCCGCCTTCTGCTGCAGCCAGCCGGCCAGCGCGGTGGCCTGGTCTTGCAGCTCACGGAAGCTGATGGCGTTGCCGAAATAGCGGATCGCGGCCTTGTCGGCATAGCGCAGCGCCGAGACCTCCAGGTTGGCCCACAGCGATGTTTCCGGCAGCACGATGGCGGGCGGCAGGCGCTTTGGCCAGAACTGGAAATGCGGGCGGTCGGGGTTCGGCATGAAGGGTCTCCTGTGCGGTCTCGCGGACCGGGTCTGTCGTATGGTCAAGGACTATAACCGAACGATCGTTCTATTTTCAACCGGTGACTTCCCGCACGGCGCGTGCGAGGGCGGCCGCGGGCGTTGCAATCGGCGCCTTCGCCCTCACAATAAGGGGTATCGATTCCCCTTTCTCTCCCGACCAGGATTCCCCATGAGCGACGTCACCCTGCAGAATTTCGAAACCGAAGTGATCGACGCCTCGCGCCAGATGCCGGTGCTGGTCGATTTCTGGGCGCCGTGGTGCGGCCCCTGCCGCACGCTGGGCCCGATGCTGGAGCGCCTGGAAGCCGAAGCGAACGGCCAGTGGAAGCTGGTCAAGGTCAATGTCGACGAGAACCAGGAGCTGGCCGCGCACTTCGGCGTGCGCAGCATTCCCCATGTGGTGGCGATCGACGACGGCCAGGCGGTGGACCAGTTCACCGGCGTGCTGCCGGAATCGGGCCTGCGCGAGTTCCTGAGCCGGCTGGCGCCGGGCCAGGCCAGGTCGCCGCTGGCCGACGCGCTGGCACTCGCGGCCGCCGGCAACCGCGACGGCGCCGAGACCTTGTTCGCCGATGCGATCGCAGCCGATCCGGAATCCGATGCCCCGCGCCTCGCCTATATCGGCTTCCTGCTGGACGGCAACGCCGTCGACCGGGCCCGGGCCGAGTTCGCGGCGCTGTCGCCACGGGCGGAACAGGAAGATGGCTATGGCGCGCTGCGCACGCGCATCGATGCGATGGAGAACGCCGCCGGGCTGCCCGATGCGGCCACCCTGGCCGGGCGCATCGAAGCCGATCCGCGCGACCTCGCCGCGCGCCTGGACCTGGCTCGGCTGATGATCGCGCAGCAGCAATACGAGCCGGCGCTGGAACAGCTGCTGGCGATCGTGCGCGCCGACCGCGGCTTCGACGACGATATCGGCCGCCGCACCATGCTGTCGGTATTCGAGATGCTGGCCGACCGGCCCGAGGTGGTGTCACGCTGGCGCCGCCAGCTGAGCACGTCGCTGAACTGACGGTGACGCGGGCCCGGCGCGGTAAACTGGCGCATTCTCAGTTCCGCCGCCTCCGCGATTCACCCCGCTGACATGACCGCGCCCCGCCTGATCGACTTCAAGACCGCACCCGCCCCCAGCCACGACCGGCCGCGCCCCGACCGGCTGGTGGCGGGCAATCCGGACCGCACCACCTGGACGCACTACAGCGCGCAGCATGGCGATTTCGATTGCGGAATCTGGGCGTGCGAGCCGGGCGCGTGGCGCATCGCCTTCCCGGCGGGAAAGGAAGAATTCTTCCACGTCATCAGCGGCCGCATCCGCATCAGCGACGACAGCGGCCAGGCCAGCGAATTCGGCCCCGGCGATGCCTGCGTGATCCCGGGCGGCTTTAGCGGTGTGTTCCAGGTGCTGGACCCGGTGCGCAAATACTTCGTGGTGATCGACCGCGATGCGGCGCGCCAGGCCTGAGCGCCGGGCCCGCGGCGATCACGCCGCCGTGGCGGGACCTTCGATCAGCGTGAAGCCGTTTTCGCGCATATGCTCGACCATCATCGCGTCCATCGACTTGACGTGATGGTCGAACCAGCCTGACAGTTCGGCCACCAGCCGGCGGCCAAGCTGGAACTCCGCCTCGCTGTGCACCTTGTCGCGCACCGCGATCGCCACCGCCAGCACCTGCTGGTGCTCGCCCGCGTGGCAATGGCGCGGGCCGAACCCCATGGCCTCCATCCACTGTTCCTCCTGGGCGAAATGATGGCGCGTATGGTCGATCCATGCGTCCATCGCCGCCAGGAAGGCGTCGTCGTCGGCGCTGGCGACCGCCGCCAGCAGCTGCACGAACTCGGCGTGGGTGGCGTCGGTGACCGGTTCGCCCAGGTGCAGGTGGTCCGGCAGGCCGGCGGAGGAAAGCTGGTCTTTGGCGTCCATGGGGAGGGGCGGCAAGCGTGGAGAAAAACGGCAAGGATACCGAATCGGCGCGACCCGGGCCTGATCTGGCGCAAGCGAGCGGGTATGCTGTGGGCAATGCGGCCGGTCCGTCACCCTACCGTCTTACGCTCATGCCACGACTGATCTTCTTCTGCGGCCATGCCGGCACCGGCAAGACCTCCCTGGCCCACCGCCTGATCGGCCCGCTGATGCAGGCCACCGGCGAGCCGTTCTGCCTGCTCGACAAGGACACGCTGTACGGCCGCTACAGCGCCGCGGCCATGGCCGCCATCACCGGCGATCCCAACGACCGCGACAGCCCGGCCTACCTGGAGCACCTGCGCGACCCCGAATACCAGGGCCTGCTCGACACCGCGCGCGAGAACCTGGCGCTGGGCATCAGCGCGATCGTGATCGGGCCGCTTTCGCGCGAGGTCCGCGCCCACCTGCTGAACGACCCGGACTGGCTGCACGTACCCGCCGGCACCACGGTGCGCACGGTCTGGGTCCACCTGCCCGAGGACGAGGCCCACGCGCGCATCATCCGGCGCGGCAACCCCAACGACGCCTACAAGCTGGCGCACTGGGACGCGTACCGGACCCGGCGCTTCATGCCGGCGCCCGCCGACTATCCGGAACTGATCTTTTTCGACAACCGGGCACCGGAGCAGGCCGACATCGACGCGCTGCTGCGCGCGCTGAGCGCCTGAACGGCGCGGCGGCGCAAGTCCTCAGCCGCGCGCGATCGCGCTGATCGCCGCCGACGCCGCGACAAAGCCGAACACCGCCGTCACCGCCACCGACGAGCCGAAGCCGGCGCAGGCCAGCCCTTGCGGCCCGCGCGCGGCGGGCTGGCCCGGCTGCACCTCCAGCGGCGGCGCCTCGTCGATCTCGCAGGCCTGCTGCTCGGGCTCCGGATATTGCAGCGGCTCGTCGGAGTAGACTGCGGCGATGCCGAACTTCTTTTTCGGGTCGCGGGTAAAGCCCCACTGCTTGCGCAGGCCGGCGCGCACCTTGGACAGCAGCGGGTCCTGGATCGTGCGCGCGAGGTCGTCGATGCGCACGCGCGTGGGGTCGAGCTGGCCGCCGGCGCCGCCGCAGGTGATCACCGGCACGCCCTGACGCCGTGCCCAGCCCAGCATGGCGGTCTTGACCCGCACCGCGTCGATGGCGTCGATCACATAGTCATAGCCGGCGCCGAGCAGGTCCGGCACGTTGTCGGCGGTAACAAAGTCGTCGACCTGGGTCACGCGGCAACGCGGGTTGATGGCGACGATGCGCTCGGCCATGGCCTCGACCTTGGCACGCCCGTAGGCGTCGCCCAGCGCATGGATCTGCCGGTTGGTGTTGGACAGCGCGATATGGTCCAGGTCGATCAGCGCGATGCGGCCCACCGCGTTGCGTGCCAGCGCCTCGGCCGCCCAGCTGCCGACCCCGCCGATGCCGACCACGCACACGTTGGCCGACTCCAGCCGCGCCAGCCCGGCGGCGCCGTACAGCCGCGCCACGCCGCCGAAACGGCGGTGGTAGTCGTCGTCGGCCGGGCTTTCGTGGGTCAGCGGCTCGGGCAGGCCAGCCAGCTCGTGTGCGGCATCGTTCATACGGAAAGGAGCGGATCCGGGGACGCGTGGCCATGCCACCCACGCCAATGCCGGCGCAAAAAATCCGGCATTTTCCGGCGGCGATGTCAGCCAGTCCCCGACAAGGACGGGAAGCGCGCAACTATACAATAGACCTGCAGTGGTCCGTTCGCCGCGCCGCCCCGCGCGGGTTCCGCGGGCCCTCGCCCCCGCCAGCCAGGAGCCCGCCTCATGCCCGTGCGCCGCAAGGTCGTTCTGTGGAGTGTCCTGACACCGGTCGCGCTGATCGCGCTGCTGGTGGTCGTGATCCTGACCTTCGACTGGAACCGGATCAAGCCCTGGCTCAACGACCGCGTCTCCGAAGCCATCGGCCGCCCCTTTGCCATCAATGGCGACCTCACCGTGACCTGGCGCCGCGGCGAGGGCGAGCAAGGCTGGCGCACGCTGGTGCCATGGCCGCGGCTGTCGGCGCGCGACATCACCGTCGGCAACCCGGACTGGGCCGCGCAGCCCCATATGGCGACCGTGCGCGAGCTGATCTTCGTGCTGCGCCCGCTGCCGCTGCTGGCCAACGAGATCGCGGTGCCGACCATCGTCATCGACAGCCCCGCGGTATGGCTGGAACGCCTGGCCGACAGCCGCAACAACTGGACCTTCGACACCGGCCCGAAAAAAAATGGCACCTCGAAATGGCAGCTGGATGTCGGCGAGGTGGTGCTGGCGCGCGGCAACCTGGCGCTGACCGACCAGCTCAAGAAGATCTCGCTGCAGGCGGAACTCGACACCATCGGCAACGCGCCGCTCTATGACAAGGCGCGCGATGGCGCGCTGGTCGAGCCGCAAGCCTCGGCCGTGCCACCCGGGCCGCCGGGCAGCGCCGCCCAGGCGGCCTCGGCGCCGCGGGCCGGCGGCCCGGCCTCGGCGGCGCCCGCCAATGGCGGCGACGGCCGCTATGGCGTGCGCTGGAAAGCGACCGGGCGCTACAACGAAGCCACCATCAACGCCAGCGGCAAGGCCGGCACGGTGCTGAGCCTGCGCAATACCGACGTGCCGTTCCCGATCCAGGCCGATGTGCGCGTGGGCACCACGCGCGCCCAGATCGAAGGCACGGTCACCAATCCGGCGCACCTGGCGGCGCTGGACGTGCACCTGACCCTGGCCGGCGACAGCATGGCCAGGCTCTACGCGCTGACCGGCGTGGTGCTGCCGTCGACGCCGCCATACCAGACCCGCGGCCGGCTGATGGCGACGCTGCGCAAGGAAGGCTCGATCTACGAGTACCAGAAGTTCACCGGCCGCGTCGGCGGCAGCGACCTGTCCGGCACGCTCACCTTCACCAAGCGCGACCCGCGCCCGCTGCTGGCCGGCAACCTGGTGTCGAACCAGCTCCGCTTTGTCGACCTGGCCCCGCTGATCGGCGCCGACGCCAAGCCCGGCCGCCCGGCCAAGGACAGCCCGGTGGCCCAGCCGGCGGACAAGGCGCTGCCGGTGGCGCCGTTCCGCACCGAGCGCTGGGACGAGATCGACGCCGACGTTCACTTCACCGGCAAGCGCATCATCCGCGACGCCGAGCTGCCGATCACCGACCTGGTCACGCACCTGAAGCTGCAGGACGGCGTGCTGCTGCTCGACCCGCTCAACTTCGGCGTGGCCGGCGGCAACCTGGTGTCGACGGTGCGGCTCGACGGCAAGCGCGAGCCCATGGGCGCGATGGTCGACCTGAAGGCGCGGCGCATGAAGCTCAAGCAGCTGTTCCCGACCATCGACCTGATGCGCGCCAGCATCGGCGAACTCAACGGCAGCGCCAAGCTGTCGGCCACCGGCAATTCGGTGGCGGCGCTGCTGGGCTCGTCCAACGGCGAGGCGCGGCTGCTGGTCGAGAACGGCACGGTCAGCAAGTTCCTGCTCGAGGCGATCGGCCTCAATGTCGGCAGCCTGGTGGTGTCGAAGCTGTTCGGCGACAAGCCGGTGCAGATCAACTGCGGCGTCAGCGACTTCGCCATGACCGACGGCGTGGCGCGCGCGCGCACCTTCGTGCTCGACACCCAGGACGCGGTGATCGAGACCACCGGCGGCATCGACCTGCGCAGCGAGCGGCTGGCGCTGACCATCCACCCGGACTCCAAGGGCCTGCGCGTCTTCTCGCTGCGCTCGCCGCTGTATGTGGGCGGCACCATGAAGAACCCGCGCGTCAGCCCCGATATCGGCGTGCTGGCGCTGCGCGCCGGCGGCGCGTTGTCGCTGGCGCTGCTGGCGCCGGTCGCCACCGCGGTGCTGCCGCTGCTCGACCTCTCGCCGGGCGGCGACGACACGCAGTGCGCCAAATTGCTGGCCGAACTCCGCAAGCGCCCCACCGCCCCGCCGCCGGGCAAGACCTACAAGGACCCGAAGGCCGCGGCGGCGCCCGCCGACGCCACCGGCGCGACGGACACAAGCCGGTCCGGCGCGGAGGCCACGGCCAGGCGCCCTGGCCAGCCCGCGGCCGAAGCCCGTGCCGGCAAGCCGCCCGCCGCCAGTCGGCAAGAACCGGCCCGGCCCGCCGCCCAGCGCCCGCCACAGCGCCCGGCCAACGAACGCGCGCCGCAACGCCCCGGCAACGACCGGTCGTTCTACCAGGGCGGATAGATGCACTCGCCACACCGGGCCCCTCGCCGTTTAAACAAAATCGCAACACTTGGCGCCGCTGCGTCAAGTTGACGCACGTTGTCGTTGTGCCGCGCCGCGCTCAGGCGCATAATTAAACGGCCATTTACAAGAAGCTCAAGCATGGCAAGCATTGGCTGCGACGCGGGCTCGCCCGTGTGGCATCCTTGAAGGTGCGGCTGCGGCCGCCCTTTGTTTTTGCTGCCTGTTTTGCGGCCATTTTCCGATTCACCGCTCTGGTACGGCACCCGGCCGGCACCGGACGCGCCTCACCGACGCTTCGCCCCGCCCCATGACGCTGACGCATGCCGCCGTCCCGCCGATCACCTGGCTGATCGCACTGACGGTGTGCAACCACGTGGCCTTCAATGCCAGCCGCGTGGTGGTGTCGCTGTTCGCGATTTCCCTCAAGGCCTCCACCGTCACGCTGGGCGTGCTGATGTCGCTGTACGCGCTGCTGCCAATGCTGCTGGCGATCCGCGCCGGCAAGCGCATCGACCAGATCGGCCCGCGCAAGCCGATGATGGCGGGCTCGCTGATGGTGGTGGCGGGCACGCTCCTGCCGGCGCTGTGGCACGAGCTGGATGCGCTGTACCTGTCGTGCGCGCTGATCGGGGTCGGCTTCATGCTGGTCCAGGTGGCGATGCAGCTGCTGATCGGACAGGTCTCGACCGATGCCACCCGGCTGCGCAACTACACCTGGCATGCGCTCGGGCTGTCGGTGTCCGGCACGCTCGGGCCGGTGGCGATGGGCTACGTGATCGAGCATGCGGGCTTCCGCCCCGCCTTCGCCGTGCTGGTGGTGGTGGCATTGGCGGGTCAGGCCGGCCTGCAATGGGTGCGGCCGCGGCTGCCCGCGCGCGGCGGCAACGCCGGGCGCATCGCCATCGCGGACGGCACCCGCCATTCCACGCTGGACCTGCTGCAGCATCCCGAATTGCGCGCGGTCTTCGTCGCCAGCGCCGTGCTGTCGGCCGCGTGGGACCTGCACGCGTTCCTGATCCCGATCCAGGGCTCGCGCATCGGGCTGTCGCCGTCGTCGATCGGCTGGGTGCTGGGCGCTTTCGCCATCGCCACCTTTGCCATCCGGGTGGCGATGCCGGCGGTGTCGCGCCGGCTGTCGGAATGGAAGATCATCCGCGCCGCCCTGCTGGTGGGCGCGCTGGCCTACCTGGCCTACCCCTTCGTCGCGCACTTCTGGCTGATGTGCGCACTGGCCTTCGTGCTGGGCCTGGCGCTGGGCAGCGCGCAGCCCAATGTCATGAACATCCTGCACGCCGCGTCGCCGCACGGCCGCGCGGGCGAGGCGCTGGGCCTGCGCTCGGCGGTGCTGAACACCAGCCAGGTGGTCTGGCCGCTCACCTTCGGCGTGGTCGGCACGGCGCTGGGCATGCTGCCGATCTTCCTGTCGATGGCGGGGGCGATGGGCGCGGCCGGCTACTATTCGCGGCGCCAGGGACGCAAGGCGCTGGCGCCGCCGGCGCAGCCGACCGCCGGCGGGTGACGCGCCCGGGACCGCCGGTTGGGCTTGTCGCCACGCAAATGCGGCCCCCGATGCATTCGCTATACTCGAATCAGCCGGACCCGCGCTCCCGCCCCCCGGCGCACCGCGCTTCCGGACCGATTCCCTGATGATTGCGACATGACCCAACTTGCCGACCTGCGCCGCACCTATGTGCTGGGCGCGCTGTCCGAATCCGACGTGGCCCCCGACCCCATGAGCCAGTTCAGACGCTGGTTCGACGAAGCGGTCACGGCCAAGCTGCCCGAGCCCAATGCCATGACCCTGGCCACGGTCGACGCCGACGGCCAGCCCTCGGCGCGCATCGTGCTGCTCAAGGGCATCGACGACCGCGGCTTCACCTTCTTCACCAACTATGAAAGCCGCAAGGGCCTGGACCTGGCGGCAAACCCGCGCGCCGCGCTGCTGTTCCACTGGGTCCAGCTGGAACGCCAGGTGCGCGTCGAAGGCCGCGTCGAGAAGGTCTCCGACGACGAAAGCGACGCCTATTTCGCCACGCGTCCGCTGGGCTCGCGGGTGGGCGCCTGGGCTTCCGCGCAGAGCCGGGAGGTTCCCGGCCGCGATGTGCTGGAGCAGCGCGAGCAGGAATACCGCAGCAAGTTCGGCGAAAACCCGCCGCGCCCGCCCTACTGGGGCGGCTACCGCCTGGTGCCGACCGCACTGGAATTCTGGCAGGGGCGGCCGTCGCGTCTGCACGACCGCATCGCCTACCGGCTTCAGCCGGGCACGGGCTGGCAGATCGTGCGGCTGTCGCCCTGAGCCCGGCCGGCGGACGCCACGCGCGTCCGCGCTGATGCGTCTACGCCTCTCCCGGGACGACGGCAGGGTCTTCCGGGGGTGCGCTGCACGGGCTGCGGAATTGGACTAAAGTGAGACAGGCGTCGCTTGGCTACTCTTTTCTTGCAGCGCTCGCGATGGATCGGGCAAGGTTTGCGCGGTGTTTCTCCTTGCCGGATGCGTCCGCCGAAGCGTGTGCCGCAACCATCGGGAGGTAAAGCGCATGTTTTTCAAGCAAACCCTGGAAAAGCAACTCGACAACTGGATCGCCGACCTGCGCGAGAACGCCAATCTCCCGGTCAGCCTGCGGCTGTGGAATGGCACCGAATACCCGTTGGGGCAATTCGACAAGCCGGTGGTGACGCTAACCGTGCGCGAAGCCGCGGCCCTGCCGCTGTTGCTGACCCCAAGCCTGGACAACCTGGGCGAGGCGTACGTCCAGGGCAAGATCGATTTCGACGGCCGGCTCGCGGACATCATCAAGGTGGGCTACGGCTTCTCGGCCGCCGCCACGCGCCGCGCCGGCGGTGCCCTGTACAAGGTGGCGCAGCACTTCTCGCATTCCAAGCAGGAAGACAGGGAATCGATCCAGTACCACTACGACGTCTCCAACGACTTCTACCAGCTCTGGCTCGACCCCAACATGGTCTATTCCTGCGCCTACTTCGAGCACGGCGACGAAGACCTGGCCACCGCGCAGATCAAGAAGATCGACCACATCCTGACCAAGATCCGGCTGCAGCCGGGCCAGACCCTGCTCGACATCGGCTGCGGCTGGGGCGCGCTGGTGCTGCGCGCGGCGCAGAAGTTCGGCGCGCGCTGCGTGGGCATCACGCTGTCGCAGAACCAGTTCGACCTGGCCACCGAGCGCGTCAGGGCCGCGGGCCTGTCCGACCGCATCGAGATCCGGCTGCAGGACTACCGCGACACCACCGGCACCTTCGACCGCATCACCAGCGTCGGCATGTTCGAGCACGTGGGCAAGAACAACCTGGCCGGCTATTTCGGCCGCATCCGCGAACTGCTGGCCGACGACGGCTTTGCCATGAACCACGGCATCACCTCGCCCGACCCCGACAACGGGGCGACGCCGATGGACGGCGCCGAATTCATGGACCGCTACGTGTTCCCGCAGGGTGAGCTGCCGCATATCGGGCTGGTGCTGCGCACGCTGCAGCAGGGCGGCCTGGAGGCCTTCGATGTCGAGCTGCTGCGCCGGCACTACGCGCGCACGCTGCACCACTGGGCCGACAACTTCGAGGCGCGCGGCGACACCATCCGCAGCATGGTCGGCGAGAAGAAGTACCGCATCTGGCGCGTGTACCTGGCCGGCTGCGCCCACGCCTTCGAGACCGAGAAGATGTCGATCTACCAGGTGGTGTGCCACAAGTCCGGGCTGCAGGCCGACTCGCTGCCGTGGTCGCGCCGCTATATCTACGAGCAGCCCATCGGCCGCAACGACTGAAGGCAACCGAAACGATTGACTGAAGACCTCTTCGGCGGGCTGCCCATGCCCGCCCCCGCAGCCCCTCCCGGGCAGCCCGCGACGCCAGCCGGCGCCGCCCGACCCGACTCCCCAGGCAGACCGGCGCGCGGCAAGAGCGTGCAGCCGTTTCCGGCCGCGCCAGCGCTGCAGGCGCTTGCTGCGCAACTGCCGCCCCACCTGTATTTCGGCACCTCGTCCTGGGCCTATCCCGGCTGGAACGGGCTGGTCTACGACGGCGAGTACAGCGACAGCCTGCTGTCGCGCAAGGGCCTGGCCGCCTATTCGCGCCACCCGCTGCTGCGCGCCGCCGGCATCGACCGCGGCTTCTACGGCCCGATCCCGCTGGCCGATTACCTGTCCTACGCGGCGCAGGTGCCGGAGGGCTTCCGCTTCCTGGTCAAGGCCCCGGCCAGCGTCTGCGACGCGTGGCTGCGCGGCCCGGACGGCGCCGGGCGGCTCGCCAACGCCGCCTTCCTGGATGCGGAGATCGCGGCGCGCGACTTCATCGTGCCGGCCACCAGCGGCCTGGGGCACAAGTGCGGGCCGTTGCTGTTTCAGCTGTCGCCGATGGGGCCGCTCGCCGACAGCGCGGTATTCCTGGAGCGGCTCGACGCCTTCCTCGGCGCACTGCCGGCGCTCGATCCGGCGCTGACGCCGCACGCAGCCTATGCCGTCGAGCTGCGCGACCCGGCCCTGCTGACGCCGCGCTATATCCGGCTGCTGCGCCACCATGGCGTGCGCTTCTGCCTGTCGGCGCGCGACCGGCTGCCGCCGGTGCCGCGCCAGGCGGCGGCGCAGGCGCTGATGGACGAGGCCGCGGCGGGCCCGCTGGTACTGCGCTGGATGCTGCATGCGGGCCGCCCCTACGCCTATGCGGAGAAGCGCTATGCGCCGTTCGACCGCATCGTCGACGACGATCCCGACACCCGCGACGCGATTGCCGACGTGGTGGCGCGCACGCTGCGCGCCGGGCAGCCCGCCATCGTCATCGTCAGCAACAACGCCGAAGGCTGCGCGCCGCTGAGCTGTGCGCGGCTGGCGGAGGCCATCGTGGCGCGGCTGGAGCGCTGAGCCCGCCGCCGCGCCGGCGCACGACTTTACTTGCGCACGACTTACTTGCGCACCTTCGCGCCGAACTGCTTGCGGAATTTCGCCAGCTTGGGCGAGATCACGAACGCGCAGTAGCCCTGGCTGGGATGGTCCTGGTAGTAGTTCTGGTGGCCGGCCTCGGCGCGCCAGTACGGCTGCTCCGGCTCGACCTGGGTCACGATCGGCGCGTCGAACGCCTTGGCGGCGACCAGCTCGCGCATCACGTATTCGGCCGTCGCGCGCTGCGCCTCCGAGTGCGTGAAGATGGCCGAGCGGTACTGCGGCCCGACGTCGTTGCCCTGCCGGTCCGGCGTGGTCGGGTCGTGGATGGCGAAGAAGATCTCGAGGATCTCGCGGTAGCTGATCACCGACGGATCGAAGCTGACGCGCACCACTTCGACGTGGCCGGTATCGCCTGCGCAGACCTGCTGGTAGGTCGGGTGGTCGACATGCCCGCCGGTATAGCCGGACTCGACCGCGACCACGCCTTCGACCTGCTGGTAGACCGCCTCCAGGCACCAGAAGCATCCGCCGCCCAGCGTGGCGGTTTCCAATCCATGTTCCATTTGCGCCGCTCCCTTGCGTATTCGTCTGTCTTGCCAGGCCTCAAGCATAAGCGCAGATCGACGCGCTTGCAGCGGATTCAGCCGGGCTCGCGGCGCGCCTCCAGCAGCGCGCGCAATTGCGGCTTGAGCACCTTGCCCAGCGCGCTGCGCGGCAGGTCTTCCATCAGCACCACCTCGCGCGGCAGCTTGAAGCGGGCGATGCGCGCGGCCAGCAGCTCGCGCAGCGGCTCGGCCGCCAGCGCGCCGCGCGGCGCGCCCGGCGCCGGCACGATCACCGCCACCGGCACTTCGCCCCAGCGCGCATCGGCCACGCCGACCACCGCGCATTCCTGCACGCCGGGCAAGCCGGCCAGCACGTTCTCGATCTCGGCGGGATAGATGTTCTCGCCGCCCGAGATGATCATGTCCTTGCTGCGGCCCACCACCTCGATGCAGCCGTCGGCATCGCGGTGCCCGAGGTCGCCGGAATGGAACCAGCCCCCCGGCAACCCGTTGTCGGTCAGCCCACTCTCGGGCTGGTTCCAGTAGCCCGCCATGACGTTGGCGCCGCGCACCCACAGCTCGCCCACCGCGCCCTGCGCCACCTCGGCCCCGTCAGGGCCGGCCAGGCGCACTTCGGCCTCGGGCTGCGGCCAGCCGGCGTAGCCTGGACGCGCCATGGCCTGTTCCAGCTTCAGCACCACCGACACCGGCCCGGTCTCGGTGGCGCCATAGACCTGCCCGAGCGGCACGCCGCGGGCGTGGAAGGCGTCGATATACGAGCGCGGGATGGTCGACGATCCGGCCATCACCCCGCGCAGCGCCGTCAGGTCGGCATCGGCCCAGCCCGGGTGCTCCAGCACCGCGCGCAGCGTCGCCGGCACCATCAGCGACAGGCTCGGCCGCGCCCCGGCCACCGCGTCCAGCCAGGCCTGCGGCGCGAAGCGGTCATGCAGCGTGACGCGCGCGCCGGCCAGCAGCGCCGGCAGGGTCTGGATGCACAGCCCGCCGACATGGAACAGCGGCAGCACCGACAGCACGTGGTCGTCGGCGCTCATGCCGTGCGCCCACCAGCTGGCGCGCGCATTGGCCAGCAAGCCAGCCTGGGTATGCACCGCGCCCTTGGGCTTGCCGGTGGTGCCGGAGGTATAGGCCAGCAGCAGCGGCGCATGCTCCGGCACGGGGGCATGGACCACGCCGGACGGCGCCGGACAGTCGACCAGCCGGTCGAGGTCAGCCACGCGGGCATCGCCACAGGCCTCGCGCGCCAGCGCTTCATGGTCCGCATCGTGGAACAGCAAGGCCAGTTGCGCGTGATCGCAGATCGCCCGCAACTCGGCCGGCGCCAGCCGGTAGTTCAGCGGCGCAAAGATGGCGCCGACGCGAGCGCAGGCGAACAGCAGCACCAGTTGCAGCTCGTGGTTCAGGCACAGCGTGCCGACCCGGTCGCCGGGGCGGATGCCCCAGGTCGCGGCCAGGTGGGCGCTGGCGCGCTCCACGCGCCGCCACAGCTTGCCGTAGGTGAAGGTCCGGCCCCGGTAGTGCAACGCCGGCCGGCCCGGCGCCGCGTCGGCATGGCCATGCAGCATGGCCGGCAGCGCGCCCAGGCCAGCGGCACCGGCGCGGATGGCCCGGCGGGGGGCGCTCATTCGTCGCGCTCGCCGGATTCGTACAGGGTCTCGCGGCCCATGCGGTCGAGGATCAGCTCGGCGGTCCACGGCAGCATCAGCGCGCCGCAGCGCGAATCGCGATAGAGCCGCTCCAGCGGCAGGTCCTTGAGCATCGACTGGCCGCCGCAGGTGCGGATCGCCAGCCGGGCGATATCGTTGGCGCCTTCCATCACCGCGTAGTGCGCGGCGTACAGGCGCAGGCGCTCGTCCTTGGACGGATTGGGCTTCGCTTCGTGGATCGCGCGCCAGAAGATCGAGCGCATGGTCTCCAGCTGGATGCGCATCTGCGCCACCGCGATCTGCTTGGTTGGATACATGCGCCGCTTGACCGGCGGCTGTCCCGGCACCTCGCCGCGCAGGTACTGCACGGTGAAGTCGTACGCCGCCTGCGCCACCCCGAGGTAGGTCGGCGACAGCGTGAAGAACATCGCCGGCCAGGTCTGCGCGGCGCGGTAGTAGACCCCGCGCGGCATCAGCTGCTCGTGGTCGGGCACGAACACGTCCTTGAGCAGCAGCGTGCGCGACACCGTGCCGCGCATGCCCATCGGGTCCCAGTCGCCGGTCACGGTAAGCCCGTCCGCCTTTCCGGGCACGGCGATGTAGAGCGTGTCGCGCATGTCGGGATGCTGGTCGCCGCGGTCCTCGGTGCACAGGATGCCGTAGTAGTCGGCCGCGCCGGACAGCGAGGCGAAGATCTTGCGACCGTTCAGCACCCAGCCGCCGTCGACCTTGCGCGCCGTGGTGCCGAACGGCGCCTTGCCGGCGGCCGCCGCCGAGCCTTCGGAGAACGGCTGTGCGTAGACCGCGCCGTCGCGCACCACCCGCGCGAAATGCAGCTCGCGGCGGGCCTGGTGTTCGTCGCGCTGTGCCGGGGTCATGTCGATGCCATCGGACAGCACGCCGGTCCACATGGTCGAGCAGATATGCATGTTGTAGGTGAGCGCGGTGGCGCCGCAGAAGCGGCCGATCTCGGCGCCGACCATGCAGTAGGTGGCAAAGTCCGCGCCCGCGCCGCCAAACGCCCGCGGCACGCACAAGGCCAGCAGGCCGGCCTCGCGCAGGTCGTCATAGTTGGCGAACGGGAAGCTGGCCTCACGGTCCCAGGTGGCGGCGCGCGGCGCGAAGCGCTCGCGGCCCAGGCGGTTGGCCAGCGTCAGCCATTGCGCCTGTTCCGGCGAGAAGTCGGCCGTACCGACGGCGGGAATGAAGTCGAGCTGGCCGGATGGCATGTCGCGTCTCCTTTTTGTCCTGCTCGCGCCGGATGGGGAACGGGGGCGGCGCGGCGGTTGTTGTGTTGGCGTGGCCGGAAAGCGGCGCGCTTCAGTGCACGGGAAAGTGCCGGCGCAGGAAATCCAGCACCGCGTCGTTGAACAGCTCGGGGCGCTCCATGCAGGCCAGGTGGCCCACGTCGGGCAGGCAGCGGTACTCGGCGCCGGCAATGCGTTGCGCCATGCGCTGCATCACCTCGGGCGCGGCGTTGGTGTCGTGCTGGCCGGCCAGCGCCAGCACCGGCACCGCGATGCGGGCCAGCGCGTCGCGCTGGTTGAAGCGCACCAGCGCACCCAGCGCGGCGCGGTAGGTCGGTGCCGGCACCGCCGCCATCACCGCGGTGGCGAAGGCCACGGCCTGCGCGTCGGCATCGGGCGCGACCATGGTGCGCACCAGCCCGGCCGCCATCTGCGCCATGGTCTTGCCGGCATCCAGCGGCGCGGTGCGCGCGGCGATGAACTCGCGCTGCCACGGGCCATCGCCCTTGCCGAAGGCGGGCGAGGTGCCGGACAGCACCATGCCGTCGACCAGCGCTGGCGTGGCCGCGCAAGCCTGCTGCGCCACCATGCCGCCCATGCTGTGGCCCAGCAGCACCACACGCCGGCCGGCGTCGCGTTCGAACAGCAGCACGGGCGTCAGCGCCTGCGCCAGTCCGTCGAAGTCATACGGGTCGATCAGGGCACTGTCGCCATAGCCCGGCATGTCCCACGCCAAGGCGCGGTAGCCGGCCTGCGCCAGGGCCTCGCCCTGCGCGGGCCAGGCGGTCTTGCCGCCGCCGATGCCATGCAGCATCACCACCGCCACCGGCCCGTCGCCCCAGGCCAGCGTGGCGATGCCGTTGGCGTGGCGCTGCATCGTCGCGGCGGCGCTCATGCGGCCACCTCCACCAGCGTGCCGGCCTCGACCTCGTTGCGGCCGTCGAGCGAAACCGTGCAGTGTCGCAGCGGCAGGTCGAAATGGCCCAGCGTATGCCGCCCGGCGACCTCGTTGGCGCCGGTCGAGAACAGGAAGTTGCCGGCGAACGCGCGCAGCTCGGTGCCGTTGCAATCGCGCTTGTCGTAGAACGTCATCGCGTCCCAGCGCGCCATCCGGTTCAGGCCCCAGCCCACGTGCGAGACCGCATAGGCATCGCGCGTGCCTTCGCGGTCGGCCCAGGCCTGGTAATAGCCGCGCATCATGTCGGCGTCGACGCCCTGGCCCTCGACCGCGACGATGTAGTCGTCCTCGATATGGCATACCACGGTGTCGCGCAGGTAGGTCTTGAAGGTCAGGTTGACGTCGCCCGGCGCCAGCACCAGCGTGCCGTTGACCTGGCGCCCGGCCGGGAACGCCAGGCACAGCCCGCCAGGCCAGTGCGAGACCTGGCCGGGCTTGTTGCAGAAGCCCCAGACACCGCCCACGCGCGCCTCGGCCAGGCCGATGCGCAGCTCGGTGCCGGCGGCCGAATGCACGCGCATCTCGCGCGCGCCGCGCAGGCGCTTCATCGCCGCGCGCACAGTGGTCTCCAGCGACGGGTCGGGCTGGCAGCGCTCCAGGATCTCGGGGTGCTCGTTGCTGACCATCAGCATGCGCGGCACCACGCCGTCGGCGCCGCGCAGGATCTGCGGCAGCTCAGGCGCATGCAGCAGGCCTTCGACGGTGCAGTCGAGCACCAGCTGGCAGCGCGACAACGCCGCCAGCACCGGAGCCAGATTCTGCAAGGCATCGCTGGCACCGGTCGAGCGTACCGGCGCTGGCGCCGCAAGCGCCGGGCTCGGCACCTGGATCCGAACCGGCGTGGCGCCAAGGCCCTGCACGGCCAATTCGGCCAAGGCCACGTTGACAGGGCGGGATTGGGACTCCGTTACAATTCCCACGACATCCCCGTGCCGCAGGGCACAGAGTTCCAGCGTGCGGCGGAACGCCGCCAGCCAGCGGTGTTCGATCTGCTCGATGAGCATGCGCTTGTCTCCTGCTGCTTGTTGCTTGTTATCGGCTTCTTGTTCTATGGGGCCCGGGCCGCCCACGCATTGTGCAGCGGCCAGCGCCGGCGGCGCCGGACTTGAACTCGCCGCCCCTGGCGCGAATAATATATATGAAATTTCATGAACTCCAGTGGAGCCCCCATGGGCATGCCTGAGGCCCAGCCACGGATCGCCAGCGTAGCCGCCGCCCCGGACTTCGATGCGATGCACTTCCGCCGCACCCTGTCGCAGTTCGCGACCGGGGTCACGGTGATCACCACGCGCGCCAGCAACGAGTCGGTTGCGGCCGGCGCGCCGCCCTTTATCGGCATTACCGCCAGCTCGTTCAACTCGGTATCGCTGGAGCCGCCGCTGGTGCTGTGGAGCATGGCTACGCGCGCCAACAGCCTGCCGATGTTCCGCGACGGCACCCACTACATCATCAATGTGCTGTCGGCCTCGCAGCTGGACCTGTGCCAGCGCTTCGCCACGCTCAAGGGCGACCGTTTCGCCGGTGTCGACTACCGGCTCTCGGCCACCGGCCTGCCGATCCTGTCGAATGCGCTGGCCTGGTTCGAATGCCACAACCGCAGCCGCTACGACGAGGGCGACCACGTCATCTTTGTCGGCGAGGTGGAGCGCTGCGGCGTGCTCGATGGCAAGGACGGCCCGCTGATATTCCAGGGCGGCCAGTTCACCACCACCACCCCGCTCGATCTCTGAACACCCACTGAGCCATCATGGCGGACCTGCCGGCAGTGCCCTCGCCCCAAACCTTCGTCGACGGCTACCTGGCCTACCTGCTGGCCCGCGCCAGCCATCTGATCTCGGGCGAATTCCATCGCGAGGTCGAGGCCAGCGGCCTGTCGGTGCAGGAATGGCGCGTGCTGGCGACGCTGGCCGACCGTCCCGACTGCACCGTCGGCGCGCTGGCGGAAATCACGCTGACCAAGCAGCCTACGCTGACCAAGCTGGTCGACCGCATGGCGCACGACGGCCTGGTCCGGCGCCGCGCCGGCAAGACCGACCGCCGCCAGGCGCTGGTGTCGATCACGCCGCGCGGCCTGGCGCTGGTGCAGCCGCTGCTCGAGCGCGCCGCGCAGCACGAGCGCGCGGTGCTGGACGACTTTGGCGCCCGCCAGGGCGCGCAGCTGAAGGAAACCCTGCGCCAGCTGATCGCGCTGCACACGCAGCGCTAGGCTTGTTCAGCGACCTTCAGGATCGCCAGCGGCGAACTGTCCACCTTGATCCGCTGCAGCACGATATTCGAGCGGATATCCATCACGCCCGGGGTGCGGTACAGGCGGTTCACGATGAAGTCCGAGTAGTGCTTCAGGTTGCGCGCCTGCACGCGCAGGATGTAGTTGCTGTCGCCGGTGATGATGTACGCCGACAGCACTTCCGGCCACGACTGCACCGCGGCAATGAAGGTGTCGTGCCAGCCCTCGACGTCATGGCGCATCGACACCTGCACGATCGCCTCCAGCTCCAGCCCCAGTTGCTCGGCATCGAACCAGGCGCGATAGCCGCCGATCACCCCTGACTCTTCCAGCAGCCGGACCCGGCGCAGGCACGCCGACGGCGACAGCGCCACGCGGTCGGCCAGGTCCTGGTTGCTGATGCGGCCGTTCTCCTGCAGGCAGGTCAGGATGCGCAGATCGGTGGGATCGAGGTTCATTCGAATTTCCTTCGATTATTTGTCATTTTTTCGCATTCTATGCGAAAGAGAGACCGGATGACGGGCCATTTAGCAAGCCTCTTGCCGCCGATTTTGACTATGATTCCCGACATCGACGCACACAGAAACGGCGCCCGCAGACGGCGCCGCGCAACCCATGACCGCCCCCAATCCCGACCCGCGCCGACTATGGGACATCAGCCCGCCGCTGTCGCCCGCCACGCCGGTGTGGCCCGGCGACACGCCGTTCCAGCAGCAGCCGGCCTGGCAGATCGACGCACATTGCCCGGTCAATGTCGGCCGCATCACGCTATCGCCGCACACCGGCGCGCATGCGGACGCACCGCTGCATTACACCGCCGACGGCGCCCCGATCGGCGCCGTGCCGCTGGCGCCCTACCTGGGCCGCTGCCGCGTGATCCACTGCATCGGCGCAACCCCGCTGGTGCAGCCCCATCATGTCGCGCACGCGCTCGAGGCGCTGCCGCCGCGGGTGCTGCTGCGCACCTACCGGCAGGCGCCGCAGGCGCAGTGGGACCCCTCCTTTTGCGCGGTGTCGCCGGACACCATCGCGCTGCTGGCCGCGCACGGCGTGCAGCTGGTCGGCATCGACACGCCCTCGCTCGATCCGCAGGACTCCAAGACCATGGACGCGCACAACGCGGTGCGCCGCCATGGCCTGGCAATCCTGGAAGGCATCGTGCTGGACCAGGTCGATGCCGGCGACTATGAACTGATCGCGCTGCCGCTGCGCTTCGCCGCGCTGGATGCCAGCCCGGTGCGCGCGGTGCTGCGCAGCCTCGACTGAACCTTTTCCCGAAACCCGCCTGGCCTTTCTGCACGACATGACGACCATTGACCGCGAGCACTGTATCCGGCTCGACCAGCAAGACCCGCTGCGCCCGCTGCGCGACCAGTTCGCGCTGCCCCAGGGCGTGATCTACCTCGACGGCAACTCGCTCGGCGCCCGCCCGCGCGCCGCCGCCGCGCGCGCCGCGCAGGTGGTGGCCGAGGAATGGGGCGACGGCCTGATCCGCAGCTGGAACACCGCCGGCTGGTTCGACCTGCCGCAGCGTCTTGGCAACAAGCTGGCACCGCTGGTCGGCGCGGGCCACGATGAAGTGGTGGTCACCGACACCACCTCGATCAACCTGTTCAAGGTGCTGGCCGCGGCGCTGCGCGTGCAGCAGACGCGCGACCCGGCGCGCAAGGTGATCGTCTCCGAGGCCAGCAACTTCCCCACGGACCTGTATATCGCCCAGGGCCTCGCCGACCTGCTGCAGCAAGGCTATTCGCTGCGGCTGGTGGACTCGCCGGCCGAGATCGACGCGGCCGTTGGCGCCGACACCGCGGTGCTGATGCTGACCCACGTCAACTACAAGACCGGCGAGATGCTCGACATGGCCGGGCTCACCGAGCTGGCCCACGCGCGCGGCGCGCTGACGGTGTGGGACCTGTGCCATTCGGCCGGCGCCGTGCCGGTCGAGCTGAAGGCGGCCGGGGCCGACTACGCCATCGGCTGCACCTACAAGTACCTGAACGGCGGCCCCGGCTCGCCCGCCTTCGTCTGGGTCGCGCCCGCGCTGCGCGATGCCTTCTGGCAGCCGCTGTCGGGCTGGTGGGGCCATGCCGCGCCGTTCGCGATGGACCCGCAGTACCGGCCGGTCGAGGGCGTGCGCCGCTTCCTGTGCGGCACGCAGCCGGTCACGTCGCTGTCAATGGTCGAGTGCGGGCTGGACATCTTCGCGCAGACCAGCATGCAGGTGCTGCGCGCCAAGTCATTGCTGCTGACCGACCTGTTCATCGAACTGCTCGAAGCCCGCTGCGGCCACCACCCGCTGACGCTGGTGACTCCGCGCGAGCATGCGCGCCGCGGCAGCCAGGTGAGCCTGGAGCATCCGGACGGTTATGCCGTGGTGCAGGCCCTGATCGAGCGCGGCGTGATCGGCGATTACCGCGAGCCGCGCATCGCCCGCTTCGGCTTCACGCCGCTCTACACCAGCTTCGCCGAGGTGTGGGATGCTGTGGAAATCCTGCGCGACGTGCTGGACAGCGGCGCCTATCGCGACGCGCGCTTCCAGACGCGCGGCCAGGTGACCTGACCGGGAGCGCATCATGAGCGATTTCAAGGGATGCCCCTTCTCCGGCGCGGCGCCGGCAGCCACGCCGGCAACCACCCCGCAAGGCGACGGCTGGCACGGCGCGCAGATGGATTTCGCCCGGGACATGAGCTATGGCGACTACCTCGGCCTGGACCAGATCCTGAGCGCGCAGCATCCGCTGTCGCCGGACCACAACGAGATGCTGTTTATCGTGCAGCACCAGACCACCGAGCTGTGGATGAAGCTGATGCTGCACGAGCTGCGCGCGGCGCGCGAGTCGGTCAAGGCCGACAGCCTGCCGCCTGCGTTCAAGATGCTGACCCGCGTGTCGCGCATCATGGACCAGCTGGTGCAGGCGTGGAACGTGCTGGCCACCATGACGCCGCCTGAGTATTCGACGATGCGGCCCTACCTGGGCATGTCGTCGGGCTTCCAGTCCTACCAGTACCGCGAGATCGAGTTCATCCTGGGCAACAAGAACGCGGCCATGCTCAAGCCGCATGCGCACCGGGCCGAGCATCTGGCGCTGGTGGAAACCGCGCTGAAGACGCCGTCGCTGTACGACGAGGCGATCCGGCTGATGGCGCGGCGCGGCTTTGCCATCGACGCGGATTGCGTCGAGCGCGACTGGACCCAGCCGACCGCGTACAACGCCTCGGTCGAGGCGGCGTGGCTCGAGGTCTATCGCAATCCCGGCGCGCACTGGGAACTCTATGAACTGGGCGAGAAGTTCGTCGACCTGGAAGACGCATTCCGGCAATGGCGCTTCCGCCATGTGACCACGGTCGAGCGGGTCATCGGCTTCAAGCGCGGCACCGGGGGCACCGAGGGTGTCAGCTACCTGCGCAAGATGCTGGACGTGGTGCTGTTTCCGGAATTGTGGAAGTTGCGGACCGATCTTTGATCCACGCGGTCCCTGTGCGCAGGGACCGTGCTACGACCGGCGGGCTGCCTCAGCCCGCCGGTTCGGACAACCTTGCCGCCAGCGTCTGCAGCGCCGGCGCCAGCGTCTGGTGGAACACCGCCTCGTCCACCGCCCCGTAGGAAGCGCTGCAGCTCAGCATGTGCAGCTCCTTCTCCCCCACCGGCCGGAACGCCACTGCACAGGCATGGATGGCCGGATGCCAGTCGCGAAACGACGCGGCATAGCCGCGCTGCTGCGCCTCGGCCAGCGCGGCGCGGGTGGCGGCCTCCTGCTGCTTCCATTGCTCCGGGAAGGCCTGGCTGAACTCGGCCATCACGCGCTCGCGGCGCGACGCCGGCAAGGCGGCCAGGTAAGCCCGCCCCATCGAACTCGACACCAGCGACAGTCGCGAGCCGACACCCAGCCCGAGCATCACGCCGGCGTCGTTGCGGATCGACTCCAGGTAGATCACCTCCATGCGCTCGCGCTTGCCGAGCGACACCGAGACCCCGTACGACTGCGCGAACGCCAGCATGTGCGGCCGCGCCAGCGACACCACGTCCGACGCCGACAGGTAGGCATAGCCCAGCGCCAGCACCCCGGCATCGAGCGCGTACTTGCCCAGGCTCTCGTCATAGCGCAGGTAGCCCAGCTGCACCAGCGTACCCGCGAGCCGGCTCACGGTGGCCTTGGGAAAGCCGGTGCGCCGCACGAATTCCTGGTTGCCCAGCATCGCCTCGCCGGTGCGGAAGCAGCGCAGCAGTTCCAGGCCGCGTGCCAGCGCGGTGACGAAGTTCGGGTCGCTGTCGCGCACGGGTGCCGCGGCAGGCTCCTGGGAAAGCGACGGATCGGGCTGGGGGTTGGGATTGAAGTTGGCCAAGGTTCGCGGCTCCAGTCGGCGCTTGTTCGTTCATCGCACAAAGGCGCGGAGGTTCAGGGTTTTGCCTGTTGCGTGGCAAGACCATTGCGATATACTAATTCAACGGAACACAGTTCCGCAATGCGGAACATCAAGGATCCCGAAAAAATCCTCCGCACGGATCACCGACCGATCACCAAACCCGTTACGAATGACGGAATCCGCCGGCGCGGACCGTGGCACACCAGCCGCCCGCCCGGCGCTTCCCCTGCGCTACCGAAGGAGACCTGCATGGCTGCCAACGCCGAATTCCACTGGGCCGACCCCCTGCTGCTGGACCAGCAACTGAGCGCCGACGAGCGCATGGTGCGCGACGCCGCCGCGGCGTACTGCCAGGACAAGCTGATGCCGCGCGTGCTGCAGTCGTTCCGCAACGAGAAGACCGACGTCGAGATCTTCCGCGAGATGGGCGAACTCGGCCTGCTCGGCCCGACCATCCCCGAGCAATACGGCGGCCCGGGCCTGAACTATGTCAGCTACGGGCTGATCGCGCGTGAAGTCGAGCGCGTCGATTCGGGCTACCGCTCGATGATGAGCGTGCAGTCGTCGCTGGTGATGGTTCCCATCTACGAATTCGGCACCGAGGCGCAGAAGCAGAAGTACCTGCCCAAGCTGGCCACCGGCGAGTGGATCGGCTGCTTCGGCCTGACCGAGCCGAACCACGGCTCCGACCCCGGCTCGATGGTCACCCGCGCCAAGAAAGTCGACGGTGGCTACGAGCTGACCGGCGCCAAGATGTGGATCACCAACTCGCCGATCGCCGACGTGTTCGTGGTCTGGGCCAAGCTGCAGGGCGAAGACGGCAAGGAAGACATCCGCGGCTTCATCCTGGAAAAGGGCTGGAAGGGTCTGAGCGCCCCGGCCATCCATGGCAAGGTCGGCCTGCGCACCTCGATTACCGGCGAGATCGTGCTCGACCAGGTGTTCGTGCCGGAAGAGAACATCATGCCGGGCGTGAAGGGCCTGAAGGGTCCGTTCACCTGCCTGAACTCGGCCCGCTACGGCATCGCCTGGGGCGCGCTGGGCGCCGCCGAATTCTGCTGGCACACCGCGCGCCAGTACACCCTGGACCGCAAGCAGTTCGGCCGCCCGCTGGCCCAGACGCAGCTGGTGCAGAAGAAGCTGGCCGACATGCAGACCGAGATCACGCTGGGCCTGCAGGGCTGCCTGCGCCTGGGCCGCATGAAGGACGAAGGCACCGCGGCGGTGGAGATCACCTCGATCATGAAGCGCAATTCGTGCGGCAAGTCGCTCGACATCGCCCGCGTGGCGCGCGACATGCTGGGCGGCAACGGCATCTCGGACGAGTTCGGCGTGATCCGCCATGTGGTCAACCTGGAGGTGGTCAACACCTACGAAGGCACGCACGACATCCACGCGCTGATCCTGGGCCGCGCCCAGACCGGCCTGCAGGCCTTCTTCTGATCGCAGCATAAAAAAGCCCGGCGATGAAGCCGGGCCAAGCACACTACCAAGGAGACGACGAGGCTGCCCCCGTCGATACAACAGCTGCCTTGCACACGGCCCCGCCCTGGCGGGGCCGTGTTCATTTGTTGGGCTGGGGCGTCAGGCGCAGGTACGGACGCACCGCCTGGTAGCCCTTGGGGAATTTCTCGCGCAGCACGGCTTCATCCTTCAGCGACGGCACGATGACGACGTCGTCGCCGTCCTGCCAGTTGCCCGGCGTCGCCACGCTGTGGCTGTCGGTCAGCTGCAGCGAGTCGATCACGCGCAGCACCTCGTTGAAGTTGCGTCCGGTGCTGGCCGGATAGGTGATGATCAGGCGCACCTTCTTGTTCGGGTCGATGATGAACAGCGAGCGCACCGTCAGGGTTTCGTTCGCGTTCGGGTGGATCATGTCGTAGAGCTGCGACACCTTGCGGTCGGCGTCGGCCAGGATCGGGAAGTTGACCTCGGTCGACTGGGTCTCGTTGATGTCCGCGATCCAGCCGCGGTGCGAGTCGACGGTATCCACCGACAGCGCGATCGCCTTGACGCCGCGGCGCGCGAATTCGTCCTTCAGCCGTGCGGTGAGGCCCAGTTCGGTGGTGCACACCGGGGTATAGTCGGCCGGGTGCGAGAACAGCACGCCCCAGCTGTCGCCAAGCCACGCATGGAAGCGGATGCGGCCTTCGCTGGAATCCTGCTCGAAGTCCGGCGCGATATCGCCAAGTCGCAGTGCCATGTCCTGTTCTCCTGATTTCACGGTGGAACCAGAGTAACTGGATTGATATCCAACCCAAACGAATATAAAGTCACTACAAAATCACTCGTAGTCATATAGACATTCTCTGACAGTCATCACGCGCGCTTTCGTGCATGCTGGCAATACTTGGACGTCCGACCCCGCAGCAACCCTGCAGCGAACCTCGTTCCGGGTGCGTTGCCTTGAAAGGGCGACGTGTCGCCACATATGCTAAGTATCAGACCGACAAATGCCGTTAGCCTCGGAGCGTAGAAAATGTCAGAATCCGCACAAACCGAACCAACCGCCCGCAAACAGGAGAAACTGATGAGCGATGTCAAGACCGTGCTGTCCGACGCCGAGGAACTGCTGAAGCAAGCCGCCTCGACCACCGGGGAAAAGGCCGCCGAACTGCGCGAGCGTGGCATGGGCCTGCTCAAGCAAGCCAAGGAAAAGGCCCAGGACCTGCAAGACGCCGTCGTAACCAAGAGCAAGGCCGCCGCGCGCGCCACCGACGACTACGTGCACGACCACCCGTGGCGCGCCGTGGGCGTGGCGGCCGGCGTGGGCCTGCTGATCGGTCTGCTGCTCAACCGCAAGTAAGCGCTGCAAATCCGGCGCGGCACGCCAAGGCCGCGCCATCGCGGCACCCCGCCCGGCGGGTTGCCAATGGCCGGGGCGCCCGGTGTGCCGGTAACGCTGTCGCGG
>NZ_JBYOJO010000013.1:0-207012 GCF_057798955.1 Cupriavidus sp. 207A1 | reverse complement strand
ATTACTCACCCGTTCGCCACTCGCCGCCAGGCCGAAGCCCGCGCTGCCGTTCGACTTGCATGTGTAAGGCATGCCGCCAGCGTTCAATCTGAGCCAGGATCAAACTCTTCAGTTCAATCTCTGTGTGCCCCGAAGGGCTCGCTCTTTCGAGCGGTCGCTCACTCTCAGAAAACTGACTGACCAGATCCGAAGATCCAGTCACGTTTTGCTGTGCGAGCACTGTATAACTTGAAGCATCACTGTCCGTAGACAGTGGCGTCCGCTACCCAGCGCCCACACTTATCGGTTGTTTGTTTGTTAAAGAACTTCGCTACCCGGCTTTGCCGTTCAGCGCGCTGCGTTGTCTGCAGCAGAGAAACGAGATTATGCAGAGCTTTCTTCGTTTCGTCAACTGTTTGCCGCAATCTTTTTTGCTGCCGTCAGCGCTGCAAACTTCGCCGCGCCAACCTCCCGGTCGACCCCGCAACCCTTGCTGCGCCTGCCTTGTAGGTGCCGCGTCGTGTTGCGAGGGGGCGAATATTAGGCCGGTTTCGCCGCCCTTGCAACACCTTTGTCACGATGATCCGCTAAACGTTCCCGCGATTATCGTGTAAGCCTTTGAATCACATAGGGAAACAGCCACATCACGGGGCGGAAGCAAGGCAATAGCCCTTCTCCACCCTCGGGTATTCCCTGATCCCGGAGCCTAACGGTGCTGGAAATTCGGGCCGCGCTTCTCGACGAAGGCGGCCATGCCCTCCTTCTGGTCTTCGGTGGCGAAGGTGGCATGGAACAGGCGGCGCTCGAAGTGGACGCCCTCCGCCAGCGTGGTCTCGTAAGCGGCGTTGACCGATTCCTTGATCATCATGACCACCGGCAGCGAGAACCCGGCGATGGTCTCGGCCGCCGCCAGCACTTCGTCCAGCAGCTTGTCGGCCGGGACCACGCGCGAGACCAGGCCCGCGCGTTCGGCTTCGGCGGCGTCCATCATGCGCGCGGTCAGGCACAGGTCCATCGCCTTGGCCTTGGACACCGCGCGCGGCAGGCGCTGGGTGCCGCCGGCGCCGGGCATGGTGCCGAGCTTGACCTCGGGCTGGCCGAATCTGGCCGAGTCCGCCGCGATGATGATGTCGCACATCATCGCCAGTTCGCAGCCGCCACCCAGCGCATAACCGGCTACGCCGGCGATGACCGGCTTGCGGATCTTGCGGATGGTTTCCCAGTTGCGGGTGATGTAGTCGCCCTTATAGACGTCCATGAAGGAGTACTTGGCCATCATGCCGATGTCGGCGCCGGCGGCGAAGGCGCGCTCGCTGCCGGTGATGACGATGGCGCCGATACCTTCATCCTGGTCAAAGGCGGTCAGCGCGACGCCCAGTTCATCCATCAGCGCATCATTGAGCGCATTCAGGGCCTTCGGGCGATTCAGCGTGATCAGGCCAACACGGCCGCGGGTCTCGACCAGGATGTTCTCGTACGGCATGTCTTCTCCTAAATATGGTCAGGCGGATGGCATGGTCGCCACCGGCTGCGGGCTATTCTGCCATCGGTTGCGGCGTGACGGCGCCGGCTAGAGCATGTGCGCGAGGAATTCGCGGGTGCGCGCGTGGGCCGGGGCGCCGAACACTTCTGCGGGAGGGCCTTCCTCGAGAATCTGGCCCTCGTCCATGAATACGACGTGGTTCGCCACTTCACGCGCAAACCCCATTTCATGGGTGACGACGAGCATGGTCATATGTTCTTCCGCCAGTTGCCGCATGGTGCGCAGCACCTCGCCGGTCAGTTCCGGATCCAGCGCGGAAGTGGGCTCGTCGAACAGCATGATGTCCGGTTCCATCGCCAGCGCGCGCGCAATCGCCACGCGCTGCTTCTGGCCGCCGGACAGCCGCGCCGGGTAGTTGTCGCGCTTGGCCAGCAGGCCCACCTTGCGCAGCAACTCCTCGGCCTGCGGGATCACCGCATCGCGCCGCAACCCCTTGACGGTCACCGGCGCCTCGATGATGTTCTGCAACACCGTCATGTGCGGAAACAGGTTGAACGACTGGAACACCATGCCCATCTTGCGGCAGATGCGACGCACGTCCGCGTCCGGCACATAGCGGGCCGCGCCGTCTGGGCCGGCGGCGGCCAGCGTCTCGCCCTCGATGTGAAGGCTGCCGCGGTCGATCACCTCGAGATGATTCAGGCAACGCAGCAAGGTACTCTTGCCCGAGCCCGACGGGCCGATCACCGCGGTGACATCGCCCTTGCGCAAGGTCAGCGAAACACCGCGCAGGACCTGCAGCGGCCCAAACGATTTGTAGATATCCCGTGCCGCGATCATGACGCCAGGCGCATCGGGTGAAGGGGCGCCGTTCGGGCTAGTCATCATGTTTGGCATAGCGTTTTTCGAGATTCTGGAAGAACCAGGTCAGAATCAGCGTCATCACCAGGTAGAACAGCGCGGCGACGAGGAATGGCGTGGTGGTGAAATCGCGCTGCACGATGCCGCGCGCCGTGCGCAGGATGTCATTGAGCGCCAGCACGTAGATCAACGAGGTGTCCTTGATCAGCGTAATGGTCTCGTTGCTGACCGGCGGCAGGACGCGGCTGACCATCTGCGGCAGCACCACCCGCCGCATGGTCTGGAAGTAGGTCATCCCCAGCGCCTTGCTGGCTTCATACTGGCCGCGGTCGACGGACTTGATCCCGGCGCGGAAGATTTCGGCGAAGTACGCGGCGTAGTTCAGCGCGAAGGCCACCACTGCCGCAGGAAAATCAGGCAGCCGCACGCCGATGACCGGCACGAACGGCAACGCGAAATAGATAAACAGCATCTGCAGCATCAGCGGCGTGCCGCGCATCAGCCAGATATAGCCGTTGACCAGGCCGCTCAGCAACGGCCACGACGAAATGCGCGCCAGTGCCAGCGCAAGCCCCAGCGGCACCGACAAGGCGAGCGTGATGGCGAAAAGCGTCAGCGTGACTTTGGCACCCTGCGCCAGCGGCAGCAGAAGAGATAAGACGTAATCCATGCTCGCGCGTACAGAAAGAGGTAAGGCCTCCGGGAAGCCCGGCGAACGGGTCCGGAGTTGGCGTGCCCCTCGCCTGAACCGCGAGGGGTGTCACGCCGGGTCTGGATTACTTGGTGATGTCGGCGCCAAACCACTGGGTGGCGATACGCGCCGCGGTGCCGTCCTGCTTCATCGAAGCCAGGGTCTGGTCGAGCTTGCCGAGCAGTTGAGCATCATCCTTGCGCACGCCGACACCGTATTCCTCGGTGCCGAAGTTCTCCTCCAGCACGCGGTATTCGCCGGCGCGCTTGCTGATCAGGTAGCGGCCCACCACCTCATCCACCACGATCGCGTCGAGGCGGCCTGCCGACAGGTCCATCAGCGCCGTCACGTTATCGCCGAAGGTCTTGAGTTCCTTCAGGCTGGCGGCAATCTGGCTTTCCTTCTTGATGGCATCCACCGCGCTGCTGCCGTCCTGCGCGCCGACGATGCGGCCGGCCAGGTCAGCCTTGGCCTTCACCGGCGACTGGCTGCCGACGATCACGATCTGGTGGTTGGTCATGTACGGCGCGGTAAAGCTGATGTTCTTCTTGCGCTCTTCGGTGATGGTCAGCCCGTTCCACAGCACATCGACGCGCTTGCCGTTCAGTTCCGCCTCCTTGGCGCTCCAGTCGATCGGCTTGAACTCGACCGTCATGCCGAGACGGCGGCTGGCCTCCTTGGCCATATCGATATCGAAGCCAACCAGCTCATTGTTGGCATCGCGGAAACCCATCGGCGGGAAATTGTCGTCCAGGCCTACGATGATCTTGGCGGCCGTATCCGTGCCGGCAGCCGGCGCGGGGGCGGATTCCTTCTTGCCGCACGCGGCGAACAGCGCGACGGACGAGATCAGGAGCAATGCAGCGAACTTCTTCATAGGATTTCCAATGCGGATGGGAGAGCGCGCCGGGCTTCGCTCGCGCAGGCCGGCGGGGCTTCAGATTGTTGTTGGCAGCGCGATTATAGAGCGGTGCCGTCGGCCGGCATTGCGTACCAGCCGGCATTTGCGCCAATCTCTTCCTACCCGCGGGCAAAAAATGGTGCTAACATTTGCCGACCGACTGGTCGGTTTATTTTAGAGGCATCAGCCCGTACCGAGCGCAAGCCTGGAGTCATCGATTCCATCCGGCAGGAGACAACAATGCCCCCGACGTCCACGCCCGCTGGCCAGCCGGTCAGCATCGAGAGCGGTCCCATCCTGCTGGCCTGGCAGGGGCCGGTCGCCATCATCACGCTCAATCGTCCCGACAAGCTCAACAGCTTTACCCGTGCCATGCACCAGGCGCTGCAGCAGGCGCTGGACCACGTCGAGGCCGGCGGCGCCCGCGCCCTGCTGCTGACGGGGGCGGGCCGCGGCTTCTGCGCGGGCCAGGACCTGGCCGACCTGGATTTCACGCCGGGGCATATGACCGACCTGGGCGAGCTGATCGATACCTGGTTCAATCCGCTGATCCGCCGCCTGCACGGCCTGCCGCTGCCGGTGGTGGCGGCGGTCAACGGCACCGCGGCCGGTGCCGGCGCCAACCTGGCGCTGGCCTGCGACATGGTGCTGGCGGCGCGCTCCGCCAGCTTTATCCAGGCTTTTGTCAAGATCGGGCTCGCGCCGGACTCGGGCGGCACCTGGCTGCTGCCACAGCGCATCGGCATGGCGCGCGCGCTGGGCCTGGCCATGACCGGCGAGCGCCTGAGCGCCGAGGACGCCGAAGCCTGGGGCCTGGTCTGGCAGACCATGGACGATCCGCTGCTGCCGGAACAGGCGCTGGCACTGGCCTCGCACCTGGCCGGGCAGCCGACGCGCGCGCTGGCCGCGATCAAGCGCGCCATGTATGCCAGCGCCACCGCCACGCTCGACGCCCAGCTCGACCTCGAACGCGACCTGCAGCGCGAGCTTGGCCAGTCCGCCGACTATGCGGAAGGCGTAAACGCCTTCCTCGCCAAGCGCGCCCCGCATTTCACCGGCAAATAGGGCGCGGGCCAGCCCGCCCGCATCCCCAGACACAGGAGATCAGCTTGAAACAGGACCCCCAGGCCCTCGCGGAAGCCGCCGCGGCCGCGATGTATGAAGCCGACACCTGCAGCCGCTGGCTGGGCATCACGGTCCAGGCGGTGCGCCCCGGCTATGCGCGGCTGACCATGCCGGTGCGCAAGGAATTCCTCAACGGCCACGGCATCTGCCATGGCGGCCTGATGTTTACGCTGGCCGATTCCGCCTTCGCCTTTGCCTGCAACAGCCATAACATCAACACCGTGGCGGCCGGCTGCAGCATCGAGTTCCTGCGGCCCGTGCATGGCGGCGACGTGCTCACCGCCGAGGCCACTGAACAGGTGTTGTCCGGCCGGCACGGCATCTACGATATCCGCGTGACCAACGCGGCGGGCCAGGCGGTGGCGATGTTCCGCGGCAAGTCCGCGCAGATCAAGGGACACGTGGTGCCGCCGCCCGACGCAATCGACGGCGCCTGAGCAAGGCGTGGCAAGACCCTGATGACAAACGCCCCCCGTGCAGGAGACCTCATGAGCACGCGCCTGACCGATCTGCCCCTGGACCCGATCGAGACCGCCAGCCGCGCCGAACTGCAGGCGTTGCAGCTGGAGCGCCTGAAATGGTCGCTTGGCCACGCCTACGCCCATTCGCCGGTCTACCGGCGCAAGTTCGACCAAGCCGGCGTGCACCCGGACCAGCTGCAATCGCTGGCCGACCTGGCGCGCTTTCCGTTCACCAGCAAGCAGGATCTGCGCGACAACTACCCGTTCGGCATGTTCGCGGTGCCGCAGGAGCGGGTGGCGCGCATCCATGCCTCTTCCGGCACCACCGGCAAGCCCACCGTGGTCGGCTACACGCTGCAGGACATCGACAACTGGGCCACGGTGATGGCGCGCTCGATCCGCGCCTCGGGCGCGCGGCGCGGCGACAAGGTCCATATCAGCTACGGCTACGGGCTGTTCACCGGCGGACTGGGCGCGCACTACGGGGTCGAGAAGGCGGGCCTGACCGCGATCCCGTTCGGCGGCGGGCAGACCGAGCGGCAAGTGCAGCTGATCCAGGACTTCAAGCCGGAAGTGATCATGGTGACCCCCAGCTATATGCTGGCGATCGCCGACGAATTCGAGCGCCAGGGCATCGACCCGGCCAGCACCTCGCTGCGCGTCGGCATCTTCGGCGCCGAGCCGTGGACGCCGGAGATGCGGCTGGCGATCGAGAAGCGCATGGGCATTTCGGCGGTCGACATCTATGGCCTGTCCGAGGTCATGGGGCCCGGCGTGGCCAACGAATGCGCCGAGACCAAGGACGGCCCGACCATCTGGGAAGACCACTTCTACCCGGAGATCATCGACCCGGACACCGGCGCGGTGCTGCCCGACGGCGAGTTCGGCGAGCTGGTGTTCACCTCGCTGACCAAGGAAGCAATGCCGGTAGTGCGCTACCGTACGCGCGACCTGACCCGGCTTCTGCCGGGCACGGCCCGCGCGGCATTTCGCCGCATGGAGAAAGTCACCGGCCGCACCGACGACATGATGATCGTGCGCGGCGTCAACGTGTTCCCGTCGCAGATCGAGGAACTGATCCTGAAGCAGGCCGAACTGGCGCCGCACTACCAGTGCGTGCTGGGCAAGGACGGCCACATGGACACGCTGACGGTGCGCGTGGAATGCGCCCATGGCGGCGAGCCGGCGCGTGCGCAGGCCGCGCGCGAGCGGCTGGCGCATGAGATCAAGTCCTATATCGGAGTGACCGCTTCCATCGACGTGCTGCCGGAGGGGGGCATCGAGCGCTCGGTGGGGAAGGCGAAGCGGATCGTGGACCAGCGGCCGCGTTGAAATGCGCCGGTTGTCTCCCCTCGCCCGCTTGCGGGAGAGGGGAGACAACATTCGCAGTATTAGCCTGATGGGCTGGCCTTAACTGCGCGGCATCAGCACCCACATCCTGCCGCCCTGCTTCATCCGTCCGGCGGTCTCGCCGGCGGCATCGCCGGCCCCCCAGAAGAAGTCCGCACGCACGCCGCCCTTGATCGCGCTGCCGGTATCCTGCGCGAACATCAGGCGCTGGATCGGCTCGGTCGACAGCGGACGCGTGGTCGACAGGAACACCGGCACGCCCAGCGGGATCGTGGCCGGGTCGACCGCGATCGAGCGCTCCGCGGTCAGCGGCACGCCCAGCGCGCCCACCGGGCCGTCGTTGTTGGGCGGCAGCTCGCGGAAGAAGACAAAGCGCGGGTTGATGTTGAGCATCTCTTCGACGCGCCCGGGATTGGCGCGCGCCCAGGCCTTGATGCCCTGCATGGTGGCCTGGGCCGGGGTGATCTCGCCGCGGTCCAGCAGCCACTTGCCGAACGAGCGGAACGGCTGGTCGTTGGTACCGCCGAAGCCCACCCGCATCATGCTGCCGTCTGCCATGCGGATGCGGCCCGAGCCCTGGATCTGCAGGAACGCGGCCTCGACCGCGTCGTCGACCCAGACCAGCTCGTTGCCGCGCATGGCCGGGTTCTGCAGCAGCTCGGCGCGCGCCGGCAGTGCTCGGTTGCCGAACTGCGGCGGCTTGCGGTACAGCGGCACCTGGAATTTGCCCTGGCGCGTGCGCGACCCGTGCAGGATCGGCTCGTAGTAGCCGGTGATCAGGCCACTGTCGGTGCCGTCGCCATTGACCACGCGGTATGGCTGGAAGTTGCTTTCGAAGTACGCGCGCATGGCGTTGATGTCGCCGGCATTGACCATCATGCCGGCGGCGCAGGCGCGGGACCATTCCGCGCGCTTCTTCAGCGCCTGGCAGCTTTGCTGCAGCGCCGGCCAGGCGGCGCGCACATCGTCCTGGGCCCAGCCGCCGATCTCGGCCCAGCTGGCCGCCTGCAGCCGGCCCTTCTGCGACGACGTCGTCGGCGGCGTAGTGCCGGACGGGGTGGTCTCGACGCGCGGCGGCGGGCCGCTCATGCAGCCGGCCAGCAGCACCGCGGCGCCGGCCAGCGCGAGCCAGCCGCGCATGCGGCGCGGCGACGGGGAGGAAACCTGGGAAACCTGTGGAATCGGGAAAGCGTCCGCGTATGCCATCTTGCTATTGTTCAAAGTCCTGGAAACCGCAGCGTGCGGGGCGCATTCCGCCGGAAAGCCCCTACAATGCCACCGTCATCCCTCAACCACCGCCTGCGCCCCCGCGGGCCGCGCTGCATCTGCCATGAGCAAGTTCTTCGAAGCCCATCCCATGCTGCTGTTCGCCCTGGAAGCCGGCGTGGCGCTGTTCCTGCTGATCTTTATCGTGATCTGGACCATGGGCACGGCGAAAAAGCACCCGCGTCCCACCCGCGCGCCGTCGGAGCACCCGTCGCGCCAGCCGGCGCAGGGCGACACGCAAGCGCCGCAGCAGGATCAGGACAGCGCACCGCGCACGTAGGTTCCCCGCACGTTCAGTGCAGCATGCGCGGCAGCACCAGCGCGAACTCGGGGATCGGCACCTCGAAGCGATGGCCGTCCTCGGCCACGCAGAAGTATTCGCCCTTCATCGAGCCCACCGGGGTCGAGATCGTGGCCCAGCTGGTGTACTCGAAATGCTCGCCCGGCTTGAGCAGCGGCTGGTGGCCGACCACCCCTAGCCCGGCAACTTCCTGCGTGCCGTTGTCGCTGTCCGTGATGATCCAGTGCCGCGAGATCAGCTGTGCCGCGACCTCGCCGGTATTGTGGATGGTGATGGTATAGGCGAAGGCATGGCGCCCGCGCTCGGGGTCGGACTGGTCCGGCAGGTACTGGGTGCGCACCGACACGGAGAAGGCGTACTCGCTCATTTGGGCAGGGCCGGCGGCGGGAGCGGCCGGCAGGGAAATGGGTAGCCGCATTGTGCGGGATGGGCGCGGGACGGGCAAGAGCGGGCCTGGCGCCGCCCGGACGCGATCGCCCCGGGCGGGCGTAGAATAGCGGTCTTTCAACGCCGTGCCGCCCGCCGTGGCCCCGGCCGCTCTTGCCGCCTTGCTGGCCCCCCGGCTGGTTTCAGCGGCCTGGCGGCGCCCGCGGCCCGCCGCCAGCGGCGATAACAGCATTCCCTGCATTCACCGCGCGCCACCATGACCCAGCCCACCTTCCGCATCGCCCCCTCCATCCTGTCCGCCGACTTCGCCCGCCTGGGCGAGGAAGTCCGCCGCGTGACCGAGGCCGGCGCCGACTGGATCCACTTCGACGTGATGGACAACCATTACGTGCCCAACCTGACCGTGGGCCCGCTGGTGTGCGAGGCGATCCGTCCCCACGTGACCGCGCCCATCGACGTGCACCTGATGGTGCGCCCGGTGGACCGGATCATCCCGGACTTTGCCAAGGCCGGCGCCAATATCATCACCTTCCACCCGGAAGCCAGCGAACACGTCGACCGCTCGCTCGCGCTGATCCGGGATAACGGCTGCCAGGCGGGCCTGGTATTCAACCCGGCCACCCCGCTGCACCACCTGGACCACGTGATGGACCGGCTGGACGTGATCCTGCTGATGTCGGTCAACCCGGGTTTCGGCGGCCAGTCGTTCATCCCCGAGACACTGAACAAGCTGCGCGCGGTGCGCCAGCGCATCGACGAATACACCGCCCGCACCGGCCGCACCATCCTGCTGGAAGTGGACGGCGGCGTGAAGGTCGACAATATCGCCGAGATTGCCGCGGCCGGCGCCGACACCTTCGTGGCGGGCTCGGCGGTGTTCGGCAAGCCGGATGCCGACGGCGGCTACCGCGGCATCATCTCGGCGCTGCGCAGCGAACTGGCCAAGGCCGGCCAATGACGGCGGGCATGGCACTGCGCCGCACCGACTGGAGCGGCATCGAAGGCGTGATCGTCGACCTGGACGGCACCATGGTCGATACGGCGGGCGACTTCCACGCCTCGATCAACGCCATGCTGCTGGCGCTGGGCCGCCAGCACCCCAACCTGGGGCCGGTGGCGCCGATGTCCGGGCAGGAGATCGTCAGCTACGTCGGCAAGGGCTCGGAAAACCTGATCCGGCGCGTGCTCGACGCGCGCTTCTCGCCGCTGCACGCCAACGGCCTGTTCGCCGATGCCTACGCGCTGTACGACCGCGAGTACATCCGCATCAACGGCCAGTTCTCGCAGGTCTACCCGGGCGTGCGCGACGGGCTGGCGGCAATGAAGGCGGCCGGCCTGCGGCTGGCCTGCGTGACCAACAAGCCCTACAGCTTCACCGAGCCGCTGCTGGCCAAGACCGGGCTGGCGCCGTATTTCGAGCTGGTCTACGGCGGCGACGCGTTCCAGCTGCGCAAGCCCGACCCGTTCCCGCTGCTCAAGGTGGCGGAGGTGTTCCGGCTCGATCCGTCGGCGATGGCGGCCCTCGGCGACTCGGAAAACGACGCCCAGGCGGCGCGCGCGGCGGGCATGGGCGTGCTGCTGGTGCCCTATGGCTACAACCATGGCAATCCTGTACAAGCCGTCGAGGCCGATGGTATAGTCGACACCATTGCCCACGCCGCAGCGCTGTTTGCGGCACACCGGGCAGGTCATCGCTAGGGTCGGTCATCAGATCGGCCGCGACTGAAATCCCTGAACCTTCAATGTTTCTCAACCGCAAACGCATCTCTTCTGGCAGTGATCGGCAGGCCTGGCCCTGGCGTCGCTGGCGCGCCTCCCAACAGGCGTAAAGTGCGTTCGCGAGTCTGCTGACACGCCTTCGATCCGAAGGCGTCGACACCACCGGCCAAGGCGACCAGCCATGCCGGTCATCACCACCCAAACCCGCCGAGCCAGCGTAGCCTTATTTCTCTGCTACGTTTAGCTCAAGAACGCGCCGCACGCCCGCTTTCCGGCCGTGTGCAGCCTTGTCCGCAAGCTTGCCGCACCACGGTCCGCAACCGGGGCGGAACTCCCATACGCTCCAGCCAACTCTGCCGATATGCGGCACCGCGCCTGACCATCGCTCGCGGCGCGGGCCGAACAAGAGGACCGACATGACCGAACTGGAATTCAAATCGCTGGCCGACCAGGGCTACAACCGCATCCCGCTGATCGCCGAGGCCTTTGCCGACCTGGAAACGCCGCTGTCGCTGTACCTGAAGCTGGCCCAGTCGCAGACCCGCGGCGTCAACACCTTCCTGCTCGAATCGGTGGTGGGCGGCGAGCGCTTCGGCCGCTATTCCTTCATCGGCCTGCATGCGCGCACGCTGCTGCGCGCCTACGGCAACCGCACCGAGGTGGTGACCGACGGCAAGGTGGTGGAAACCCACGAAGGCAATCCCCTCGATTTCATCGCCGAGTTCGAGAGCCGCTTCAAGGTGGCGCTGCGCCCCGGCCTGCCGCGCTTCTGCGGCGGCCTGGCCGGTTACTTCGGCTACGACGCGGTACGCTATATCGAGAAGAAGCTCGCCAGCACGCAGAAGCCCGACGACCTGAACCTGCCCGACATCCAGCTGCTGCTGTGCGAAGAGCTGGCGGTGATCGACAACCTGTCGGGCAAGCTCTACCTGATCGTCTACGCCGACCCGACCACGCCGGAGGCCTATTCGCGCGCACGCCAGCGCCTGCGCGAACTGCGCATGAAGCTGCGCCAGCCCGTCGACGTGCCGGTGACCAGCCCGTCGGTGCAGACCGAGGTCTACCGCGAATTCGCCAAGGCCGACTACCTGGCCGCGGTGCACAAGGCCAAGGAATACATCATGGCCGGCGACATGATGCAGGTGCAGATCGGCCAGCGCCTGGTCAAGCCCTATCGCGACGCGCCGCTGTCGCTGTACCGCGCGCTGCGCTCGCTGAATCCGTCGCCGTACATGTACTTCTACAACTTCGGCGACTTCCAGGTGGTGGGCGCGTCGCCGGAAATCCTGGTGCGCCAGGAAGCGCGCAAGGTGGGCGCCAACGGCGACACCCGCACCGAACACATCGTTACCATCCGCCCGCTGGCCGGCACGCGCCCGCGCGGCAATACGCCGGACAAGGACGCGCAGCTGGCCACCGAGCTGCTCAACGACCCGAAGGAGATCGCCGAGCACGTGATGCTGATCGACCTGGCGCGCAATGACATCGGCCGCATTGCCGAGACCGGTTCGGTCAAGGTCACCGACAAGATGGTGATCGAGAAATACTCGCACGTGCAGCATATCGTCAGCTCGGTCGAAGGCACGCTGCGCGAGGGCATGAGCAACCTCGACGTGCTGCGCGCGACCTTCCCGGCCGGCACGCTGTCGGGCGCGCCCAAGGTCCATGCGATGGAAATCATCGACGAACTGGAGCCGTGCAAGCGCGGCATCTATGGCGGCGCGGTGGGCTACCTGTCGTTCGGCGGCGAGATGGACCTGGCCATCGCCATCCGCACCGGCATCGTCAAGGACGGCAACCTCTACGTGCAGGCCGCCGCCGGCATCGTTGCCGATTCGGATCCCGAAGCCGAATGGAGGGAAACCGAGGCCAAGGCGCGCGCCGTGATCCGCGCCGCCGAGCAGGTCCAGGATGGCCTGGACTCCGACATCTGAGAGAACAGGAGACAGACGCCATGCTGCTGATGATCGACAACTACGATTCGTTCACCTACAACCTGGTCCAGTACTTCGGCGAACTGGGCGTGGACGTGCGCACCTACCGCAACGACGAGATCACCATCGAAGAGATCGAGGCGATGAAGCCCGACCATATCTGCGTTTCGCCGGGCCCGTGCAGCCCCAGGGAAGCCGGCATCTCGGTGGCAGCGCTGCAGCACTTTGCCGGCAAGGTGCCGATGCTGGGCGTGTGCCTGGGCCACCAGGCCATCGGCGAAGCCTTCGGCGGCAAGGTGATCCGCGCCAAGCAGGTGATGCACGGCAAGGTCAGCACCATCGAGACCACGCAGCAAGGCGTCTTCGCCGGGCTGCCCAGGCACTTCGACGTGACGCGCTATCATTCCCTGGCGATCGAGCGCGAGACCCTGCCCGATTGCCTGGAGATCACTGCCTGGACCCCGGACGGCGAAATCATGGGCGTGCGCCACAAGACGCTCGCCGTTGAAGGCGTGCAGTTCCATCCCGAGTCGATCCTGTCCGAGCACGGCCATGCGATGCTGGCCAACTTCGTCAAGGCGCCGCGATGAGACTGCTCGACTCCGCACCCGCCAGCCCTCATCACGCCATCCAGACTGTCAACGAGAACGCCATGATCACGCCGCAAGAAGCCCTGACGCGCTGTATCGAACACCGCGAAATCTTCCATGACGAGATGCTGCACCTGATGCGGCAGATCATGCAGGCGCAGATCTCGCCGGTGATGGCCGCCGCGATCCTGACCGGGCTGCGCGTCAAGAAGGAAACCATCGGCGAGATCTCGGCCGCCGCGCAGGTGATGCGCGAGTTCGCCAACAAGGTGGCGGTGAAAGACCGCGAACACTTTGTCGATATCGTCGGCACCGGCGGCGACGGCTCGCACACCTTCAATATCTCGACCGCGTCGATGTTCGTCGCCGCCGCCGCGGGCGCGAAGATCGCCAAGCACGGCAACCGCGGCGTCAGCTCCAAGTCGGGCAGCGCCGACGTGCTGGAGGCGCTGGGCGTGAACATCATGCTGACGCCCGAGCAGGTCGGCCAGTGCATCGAGGAAACCGGCATCGGCTTCATGTTCGCGCCGACGCACCACCCCGCGATGAAGAACGTCGCGCCGATCCGCAAGGAAATGGGCGTGCGCACCATCTTCAATATCCTGGGGCCGCTGACCAACCCGGCCGATGCGCCCAACATCCTGATGGGCGTGTTCCACCCCGACCTGGTCGGCATCCAGGTGCGGGTGATGCAGCGCCTGGGCGCGCAGCACGCCATCGTGGTGTACGGCAAGGACGGCATGGACGAGGTCTCGCTCGGCGCGGCCACGCTGGTGGGCGAGCTGAAGGACGGCGAAGTGCGCGAGTACGAGATCCACCCCGAGGACTTCGGCCTGTCGATGATCTCCAACCGCGGCCTGAAGGTGGCCGATGCCGCCGAATCGAAGGACATGCTGCTCGAGGCCCTGTCCAACGCGCCCGGCACGCCGCGCGAGATCGTGTCGCTGAACGCCGGCACCGCGCTGTACGCCGCCAACGTGGCGGACTCGGTCGAGGACGGCATCCGCCGCGCGCGCGAAGCCATCGCCAGCGGCGCGGCGCGGCAAAAGCTCGACGCCTTCGTGCGGGCCACGCAGCAGTTCAAGTAAGAGACGCCGATATGTCCGACATCCTGCAGAAAATCCTGACCGTCAAGGCCGACGAAGTCGCCGCCGCGCGCAAGCGGCGCGACCTGCCCAGCCTGCGCGCCGAGGCCGAAAGCCTGCGCACCGAGGCCGGTCTCGCGCCGCGCGGCTTCGAGCGCGCGCTGCGCGACAAGATCGCCGCCGGCCACGCCGCGGTGATCGCCGAGATCAAGAAGGCCTCGCCGTCCAAGGGCGTGCTGCGCGAGCAGTTCCTGCCCGAGGCCATCGCCGAGAGCTATGCCACGCACGGCGCGGCCTGCCTGTCGGTGCTGACCGACGAGCATTTCTTCCAGGGCCACGCCGACTACCTGAAGCGCGCCCGCGGCGCCTGCCCGTTGCCGGCGCTGCGCAAGGACTTCATGGTCGACCTGTACCAGGTCTATGAAGCGCGCACCTGGGGGGCCGACTGCATCCTGCTGATCGTCGCGGCACTGGACCCTGGCCTGATGGCGGAGCTGGAAGCGTGCGCGCTCGAACTCGGCATGGACGTGCTGGTGGAAGTGCACGGCAACGATGAGCTCGACGCCGCGCTGCGGCTGAAGACGCCGCTGCTGGGCGTGAACAACCGCAACCTGCGCACCTTCGAGGTGTCGCTGGACAACACGCTGGACCTGCTGCCGCATATTCCGGCCGACAAGCTGGTGGTGACCGAATCGGGCATCCTCGCGCCGGCGGACGTGAAGCGCATGCGCGATGCCAATGTCCACGCGTTCCTGGTGGGCGAGGCGTTCATGCGGGCGAAGGAGCCGGGGGTGGAGCTGGCGCGTTTGTTTGGGTGATTTCCTCCCCATGCCCCAGGAAATCGAACTCAAACTCGCCGTCCCCGACGCCGCCCTCGCTCCCCTTGCCGCCTGGCTCGACGCCAACGGCCAGCCGCGAGGCGAAGCCACGCTGCTCAACGTCTACCTCGACACGCCCCGGCGCGACCTGGCACAGGCGCGCGCGGCGCTGCGCCTGCGCCGCAGGGGCGAGCAGTGGCTGCAGACGCTGAAGACCGCCGGCAGCAGCCAGGGCGGCCTGGCCACGCGGCATGAGTGGGAGACCGCCATCGCCGGCGAGGCCATCGAACTGCAAACGTTTCCCGCCGAGGCGCAAGCCGTGCTGGCGCCGCTGATCGGCAGCCTGGCCCCGGTGTTCCGCACCGACTTCATCCGCCGCACCTGGATCGTGACGCAGGACGACGCGCGGATCGAAGCCGCGCTCGACACCGGCACCATCACCGCCCCGGCCAGCGCCGCGCAGGAGCGCATCCAGGAACTCGAGCTGGAATGGCTCGATGGCGACGCCGCGCACGCCGCCGAGGCGCTGCGCGCCTTCGCCGCGCGGCTTGCCGCCGTGGCGGCGCTGGCGCCGTCGGACCTGAGCAAGGCTGCGCGGGGTTACCGCCTCGCCGGGATCGCCGAGGGCAAGGCGTCATAATCGCGGTTTTCCCGCCGCGCATATCCCGCATGCAAGCCGATCTCTTTGCCGCCGACGCGCCCCGCGCCCCCGGCGAACCCTCTCCCGCCGCCAGCCTGCAAGCGCAGGCCGATGCCTTGCCCGCCGCCTGGCGCGCCTTGCTCGAGCCCTGCATCGCCGTGCCGGCGTGGCGCGAGCTGGCAGCCTTCGTCGACGGCGAACGCGCCGCCGGCAAGCCGGTGTTCCCGCACCATGTCTTCCACGCGCTGCACCTGACGCCGCCCGACGCGGTCAAGGTTGTGATCCTGGGCCAGGATCCCTACCACGGCACCGGCACGGTTGGCGGCGTGGAGCAGCCGCAGGCGCACGGGCTCGCCTTCTCGGTGCCGGAAGGCATCAAGGTGCCGCCCAGCCTGCGCAACATCTTCAAGGAGATCGCCGCGGAATTCGGCGCCGACGGCAACTGCCCGCCGCGCACTTCCGGCAACCTGGAAGGCTGGGCGCGCCAGGGCGTGCTGCTGCTCAACACCGTGCTGACGGTCGAGCAGGGCCAGGCCGCCAGCCATGCACGGCGCGGCTGGGAAGCCGTCACCGATTGCCTGATCCAGCACCTCGCCGCGAGCCGGCCGAACCTGGTGTTCATGCTGTGGGGCAGCCATGCGCAGGCCAAGAAGCCGCTGCTCGGCGCCGGCCACTGCGTGCTGGAAGCGCCGCACCCGTCGCCGTTGTCGGCGCACCGGGGCTTCCTCGGCTGCGGCCACTTTCGCGAAGCCAACCGCTGGCTGGAAACGCACGGCCGCACGGCGATCGACTGGACCGCCGCCTAGCGCAGCGCACCGTTAGACCGTCGGCCGGAACTCGAAGCCGGCAAACTCCCCTTCCCCGCGCCCGACCTCGACAAACGCAACCTGCGCCGCCGGCGGGCCGGTTTCCATCCACGCCTGCAGCGCTTCCAGCTGTTTGACCGTGCCGTGCGCCATCACCTCGACGGTGCCGTCGGCCCGGTTGCGCACCCAGCCGCCCAGCCCGAGTTCGTCCGCCGCGTCGGCGCAGGCGGCGCGATAGCCCACGCCCTGCACGCGCCCATGCGCGACCAGGTGCCAGGTTGCCTTGTTCATGGCCGTTTCCCCGTGAGCGCACGCGACGCGTGCGCGTTCTGTCATCGACACCAAGTAAACTAGACCGCCATGCCGGGCGTTACCAGGGGATGCGCGCCGCCCGGCGTGATCAGCATGAAGCCGGCGGCATGCAGGCTTTGCCGTTGTCCGCCGGGGCCGCGAACCAGAGGCAGGCCACAAGCCTTCGTCCTCCAAGCTCGATACAGCCCGAGAAGCGCCCATGATGCCACCCGCCGACCGCAACGGGGCCCCGCCCGCCCCTGGCTTTGACAGCCAGCTGCTGCGCGCCCCGCCCAACCGCTTCGACCTGGCGTTGCTGCCGATCATCCTGGCCGTAATCGTGATGATCGCGTTCGCCGCGCAGCAGATGAACGTCCCGTTCCGGCCCGACCAGCCGCTGGCGGTGCACCTGGACGTGGCTTACCTGCCCTACTACCTGATGCGCACCAGCGTGCGCATGCTGGCCGCGCTGGCGGCGTCGCTGCTGTTCTCGCTGGCCTTCGCCGCGCTGGCGTCGAAGAGCCGCACCGCCGAGAAGGTGCTGGTGCCCGCGCTGGATATCCTGCAGTCGATCCCGGTGCTGGGCTTTCTTTCCATCACCGTGACCGGCTTCATCGCCCTCTTTCCGGGCAACCTGGCCGGCGTGGAGTGCGCGGCGATCTTTGCCATCTTCACCTCGCAGGCCTGGAACATGGCGTTCAGCCTGTACCAGTCGTTCCGCACCATTCCGGGCGACCTGCTCGAGGCCGCGGCGATGTTCCGGCTGTCGCCGTGGCAGCGCTTCTGGCGGCTGGAAGTGCCGTACGCCATGCCGGGGCTGCTGTGGAACATGATGATGTCGATGTCGGGCGGCTGGTTCTTCGTGGTCGCGTCCGAGGCCATCTCGGTGTCGGGCCACGATATCCGGCTGCCCGGCATCGGCTCCTATATCGCGCTGGCGATCCAGCAGCAGGACCTGGCCGCGATCGGCTGGGCCATCGTGGCGATGCTGGTCGGCATCCTGCTGTACGACCAGCTGCTGTTCCGCCCGCTGGTGGCCTGGGCCGACCGCTTCCGCTTCGAGACCCTGGCGCAGGACAAGCTGCCGCAGTCGTGGCTGCTGGACCTGCTGCGCCGCTCGGCGTGGGTGGGCGCGCTGCTGGCGCAGGCCGCGGCGCTGGCCGCGCGGACGCTGGCGTGGGGCGCGCGCTCGCGCATGCCGGCAGCGGCCCGCCCGGTCGATCCGCGCCGGGCGTCATGGCTGGGCCGCGCGCGCGACACGGCGATCGTGCTGGTCGCGCTGGCCGCGCTGCTGCGCGTGGGCTATTTCGTGCATAGCGAGGTGGGCTGGGCCGAGGTCCTCCATGTGCTGTGGCTGGGCACGCTGACCATGGCGCGGGTGATCGTGCTGATTGCGCTGGCGGCGCTGGTTTGGGTGCCGATCGGCATCCGCATCGGCGTGAACCCGGACCTGGCGCGCATCGCCCAACCGATCGCGCAGTTCCTGGCGGCGTTTCCGGCCAACCTGATGTTCCCGCTGGCGGTGATGCTGATCGCGCGCTTCGGGCTGAATCCGGAGATCTGGCTGAGCCCGCTGCTGATTTTCGGCACCCAGTGGTACATCCTGTTCAACGTGGTCGCGGGGGCTTCCGGCATTCCCACCGAACTGAAGCTCGCCGCGCGTAATTTCGGCCTGCGTGGCTGGCTGCTGTGGAAGCGCTTCCTGATCCCAGCGGTATTCCCGAGCCTGCTGACCGGGCTGGTGACGGCCGCCGGCGGCTCATGGAACGCGAGCATCGTGTCCGAGTACGTGACCTGGGGCGACCGCACCATCGTTGCCACCGGCCTCGGCAGCTATATCGCCGAGACCACCGCGCGCGGCGACTTCCCGCGCATTGCGCTGGGCATAGTCGTGATGGCGCTGTTCGTGGTCGGCTTCAACCGGCTGCTGTGGAACCGCCTGTATCAACTCGCGCAAGAGCGCACCCGCTTGTAAGGCAACGATGGCAGAGAACATTGCATCCACCACCGCCCCCGCCGTGATCGAGCTGCGCGGCGTCGGCAAGATCTTCCGCACCGCCAGCCAGAGCGACCGCGCCGTGCTCGAAGGCGTGGACCTGACCCTGCGCGCGGGCGAGATCGTCGCCATGCTGGGCAAGTCCGGCTCGGGCAAGTCCACGCTGCTGCGCATCATGGCAGGGCTGGTCGGCGCCGACCGCGGCGAGGTGCGATTCCGCGGCCAGCGCCTGGCCGGCACCGCCGAAGGCATCGCCATGGTGTTCCAGTCGTTCGCGCTGTTTCCGTGGCTGACGGTACAGCAGAACGTCGAGCTGGGACTTGAGGCGCAGGGCGTGCCCAGGACCGAGCGCGAACGCCGCGCGGAAGCCGCGATCGACATGATCGGCCTGGCCGGCTTCAACAGCGCGCTGCCGCGCGAGCTGTCGGGCGGCATGCGCCAGCGCGTGGGCATTGCGCGCGCGCTGGTGACCGAGCCCGACCTGCTGCTGATGGATGAAGCGTTCTCGGCGCTGGACGTGCTGACCGGCGAGACCCTGCGCGACGAGATGCTGGCGCTGTGGGCAAGCGGGCGCGCCAATATCCGCAGCATCCTGATCGTTTCGCACAATATCGAGGAAGCAGTGATGATGGCCGACCGCATCGTGATCCTGTCGAGCGACCCGGGCCGCATCCGCGCCGAAGTGCCAGTGGCGCTGCCGCGCCCGCGCAACCGCGACAGCGCGCAGGTGCGCGCGCTGGTCGACCAGATCTACGCGCTGATGACCGCCCCGGCGGCCGAAGCGCGCGTGCCCGCGCCCGCGCGCGAGATCGGCTACCGGCTGCCGGACGCCGACATCAGCCAGATGGAAGCCATCCTCGACCTGCTGTGCGAAGCCCCGTTCCAGGGCCGCGCCGACCTGCCGCACCTGGCCGACAAGGCCGGCCTGACCGACGACGAACTGCTGCCGGCCTGCGAAGCGCTGCAGCTGGTGCAGCTGGTGTCGATCGAGGCCGGCGACATCGCCGCCACCGATGCCGGCCGCGCCTATTACGCCGCCGGGCCGCAGCAGCGCAAGGCCATCTTCGGCCGGCAACTGCTCGCCAACGTCGCGCTGGCCGCGCATGTGCGCCGCGAACTGGTGGCGAGCGAAGCCGGCGAGATCCGCGAGGAACAGGTGCTCGAGGAACTGGAGCAATTCCTCAAGCCGGCGGAGGCCGAACGCGTGCTGAGCGTGGCGATCGGTTGGGGGCGGTATGGGGAGATCTTCGAGTACAGCTATCACAGCGGGATGCTGACGTTGCCGGAGGATGAGGGGGCGGGGCACGGCGTTTGATCTTGCTGCTGGTTTTCTCCCCTCTCCCGCGAGCGGGAGAGGGGAGAAAACAATCGGTTCCGGATCTCTACGACCGCGCCCGCATCGCCCGCCCGATCGCTCCGGTGCGCAGCGCAATCTTGGCCGCGTCCTCGCGCAGCGCGCGCAGCCGGCGCTCCAGCACCGCGTTGGCGGGGCGGCCGGTGGAGCTTGACGTCACCCCTGCCTGTTCGCTCGACTCGCCCGCCGCGGCGGCCTGCACCAGCGTGTCGGTGCGGCGCTTGTCGGCGGAATCGGCCAGGCGCGCGCGGCGTTCCGCGGCGGCGTCTTCCTCGGCTTCGGCCGCTTCGGGCGTGACGGTTTCGACGACCTGATCAGGGGTCGCTTCAGCCAGCGCTTCCGGCGCCGCCTCGACTGCCGCCGCAACCGGCTTGTCGGCTTCCACCGGGACGGCCTCCTTGCGCTCCGCCGGCGCCTTGCGGATGAAGCCTGCGCCGCGGCCGCCGCCGCGCTCGTCGGCGTGCAGCCGTTCGCTGGCCACCTGCAGGCTGTGGCTGGCGGCCTCGGTGGCCTGCTCGATCGCGGCCTCGGCGGCCGGGATATCGAGCTCATCGTAGTGCTGGCGCACCTGGATGCGCGCGGCGGCCACGTGCGCGGCCACCAGGTAGTTCTGCACGATGAAGCGGTTCAGGTTGTCGACCGCGCGATGCCGGCTCCTGGGCTCGTCCAGCATGCGCTGGAACGACGAGATCAGCGCCGACAGGTTGTCCATGAACTGCTTGCGCTGCACGCGGTAGGCAAAGTCATCCTTGGCCCGGCGCAGCAGCAGGTCGCGCGTGGCGGCGATATAGCGGCGGTTGGCCTGCAGCACGGCCTCGACCAGCTTGGGGATGGCGCGGTACTCCCAGCTCGGCAGCACGAAGCTGAACAGCGACGCGATGATGCCGCCGATCACCGTATCCACCAGCCGCTCGCCCGCCACGGTGGGACTGTTCGGCATCAGCAGGTGGATCTGGATCAACACCTGGATGCAGGCGGCGATCGCGGTGTAGCGGTATTTGATGGTGACGAAGGCGGCGCTGGCCACCAGCGACAGGAACAGCACGCCCAGCAGGATCAGCGGCTGGTGCACCACCTTCAGGATCGCGACCGAGACCACGCAGCCGATCAGCGTGCCGATCACGCGGTCGTTGTAGCGCTGCTTGGTCATGCTGAAGTTGGGCTTCAGGATCACGATGATGGTCAGCAGGATCCAGTAGCTGTGCGACACATAAGGCAGGCGCTCGGCAATCCACAGGCCCAGCGCCACCGCCATCGACACCCGCAGCGCAAAGCGGAACGCCGGCGAAGTCCACTTCAGGTTGTCGCGCAGCACGCTCAGCTCGTACTTCTGGCGCGTCAGGAACGGCGTCATGTCGGAGCCGGGCAGCACCTTGGCCGGTTCCACCGGCGTGCGCGAGGCCTCGTGCAGCTGGCCGATCAGCGTGATCGCGCCGCGCATCATGTCGAGCGTCTCGACCAGCGCCGTCATCGCCGCCGGGTTGATATGGTGGTGGCGCAGCTGCGCGATCTCGGCCTCGACCGCGCGCAGGCCAGCGCGGTATTCCACCGTGGCGTACGAGCCGCGCCCGCGCGTGACCTCGTAGGCGATCTCTTCGACGTCCTTGCACATCTGCATCACCAGCCCGCGCAGGTGGTCCAGCACCGGCGTGCCGGCGAAGGTCTGGCGCAGCATCGGATAGTCGGTGTTGGTCGACAGGATGTACTCGTACAGGTCGAGCATGCGCAGGTGCACCTGCACCAGCAGCCCATCGTGGGGGGTGCGGTTGCCGCGCAGCACCAGGTCGCGCGCGGCCTGCTGGCGCTCGGCCACCACGATCTGCTGGCGCACCAGCTGGTTGAACTGTGCCTCGAAGTCATTGCCGGCGTCGTAGAAGCCGGCCTTGATTTCAAGGTAGCCCGCCAGCTCGTACAGCGATTCGGCCAGCACCTGCTGCCGGGTGCGGCGCTCGGTGACCCAGCTCACCAGCATCGCGTAACCAAGATAGGCGACCGCACCGACGCTGAACAGCGCCGCATGTTCCAGCGCGCGCCGCACCAGGAAGTCTTCGTTGATCGTGAGCGTCATCACGAACAGTGCGGCGAACTGCAGCGGCAGCGTCTTGTTGCCGTACACCGTCATCATGCCGGCCATGAACGTCACCAGCACCAGCAGGAACGGCATCACGCGCGGGAACGGCGTGGCCAGCGCCACCACCAGCGTGACCACGCTGCACAGCAGCACGCTGGCCAGCATCTCGTTGAACTTGTGGTTCAGCGGGCTCGGCAGGTCCATCAGGCTGGTGCACAGCGCGCCCATCGACACCACCATGGCGGTGGGCAGGTCGCTGAAATGCAGCGCGATCAGCGTCGCGCCGATCACGCCCGTGGCCGAGCGCAGCCCCCGGTACACATAGTGCGAATACAGGAAGGTGCGGGGATCGTGCGCGTATTGCATGCAGCGGGGGCGGTGGACAGCGGTGGCGTGGTCTGGTGTCGCGGCGAAAGAAGACTAGCTCACTGGCCCAGCCAGCGCGAGCGCGCCGCATGCCGCCCGCCCTCCGCCTTGAGCTTGAACTGCGCCGCCGGCTCGCGCGCCAGCGTCACCGGCAGCGCCTGCAGCTCGTCGCGGCGGAAGGCGTGCAGCTCGATGCGGTCGCCGGGGCGGTAGCGCGCCAGCAGCTTGTCGAGCTGGCCCGGCGCCATGCGCACGCCGTCGACGGCAACCAGCAGGTCGCCTGCGGACAGCCCTGCGGCCTGCGCGGCGCCGCCGTCGAGCACCTGGGTCACGCGCACCCAGCCGTCCTCGGTCTTGACCTTGATCCCCAGCGCGGCGGTGCGCGCCGGTTTCTGCGCCTCGGCCTTGATTCCGAACGCCTTGAACAGCGGCGGCAGCGGCAACTCGCCGGTGCCTTCGGTCAGCGCACGCAGCAGCGGCCCCATGCGCAGGCCCGTGACTTCATCGAACAGCGCATGGACCTCGGCCTCGGTCACGCCGCGCTGCACCGCGTCCGGCGCATAAAAGCCACGGCCATAGCTGCGCCACAGCGCGCGCATGACATCGTCGAGAGAGCGCCGCCCGCGGGTCTTGTCGCGGATGGTCAGGTCCAGCGCCAGCGCCACCAGCGCGCCCTTGGTGTAGTAGCTGACAATGGCGTTGGGCGCATTCTCGTCCTGGCGGTAGTACTTGGTCCAGGCATCGAACGAGCTTTCGGCCACGCTCTGCTTGGTGCGGCCGTTGCCGCGCAGCACGCCGTTCCAGGTCTTGGCCAGCATCTCGACATACTGCGCCTCGGTGACGCAGCCCGAGCGCACCAGCACCAGGTCGTCGTAGTAGCTGGTAAAGCCCTCGAACAGCCACAGCAGCGGCGTGTAGGTTTCCTGCGCCAGCCGGTAAGGCACGAATGCGGCCGGCTTGATGCGCTTGACGTTCCAGGTGTGGAAATACTCGTGGCTGCACAGCCCGAGGAAGGTGCGGTAGCCCTCGCTGGTTTCGCTGTTGCCGCGCACCGGCAGGTCGTTGCGCGAGCAGATCAGCGCGGTGCTGGCGCGATGCTCCAGGCCGCCGTAGCCATCGCTGGTGACCATGGTCATGAACACGTAGCGGCGGTTGCTGTCCAGGAACGGCGCCTGCGCGGTGCGCGGCTCGAACAGCCGGATCTGGGTCTCGCAGATGCGCTTCAGGTCGCGGCACACGCGCTCGAGATCCAGTTGCGGCACGCGCCCGGTGAAGACCACGTCGTGCTGCGCGCCGCAGGCGCGGAAACTGGCCAGCTGGAAGGTGCCCATCTCGACCGGGTGGTCGACCAGTTCGTCGTAGTCGGCCACCAGGTAGCGGCCGAAGCCATAGCGCTTGGCCCCGTCGCGTCCCGGCGCCTCGCGCATGGCGGTGGCCACGCGCCAGTCGCGGTAGGCCTCGCCCGCGGGCGCGTGGATGTCGACGGTGCAGGGCCGCTCGGCCTGCCCCTCCACGCACAGGAACACCGAGCTGCCGTTGAAGAAGCCGTGGGTGGTGTCCAGGTGCGCGGCGCGCACCGACAGGTCCCAGGCGTAGACCTCGTAGCTGAGCGTCAGCGGGCCGTCGGCCAGGGAGACCGGCGCGGCCTGCCAGCGCTGCTTGTCGAGCTTGCTCAGCCTGACCTCGCGCCCGCCCGCGTCGGCGCGGATGCGCACGATATTGCGCGCGAAGTCCCGGATCATGTAGCTGCCGGGAATCCACGCCGGCAGCGAGAAACACTGCCCGGCCGGATCGGGCTCGCTCACGGTGACGGTAACGGCAAACAGGTGCGCTTCAGGCTGAAGCGGGGCGATGGCGTAGCGGATCGGCGTCATGGGCAGGATTGTAACGTCGGCGCTGGATGCAGCGCCGACGCGGGGAGGCGCGGGGGAAGGCCGGCAAAGCGGCCTGGTGCTGCTCAGCCGCGATTCACATCCACCACCACGCGCCCGCGCATGGCGCCTTCCATGATCTTGCGGCCGGCGTCGATGGCTTCGCCCAGGCCGATCTCGCGCGTCAGCGCATTGAGCCGGTCCGGCTCCAGGTCGCTGGCCAGGCGCTGCCAGGCCTGTTCGCGCAGCGGCATCGCCGCCATCACGCTGTCGATGCCATGCAGCGTGATGCCGCGCAGGATGAAGGGCGCCACCGAGCCCGGGAAGTCCAGCCCCTGCGCCAGCCCGCACGCCGTCACCACGCCGCCGTAGCGCACCTGCGCACAGGCATTGACCAGCGTGTGCGAGCCGACCGAATCGATCACCGCGGCCCAGCGTTCCTTCTGCAGCGGCTTGCCGGGCACGCCCAGCTCGGCGCGGTCGATCACGTCGTCGGCGCCCAGCGCCTTCAGGAAATCCGCCTCGCGCGTCTTGCCGGTGGAAGCCACCACCTGGTAGCCCAGCTTGCTCAGCAGCGCGATCGCCACCGAACCGACCCCGCCCGAGGCCCCGGTCACCAGCACCTCGCCGTCGCCGGGGCGCACCGGACCGTTGACGCCGCCGCGCTCCAGCGCCAGCACCGACAGCATCGCGGTATAGCCCGCGGTGCCGATCGCCATGGCCTGGCGCGTGGTGAAGGCGGCGGGCAGCGGCACCAGCCAGTCGCCCTTCAGGCGCGCGCGCTGCGCCAGGCAGCCCCAGTGGGTCTCGCCCACGCCGTACCCGTTCAGCACCACCTTGTCGCCGGCCTTCCAGCGCGGGTGCGCGGACTCAAGCACCGTGCCGGCACCATCGATGCCCGCCACCATCGGCCACTTGCGCACCACCGGCGAGCGCCCGGTGATGGCCAGGCCGTCCTTGAAGTTGATGGTGGAGTAATCGACGGCAACCAGCACGTCGCCATCGGCCGGCAACTGGGCTTCGTCGAGGGTGGCCAGGTGGGCCTGGGCGGCGCCGTCGGCCTGGGTCAGCAGCACTGCCTGGAAAGTCATGGTGTCTCCTTGGTCGCCTGGCGGCGATCGCATGCAATGAGGGGAAAGGCAGAAAGCACAACGGCCGGACAGGTCCGGCCGTCGCTCGAGCCGGGACAGGTCCGGCGCACGTTTATTTCTTGATGCTGGCGAGCTTGCGTTCCAGCGTGGCGACGTCCGCCGCGCCGGGGATGCGGGTGCCGTCGGTGAAGAACACCGCCGGAGTGCCGGTCACGTTCATGCTGTGGCCCAAGGCCAGGTTCTCTTCCAGCGGCGTCTTGCAGCTGCCGTTGCCGGTCAGCGCCACCTGCTTGAGCATCCAGTCGCGCCAGGCCTTGGTGCGGTCGGCCGCGCACCAGACCTGTTTCGACTTGGTCTCCGAATCCGGCGACAGCACCGGGTACAGGAAGGTGTACACGGTGATGTTGTCCATCTGCTGGAAGGTCTGCTCGATGCGCTTGCAGTAGCCACAATTGGGATCGGAGAACACCGCGATCTGGCGGCTGCCATCGCCCTTGGACCACTTGATCGCGCGCGCCAGCGGCAGGTCCGACCACTTGATGCGGTTGATCTCGGCCAGCCGCTCCTCGGTCAGGTTGGTGCCGGTGCGGGTATCGATCATCTCGCCGTTCAGGATGTAGCGGCCGGTGGCATCGGTGTACACCACCTGGCCGCCGATATTGGCTTCGAACAGGCCCGGCACCGGGGTCTTGCCGACGCTCTTCACTTCGGCGCGGCCGCCCAGCATCTTCTGCAGCGACTCCTTGATGCGGTCGGTGCCGGGCTCGCCCGCCGCCATGGCGTGCAGCGCGAAGCCGGCCGCGGCCAGCCCGCCGGCGATGGCGGTGAGCGTGGCGTAGAGGGCGGGACGGCGGCGCAGGGATGGGAACATGTGGACTCCAGGGGATTCGGTAAGGGGGCGTACGGGGGAGCGGACAGTGCGTGCGAACCTAGCCGAGCGCGCGCCCGATCAGCAAGCGCTTGAGCAGCGTCTGTCCGCCGACCGCGCGCATGCCGGTATTGCGCACCACCCGCGCCACGCTGCCCGGCAGCGAGAACAGCCGGTGCAGCCCGTCGGTGGCGGCGGTCAGCGACAACAGGTCGGTGGCGCGCGCGCGCTCGTAGCGGCGCAGCAGGCGCAGGTCGCCTTCGCTGCGGAAAGGTTCTTTGTCGGCCATCACGCGCCCAAGTTCCGCGACGTCGCGCAGGCCCAGGTTCATGCCCTGGCCGGCCAGCGGATGCACCACGTGGGCGGCGTCGCCCACCAGCGCCACGTGCGGCTGCACGAACTGGTCGGCACGCTGCAGCACCAGCGGGAAGCCCTGCGCAGAGGTCACGCAGCGCAGCGTGCCGAACTGCGCCCCGACCGCGCCGCTGGCGCCCTGCATCACCGTGGCGGCCAGCGCCTCGGGCGACAGCGCCAGCAGTTCGCGCGCGTGGGCCTCGTCGGCGGACCAGACCATCGACACATGGTTGTCCGGCAGCGGCAGCATGGCCAGCACCTCGCCGTTGGCGGGCTCCTCGTCGGCCATCAGCTTTTCCGGCGCGCCCAGGAACCACTGCCAGGCGGTTTCATGGTGCGGCCGCTCGCACGCGAAATTGGCGACCACGCCAAGCTGGCGGTACTTGCGCGTGCTGACGCCGATATGGCATTGCTGGCGCAGCCACGAGCGCGCGCCGTCGGCGCCGATCGCCAGCGCGGTGCGCACCTTGCCGCCGTTGTCCAGCGTCAGGGTGATGCCGTCGGGGTCGCGCTCGCACACGCTGGCGGTGCCGTCGTGCCACGTCACCTGGTGCTGGAAGCCGAGCGCGGTGTCGAGCGCGCGCTCGACCAGCCGCGACTCGATGATCCAAGCCAGCTGCGGCACCGCCGCGGCATACGCGGAAAAATGCAGGTCGCCGTCGAAGCTGGGCGAGGTCTCGGCGGCGCTGACGTCGCCGAATACGCGCATGTCGCGCACCGGCTGGATCCGCGCCGGGTCCAGCGCCTCCCACACGCGCATGCGCTCGAGCAGCGCTTGCGAGCTGGCGGAGAAGGCGTAGATGCGGCTGTCCCAGTCATCCGGCCCGGCGCTGGCCGCGGCGCGCGCCGGCTTCGGCGCGATCAGCGCGACGTCCATGCCCTGCTGGGCCAGCAGCAGCGCGCAGGACTTGCCGACGATGCCGCCACCGACGACGGCAACCTGGAAAGCGGAAGATTTGCGCGCGGCAGGTCGCGCGGACGCGTGGGATCGGGTCATTGCTGGATTATAGCCACGTCACTCCGAAGCCCCGTCCAAGCCGGTCCGCCCGTGCGAAAGTGGCCCGCCCAGCGCATCGGACACATACGGGCAACCCTCCGACAGTACCCATCTGGTTGGCCCGATCCTTATATCCGCAGGTCATAAGCCTTAGAACAAAACAATAGGATGGGCCTTGCCGCCCGCGGATGGGCTCGGGCCTATATTGAAACGAAATGTTTCTGGCCGGGGAACTCACCACCTGAAGGGAGGTGGACCAATGATTAAACAATCACTATTGATTGCCGTCGCTGCCGCTGGAGCCATGGGCACGGCATTCGGGGGTACCGGTCCTCGCGACGTCTACACGGATGGCGCGAAGGTTTCGAAGTTTGATGTCTACACCGACGGCGCGCGTACGCGCGACAGCTTCACCGATGGCGCACGAACCGTGGACCAGCGCGACATGTTTACCGACGGCGCGAAGACCACGGACATGCGGGACGGATTTGCCGACGGCGCCTGATCGCTACCCTGACGATCTGGCACCAGTCCACGATGCACGGCCAAGGCTGACCCCTTGGCCGTCTTGTTTGCCAGGCCGCCCTGTCACTCCACCGTGCCCTGCCCCCAAAAGGTTACAATTGCGGTTTTCCGTGGCAAAGGCGTGCAACCTCGCCGAGCCCGCGCGATGTGATGTCTTTGTCTCGTCCCGAAGCCCTCCCCTGGCGGCAGCGCGCGATCCGCGCCCGCGACGGCTGCGCGGACCCGGTGGCATCACGCAACCCATTGATTCCGAAGACCAAACCATGAGCCTCCAATGCGGCATCGTCGGCCTGCCCAACGTCGGCAAGTCCACGCTGTTCAATGCCCTGACCAAGGCCGGCATCGCCGCCGAAAACTATCCCTTCTGCACCATCGAGCCCAATGTGGGCGTGGTCGAGGTGCCGGATCCGAGGCTCGCGAAGCTGGCCGAGATCGTCAAGCCGGAGCGCATCCTGCCGGCCACGGTCGAGTTCGTCGACATCGCCGGCCTGGTGGCGGGCGCCTCCAAGGGTGAAGGCCTGGGCAACCAGTTCCTGGCCAATATCCGCGAATGCGATGCCATCACCCACGTGGTGCGCTGCTTCGAGGACGACAACGTGATCCACGTGGCCGGCCGTGTGGACCCGCTGTCGGATATCGAAGTCATCAACACCGAACTGGCGCTGGCCGACCTGGCCACCGTCGAGAAGGCGCTGGCGCGCTACGTCAAGCCGGCCCGCGCCGGCGACAAGGAAGCCCAGCGCCTGGTCGCCGTGCTGGAAAAGGCCCAGTCCGTGCTGGACCAGGCCAAGGCCGTGCGCACCCTGGACCTGGCGCCGGAAGAGTGGGATGCGATCCGCCCGTTCTGCCTGATCACCGCCAAGCCAACCATGTACGTGGCCAACGTGCGCGAGGATGGTTTCGACAACAACCCGCACCTGGACGCGGTGCGCGAATACGCCAAGCAGACCGATTCCCCCGTGGTCGCCGTCTGCGCCGCCATCGAAGCCGAGATCGCCGACCTCGACGACGCCGACAAGGCCGAATTCCTGGCCGACCTGGGCATGGAAGAACCCGGCCTGGACCGTGTGATCCGTGCCGGCTTCAAGCTGCTCGGCCTGCAGACCTACTTCACCGCCGGCGTCAAGGAAGTGCGCGCCTGGACCATCCACGTCGGCGACACCGCCCCCAAGGCAGCCGGCGTGATCCACACCGATTTCGAACGCGGCTTTATTCGAGCGCAGACCATCGCCTATGAAGACTTCATCAGCTTCAAGGGCGAGACCGGCGCGAAGGAAGCCGGCAAGATGCGGGCGGAAGGGAAGGAGTATGTGGTGAAGGATGGGGATGTGATGAACTTCTTGTTCAACGTCTAAGCCAAAGCTGTTGATTCGGGATGTCTCACGACATCTCGAAACCAACCAAAAGCCCAGCAACTGCTGGGCTTTTTTTTCCTCACGGCAGCGGCACAGTCACATCCCAAGCAAGTTCGGAAATTTCAGTACTGCTTTGGGGACTCATCTCACATTCATTTCCTTCTGCGCTGTCCAGCATGAGTGTCGGCGGACAATGGGACCGCCATCCTGTATGCGGCCAACTAATTTCGCTCGTAAAAATCACGCCTAGCGAATGCGCTATGAAGAAGTTGCCGAGACACTGCGAGTGCAGCCAACCCCTGGCGTTGCTTATGAGAGCACAACTCTAAGACCTTCTCCCCGGCCACAAGCCGGGGCAGAATGACTGATGAACAGCGTGACGCCGACCTGAGCCAGGTCGATAGAAAGGACTATCCATGCCTGTAGAGCTAACTGCATTCAATGGCGTTCTGGGGCTCGTGCTGACCTCCGCTGTGCTGATCGCCGTGCCAGGCCCGAGCATCATGTTCCTTGTCGGGCAAACGATAGCAGTGGGACGGAGAAATGCGTTACGGGGTGTGATCGGCAATGCGATCGGGACCTATTGTGTTGCTGTGATCGTAGCGATGGGAATCGGCTCGCTGCTGATGCGCTCCGACCATGTCTTGATTTTCATTCGACTGCTAGGCGCCGTAGTCTTGCTAGGCATCGGCTTTCAATATTTGCTCTTTTCCAGACCTATGCTGGCAGGAGGAAAAAGCAATCCCCAAAAGAGCCAGCAATCATTGGTTGCAGGAATCATCGTGGGCTCGACCAATCCAAAAGCACTGATTATGTTTGGCTCGATAGTCCCCAGCTTTATGGGCGACGGGGCGGAAAGTCCGATCGCCTACTTGCTAGTTTTTTCACTGATACCGATTGGCCTGGGATTGGTCATAGATGCGGCGTGGGTCGCCGCCGCTCATGGCGCGAGTTCGAGCACATTATTCAGCGGGAAAAGGCTAAGGCTCTTCAACATCATTGGGGGCGGATTGATGATTTCGATGGCCATTCTGCTAGCAGCGGAAGCCCTGCATTGACGAGTGCATTCAAATTTGATGCGACAGGACAGGGGACCTTACAACTTCTCCATCCCCTTCCCCCGCAACCCCACCAGCAGCGCCTGCCCGTCCGCCCCCACGCGGAACTCGCCATACTGCGCCTGCGCGAACCGCTCGCCCTGCCCCTCCTGGAAGAAATACGCATCGGTCGACACCTGCACCTGCATGCCGCCCCAGCGCGAGCGCGCGGTCTGGTAGCGCAGCAGTTGCTCGCCCGGCGCCAGCGGCTCGGCGCCGTGCACGCGCACGAAGCTGGCAATGCCCTGTTCATTGCGGCGGATCACGGCGACGCCGTCGCGCGGCACCTGGGCGTCCTGAGCCCGGGCGGCGCGGATCTGGTTGCCGATGTCGAAGTTCAGCGCCATGTAGTCGCCCTGCATCAGCGAGCGCGGATCGACCGGCGCGAGCCTGAGGAAGACGACGTCGCCGTGCGCCAGCAGGCGCTCCTTGCCGGCGATGCCGACGGCGGCCAGCGCCAGCGTCAGCGCCCAGGCGATCAGGATCCAGCGTTTCATGCGGCCTCCATCTGTGCGCGACGCAGCAGCCAGTAACGGCCGGCGAGCAGCAGGACGCCGGCGGCGGCGAGGGTGGCCGACTTGGCCAGCAGGGTCCAGTGCAGCGCCGAGTAGTACCAGATGAAGCCGATCGCGATGCTGGTGACGCCCAGCCCCAGCCACGGCATCGACGCCCGCCGCAGCGCCAGCCCGAGCGCGAGTACGCCGGCCACGACCGCGGGCGCCGCTGCCATCAGCGCGCCGAACGCGACCAGGCCGCCCGGCACGGCGCCCTGCATGGCCTGGCCGAGCCCCAGGCGGCGGCATTCGGCCAGCGCGAAGCCGGCCAGCATCACCGTGAGCAGTCCGCCCGCGGCCCAGTGCGCCAGCGGGATGCGCGCCGCTTCCGGCCCCTCCAGCCAGGCCAGCGGATGGCTCATGCCGGTAACGACCAGCGCCGCCGCCAGCGTGAACAGCAGCGTCGCGTCGGCCAGCGGTTCCAGCAGCGCATGGCGGCCGTCCGCGCACAGGCGCGCCTCGGCCAGCGTGAAGCCGGCCGCCAGGGCAGCGCCGAGCGGCACCAGCCAGCCGAGCGACCAGGTCAGCAACAGCCAGTCCTCCTGCTTGCCGCCGGCCATGGCGAGATGCACCGCGCCGGCCAGCCCGATCCACGCGCCCAGCCCGCACAGCAGCCGGTGCAGCCGGTTGGGCACGAGCCAGGCCAGCGCGGCCTCGAACAGCGCCAGTGCGGCCCAGAAGCCGGCACTCTCGGCCACGCGCGTGAAGCCCAGCGCCTCGGTCAGGCCGAACACGGCCATGCCCTGCCCGCTCAGGCTGACCGCCAGCGCGAACTGCCCAGCGGCGATGCCGCCGCCGCGCCAGTACAGCAACGCGGCCAGCGCAATCATGGCCAGCCCGGTGACGGCCATCGCCACGCCGTTCTCGCGCGCGGCAACGAACACGGTGCCGACCAGGAAGAACTGGAAGAACAAGGCGCCCAGCCAGCCCGCCGCGCCCATCAGGCAGCGCACCGCCCACGGCGTGTGGGGATGCGCGGGCGGCTCGCCCTGTACCTCGCCGCGTGCGGCGAGCTGCTGCCAGAGCCGTTGCTCGGTCTGCAATACGTTGCTCATGCCTGCTCCAGCTGGCGGCGCCAGGCCCGCATCAGCCACGCGGCCGCGGCGGCGGCCAGGCCGATGGTCAGCAGGCCAAGCAGCAGGAAGGCGCCGAAATCGTCCTTGCCCTCGAACAGCACCTTGGCAATGGCCGCGACGGCCAGCACGATGCCGGTCAGGCAGGCCAGGCTCAGTACCACGATGTCGAAGGCATGCCAGCGGAACCACCAGACCAGCGCGGCCAGCGCCAGCACCGCCAGCGCGAAGGCGGCGCCGTCGAAGTCGCTGCGCAGCAGGCTGGCCAGCCCGAGCGAGCCGGCATGCAGGCACGCCAGCGCCGCCAGCATGCGGCCGCCGGTCAGCCCGCGGAGCCGAGCGCAGGCGCCTGTGCGCACAGCAGCTGCCACAGCGCCAGCTGCAGCGCCACCGCGCCCAGCAACGCCAGCGTGGCGGTGCGCACGTGACGCGAATCGAACAGCAGCGAGAACACGCCGTCGACGCCGAAGCGGAGGCTGAAGTACCGCAGCAGCGCCATGTTGCCGACCACGATCACCAGCCACCAGTGCGGCGCCGCGCGCGCCGCCAGCGCCCACGGTAGCGCCAGCAGCGCCCACAGCGCGAACAGTTGCCAGGGGTCGGCGCCGGTCTGGTAGGTCTGGCCGATCACCGCCAGCAGCACGCCCGCCACCACCTGCGCGCCGCCCAGCGCGGCCCGGCCGACGGCATCGCCCGCCGGGCGCAGCCAGGCAAGGCCGGCCAGCAGCGTGATCGCGCCGGCCAGCAGGCCGAACTTGGAAAACTTGTGCAGGTCCTGCCAGTTGAAGGCAAAGAACACGATGACGCCGGCGCACAGCAGCGCTGTGCCAAGCGCCATCAGCGCGGTATCGAGCCAGCGGCGCCAGTCCGCGGCGTCCGGTTCGGTGCGCGCCCACGGCGCCGCGACCGCCGCCGGCGCGAGGCGGCCCAGCGCGCGCCAGTGGGCCAGCGCCTGGCGGATGGCGCGCCGCTCGCCAACGGCTTCTTGGTCCGGGCCATTTGCTCCGATGCGGGTTGCTTGCATGCTCGCCCTTGCGTGCTGGAATGACGGCGACTTTAGCAAAGTGATACCTGGGCCGCACCTGTTGCGTGGGAGGGGGCGTGCGCTCGCGCTCCATCCAGGCCCGGCCTGCGCGGGCCGGGTATGCTGTGGCCCTTGTCCAAGTTGCCCACGCCCCATGACCCTCGGAATCCTTGCCGCCATCCACGATGAAGTCGACGGCCTTGTCGCCGCCATGCGCCATGACGACAGCCGCGCCACCGTACGCACCATCGGCATGCGCGACTACTACAGCGGCCATTTGTACGGGCAGCCGTGCGTGCTGGTGCTGGCGCGCATGGGCAAGGTGGCGGCCTCGGCCACCACGGTCACGCTGATCCGCGAGCTGGGCGCCACGCAGATCGTCTTTACCGGCCTGGCCGGGGGCATCGGCGCGGCCACGCAGGTGGGCGACATCGTCATCGCCGATCGCACCCTGCAGCATGACCTGGACGCGCGCCCGTTCTTCGGCCGCCATGAAGTGCCGCTGCTGGAGCGCGCCGAATTCCCGGCCGATGCGGCGCTGACGGCCGAGCTGCATGCCGCCGCGGCAGATTTCCTGCGCGACGACCTGGCCGTCGACGTGCCGCGCGCGGTGCGCGAGAAGTTTGGCGTCGCGGCGCCGACCCTGCACCGGGGCATGATCGCCAGCGGCGACCAGTTCATCGGCTCGCCCGCCGCGGTGGCGGAGTTGCGCGAGCGGCTGCCCGGCCTGCTGGCGGTAGAAATGGAAGGCGCGGCGGTGGCACAGGTCTGCCATGAATATGGCGTGCCTTACGCGGTGATGCGGACCATCTCGGACCGCGCCGACGACACCGCGCATGTGGATTTCTCGGCATTCCTGACCGACGTGGCCAGTCACTATTCCAGCGGGGTGCTGCGCCGCCTGCTGGCCGCCAGGGCCTGACGCCAGGCAAGGCGGCCGACTGACCGGGATCAAGCCGCGTGCAGATTCCTGACCGGAAAGTCGGTTCAGTATTTACCGTCCGCGCGGCCGCACCGTGCCCCAGAACCCCACCAGCAGCGCCGACCCGGCGATCACCGCGAGCCAGCTGCTGAGCTGGCCGTCGACAAACCAATGCAGCGCGCGGCCGGTGTAGAAAGCCGCCGCCGCGCCCGCCGCGCCCAGCACCAGCGCGGCCGGCAGGGTCACCACGCGCCCTGCCGGGTGCAACCGGCGTGCCGCCAGTCCGACCAGCAAACCCACGATCAAGGTGCCCAGCATCCGCTTCTCCTGTGTTGTCCGCATCACAGCCGGCAACCGGCCGCGGCGTAACGATACTGCAATCCGTTGCCCCTGCCACCTACCGCGGCGGGCGACTGCAATGATCGGTCCCGGCGGTATAATGACATCCGGTCCGGCCGCGCTCCGGGCCACACCAGTCCCCAACAATGCAACTGCTCGCGATCGGCATCAATCACACTACGGCACCCGTCTCGCTGCGCGAGCGGGTGGCGTTTCCGCTCGAGCAGATCAAGCCGGCGCTGGGGGCCCTGCGCTCCCACCTGTCGGGGCGCAGCGGCACCGAAGCCGCGATCCTGTCCACCTGCAACCGCACCGAGATCTACTGCGCGACCGACGTGCTGACGCCGGGCACGGATGGCTTCGAGCACACCCTGCGCTGGCTGTCGCAGCACCACAACGTGCCCGCCGGCGAACTGGCCCCGCACCTGTACGCGCTGCCGCAGTCCGAAGCCGTGCGCCACGCCTTCCGCGTGGCCAGCGGGCTGGATTCGATGGTGCTGGGCGAGACCCAGATCCTGGGCCAGCTCAAGGACGCGGTACGCACCGCCGGCGAAGCCGGCTCGCTCGGCACGTACCTGAACCAGCTGTTCCAGCGCACCTTCGCGGTGGCCAAGGAAGTGCGCGGGCAGACCGAGATCGGCGCGCATTCGGTGTCGATGGCCGCGGCAGCGGTGCGGCTGGCACAGCGGATCTTTGAAAGCGTCTCGACCCAGCGCGTGCTGTTTATCGGCGCGGGCGAGATGATCGAGCTGTGCGCCACCCACTTTGCCGCGCAGCAGCCGCGCCAGATCGTGGTGGCCAACCGCACCGTGGAACGTGGCGAAAAGCTGGCCGAGCAGCTCAGCGGCCAGGGCCTGACGGCCAACGCGATCCGCCTGTCGGAACTGGGCGAACGCCTGCATGAGTTCGACATCGTGGTGTCGTGCACCGCCAGCTCGCTGCCGATCATCGGCCTGGGCGCGGTGGAGCGCGCGGTCAAGCGGCGCAAGCACCGCCCCATCATGATGGTCGACCTGGCCGTGCCGCGCGACGTCGAGCCCGAAGTCGCGCGCCTGGACGACGTCTTCCTCTATACCGTCGACGACCTCGGCGCGGTCGTGCGCGAAGGCAACGCCCTGCGCCAGGCCGCGGTGGCGCAGGCCGAAGCCATCATCGAAAGCCGCGTGCAGAACTTCATGCACTGGCTGGAAACCCGCAGCGTGGTGCCGGTCATCCGCGAACTGCAGAGCAGCGGCGAAGCCATCCGCCAGGCCGAACTGGAGCGCGCGCGCCGCATGCTGGCGCGCGGCGACGATCCGCAGGCCGTGCTCGAGGCGCTCTCCGGCGCGCTCACGCGCAAGTTCCTGCACGGCCCCACGCACGCGCTCAACCACACTCAGGGCGAGGACCGCGAGGCGCTGCTGCGCCTGGTGCCGGGCCTGTTCCGCCACAGCAGCCACTCCGAGCGCTAGCCGCGCTCGCCTTGCCGGCGCCCCGCGCCCGGCACGCCTTCGCCGCCGCCATCGCACGCGCGGCCCGGCCCACCCCATTTCCCTGTCCGCCCCGATGAAAGCCAGCATGCTTGCCAAGCTCGACCAACTGGCCGAGCGACTCGACGAAGTCAACGCCCTGCTCGCGCGCGAAGACGCGACCGCCAATATCGACCAGTACCGCAAGCTCAGCCGCGAACATGCGGAGCTGTCGCCCGTGGCCGAGCAATACGGCCAGTACCGGCAGGCCCAGGACGACCTCGCCACCGCGCAGGCCCTGCTCGACGATCCGGAGATGAAGGATTTTGCCGCCGACGAGATCGCCGCCGCGCGCGACCGGCTCGAAGCGCTGCAGGCCAGCCTGCAGCGCCTGCTTTTGCCCAGGGACCCGAACGACGACCGCAACCTGCTGCTCGAAATCCGCGCCGGCACCGGCGGCGAGGAGAGCGCGCTGTTCGCCGCCGATCTGCTGCGGATGTACACGCGTTATGCCGAACGGCAGCGCTGGCAGGTCGAGGTCATGAGCGAATCGGAATCAGACCTGGGCGGCTACAAGGAAGTGATCATCCGGATCGCCGGCGATGCCGCGTTTTCGCGGCTGAAGTTCGAATCGGGCGGACATCGCGTTCAGCGCGTGCCCGCGACCGAGGCGCAGGGCCGCATCCATACCTCCGCCTGCACGGTTGCCGTGATGCCCGAAGCAGACGAGGTCGGCGAGGTCGAGATCAACCCGGCCGACCTGCGCATCGACACCTTCCGCGCCTCCGGCGCGGGCGGCCAGCACGTCAACAAGACCGATTCCGCGGTACGACTGACCCACCTGCCCACCGGCATCGTGGTCGAGTGCCAGGACGACCGCAGCCAGCACCGCAACAAGGACAAGGCGATGAAGGTGCTCGCCGCCCGCATCAAGGACATGCAGGCGCGCGCCGCGCAGGCGCGCGAGGCCAGCACCCGGCGCAACCTGATCGGCTCGGGCGACCGCAGCGACCGCATCCGCACCTACAACTTCCCGCAGGGCCGCGTGACCGACCACCGCATCAACCTGACGCTGTACAAGATCGACATGATCATGGACGGCGACATGGACGAGCTGCTGTCGGCGCTGTCCGCCGAGCATCAGGCGGACCAGCTGGCGGCGCTGGGCGAAGACGCCTGAGCGCGCCTTTATGACACCCAGTCGAGGCTTCGGCGATGAACAACGCGTAAAGTCGCCTATGTCTTTGTATCTGTTGTAAATGCTTGAAACAGCACTGGCGGGGGTAAAGTCGCTGTCTATAATCGATTTCGACCGGCAAACGGAGAATGGTGCCGGGTAGTCACTCCCGAGAACATAGTTAGGACGAAATCATGAAAAAACTGCTCGCGCTGTTGATGATCACCGCGGCCATGGCCGCTTGCAGCAAGAAGGAAGAAGCGCCGCCCGCCGCCTCGAACGCCGAGAGCGCGATGCAAAGCGCCGCGGAATCCGCCAAGGCCGCCGCAAGCGATGCCGCCGCTGCCGCCAGCAACGCCGCAGATGCCGCCAAGGCTGCCGCCAGCGACGCCGCCTCCAACGCTTCCGCCGCCGCGGAGAAGGCCAAGGAAGACGCCGGCAACGCCATGGAGCATGCCAAGCAGGCCGCCAAGGATGCCGTCAACGCCGGCGCGGACAAAGCCAAGGACGCCGTCAATAAGTAATCGCCCCGGCGGGGGCATTGCGCCCGCCGCCGCGGATGAGCGGTACACTGGCACGAAGCCGGAAGTTTCACCAGAGCACCGCCCCAAAGCCCCGCCAGGTCCCGCACCGGTGGGGTTTTTTGTAGCCGGCACCAGAACCGTCTTTTACCCACTCGATGTCCACCCCCGACTCCACCGCGCTGCCGGCAACCCCCACGCTGCGCGAGGCCCAGACCCTCGCCGCCATGGCCGGCCTGCCTGCGCTGGAAGCGCGCATGCTGCTGACCCATGTCACCGGCCTGAGCCGCACGCAGCTGATCACGCGCGACACCGACGTGCTGACCATCGCGCAGCGCGACGCGTTTGCGACGCTGCTGGCGCGACGGCTGGCGGGCGAGCCGATGGCCTACCTGATCGGCGAACGCGAGTTCTTCGGCCGCAAGTTCCGGGTCACGCCCGACGTGCTGATCCCGCGCCCCGATACCGAGGTTGCCGCGGAAGCCGCGCTGGCGCGCTTGGCCACGGTGCCGCAGCCCAATGTGCTGGACCTCGGCACGGGCTCCGGCATCCTTGCCGTGACGCTTGCGCGTGAGCGGCGCGACGCGCGGGTCTGGGCCACCGACATCTCGCCCGGCGCGCTGATGGTGGCGCAGGACAATGCCCGCGCGCTGGGCGCCGAGCATATCGAGTTCCTGGTCTCGGACTGGTACGCGGCGCTGCCGCCGGACCTGCGCTTCCACCTGATCGTCAGCAACCCGCCCTATATCGCCGCGGGCGACCCGCACCTGGCCGAAGGCGACCTGCGCTTCGAGCCGATCGACGCGCTGACCGACCACGACGACGGCCTCTCCGACTTGCGCGCCATCGTCGGCGGCGCCGGCGCGCGGCTGCTGCCGGGCGGCTGGCTGCTGATGGAACACGGCTATGACCAGGCGGCGGCCACGCGCCTGCTGCTGCAAGCCGGCGGCTTCGACGAGGTCTTCACCGCGCGCGACCTGGCCGGGCTGGAGCGCTGCACCGGCGGACGCTGGCCGGGCGCGCAACCCGCCGGTACGTCCGCGGCACCCTGAAGCGCCGCGGCGATTCCGGTAAAATCGGCGTCAGATTCCCGCCGTGCGGCCCGGCCGCACGGTATCCCTTCCTCCCCAGGCGGCGCCCGCGACACGGCTTCGCCCCACTGAAAAGCAAACCATGAGCGACGTGCAGCAACAGATCGACCAGATCGTCAAGGGCAACCCGGTAGTCCTGTTCATGAAGGGCACCGCGCAATTCCCGATGTGCGGCTTCTCCGGCCGCGCCATCCAGATCCTGAAGGCCTGCGGCGTCGATGCGCCGACCACGGTCAACGTGCTGGACGACGAAGGCATCCGCCAGGGCATCAAGGAATACGCCAACTGGCCGACCATTCCCCAGCTCTATGTGAACGGCGAGTTCATCGGCGGCTCGGACATCATGATGGAGATGTACCAGAACGGCGAACTGCAAACCCTGCTGAAGGGCTGAGTCCCGCCATGTCCGGGGCTGGCGGCACACCGCAACGGCTGATCGTCGCCATCACCGGCGCCACCGGGGCCATCTACGGCGTGCGCCTGCTGCAGGTGCTGCGCGCGGCGCCCGCGGTGGAAACCCACCTGCTGATTTCGCCGGCCGGCGTGATGAACCTGCAGCACGAGCTGGACATCGGCCGCGCCGAGGTCGAAGCGCTGGCCAGCGTGGTGCACAACGTGCGCGACATCGGCGCGACCATCGCCAGCGGCTCGTTCCGCGCCCAGGCCATGGTGGTGGCGCCGTGCTCGATGCGCACGCTGGCGGCAATCGCGCATGGTTTCTCGGACAACCTGATCACCCGCGCCGCCGACGTCACGCTCAAGGAACGCCGCAAGCTGGTGCTGATGGTGCGGGAAACGCCGCTGAACCTTGCGCACCTGCGCAACATGACGGCGGTGACGGAAATGGGCGGGATCGTGTTCCCGCCGGTGCCGGGCTTCTACCAGAAGCCGCAAAGCATTGCCGAACTGGTTGACCATACGGTCGGGCGCGTGCTGGACCTGGTGGACCTGCCGCAGATCGGGCAGACCCTCGCACCCAGCTGGGGCGGGCTGAACGCCCGGGCCGGCGACGCGGCCGGGAACTGAGTCCGGCCCCCGGGTTACCGGGATCCGATTACCAGCGGCGATAGCCGCGGCCATAGTACCCGTACCCGCCGTAGTAGTACGGACGCGGCGCCACCACCACCGGCGCGGGCGCGACGTACACCGGCGCAGGACCGACCGCCGGGCCGGCGGGCGTGGGATAGACGGCGCAGCCGCCCAGCAGGGTCACCGATGCCGCACCGGCAGCCAGTCCAATCGTCAGCATTCTCATCATTTCATCCTTGGGGTCGCAACGGGCATGTGCCTGCCTTGCTGACGTTATACGGGCGGAACGCGTAATACGGCGTCAAAGCCGTGTAACGCTTGTTACCGTTCCCTACGCGCCATGCCGCCGCCCCCGGGATGCCGTCAGATTTCGAAGCGGATGCCCTGTGCCAGCGGCAGCGAATCGCCGTAGTTGATGGTGTTGGTAGCGCGGCGCATATAGCCCTTCCACGCATCCGAGCCTGATTCGCGGCCGCCGCCGGTCGCCTTTTCGCCGCCGAAGGCGCCGCCGATTTCCGCGCCGCTGGTGCCGATATTGACGTTGGCGATGCCGCAATCGCTGCCCGCCGACGACAGGAAGCGCTCGGCCTCGCGCATCGATTCGGTGAAGATGCACGACGATAGCCCGTGCGCGGCGGCATTGTTCAGCGCGATGGCCTCGTCCAGCGAGGTGTACGGCATCAGGTACAGGATCGGCGCGAAGGTCTCGGTCAGCATGGTGTCGTGCTGCGCGTCGGTCATCACCAGCGCGGGCCGCACGTAGCAGGCATGCGGATAGCGGTCGGCCAGCAGGCGCTCGCCGCCGGTGACGATATTGCCCTGCGCGCGGCACGCCGCCAGCGCGTTGGCCATGGCGTCGCCGGCGGCGCTGTCGATCAGCGGGCCGACCAGCGTGCCGTCTGCCAGCGGATCGCCGACCGGCAGCCGGTCGAACACCGTGATCAGCCGGCTCGCCATGGTGTCCATCAGGTCCGCATGGATAAAGCAGCGGCGCAGCGTGGTGCAGCGCTGCCCCGCGGTGCCGGCCGCGGCAAAGGTGATGGCGCGCACCGCCAGCTCGATATCGGCCGAGGGCGCGACGATGGCGGCGTTGTTGCCGCCCAGCTCCAGGATGCAGCGCTTGAAGTGCCCGGCGCAGGCGATGCCGACCTCGCGGCCCATGCGGGTCGAGCCGGTGGCGCTGACCAGCCGCACCGCCGGGTGCTCGACCAGGTGGGTGCCCAGGTTGCGTCCGCCCGGCAGCACCGCCGAGATGCCGCCGTGCTGCGCCGCCGCCGCGGCCAGCACGCGCTCCAGCAGGCCGTGCGCGGCGAGCGCGCACAGCGACACCTTCTCCGACGGTTTCCAGATCACGCCGTTGCCGCACACCAGCGCCAGCGCCGCATTCCACGCCCACACCGCCACCGGGAAGTTGAACGCCGAAATCACGCCGCATAGTCCGTACGGATGCCAGGTCTCGCGCATGGCGTGCTGCGGGCGCTCGGAGGCGATGGTCAGCCCGTGCAGCTGTCGCGACAGGCCGACCGCGAAATCGCAGATGTCGATCATCTCCTGCACCTCGCCCAGCCCTTCCTGCAGGATCTTGCCGGACTCGAGCGACACCAGCCGGCCCAGCGCCGTCTTGTGTTCGCGCAGCACCTCGCCGAAGCGCCGCACGATCTCGCCGCGCGCCGGCGCCGGCATCAGCGCCCACGTGGTCTGCGCCGCGTGGGCCCGCGCGATCAGCGCATCGGCCTGCGCCGGCGTACAGGGCGGCAGGTGGCCGATGGCCTCGCCGTCGACCGGCGAGCGCACCGTCACGGCACCGGCAGGCGTGCCCTCGCGCCATGGCCGCGGCAGGCCCAGCGAATCCCAGCAGGCGGCAAACTCTTGCGCTTTCATACGAGACTCTCCTGGAGCGGATGCTGCGTGTAGTGGCGGCCGAAGCGGTTGGCCAGGAAGGCGTCGAGCGGCATCGACTCCTGCCGCACGAAGCCGGCCTGCGGCAACGCGCCGGTGGCCACCATGTCGAGCGCGGTGCAGATGCCCGCGGCGGTGGTCAGCTGGATCGCATTGACGTGGCCGCCCTCACCGTCCACGCCGCCGATGCGCGCCGAGAACGAAGCCTGCGTCAGCGGCCCGCGCCCGCGTTCGCCTCCGGCCGGGTAGCCGGTGGCGGTCGCGAACACGATCACCACATCCTGCTCGGTCACCGGAATGGCGCGGTCGAAGATATCGCGCAGCCAGTCGCGGCGTTCGCGCAGTCGCAGGTCGTTGAGCAGCAGCTTCATCAGCGCACAGTGGCCGGGATAGCGGATCGACTTGTAGTCGACATGGCGCGCGCGCCCGGCCAGCGTCTCGGGCAGCGTGCCGAGCCCGCCCGATGTATTAAAGGCTTCATATTCGATGCCGTCCAGCGCAAAGCTCTCCAGCCCTTCCAGCGCCGTCAGTTCGACTCGCCGGCCGTCGACGATGGCCTCGCATGGGTTGCAGTACTCGTTGATCAGTCCCTCGGTGCTCCAGGTCAGGTTGTACTTGAGCGCGTTGCTCGGGTAGCGCGGCAGCGCCCCCACCCGCATCTGCAGGTCCAGCAGCTCGCCGCCGCCGCGCAGGAAACGCTGCGCGAGATCGTGGCCGACCACGCCGATAAATCCTGGCGCCAGTCCGCATTGCGGCATCAGCACCGAGCGCGCGCCCTGCGCCAGCTGGCGGATGGCCTGGGTGGCGGCGACGTCCTCGGTCAGGTCGAAGTAATGCACGCCCAGGCGCGCCGCCACCGAGGCCACGCTGATCGCGGCATGGAACGGCAGCGCGTTGAGCACGGCATCGGCGCCGGCCAGCAGCGCGGCGCAGGTGCCAGGCTCGGTGGGGTCGCCGGCGCGCGCCAGCACGCCGCGCGGCAGGCCATCGAGGCGGCGCCCGTCATGGTCGACCAGACTGACGCGGTAGTCGCCGCTGTCGTGCAGCATGGCCGCAATGGTGCGGCCGATCTTGCCCGCGCCCAGCACTGTCACGTGCAACGGGCGGGCCGCCTTGGGCAGCTCGCGCGGGGCCTGCCGGCCGAGGTTCGAGGCTTGCATGGTGTCTCCGTCCACAAGAAGAAAAAGGATTCGGTTGACTGGAGTATGGAGAGCCCTGCCGACACAATGAAGGCACAAGAACGACGAAAAACCGCCATAATCGAACGAAACGGCAAGGCATCCCGACGCAATGACCGAACTCGACACCACCGACCGCCACCTGCTGTCGCTGCTGCAGGCCAACGCCCGAGAAAGCGCCGCCAACCTGGCGCGGCACCTGGGGATCGCGCGCACCACGGTGGTGGCGCGCATCGCGCGGCTGGAGCGCAGCGGCGTGATCGCCGGCTACGGCGTGCGGCTGGGCCAGCGCATGGAAGACAACGCCATCCTGGCGTATTGCGGCCTGTCGGTGCAGCCCAAGGCCGCGCCCGCGATCCTGCGCGCGCTGCAGCGGCTGCCCGAGATCGAAGAGGTCAATTCCGTCAGCGGCCCGGTCGACTACCTGGTGGCGATCCGCTGCGACACGCATGACCGGCTCGACCGGCTGCTCGACGAGATCGGCATGCTCGACGGCGTCAACCACACCACCACCTCGATCGTGCTGGCGCGCAAGCTCGACCGCCGGCGCGCCGCCGGCTGACGCGGTATGCTGCCAGACCCATCAGCCTTTGCGGAGCAACAGAACATGAGCAATCCGATCCGTGTCGCCGTGGGCGGCGTGACCGGCTGGGCCGGCGGCGAACTGGCGCGCGGCGTGGCCCATGCGGCCGACATGGCCCTGGTGGCGGGCCTGTCGCGCGGCGCCGCCGGCCAGACCCTGGCGCAGCTGACCGGCCATGCCGATACCCCGGGCGTGGCCGCCGCCAGCATCGAAGCGCTGGGCCAGACGCCGTACGACGTCTACGTCGAATACACCAAGCCCGGCATCGCCAAGCACAACATCCTGCAGGCGCTGGCGCACGGCGCGCACGTGGTGGTCGGCACCTCCGGGCTGACCGACGACGACTATGCCGAGATCGACGCGGCCGCGCGCCAGGCCGAGCGCGGCGTGCTCGCCTGCGGCAATTTCGCTATCACCGTGGTGCTGCTGCAGAAATTTGCCGAGATGGCGGCGCGCCACCTGGAACACTGGGAGATCATCGACTACGCCAAGGCCGGCAAGATCGACGTCCCCTCCGGCACGGTGCGCGAGCTGGCGTACCGGCTCGGCCAGGTCAAGGCCGCCGCGCAGGCGGTGCCGGTCGACCAGGTCAACGGACCGAAGGAGACCCGCGGCGCGACCATGTCGGGCACGCAGGTGCACGCGGTGCGGCTGCCGGGCTACCAGCTGGGCGTGGAAGTGATCTTCGGCGCCGACGGCCAGCGCCTGCACCTGAAGCACGAAGCCGGCGACGGCTCCAAGCCCTATGTTGCCGGCGCGCTGCTGGCGATCCGCAAGGTGCACACCGTGCGCGGCGTGGTGCGCGGGCTGGACAAGGTGATGGAAGGACTGTGAGTCTGTCGGCAGGCGCAGCGCCGCCCGCCTGTGCTGCTACCAGCTGCCCGGCTTTTCCGGCTTGGCCGGCGCCTTCGGCGCGGGCTTGGCCGCGGCGGTCTTGCCCTTGGCCGCCGGCGCCGAGGCCGGATTGAGCTGCTTGTCGACCTCGGCGTCCTTGTCCGCCATCAGCGCGCGCGCCTGCGGCAGCAGCATCTCGATGGTGCCGGTGCTGGGGTCTTCCGGCATCGCGTACAACTCCACCGTCAGCGGCCGCTGCATCCAGCCGGCATGCAGCGTCTTGACGTTCTTGCCGGCCTTGTCCCGCATGTCTTCCTGCTCCTGGCGGAAGGGCTTGCCGTAGAGCGCGCTGATGCTGTCGGCCGCGGCCTGCTGCGAGTTGGCTCCGGCGGTCGGTACCACCAGGCCGACCAGCGCATTGCGGTCGACAAAGGCCACCACATAGGGGCCATCCATGAACGCCGGGCGCTGCGCGCGCGGCACCCCAACCTGGCGCATCAGGCCATCGCCCTTCAGTTCGACGCAATAGCCCGTGACATCGCGGCCGTCGGGCGAGCGCTTGTCGGCGCAGTCGGGCAGCGCCGGCAGCGGGTTGCCGATTTCCAGCATGGCCAGCAGCGGCGCCAGCGCGCTGTTTTCGGCCTGGGCCGAGGGCTTGGCGGCCGGTGCGGAGGCGGGGGTGGCGGCAGGGGCAGCGGGGGTAGCAGCATTGGCGCCGGCGGCGCCCAGCAGGCCGGCAAGTGCCAGCCCGGCAACGGGGAATTTCAAAACGGACTCCTGGTGAAAGGCTCCGGGTTGGAGCCCGCCCCCGCCGGGTTGTTCCTGCGCGGGGCGAGATCGTGGCGAACGATTCACTTGCGGCGCGCACGGCAAGGAACGACAAGGGGGCGTGCGCTAGCTTACCCGATGGCACCGGCGCCGCCGTCACTCGCGCGCCGCGCCGGCATTACCCCGCCGGCGCCTTGCGCGTCAGCGCCAGGGCCTCGCGCCGGAAAGTGTGGCCGACCTGGTGGTAGAACGGGTGCGGCGAGAACTGCCGCGAGATGAACGACGCCAGCAAAGACGCCGCCAGCAGGAACACCGTCAGGTCCTGCGTGCGCGTCATCTCCATCACGATCACGCTGGCGGTGATCGGCGCCTGCGTGGCCGCCGCCAGGAACGCCGCCATCGACACCAGCGCCAGCACGCGCGGCTCGGCCATGCCGCCGACGAAATGCGCGACGTTCTCGCCGATGCCCGCGCCGATCGCCAGCGCGGGCGTGAAGATCCCGCCGGGGATGCCGGCGAAGTACGACACCACGGTCGCCACCAGCTTGGCCAGGCCGAACCACAGCGTCGCCTGCGATTCGCCGTTGATCAGCGCCGCGGCCTGCTCATAGCCGGTGCCAAAGGTTGCGCCCGCGGTGGCCCAGCCGAGGATCGCCACCACCAGGCCGCAGCCGAACGCGGTCCACACCGGATGCCGCCCCGGCCAGTCGCGCCATGCGGCCGGCAGCAGCGCCGGCACACCGCCCTGGAGCGCCTTGGCGAACACGCCGCCCAGCACGCCGGTCACCAGCGCGCACAGCAGGACCGGGCCCCAGGCCTCATGCAGTCCCAGCATCGGCACCTTGACCACGAAATACGGGTTGTTGCCCAGCACCGCCAGCGACAGGAAGCCGGCGGTCAGCACGCCCGACAGCACCAGGCGGTCCCAGCGCACCGCGGTGCCGCGGCCCAGTTCCTCGATGGCGAACACCACCCCGGCCAGCGGCGTGTTGAACGCCGCCGCCAGCCCGCCGGCCGCGCCGGCCGCGATCAGCGCATTGGGATGAAAGCCGATGCGAAAGCGCAGCTTCTCCTGGCACCAGCGGCCCCAGGCCAGCATCGCTGCCGCACCCACCTGCACCGACGGGCCCTCGCGCCCGACCGAGGCGCCCGCCAGCAGCGCCGCGGTGGTCAGCACCACCTTCCACATCGACTGGCGCAACGACACCAGCAGCGTCTGCGCCGGGCCCGACGGCGGCAAGGTGACCGCCGCGATCACCTGCGGGATGCCGCTGCCCCGCGCCTGGGGCGCCAGCCGGATGGTCAGCCAGCGCAGCGCGGCCAGCCCGAACGGCAGCATCACGAACGCCAGCCACGGCGTGGCCTGGGTCAGCTGGCGGTTCCAGTGCAGCGCGACCTCGGCGATCCACGCGAACACCAGCGAGAACAGCCCGACGCAGCCCGCGCCGAACATGAACGCGGCATAGCGCAGCGTGGTGCGCGAGATGCGCCCGGCCTGGCGCGACTTGCGCCACGCCGCCACGCGCGCGCGGCGGCTGATCTGGTTCAGCAGGCGGGGATCGGATGGCGGCGCGCCGGTGTCGGGCTGCGCCTGGGAGTCCGGGCTATCGCCCGGCGCGGCGGACGATGACGAGGCAGGCTTGGGATCGTTGGGGTCGCGATCTGTCATGGCTGGGGCGGGCGCAGGCATCCGGCGGGAGCGCGCCCCGCCGCCTTGATGAACTGAAACTATACGCCCATCGCCCACCGGTCCCTGCGCACCCGGCCGACGCGTCAGTCCAGCGAGATGTTGTTCGCCTTGATCACCTTGCCCCAATGGGCGCGGTCGGCCTCGAGATAGCGGTCGATCTCTGCCTGCGTGCGCGGCGGCTGCACCAGCAGCCCGAGGGCGCTGAAAGTGGCGCGGAACTGCGGGTCCTTCAGCACGTGGTCGGCGGCTGCCTGCAGCCTGGCCACCGCTTCGGGCGGCGTCTGCGCGGGCACGGCCAGGCCGAACCAGGTGGCGGCCTGGAAGTTGGGATAGCCGCTTTCGGCCACGGTCGGCACGTTCGGCAGCACCTCCAGCCGGCTGCGCCCGGTGACCGCCAGCGCCTTGAGCTTGCCCGCCTTGATATGCGGCAGCGAGGTGCTGACCACATCCACCATCAGTTGCACGTCATTGGCCAGCAGCGCTGCCAGCGCCGGGGCGCTGCCGTTGTACGGCACGTGCGTGACACCGATGCCCAGTTCGGTCTTGAGCATCTCGGTGGCCAGCTGCAGCGCATTGCCCAGGCCCACCGAGGCATAGTTGAGCTTGCCGCCCTCGGCCTTGGCGTAGGCCGCGAACTCGCGGATATTGCCGGCCGGCACCCGGGTGTTGGTGACCACCACCAGCGGCGCCTCGGCGCCAATGCTGAAGATGCGGAAGTCCTTGGGCGGATCGTACTGGATCTTCTTGTACAGCATCGGGTTCAGCACCATGCTGCCATTGGTCGCCAGCACCATGGTGTAGCCGTCGGCCGGCGCGCGCGCCACGCTGGTGGTGCCGATCATGGTGGCCGCGCCGGGGCGGTTTTCCACCACTACGGTCTGGCCCAGCTGGCGCGACATGCCATCGGCCAGCGCGCGGCCGAACTGGTCGGTCGAGCCGCCCGGCGTATATGGCACCACCAGCTTGAGCGGGCGGTCGGGATAGGCCGCCTGCGCGGCCCCGCCCCAGAGCGCCAGCGCGCACCCCGCGCCAGCCGCGATCGCGGCGAGCCATGCGCGCCGTGGCTTGCGTCCGGCTGTCTTGGTCGGTTTGTTCTGCATCGCGTCTCCTCCTGTCGTTATCGGCTTGTGCCAGGTGCAGTCCCGCCGGTGCGCTCAGACGCGGCGCTGGCGGCCTTCCCAGTATCGGTCGCGCAGCCGGCGCTTGGCCAGCTTGCCGGTTTCGTCGCGCGGCAATTGCGCCTCGACCACGATGCTGCGCGGCACCTTGAAGCCGGACAGCCGCTCGCGCAGCCAGTCGATCACCTCGGCCTCGCGGATCTCGGCGCCCGGCATCGGCTGCACCATGGCCAGCAGGCGCTCGCCGTATTCCGCGTCGGGAATGCCGAACACCACGCAGTCGGCCACGCCCGGATAGCGCACCAGTTCGTGCTCGATCTCGGCCGGGTAGATATTGACGCCGCCCGAGATCACCATGTCCGAGGCGCGGTCGCAGATGAACAGGTAGCCGTCGGCATCGACATAGCCCATGTCGCCCAGCGTCACCAGCCCGTCGCGGTCGATGGCGGCGCGCGCGGCCTCATTGTTGCGGTAGGTGAAGTCCGGGTAAGCGGGCTGGCGCACGTAGACCAGGCCGATTTCGCCCGGCGCGCACTGGCGGCCTTGTTCGTCGAGGATGCGCAGCTGCGCGTCGTCGACCGGCCTGCCGGCGGTGCCCGGGCGCGCGGCGGCGTCGGCCGGGGTGGCCACGGTGATCATGCCGGCCTCGCTGGAGGCGTAGGTTTCATGGATCACCGGACCCAGCCACTCCAGCATCGCGCGCTTGACCTCTGGCGCGCACGGCGACCCGGTCGAGGCGACGAAGCGAATGGAAGACAGGTCGTATCTGGCGCGCACCTCCGGGGGCAGCTTGAGCAGCCGCACGTACATGATCGGCACCAGGTAGAGCACGTCGATGCGGTGCTGCTCCACCAGCGCCAGCACTTGCTCGGCGTCGAAGCGCGGCGTCAGCACCAGGCGCTCGGCCATCTGCAGCGCGTTCTGGATAAACGAGCCCGGCGCACTGTGGTACAGCGGCGCCGACATCAGCGCGCGGCAGCCCGGCTCCAGCCCGTAGGTCTGCCGCACCACCGAACGCATGCGCGCCAGCTGTTCCTCGAGCCCGACCAGCGGCAGCGCCTGGCGCAGCACGCCCTTGGGCCGGCCGGTGGTGCCCGAGGTGTATGCCATATGGCCGCGCGGCGCCACGCGCGGGCCGTCGTACGCGGGCTGCTGCGCGAGCCACGCTTCATATTCAGTCGCGCCCGCCGCGGGACCGCCCACCGACAGCACCGGCATGCCGGCCGGGACCGCGTCGCGCAGCGCGGGCAGCAGGTCGTCCTGCACCAGCAGCACCCTGGCGCCGCTGTCGCTCAGCAGGAAGCGGACTTCCTCGGCGGTAAAGTGCCAGTTGATGGGGCAGTAGTAGCAGCCGGCGATGCGGCAGGCATGGACCACGTCGGCATACACCGGATCGTTGCGCAGCAGTACCGCGATCACGTCGCCCTCCTGCACGCCGAGCGCGCGCAGGCCGCCGGCCAGGCGGGCGCCGCGCGCCAGCAAATCCTCGCCGCTGCGGTGCATGTCTTGATACCAAAGATCCGTGGCCATCCGCTGTCTCCAAGCTTGGGTTTTGTCAGCCGCCCACTGTATCGGCGTAGCCACGCATCGACAATCAGGCCGGGTGGAATCACAATGTTGCGCCAGACGTGACAATCCTTCAGGCAATCCCCGATGGACCTCAACCTGATCCAGGCCTTCGTCGACATCGTCGATGCCGGCAACCTTGCCGAAGCCGGGCGCCGGCGCGGCGTTACGCGGTCGCAGGTCAGCCGCCAGCTGCGCGAGCTGGAACACCAGGCGGGCGCGCAGTTGCTGCGCCGGACCACGCGCCGGCTCGAGCTGACCGAGCCCGGCCAGGCGCTGTACCAGCACGGCGTGCGCATCCTGCAGGAAGTGGCCTCGGCGCAGGCCGAGATCGACAGCCTGGGCCAGACCCTGCGCGGCCATGTGCGCGTGAGCGTGCCTACCGGGCTGGGCGACGCCTATATCGCGCCGCTGCTGCTGCAGTTCGCGCACAAGCATCCCGGCATCACGCTGCGGGTGTTCTTTGCCAATCGCGTCAACGACCTGATCGCGGCCGAAATCGACGTGGCGCTGAAGGTCACGTCGGCGCCGCCGCTGGACCACGTGGCGCGGGAAATCTGCGATATCCGCTGGCAACTGTATGCATCGCCGCAATACCTCGCCAGCATTGGGTCGGTGCAGGTGCCGCCGGACCTGGCCGGCTGCAGCTTCCTGTGCCCGCCCTTCCCGCCCCGCCAGTTCCCGCTGTCGCTGTACCGTGACGGCCAGCGCGTGGACGTGGCGCTGACGCCAACGCTGCAGTCCGAACACTTCCTGTTCCTGGCGCGGGCCGTGCGCGAGGGCCATGGCATCGGCATGCTGCCGGTCTATATCGGCTGGGAAGAGGTGCGGGCGGGCAACCTGGTGCCGGTGCTGCCGGACTGGTGCCCGGAGGGGCTGGGCAACAAGCTGTTCATCATCACCACGCCCAACCTGCATCCGTCGATGGCCACGCGCGCGCTGATCGGCTTCCTGCGCGAGGAACTGGGCAAGCTGGAGGTATTCCGGGACGCGGTGAAGTAGCCGGCACCAGTGGCCGCTGATCGCACGCTTTCGCAAGGCCATGGGTTGGCCCGCCTGCGAACTTGCGGTTTGCAAGCTATGCTGCAGCAAGCTTGCAAATCGAAAGCAAGCACCACACACCACGGCGGAGACCCATGCCCCCCACCGATTTCACCGCGATGCCCTGCCCCGTGGCCCGCTCGATGGCCGTGCTGGGCGAACGCTGGGCCATCCTCGTGTTGCGCGAGGCCTTCTACGGCAGCACGCGCTTCGACGAGTTCGAACGCAACCTGGGCATCGCTCCCAACATCCTCAGCGCGCGCCTGAAGACGCTGGTGGCGCACGGGCTGCTGGCGCGCGTTGCGCCCGAGGGCGGCGCACGCCATGTCTACCAGCTGACCGACAAGGGCCGCGACTTCTTCCCTGCCTACGTGGCGCTAAAAGCCTGGGCCGACCGCTGGATGACCGACGACAAGGGACCGCTGACGCTGCTGCAGGACCGCCGCACCGGTACCGAGATCGCCGAGCCGGCATTGACCCGCGCCGATGGCAGCGCGATCACGCTGGACGACGTGCGGGTGTTGCCGGGCCCGGGCGCGGGCCGCTTCCTGCGCCAACGCTTCGGCGACGCCGGGGCCGCCGCGGTCGCGGCGGTCGCGGCGGGAGGGCAGGAGACCGGCCATGACTGACACGCGCGCATTGCCCGCCGGCACGCTCCCCGCCGACGCGGTGCCGGCCACCGAAATCGCCCGCCGCATCGGCAAGCTGGCCGGGCCCACCGCGCTGATTGCCCTGCTGCAGGCGGTGGCACAGCTGATCGAAACCTGGCTCGCCGCGCGCCAGGGCACCGCGGCGCTGGCCGGCTGGGCCGTGGTGCTGCCGTTTGCGCTGCTGCTGCAGCAGATGTCGACCGGGGCCATGGGCGGCGGCGTGGTCGCGGCCATCGCGCGCGCGCTGGGCGCCAACAAGCGTGACGATGCCTCGGCGCTGGTGATGCATGCGCTATGGATCGCCGTGATCGCCGGCCTGGCCTTTGCCGTGGCGCTGGCCGGGTTCCCGCGCGCGGTGCTGGGCGCGGTGGCCGGCGCCACCGCAGCCGATGCGGCCGCCACTTATGCGATCTGGCTGTTCGGCGCCGGCGCGATCCCGGCCTGGCTGGCCAACACGCTGGCGTCGGTGCTGCGCGGCGGCGGCCGCCATGCCCTGGCGGCGCGCGTTCTGGCGCTGATGTGGATCGCGTTCCCGGCGCTGTCATGGCTGCTGGCCGAGCCCGCCGGCATGGGCCTGGCCGGCATCGGCGCGGCGCTGGCGGCGGTATCGTGGGCCGCGGCGCTGGCGATGGCGATCGTGGTCGCGCGCGGCGGCGCGGGCTTCGTGCCGGTGCTGCGGGTGCGGCTGTCGTGGCCACTGTTCGCGCGCATCCTGTCGGTGGGGCTGGTGGCGTGCGCGCTGGCCTCGGTCGCCAACCTGACCACCATCCTGGTAACCGCGCAGCTGCGCCACCATGGCACCGCCGCGGTGGCGGCCTACGGCATCTCGGCGCGGCTGGAATTCCTGATGATCCCGCTTGCGTTCGGCGTGGGCTCGGCGCTGACGGCGCTGGTCGGCCGCGCCGTCGGCGCCGGCGACTGGCATACGGCGCGGCGCACGGCCTGGGTGGGCGCACTGCTGGCGCTGGCCATCGCCGGCAGCGCGGGCGCCGCCGTCGGCCTGGCGCCGGTGCGCTTTGCCAGCCTGTTCACCAATGACGCCGAAGTGATCGCCATCGCCGCGCGCGCGCTGTCATGGGTGGGGCCGGCATTCGGCGGCTTCGGGCTCGGCATGGCGCTGTACTTCGCCTCGATGGGCGCGGGGCGCATGCGCTGGCCGGTGGCGGCCGGGCTGTGCCGGATCGCGCTGGCCGCCGGGGGCGGCTGGTTATTGGCCAATGTGTTCGGGATGGGGTTGGACGGGCACTTCCTTGGGGTGGCGCTGGGAATCACGGCGTATGGCGTGGTGACGGCGCTGGGGGTCAGGCAGGGGGAGTGGTCGGCGCGATGAAGCCGTTACGGGCCAACATCGCTGGTTTGCTCCCCTCTCCTCCACCCCTCTGCAAGCGGTGCCAGTGAATGGTGGCGGCAGCGGTGCGCAAACCCTCGCAACTCCGTGCGTTGCTACCGCGCCAGCACCTTCGCATCCCCCTGCATTCCCGCCTCGCGCACAGCCTGCGGCACCGACGGCCAGCCGCCGCCCAGCGACTTGTACAGCGCCGCGGTGCTGGTCAGCGTGTCCACCTGGCCCTGGATCACCGCCAGTTGTGCGTTGAACAGCTTCTCGCGGGCATTGGTCACCTCGAGGTAGCTCGAATAGCCGCCCTCATAGCGCGCGAAGGCCTGGTCCGCATAGATCGTCAGGCTCTTTTCCTGCTCGCGCAGGCTGCCAAGGCGGGTGCGCGTCTCGGTGCCGCTGGCCAGCGCGGAGTTGACGTCGGCCAGTGCCTCCAGCACCGTGCGCTGATAGGCCAGCAGGGCCTGGTCGCGCTGCGCCGAGGCCGTCTGCACCTGCCCGCGGATGGCGCCGCCCTGGAACACCGGCTGGGCCAGGCCGGCGCCGAACCCCCACACCTGCGAAGCGCTGTGCCACAGCGCTCCCGGCGTGCTGGCGATGGCTCCGAACAAGCCGCTCAGGTTGACCGCCGGCAGGTACAGTGCCTGCGCCGCGCCAAGTTGCGCGTTTGCCGCGATGGCCGACTGCTCGGCCTGCAGCACGTCCGGACGCCGCGACAGCAGCGTGGCGGGCATGTCGGCGCCGATGGACGGCGCCTGCAAGGCTGTCACAGCCTTGCCGCGCTCGATCGGCCCGGGCTCGCGCCCGAGCAGCACGGATAGCGCGTTTTCGGTCTGCGCAATGGCGGTGCGCAACGGCGGGATGGTGGCCTCGGCCACGTAGAAATCATTCTCCGCCTGCGCCAGCTCCATCTGGGAAATGACGCCGCCCTCGTACCGCTGCCTGAAAATGTCCAGCCCGTCGCCGCGCGAAGCCAGCGTCTGCTTTGCGACTTCGAGTTGCGCATCGAGCCCCCGCAAGGTCGCATAGCCCTGGACCACCGACGCCGCCAGCGACAGCACCACCCCGCGGCGGGCATATTCCGCGTTCCACAGGCTGGCCTCGGCCGCCTCGGCCTGGCGGCGGATGCGGCCCCACAGGTCCAGTTCCCAGCTTGCGTTGGCCAGCAGCTGGTAGGTGTTGCGCGGGCTGTCGAGGCCGGCGAAGGGCGTGCCGTTGAACGTGCCGAGGCGCTGGCGCGCGGCCGACGCCGACAGGTTCAGCTGCGGAAAGAAGCCCGAGCGCGCCACCATCAGCTGGCCGCGGAATTCGTCGATGCGCGCGGCCGCAATGCGCACGTCAAAGTTGCTGGCAAGGGCCTCGTCCACCAGGGCGGTGAGCACGGGATCGTCGAACTGGTTCCACCAGTCGCTGTCGGCGGCAATCGCCAGCGGGCCGGTGTCGATGCGGTACTGGGCCACGTCCGGCGTCGCCGGCCGCTGGTAATCAGGGCCGATGGCGCAGCCGCCCAGCGCTGCCGCCGCGCAGGCGCCGAGCATCCACGCACGCGCGCTCATGATGGTTCTCCGGCCGATGGCCTGGCCTGGGGCGGGCCGTCGCCCGAGGTCGGCGCCGCACCGCCCGCCGCCTTTTCCCTGGGCTTGCGCTCGGCCAGCACCTCCAGCCCCCAGAAGAACATCGGGATAAAGAACAGCGCAATCACCGTGGCCCCGAGCATGCCGCCGATCACGCCCGTGCCCAGCGATTGCCGGCTCGCCGCCGAGGCGCCGCTGGCGATGGCGAGCGGCACGCAGCCCAGGATGAAGGCCAGCGAGGTCATGATGATCGGCCGCAGGCGCAGCTTGGCGGCGTGAATGGCCGCGTCATAGGCGCTGAGGCCCTCCTTCTGCCGCATTTCCACGGCGAACTCGAAGATCAGGATGGCGTTCTTGGCCGCCAGCGCGATCAGCACGGTCAGGCCGATCTGGAAATAGACATCGTTGAGCATGCCGCGCATCAGGATGGCCAGCAAGGCGCCAAACAGGGCGAACGGCACGGCCAGCAGCACGCCGAGCGGCAACGACCATTTCTCGTACTGCGCCGCCAGGATCAGGAACACCATCAGCAAGGCAAAGGCGAAGACATAGACCGCCGTGGATCCAGCGGTCTTTTCTTCATAAGCCTGCCCGCTCCAGGAATAGGCGTAGCCGATGCCGAGCACCTCCTGCGCGGTTTCCTCCATGGCCGCGATGGCCTGCCCCGAGCTGTAGCCCGGCGCGGCGTCGCCCATGATCTTGGCCGCGGGGAAGTTGTTGAAGCGCGTGACGATGTCGGCGCCCGGGACGTACTTGGTGGTGGTCACCGCCTTGATCGGCACCATCTCGCCCTTGTGGTTGCGCACATAGACATTGTCCAGGTCCTCGGGACGCGAGCGGTACTTCGGCTCGGCCTGCAGGATCACCTGGAACAGCCGGCTGTTCTTCGGGAACTGGCTCACGTAAAGCGAACCGAACATGGTCTGCAGCGCGGAATACACCGCCTCGACCGGCACACCCTGTGTTTCCGAGCGCTCCCGGTCCACCTCCACCATGAACTGGCGCGAGCGCGAATTGATGGTGGAATTGACGCCCGTCAGCTCCGGCCGCTGGCGCGCCCTGGCAATAAACTGGTGCACCTTCTCCTCGAGCTGCTGGTAAGTACCGTCCGCCGTGCTCTGCAGCCAGAACTCGAAGCCGCCCGTGGTACCCAGACCCGGGATCGAAGGCGGGTTGATGGGGATGACCGCGCCGTCCTGGTATGTGGAGAACTCTTTCTTGGCCTTGAGGATCAGGTCCTCGGCGCTCTCGCCCTCGCCGCGCTCGTGGAAGCCCTTGAGCGTGACGAACAGCGTGCCGGCATTGGCCTTGTTCTGGGAATCGATCAGGCTGTAGCCATCCACCGTTGCCACCGAGGACACGCCGGGCTGCCGGGCCAGCCATGTTTCCGCGCGCGACGACAGGTTGCCGGTGCGGTCCAGGCTGGCGGCATCCGGCATCACCACGGCCCCGAACAGGTAGCCCTGGTCCTCCACCGGCAGGAACGATCCCGGAATGCGCATGAACATCAGCACGCTGACGGCGACCATCGCGAGGATGATCGCAATCGACATCGCGGTACGCTTGATGACCACCTGCAGCGATCGGTCATAGCCGGCCACCAGCCGGTCAAAGGAATTGTTGAACCAGGTGAAGAAGCGGTTCTTCTTGTGTTCGCCGGGCTTGAGCAGGATGGCCGCCAGCGCCGGCGACAGCGTCAGCGCGACCACGCCCGACAGCACCACCGACACCGCGATGGTGATGGCGAACTGCTTGTAGAGCTGGCCGGTAATGCCGGACAGGAAGGCCACGGGAATGAACACGGCCAGCAGCACCAGCACGATGGCGACCACCGGGCCGCTGACTTCGTCCATGGCCTTCTTGGCAGCCTCCTTGGGTGGCAGCTTGAACTCGACCATGTTGCGCTCGACGTTCTCGATCACCACGATGGCATCGTCCACGACGATGCCGATCGCTAACACCATGCCGAACAAAGTGAGCATGTTCACCGAGAAGCCGAATGCGCTCATGCCGACAAAGGCGCCGATAATCGACACCGGCACCGCAAGGATCGGTACCAGGGTGGCGCGAAAACTCTGCAGGAACAGGTAGACCACCAGGATCACCAGGATCACGGCGTCGCGCAGCGTATGCACCACCTCGTCGATCGACTCCTGCACGAAGGTGGTGGTGTCCAGCGCGATGTCGTATTCCAGCCCGGGCGGGAAACTCTTCTTCAGTTCCGCCAGCGTGGCGCGCACCTGCTTGGAAACATCCAGCGCGTTGGCGCCCGGCTGCTGGTAGACCGCCATCAGCGTGGCCGTCTTGCCCTTGTAGCGGCTGCGCAGCGAGTAATCCTTGGAGCCAAGTTCGGCGTGCCCGATGTCCTTGAGGCGCACCAGCGCGACGTCGCCGGACTGCGCGCGCAGGATCATGTTGTCGAACTCGGCCGGCTCCGTCATGCGGCCCTTGGTGGCAATCGGAAAGGTCAGCTGGACCGCGCCGTCGGTGGGGGACTGGCCGATGCGGCCGGCCGAGAACTGCTGGTTCTGGTTGGCCACCGCGTTCTTCACATCCTCGGTGGTGATGCCCAGCGACGCCATGCGGTCCGGCTTCAGCCAGATGCGCATGGCGTAGTCCGGACTGCCGAAGATGGAGGACTGGTTGGCGCCCGGAATGCGCTTGAGCGCGTCCAGCACGTAGATGTTGGCGTAGTTGCCGACGAAGGTCTGGTCATAGCTGGCGTCCGGCGAATAGATGGCGATCACCATCATGAACGCCGACGAACGCTTCTGCACCGATACGCCCTGCGAGGTCACGGCCTCCGGCAGCGTGGGCAGCGCCAGGTTGACGCGGTTCTGCACGTCGACCTGGGCCAGTTCCGGATCGGTACCGATCTCGAAGTACGTGGTCAGCGTCAGGTCACCCGTCGATGAACTGGTCGAGTTCATGTACATCATCCGGTCCGCGCCGTTGACCTGCTGCTCGATCGGCGCGGCGACGTTCTGCGCCACCACTTCCGCGCTGGCGCCCGGGTACCTGGTGGTGACGGTGATCGACGGCGGCGTGATGTCCGGGAACTGGGCGATCGGCAGCTTGGTCAGCGCCACCAGCCCGCCCACGGTGATGACAATGGAGACGACCGACGCAAAGATCGGCCGGTCAATAAAAAAATGGGCAAGCTTCATGGCTTGCCTCCCGCCGTGGCGACGCCGGACGCCGGCGTCGGCGCCGGTGCGGGTGCGGCCGCCACGCCGCTGGCCGCGGCGGGCGCGGCAGCTGGCCCGGCCTGCACCGCCTTGACAGGCGCCCCTGGCGCCAGCCGCAGCGTGCCGCTCACCGCGACCCGTTCACCCGGTTTCAGCCCGGATCGCACCACCCAGTTGTCGCCGGTCCACTCGCCCACGTCCACCACCCGCTGCTGCGCCTTGTTGTCAGGACCGATCACCCAGACCGCCTGGCCGCGCTGGGTCTGCACGATCGCGTCCTGGGGCACGGCGATGGCCTTGGCGCGCTTCGCGCCATGCACCTTCACGCGCACGAACTGGCCGGGCCGCAGGACGCCTTCCGGGTTGGACACCTCGGCGCGGACCAGGTAGGTGCCGGTATCCGCGCTGAACGACGCGTCGGCAAAGGCGATGCGCCCGTGGTTGGGGAATGACTTGCCGTCCGCCAGCACGATCACGACATCGAACGCATCCTGCTCCGGGAACTTGATGGCGCCCGATTCGCGCTCGGTGCGCATCTTCAGGACTTCGTTCTCGGACAGGCTGAAATTGACCCACATCGGATCCAGCTTGGCCACATAGGTAAGCAGGCTGTTGGTGGTGTCGATATAAGAGCCGGCCTGCCGCTTGGCAAAGCTGGACAGCCCCGCCACCGGCGACTTGATCGTCGTATAGCTCAGGTTGAGCCTCGCACTGATCACGTTGGCGCGTGCCCCTTCCACGGCGGCGGCCGCGGCCTGGGCCTTGCCGGTGGCGTCATCGAGGTCGCGCTGGCTGAGGGCGTTGCGCTCGGCCAGCGGGCGCACGCGCTTGAGGTCGGCCTGGGCCGTCACCAGGCGCGCCTGCTGCTGCGCCAGCTCTGCCTCAGCGGCCTGCAGGGTCGCCTCGAACGGCTTGCGATCCATCAGAAACAGGGTCTCGCCGGCCTTGACCAGTGCGCCTTCGGTATAGACGCGCTTGTCCAGGAAGCCATTCACCCGGGCCCGGATTTCCACCTGCTGCGAGCTCTGCGTCTGCCCGACAAAGTCGAACACGATCGGCACATCGCGCAGCGTCACTGTCATGACTCCGACCTCGGCTGCGGGCGGCGCGGCCGGCGCGGCTTTCTCCTTGCCGCATCCGGCCAGTGCCAGGACAGGAAGCAGCCATAGCGCGCCGCGCCAGTTGAACACGCTTTTCACAGGACCCCCCAACCAGAAATTTGTTGCGTTGCCGTAGCGCGGCCGAAGCGACCGGCGTTGCAGTTGCCCGGCCCACCGGGTGCACCTTTGCCCACCCCTTTCCTCCGGCAGAGTAAGGCCGGGCCCAGTCAGCGCCAATTCAATCTTTCTTGCGCACGTATTAAGTCCTTTCGAGCCGCGTCACGCGCGCGCCATCCCTTTGTTCTGCGCCCGCCGTGCCGTGTCCGGACAACTATCGCCGCCGCGGCGATCAGCGCCGGAACCCGCCATGAAAGCCACCACCGCGCAAACCCCGGCCGCCGAATCCGCCCCCCATGCCGCCACCCATGCCGCCGCGCCCTTGCCACTGCTGCGCGGCTGCGCTGAAGCGCCGCTGCCCCAGCTCGCGCGCCTGGCGCTGCTGGTCCAGCCGGCCGGTGACATCGTTGCCGGGCTGTACCGGCTCCCAGCCGCCGGGGGTGTGCTTTTGCCAGCCGTTGTCGGTGTGCTGGTACACGGAGCCGTCGTGGCCGGCATATACGTTGCCGTTGTTCCACACCACCGCGTTGTTCTTGTCCGGGTTGGCGACGAAGCCGCGGCTGCCGGCTGTGTGCTGGCCGGTCTGCGTATTGCCGGCAATGCCCGCCTCGGCGGCGCCGACGCGGCCGGTCTGGGCGTTGTAGCCCGCCGCCTGCCGCCCCGCCGCATAGTCGCCGGTGTAGGTGTTGCCGGCCACGCCGCCGCGCGCCGCGCCTTCGCGCCCGGTCGACGGGTTGGCGAAGGCGCCCTGGCGGCCGGCCGCATAGTTGCCGGAATAGGGATTGAACGCGGCGCCGCGGCTGCCCTCGTAGCGCGCGCCGGTGGCGGGGTTGTAGCCGGCGCCCGCGGTGCCGCGCCATTCGGTGCCGGTCCAGGCGTTCCAGCCCTGCGCGTGCGTCACCGTACCCTGGCCCCAGCGGCCGTAGAAGTTGGCCTGGTTCACGTTGACGTAGTTCCAGTTGTACGGGCCGCCCCACCAGTATGGGCCCCAGTACGGCGAGGCCGCGCCCCAGAATGCGCCCGCGGCGAAGCCGAAGGCAAAGCCCTCGGCCAGGCCGATGCCAAAGCCGGCGCCGTAGCCATAGGTAACCGGATAGCCGTAGTAGACCGCGCCCACGTAGGGGGGATAGACATAGCCCGTGCCGTAGACCACGGTGCCGTCGGCACTCACCACCACCCCCATGTAGCCGGGCGTGTAGCCCACCACCACGGTCTGCGGCGTGACGGCATAGATACGCACGTAGGTGACGTAGTACACCGGCGAGGTCGGCGGGATGGTATAGATCGCCGACGGCACCTCGGTGGCCACCTGCCACGGGCCGGCGGGCGCCGGCGCCGTGAACCAGACGCCGTTGGCCACCGCGTAGTAGTGGCTGCCATCGACCTCGATCACCGGCGTGCCGGTATTGACTGCGTAGCTGAGCGAAGTGCCGGTGATCGGCACGAAACGCGGCGCGCCGTCATACGCCACCGTCAGGCTGGCCTTGCTGCGCGACACCGTGGCGGTCTGCGGGATGGTGGCGGCGATCTCGGCCTCGCGCGCCTGCGGCGTGCCGGGCACGGAGACCAGCACATTGGCCTTGGGATCGGTGGGCGGGATGCGGGCAAAGTCGGGCGGCAGCCGGCTGCCCGGCACGTACTGCCACGGCCCGGTCAGCATCGGCGCGCGGAACCAGCGCCCCGAGACCAGCACGTAATACTGGTTGGCGGCCGGATCGACGAAGACCGCGTGGTCGGCGTTGGCCATGGTCAGCAGGCTGACGCCGCTGACCGGCGCCATCTGCGGCGCGCCGCTGGTCACCACCAGCTCGGTCGGCTGGGTGGCAAAGAGGATGGCCGGGGCGCGGGCGGGGCGCTTGCCGTCGGCGGGCAGCATCGTGTCGGGCTTCATGCTGGCGGCCGCCTTGCCGGCCGCGCTCTCCAGCGCCTTGGGCACGGTCGTCATCACTTCCCAGGCGCCGCCGGCGGATTCCGAGCGATACCAGTAGCCGGCCACCTTCAGCCATAGCTCGCCGTCAGCCGCGCGCAGCAGCAGCGCGCGGCTGTTCAGCGCGCGCTCGTACGAGGTTCCCGGCACGGTACGCCAGGCGGGCTCGCCATCGACCAGCACCAGCAGCGTCGGCGTGGTGGCGAACAGGATCTGCGGCGCGTCATTGCGCACCGCGACGCGGCCGGCTTTCGCGATTTGCTGCGACACCGCGTAGCTGGCCTGCAGCTGGTCCAGCGGCACCGTCAGCCCGTTGGCCGGCAGACGCGACACCAGCGACTGGCGCACGCGGTCGGCGGCGTCGGGCTGCGTCGGCACTTCGACGCTGTCGACCGTGATGCGGCTCAGCTGCACCAGCCCGGAGGGCTTGTCGATATCGCCGGTGGCCGAGAAATGGACCACGCCGTAGGTCGGCGAGCCCGTCTTGTCGCCCACCGCCACCGCGGCGCGTCCGGACAGGCGGTTGCCGTCCCAGGTCTCGATCTGGGGCTGGTACAGCTGGACATGGTCGGGGGCCGCATCAAAGTTGCGCGGCCAGGTCAGGGGTGCCGTGGCCACCGCCGACGACTTGGCCGGCGTGGCGGCCTGCGCGGCGAGCGGGGCCAGCGCCAGCCAGGCCGCCGCAACCAGCGCGCTGGTCTGGTTTATCCGAAACGACATGGGGTTTCTCCGGGAGGGCGCCGCCTGCCGGCTGCCGGCACGCGCGGGCAGGATGCTGCACAACAGGCGGCCCATTGCGCGAATCTAGAGTAGCCTGCCAGCGCGAACAATCCGATTTGAAAACATTCAGGATCCGCCAGAAAAAAGACAGATCAGCGGCGGGCGTCGGCCCAGCGGGTGCGCATCTTGCATCGCCTGCGCCCTCCGCCGCGGCCCTTGAAGCGGTCCGTCGCGGCCTCATCTCTTAGCACTCCACCCCGGCCCACGCCCATGCCTCCACGCACCACCATCCTCACCGCTGCGTTCGTCACGGCCCTGCTGCACGGCTATATCGGGCTGCGCCTGCTGCCGGCGATGCCGGTACCGATGGCGGTCAAGGCGCTGGCGGTAGCCTGGCTGGCCCTATCCTGCGCACTGCTGCCGGCCGGACTGCTGGCGCGGCGCGTCAGCCAGCCCTGGTCGGACCTGGTGTCCTGGATCGGCATGCTCGCCATGGGATTCTTCTCATCGCTGCTGGTGCTGACGCTGGTACGCGACGTGGCCCTCGCCGCCGCCTGGCTGGCGGGGCAACTGCTGGGGTGGCGCGCGCCCGGCCTGGCCGCCGGCAGCGCCGTGGCAGTGCCGCTGCTGGCATTGCTGGTCACGCTGGCCGGTTATGTCAATGCGCGCCGCCTGGCGCGCGTGGTCGAGGTCGACGTGCCGGTGCAGGGCCTGCCCGATGCGCTGCACGGCTTCACCATCGCCCAGATCAGCGACATCCATGTCGGCCCCACGATCAAGCGGCCCTACCTGGACCGCATCGTCGACCGCGTCAACAGCCTGCAAGCGGACGCCGTCGCCATCACGGGCGACCTGGTCGACGGCACCGTGCGCGAACTGTCGGCCCACACCGCGCCGCTGGCCCGGCTGCAGGCGCGTCATGGCACCTACTTCGTCACCGGCAACCACGAGTACTATTCCGGCGCACAGCCGTGGATCGACGAGCTGCGCCGCCTGGGCGTGCGCGTGCTGATGAACGAGCACGTGGTGCTGCACCATGACGGCGACGCGCTGGTGCTGGGCGGCGTGACCGACTACTCCGCCGGCCGCTTCCACGAAAGCCACCGCAGCGACCCGCAGCGCGCCATCGCCGGCGCCCCCGCCGATGCCGGCGTACGCGTGCTGCTGGCCCACCAGCCACGCACCGCGCCCGCGGCGGCGCAAGCGGGTTTCGACCTGCAGCTGTCGGGACATACCCACGGCGGCCAGTTCTGGCCGTGGAACCTGTTCGTGCCGATGCAGCAGCCCTACACCGCGGGCCTGGTGCGGCATGGCTCGCTGTGGATCTATATCAGCCGTGGTACTGGATATTGGGGCCCGCCGAAGCGGTTCGGGGCGCCGTCGGAGATTACGCGGGTGAGGTTGGTGCGGGGCTAGGCCATTGCTGCTTCACGCAACCCAATGTCCTTGCTCACTTGTGAAGACGAGGCTTTGGTTTAAGTCGCGAAATCCACTTGCGGACCTTATGGCGCTGTTGTCTGCCGTCGCGATGTCGGTCTATTTGTTCTTGCGGCTCAACGAGGAAAATGCCTTTTGACCCAAGTCTGTGAGTCGTCTCTTCCCTTGCCTTAGCGAGGCGACCTCGGATTTCGTCAACCGAGCGGAAACCGATGAGGTACCCCGCTTCATCAGCGGTGAGGGCGTGGGTGGCAATGCCGAAGATCTCCCGGATTTCATTACCGTACCTCCTTTCCAGTTCCAGAATCGTCCTGCTGGGCGCAACCAGTCTACCAGAGCGGCCGGCGTTCACCAGTACGACTGCGCCAACCACCTCGGCGCGGCGGCCTCGGATGTAGTTGGCCAATTCCGCAAGGGTGCCTCCCATTGTCGTAACGTCGTCTACCAGCACATAGTGCCCGCCGGGTTCTACATATCCGGTGAATTCAGCCCGCGAGTTCATCCGTTCCATAGGATCCGCGCCTGTGTGAAAGACCCGGGTTATCTGCACGATCGACTTGTCGATCATCCCGCCGAGTTCACTGTGCAGATACACGGCCAACATATGCGGAATGGCATTGTCACCCGTTGCCTCTCGTGCGTGAGGTGCCACAAAGATGCGTGGACGGGGAGAACATCTGACTCGCAGCTCAGCGAGCAAGGACGGCGCAAGGTCTGCCACCAGCTGAACCGCGGCCTTGCCGTTGCCCGCCTTGGCAGCCTTATAGCTCGGATGAGCCTTTAGCTCGCGATCGGTACGGTAGAGAAAATGTACCGTCTCAACCGATTTTGGAAAGGCATGCTCGCGAACGCTCGGAGACGGCAGCGCAGGCTTGTGCCGCCGCCAGAATCGTTGACTTTTGCGAGCTGGACGCTTTGACTTTCGCATCCACCAAACCTATCCGGCATCACACTAATGCCAAAGGTCTGGCGACGTGTTTCAGAATTTTCGACAGCGCATACAGCCAGCACCATAAAAAACCAGGCCCACAGGCCTGGCTCTCTTGCTTGCTCGGCAGTGCCTCACCGCACAATCGGCTTGTACCGGATCCGCTTCGGCTTGGCCCCTTCCTCACCCAGCCGCTTCTTCTTGTCCGCCTCGTATTCCTGGTAGTTGCCGGGGAAGAACTCCACATGCGAGTCGCCCTCGAACGCCAGGATGTGCGTGGCGATCCGGTCCAGGAACCAGCGGTCGTGCGAGATCACCATCACGCAGCCGGCGAACTCCAGCAGCGCGTCTTCCAGCGCGCGCAGCGTTTCCACGTCGAGGTCGTTGGACGGTTCGTCCAGCAGCAGCACGTTGCCGCCGGCGATCAGCGTCTTGGCCATGTGCAGGCGGCCGCGTTCGCCGCCCGACAGCGTGCCGACCTGCTTCTGCTGGTCGCCGCCCTTGAAGTTGAAGCGGCCGATATAGGCGCGCGACGGGGTTTCGTAGCGGCCCACGGTCAGCACGTCGGCGCCGCCCGAGATCTCCTCGAACACGGTCTTGGTACCGTCCAGCGCGTCGCGGCTCTGGTCGACAAAGGCCATCTTCACGGTCGGCCCGATCTTGATCTCGCCGCTGTCCGGCTGCTCCTTGCCGGTCAGCATCTTGAAGAAGGTCGACTTGCCGGCGCCGTTCGGACCGATGATGCCGACGATGGCGCCCGGCGGCACCTTGAAGCTCAGGTTCTCGATCAGCATGCGGTCGCCGAAACCCTTGCTGACGTTGTCGAACTCGATCACTTCGTTGCCCAGGCGCTCGCCCACCGGGATGAAGATTTCCTGGGTTTCGTTGCGCTTCTGGTATTCCTGGCTGTTCAGTTCATCGAAGCGGGCCAGGCGCGCCTTGGACTTGGCCTGGCGGCCCTTGGGGTTCTGGCGCACCCACTCCAGTTCCTTGTGCAGCGCCTTCTGGCGCGCCGATTCGCTGGCCTCTTCCTGCTTCAGGCGCGCTTCCTTCTGGTCCAGCCACGAGCTGTAATTGCCCTTCCAGGGGATGCCGTGGCCACGGTCCAGTTCCAGGATCCACTCGGCGGCGTTGTCGAGGAAGTAGCGGTCGTGGGTCACGGCCACCACGGTGCCGGGGAAGCGCGTCAGGAACTGCTCCAGCCAGTCGACCGACTCGGCATCCAGGTGGTTGGTCGGCTCGTCGAGCAGCAGCATGTCGGGGCGCGACAGCAGCAGGCGGCACAGCGCCACGCGGCGCTTTTCGCCGCCGGAAAGATGTTCGATCTTTGCATCCCACGGCGGCAGGCGCAGCGCGTCGGCGGCGATTTCCAGCTGCAGTTCGACGTTGTTGCCGTCGCTGGCGGCCAGGATGGCTTCGTACTTGGCCTGGTCGGCGGCGAGCGCGTCGAAGTCGGCGTCCGGCTCGGCATACGCGGCGTAGATTTCATCGAGCTTCTTGCGCGCCTCGAACACGCCGCCCAGCGCTTCCTCGACTGACTCGCGCACGGTCTGCTCGGGGTTGAGCTGCGGCTCCTGCGGCAGGTAGCCGATGTTCAGGTTCGGCATCGGCGTGGCCTCGCCCTCGATTTCCTTGTCGAGGCCGGCCATGATCTTGAGCAGCGTGGACTTGCCCGAGCCGTTCAGGCCGAGCACGCCGATCTTGGCGCCCGGGAAGAACGACAGCGAGATGTCCTTCAGGATGTGACGCTTGGGCGGAACGATCTTGCCCACGCGGTTCATGGTGAAAACGTACTGTGCCATGGGTGCGTGTTGGTGATGGTGCTGGAGTAGGTGCGGGAATGGCGGAGTGTATCAGGCACGCCGGCGCGCGCAGCCTGGGCCCGGCCAGCTCTGGCCTCCGCCGGTACAATCACAGGTTCGTCTTTCCGCTGATTTTTCAAGCCATCGCCATGAGCAAACCCGCCCTGACCCTGAAGTTCAAGTGCAAGAAGTGCACCAAACCCGTCACGCTGTACCTGCAGAAGACGTCGGCGTGCTCGCACATCACCCCGTACCAGGGTTTCTGCAAGTGCGGCGAAATGATGCGCCACGCCACCGGCGACAAGGACGCGGTCGAGTCCTTCGTCAATTCGCTGGACAACAGCTGGATGCACCACCATCACCACCACCACTGAGCCGGCCACCGTGGTGAACCAGACCTGGCGTCCCGCCGGCAAGGACCCGATGCGCTTCCTGGGCGGCTATCCGCCCGACGTGCTGGAGCAGGTGCGCGAGCTGGTCGCCGCCGGCCGGCTCGGCGACCATCTGGCCCGCCGCTACCCGGGGCGCCACACCGTGCAGACCGACCGCGCGCTGTACGAATACACCACGGACATCAAGCAGGAATACCTGCGCAGCGCGCCGCCGCTGCACAAGGTGGGATTCGATGCGCGCCTGGATTCCGCCCAGCGCGCGCTCGGCCTGCATACCGCGATCTCGCGCGTGCAGGGCGGCAAGCTCAAGGCCAAGAAAGAGATTCGCGTCGCCTCGCTGTTCAAGGAGGCGCCGCCGGAATTCCTGCGCATGATCGTCGTGCACGAGCTTGCCCACCTGAAGGAGAGCGAGCACGACAAGGCCTTCTACCGGCTCTGCGAATACATGGAACCGCGCTACCACCAGCTCGAGTTCGATACGCGGCTCTACCTGGCCTGGCGGGAGCTGGAACGCGCCGCTCCCGCCGCCGGCATCGACCCGGGCGCTCAGGCGTCGCAGGCGTAGCGGAACGACCCGTTCAGCGTCCTGGGCAGCACCAGCGTGCGCAGGTTGGCCGCCTGGGCCTTGGCGCACAGCCCGGCGCGCGTGGCGGCGTCCCGGTACTTGGTGGCGTATTCGATCTGGAATACCGGCTTGCCCTGCCCCGTGAACGCGGTATAGGCACCGCACTCGCGGTACTGGAAGCACTGTTCGTTGATGGCGAAGTCAAAGCTCGCGGCCAGCTCGGCCACCTGTCCCACGTCGTTCTTCAAGCCCACCGCCAGCCCGCGCGCATGCGCCTGCGCCGCCAGGAAGCGGTTGTAGTCGAGCTGGGTCTCGGCCGTCAGCGGCAGGCCGGGGCTGTTGGTATAGCCATCGACATTGTCCGGATCGACCGCATCGCAGCCCTTGCTGACCGCCAGGTCCATGCGCGCCTGCATGATGCGACGCACGTTGGCCGAGCGCGTATCCAGCCAGCGCTCGCCGGCCCAGCCCGACAGCGGGGCGCCCTGGTCCGCCTCGGTGAACTGGTTGAAGTCGGGACGCCAGTCCTCGGAACTGCCCGCCGAGAAGTAGCAGATCACGCGCCGGCCCTGCGCCTTGAGCGCGTCGATGGTGGCCTGCGGCGTATCGAACAGGTCGAAGTCATAGGCGGTCACCGCATAGCTGGTATTGAGCCTGCCGGTCAGCTGGATCTGCCAGGTGTCGGTAAGCGCCGGGGCCCAGCGCGTGGTGGCGCTGGTGGTCGTGTCGTTGATGTGCCGCGTCGTGGCCGCGGCCGTCGGCGACACCATCTCGGTCTGCCCGCCATCGCCGCCGCAGCCGCCCAGTGCCAGGCTCAGCGCAACCGACAGCAGCGCCGCTGCCTTCTTCGCATCGTTGCCATGCATATGTTCTTCCCCTTCCCTGTGATGAACCCCGTTCGAAGCGAGCGGCCCTGTTGTCGATATGCCGCGGCGGCCGGGCCTGCCGCTGCGGTCCCCGCAATGTAGCGGATTCAGGGCCTGGTCCGGAATGCAGGCCGGCCCCACTGTTCGTGCGGCGCAACACATGATGCGCTTGACCCATGCCGAGGCGCTATGTATAAAGAGCGCGTGGGTAGAAGCGGTCGATTGGACAGCAGCGGTGCAATGCCGCGACGTCCAACTGGAGATTGCTCACTGACGGAGTGTTTCGTCGGTGGCGCAGTGGTCCAGACGCTCCCCTGACAAAGACTCCCGATCGCAGCATGCAAGGCCGGCCCCGCGGCGTTGTTCGCGCGCGCCCGCCGCATGCGTGTCCAACCTAGTCATTGTTAGGGGATCTCCCATGATCATCGACACCAGCTGTTATCCGACGAACCTGGTGGACCTGGCCTGGCGCCACGACGGCGACCCGTTCACCGGCGAGCGCCTGATCCAGATGATGGACGGCCCATTCACCATCAACGGCAAGCCGCGCCGCATCGACAAGGCCTTTATCCAGCCGCCGCAGGGCAACACCATCTACACCTACACCGACGGCGTGAAATCGGGCAGCGAATCGATCGACGCGTACATGGCCTATACCGTCGAGATGGTGAAGAAGTATCCCGACCGCTTTATCGGCTGCTTCGTCTACAACCCGCGCTGCGGCGTGCAGAACGGCGTCAACGCGATCGAGCACTACGTGAAGAAGCTGGGCTTCAAGATGGTCCAGTTCCAGGCCAACATGCACGCCTACCGGCCGGACCGGGCGCTCGACTGGCTGCGCCCGGCGCTGCAGAAATGCGCCGAGCTGGGCGTGCTGGTCAAGCTGCATACCGGCGACGGCCCCTACAGCATCCCCACCGAATGGGTGCCGATGATGAAGGAATTCCCGACGGTGAACTTCATCATGGCCCACTTCGGCGTGCAGACCGGCGGCGTGTACTGCTTCGAGCCGTTCCAGATGGCGATGGACATGCCCAACGTCTACTGCGAATCGGGCTGGTGCCTGCAGTCGCGCATCGTCGAGTTCGCCAAGGTGCTGCCCAAGCACAAGATCCTGTTCGGTTCCGACACCCCGCCCAACGAGCCCGGCATGTGGCTGCGCCTGCTGGAAGTGCTGTGCTTCGAGCCGCCCCAGGGCCTGAACCTGGATGAAGACACGCTCGAGGACTACCTCGGCAACAACGTCGCCCGGATGATCGGCCTGGCGCCGACGCCGGTGCCGCGCACGCTGGAAGAAGCGAAAGCGCGCCTGGCCGCCTGAGCGCAATGCCCGCGCCAATGACAACGGACTCCGGAGCACCCACATGATTATCGACACCCATCTGCACCCGACCAACCTGGTCGACGAAGCCTGGCGCCACACCGGCGAGCCTTTCAACGGCGAGCGCATGCTCAAGATGATGGACGGCCCCTACATGATCAACGGCAAGCCGCGCCGCATCGACATGGGCTTTATCCAGCCGCCGCCGGGCAACACCGGCTACCGCGACGGCAACCGCCGCGGCCGCGAAGGCATCCGCGACTACATGGCGTATATCGCCGAGCTGTGCCAGAAGTACCCTGACCGCTTTATCGGCAACTTCACCTTCAACCCGCGCTGGGGCCCGGAGGAAGGCGCGCTGGAGCTGGAATTCCACGTCAAGGAGTACGGCTTCAAGATGCTGAAGCTGCATGCCAACATGCACGGCTACCGTCCCGACCGCGCGCTCGACTGGCTGCGCCCGGCGATGAAGGTCTGCGCCAAGTACAACGTGGTGGTGCTGATCCACACCGGCGACGGCCCGTACACGATCCCGACGATGTTCTATCCGATCATCCGCGAATTCCCGATGGTCAATTTCATCATCGGGCATTTCGGCATCCAGACCGGCGGCAACTATTCGTTCGAGGCGTTCTGGATGGCGATGGACACGCCCAACGTGTATTGCGAATCGGGCTGGTGCTTCCAGTCGCGCATCGTCGAGTTCGCGCGCCAGCTGCCGCGCGACAAGATCGTGTTCGGCACCGACACGCCGCCCAACGAGCCCGGCATGTGGCTGCGCGAGCTGGAAATGCTGTGCGGCCCCGCGCCGCAGGGCATGGACCTGGACGAGGACGGGCTCGAGGACTACATGGGCAACAACATCGCCCGGCTGGTCGGCATCGAGCCGACCGCGCCGCCCAGGACGCAGCAAGAGGCCCTGGCGCGGCTGAAGGATACCTACGCCAGCACCCGGTAGTCGCTAGCTGTTCGGCAGGCAGGCACGGCACGGCGGCCGGGACATTCCCGGCCGCCGGGGCAGCCTTCGCCCTGGCCCACCCTGACCCCAGGAGCCGATCCATGAACTCACCCTCAGCGCCCTTCGCCACCGCGACGCCGGCGCGCCAGCCTTTCCACGATACCTCGCAGGACTTCCACCAGTTCCTGGCCGCCTACCGCGAGGCCTTTCCCGACGACGTGCTGCACATCCGCGCGCCGGTCGGCGCCGACCAGGACGCCACCGCGCTGGTGTGGGCACTGGCCGCGCAGGGCCGCCATCCGGCCCTGCTGTTCGACCATGTCGAAGGCCTGGGCACGTCGCTGGCCACCAACCTGTTTGCCTCGCGCGAGCGCGTCGGGCGCATGCTTGGCGGCGTGCCGCCCGCCGGCATCCATGCCGAATACCAGGCCCGCAGCCGCCGCATGGTGGCGCCGCGCGTGCTGGACAGCGGCGCCGTCACCGGCCACGTCGAGACGCAACACATCGACCTGCGCATGATTCCGGCGATCCGGCATTTCGCCACCGACCGCGGCCCCTATATCACCAACGCCATCCTGATCGCGGAAGATCCCGACAGCGGCATCGGCAACGCCAGCTACCACCGCTCGATGCTGCATTCGCCCACCGAGATCGCCACCAGCCTGCATTCGCGCGGCCACCTGTGGCGCATGCAGCAGCGCGCGGCCGAACTGGGCCGCCCGTTGCCGGTGGCGATGGTGATCGGGGCGCATCCGCTGTTCATGCTGGCCGGCGCCGCGCGGCTGCCGTTCGGCGTGGACGAGCGCCATGTGGCCGGCGGCCTGTTCGGCGCGCCGCTGGAAGTGGTACGCACGCCGCGTCACGGCATCCTGGTGCCGGCGCATGCCGAGATCGTGCTGGAAGGCGTGATCGATCCCGAGGCCCGCGTCGACGAAGGCCCGTTCGGCGAGTTCACCGGCTACTCGTCGGACCGCTCGACCAACAACCTGCTGCGCGTGCAGAGCGTGATGCGGCGCACGGACGCGTGGCTGGTCGACGTGGTCGGCGGCAATTCGGCCGAGCACCTGAACCTGGGCCGGATCCCGCGCGAGTCCGAGATGGTGGAGAAGCTGCGCGAGCGCTTTCCCGGCGTCACCGCGGTGCACTACCCCAGCTCCGGCACGCATTTCCACGCCTACGTGGCGCTGCGCCAGAGCCGCCCCGGCGAGGCCCGCCAGGTGATGCTGGGCCTGCTCGGCTGGGACCCGTACCTGAAGACGGTGGTGGCGGTGGACGAGGACGTCGACATCACCCGCGACGAGGAAGTGCTGTGGGCCATGGCCACGCACCTGCAGCCGCACCTGGACGTGGTGGTGGTGGACGGCCTGCCCGGCAGCGCGCTCGATCCGTCCGCGTCCGGCGTCGGCACCACTTCACGCATGGGGCTGGATGCGACGCGCGGGCCGGGCTTCGACGGCATCCGCGCGCGCATCGATCCTGCCGCGATGGCGCGCGCGGCCGCGCTGCTGGCGCGGCTGGAGCGTGCGGCATCCCACGTGCCGTGAGGCGCGGCTCAGGGATAACCCGCTGAAAACGGCGGATTCATCGTTTCACCCGATCGATAAATCCGCCGCGAACGTTGTACCTTCCCTGCGCCGCTGTCATGCTGGATTGACAAGACAGGACAGGCGCGGGCTTCGCACGAGAGGATGGCAGCACCATCCCGCAAGAGGAAGCGCCGGCACCTTGGCGACACGTTAGCGCAATGCGCAACCGGCGTGATACCGACCAAAGGAGACAGCATGAACCCCACCCTGCCTACGCAAGGGAATGCCGCCGTGCATCCCGTCGACGAGGTCCTGCCCCCGCCGCGCCTGCTGGCCCTGGGCCTGCAGCATGTGCTGGTGATGTATGCCGGCGCCATCGCGGTGCCGATGATCATCGGCGGCGCCCTCAAGCTGCCCAAGGACCAGGTCGCCTTCCTGATCGCCGCCGACCTGTTCTGCTGCGGCCTGGTGACGATGATCCAGAGCATCGGCATCTGGAAGGTCGGCATCCGCCTGCCGGTGATGATGGGCGTCACCTTCACCGCGATCGCGCCGATCATCGCCACCGGCTCCAATCCGTCGCTGGGGCTGCCGGCGGTGTTCGGCGCGGTGATGGTGGCGGGCGTCTTCACTTACTTTGCCGCGCCTTATGTCGGCAAGATGGTGCGCTGGTTCCCGCCAGTGGTGACCGGCACCGTGGTGCTGGTGATCGGGATCTCGCTGATGCGGGTGGGGATCAACTGGGCGGCGGGCGGCAATCCCACCCTCAATACCGCGGCAGGCCCGGTGCCCAATCCCAATTTCGGCCTGCCGGTGAACATTGCCATCGCCACCGCGGTGCTGTGCACGGTGCTGGCGCTGGTGGCGTTCGCGCGCGGCTTCCTGTGCAATGTGGCGGTGCTGATCGGCATTGCGGTGGGCTTCGGCATCGCGCTGGCGCTGGGCAAGGTCAGCTTTGACGGCCTGCGCGGCGCGCACTGGGTCGAGTTCATCACGCCCTTCCACTTCGGCTGGCCGACCTTCGACGCCATGACCTCGGTCACGCTGTGCGTGGTCATGATCGTGATCATGATCGAAGGCGTGGGGCAGTTCCTGGCGCTGGGCGAGATCGTCGGGCGCCCGGTCGACTCCGAAGACCTGGCGCGCGGCCTGCGTGCCGACGGTGTCGGCGCGCTGGTGGGGGCGGTGTTCAACACCTTCACCTACACCTCCTACGCGCAGAACGTGGGGCTGGTGCAGGTCACCGGCGTGCGCAGCCGCTGGGTCTGCGCCACCGCCGGCGGCATCCTGATCGTGCTGGGCTGCCTGCCCAAGCTGGCCTTCTTCGCGGCCTCGATCCCGCAATACGTGCTGGGCGGCGCGGCGCTGGTGATGTTCGGCATGGTGGCGGCCACGGGCATACGCATCCTCGGCCATGTCGACTTTGTCGACAACAAGAAGAACGCCTACATCGTCGCCGTCAGCGTGGCGCTGGGCATGATCCCGCTGGTGTCCGACAAGTTCTTCGCGCAGATGCCGGAGCTGCTGGCCAAGTTCTGCCAGAACGGCATCCTGCTGGGCACGCTTGCCGCGGTGCTGCTGAACCTGCTGTTCAACGCGCGTTCGCCGGCCCCCCAGCCCCACGGCCTGGCCAAGGAACCGGCATGACGAAGTTGGCCGGCAGTCAGCTGGCCTCGGCCAGCCTGGCCCGGTAGCGCATCAGCAGGTCGCGGAAGGCCTGCGCCGGCGGCGACAGCGACCGGTCCGCGTGCCCCAGCAGCGAGATCTCGCGGTGGATCACCGGATCGGTCGGCATCACCGTGGCCAGCCCCAGCGCGCCGGTAAGACGCGTGACTGCCGCGCTCATCACGGCGATGCCCAGCCCGGCGTCGACCATGCCGACCATGGTCAGCGGCAGGAACACCTCGTGCACCCGCTGCAGCGTGATGCCGCGCGCGGCCAGCGCGGTATCGAGGCAGTCGCGGATCGGGTTGCCCTTGTGCGGCCCGATCACCGGCAGCCCGGCCACATCCTCCCAGCGCAGCGTCTTGCGCCGGCGCAGCGGATGGTGCGCGGGCATCACGATCACGAAGGCGTCGTCCAGCAGCCGGTGCGCGCTCAGGTCGGGCTGGCCCGCGGGAATGGTGCCGATGCCGAAGTCGACCTCGCCCGAACTGACCATCCTGGTCACTTCATGCTCGGACACATCGTGCAGCTCCACCTTCACGCCCGGATGGCTGACGCAGAACTCGCGGATCACGCGCGGCAGCATCAGCGCCGCCTGGATCGACGATGCCGCGATCGACACGCGCCCGCGTCCCAGCGTGCGCAGCTCGCTGGAGTTCTCGATCACGCTGTCGATATCGGCCACGGCCTTCTTCACCAGGGGCAGCAGTTCCGCGCCCGCCTGCGTGATATGCAGCTGGCGCGTGTGCCGGTCGAACAGCTTCAGGCCGAGGTTGGCCTCCAGCTCGTGGATCAGCGCGCTGACCGACGACTGCGACAGGTCCAGCTTTTCTGCCGCGCGGGTGAAGTGGCGCTCCTGCGCCACGGCGATGAACGCGCGCAGCTGGCGCAGCGACACGTTCATGTTGCTGAGGTTGGGCACGTTGTCTACCTCCGGAGGTTCGGGGTGCGCGCTTGCTGTGGCCTGGGTCCGGCTGGCGCGTCTGATTCAGAGGGTAACACGATCAATTAATCCGTTTCCGGGTCTTTACCGATGAAGACCGGCCGCCCATGATGGATTCGACGGCGCGCGCCCCGCATGACCCCGGCAGGACCGGCAGCCGCCGCCGATGGCACAGACCAGGAGGAGCAATGAGAGCGTTTGAGTATTTCGAACCGGCGACGCTGGCCGAAGCCTCGGCCATGCTGCACCGGTGCGGCGGCAAGGCCAGCGTGCTGGCCGGCGGCACCGATCTGCTGGTGCAGATCAAGGAGTCCGTGCGCAAGCCCGAGCAAGTCATCAACATCAAGAGAATCCCGGGCATGGACGTACTGACCTTCGATCCGGTCAACGGCCTGCGCATCGGTGCGCTGGTGACCACGCGCGCGGTCGAGACTTCCGGCTTCGTGCAGCGCCATTACGCCGGCCTGGCAAAGGCGGTGACGGATTTCGCCTCGATCCAGGTGCGCCATCGCGCCACCGTGGTCGGCAATGTCTGCCGCGCGTCGCCGTCGGCGGATTCGATCGCGCCGCTGGTCGCCGACGGCGCCTCGGTGCACCTGTACGGCATGTCCGGCTCGCGCGAGCTGCGCGTCGAGGACTTTGTCACCGGCGTCGGCAAGACCGCCATCGCGCCGGACGAGATCGTCACCCGCATCACCGTGCCGGCGCCTCGCGCCAACACCGGCAAGGTCTACCTGAAGCATGGCCGCCGCGTGCAGATGGAGCTGGCCACGGTCGGCGTGGCGGTATCGCTGACGGTGGAGGGCGGCCACTGCGCCGATGCGGCGATCGTGCTGGCGGCGGTCGGCCCCACGCCCGTGCGCGCGCTGCGCGCCGAGCACGTGCTGCGCGGCCAGCGCGTGACCGACGCCCTGATCCTGCAAGCCGCGCACGCCGCCATGGATGAAGCCCGTCCGATCAGCGACGTGCGCGCCAGCGAAGCCTACCGGCGGCAGATGGTCAGCGTGCTGACCCGCCGCGCCCTCGAACAAGCCCTGGAGGCCGCCCTGCGCGGAGCATCATGCGAAAAATGATCGAACTCGTCATCAACGGCGAGCCGCGCGAACTGGCGGTGGCACCGCACAGCACGCTGCTCGACGCCCTGCGCCACGACGCCGGCCTGACCGGCACCAAGAAGGGCTGCGACGTGGGCGAATGCGGCTCGTGCACCGTCATCATCGACGGCCGGCCGATGAACAGCTGCCTGGTGCTGGCGCCCGAGGCGCACGGCTGCCACATCACCACCATCGAAGGCGTGCAGCCCGCGCCCGACACCGTGCATCCGCTGCAGGAGCAGTTCATGCGCTGCGGCGCCGCGCAGTGCGGCTTCTGCACGCCGGGCTTCGTGGTGATGGCCAAGGCGCTGCTGGACGAGAACCCGCATCCCACGCGCGACGAGATCCGCTTTGCCATTGCCGGCAATATCTGCCGCTGCACCGGCTACACCAAGATCATCGAGGCCATCGAGCAGACCGCCGCGGCCATGGACCCCGCCGGGTGCGTACACCGTACCCGCGCCAGCGAGGAGGCATGATGACCCACGCCGTGATCGGACACAGCGTCAAGCGCACCGACCTGCTCGACAAGGTCACCGGCAACGCCAGATACGTTGCCGACATGCCCTTCCCCGGCCTGCTGTACGGCAAGATCAAGCGCAGCAATGTCGCCCACGCCCGCATCCGCCGCATCGACACCTCGCGCGCGCTGGCGTTGCCCGGGGTCAAGGCCGTGCTGACGCACGAGAACGTGCCGCGCGTGCTGCATGCCGGCTCGCCGCATCCGCGCTCGGCGTCGGTGACCTGCGACCAGTACATCCTGGACGACAAGGTGCGCTACTGGGGCGAGGGCGTAGCCGCGGTGGCGGCGGTCAGCGAAGAGATCGCCGAGCGCGCGCTCGAGCTGATCGAGGTCGAGTACGACACGCTGCCCGCGGTCTTCACCACCGAAGACGCGGAGCGCTCCGACGCACCGCGCATCCATGAGCGCGAGCCCGGCGGCAACCTGGTGCTGCCGCCGGTGATCGTCAGGCGCGGCGACGTGGAAGCCGGCTTTGCCGAGGCCGACTTCATCCTCGAAGGCGTCTACGAGGGCGGCCGCCCCACCCCCGCCTACATGGAGCCCAACGTGCTCACCTGCAGCTGGGACGGCAACGGCAACCTGACGGTGTGGATCTCGACCCAGACCGCCTTCATGGTGCGCGGCATCATGGCCAAGGTGCTGGGGCTGCCGCTGCACAAGGTGCGCGTGCTGGTCGACCACATGGGCGGCGGCTTCGGCGCCAAGCAGGACCTGTTCCAGCATGAATTCCTGTGCGCGCTGCTGGCGCGCGAGACGCGCCGGCCGGTGCGCATGGAATACACGCGCGAGGAGACTTTCCTTGGCGGCCGCACGCGCCATCCGGCAAAAATCTGGCTGAAGCAGGGCTTTCGCAACGACGGCACCATCACCGCGCGCCAGGCCAGGGTGGTGTTCAATTCCGGCGCCTACGGCTCGCACGGCCCGGGCGTGACCAATGTCGGCACCGCCGCGCTGGTATCGCTGTACCGCTGCAACAACGTGCTGCTCGAAGGCCGCTGCGTCTACACCAACAGCCCCATCGCCGGCGCCTTTCGCGGCTACGGGGTGGTGCAGACCTACTATGCGCTCGACGTGCAGATGGACGAGGCCGCCGCGCACCTGGGCATGGATCCCGCCGAACTCAAGCTCAGGAATGCCGTGCGCGAAGGCGATATCGCGCCGTCGAACCATCCGCTGATCGGGCACGGCCTGGAGGCCTGCATCGAGCAAGGCATGGCACTGCTCGACTGGCCCGCGCTGCGCCGCCGCCCGCGCGACACCACCGGCCCGGTCCGCACCGGCTGGGGCCTCGGTTGCGAGATGCACGGCAGCAGCGCCTATCCCGGCATCAAGGAGCAGGGCAACGCGATCATCAAGATGAACGAGGACGGCACCGTGGTGCTGCTGACCGGCGCGGCCGGGCTTGGTACCGGTGCGCATACCGCGCTTGCGCAGATCGTTGCCGAGGAACTGACGTTGCCGTTCGAGGCGGTATCGGTCGTGCACGGCGACACCGACGTGGTGCCCTGGGACATCGGCGCCTTTGCCAGCCACACCACCTACATGGTCGGCAAGGCCGCGCAGATGGCGGCCGGCGAAATCAAGCGGCAACTGTTCGAGCGCGCCGCGAAGCTGATGGAGTGCGAGCCCGAGGCCCTGACGCTGGCCGACGGCATCATCGCCGTGCGCGACCGCGACGGCCCCACGCTGACGGTGCGCGAGGCGGTGATGCCGCGCAAGGGCATTCCCGCCGCGCAGCTGGTGGGCACTGCCACCTACCACCCGACCAAGTCGTATTCGTTCGCCGCGCATTTTGTCGAAGTCGCGGTCGATACCGAGACCGGATTCATCACCGTGCGCCAGGTAGTGCCGGTGCACGACGTCGGCAAGGTCATCCACCCGGTCGCGGCCGCGGGCCAGATCGAAGGCGGCATCCAGCAGGGCATCGGCCACACGCTTTACGAGGACTACCAGATCGACATGCGCACCGGCCGCTCGCTCAACGCCAACTTCGTCGACTACAAGATGCCGCTGGCGATGGATATGCCCGAGATCCGCACCGTGATCCTAGAAGCCGCGCCGGATCCCGGCGGCCCGTTCGGCGCCAAGGGCGTCGGCGAGGACCCGATCGTCGCGATCGGGCCGGCGATTGCCAACGCGGTGTTCGATGCCATCGGCGTGCGCTTCCGCCATTATCCGATCAAGCCCGAGCAGGTGCTGCAGGCGCTGGCGGAGAAGGCGGCGCGGGAAGGCGGGCGCGCATGAGCCGCAAGCAACGCCTGGTGGTCGCCATCACCGGCGCCAGCGGCGCGGTGTACGGCGTGCGCATGCTGCAGGCGCTGGCGGCGCTGGACGGCTGGGAGACCCACCTGGTCTGCTCGCCGTCCGGCCTGCTGACCGCGCATCATGAGCTGGGCCTGCAGCGCCCGCAGATCGAGGCCATGGCCGACGTGGCGCACAACGTGCGCGATATCGGCGCCACCATCGCCAGCGGCTCGTTCCGCTGCGACGGCATGGTGGTGGCGCCCTGCTCCATGCGCACGCTGGCGGCCATCGCCACCGGGCTGGCCGACAACCTCGTCACCCGCGCCGCCGACGTGATGCTCAAGGAGCGCCGCCGGCTGGTGCTGCTGGCGCGCGAGACCCCCTTCCATCTGGTGCACCTGCGCAACATGACCACGGTGACCGAGATGGGCGCCATCGTGCTGCCGCCGGTGCCGGCCTTCTACGCGCATCCGCAATCGGTGGACGACATCGTCGACCACACCGTGGGGCGCGTGCTGGACTTGTTCGACGTGCCGCACGACGGACTGGTGGCGCGCTGGCAAGGCCTGCGCCCCAGCGTCGCCACCGCTTGAAGAGACTTTCCGCCTCGCGCTCGCGGGGAACGCAGCACCCTAATCAGGAGACAACATGAACGCACCTGCCGTCGCACAACAGCCGCCCGTCCCGGTCACCATCCTTACCGGCTTCCTCGGCTCGGGCAAGACGACGCTGCTCAACCACATCCTGACGCAGAAGCACGGCCACCGCATCGCCGTGATCGAGAACGAATTCGGCGAGGTCGACGTCGACTCCGACCTCGTGATGACCTCGGACGAGGAGATCTACCAGATGACCAACGGCTGCATCTGCTGCGTGGTCGATGTGCGCACGGACCTGGTGCGCATCCTGCAGAAGCTGCTGGAGCGCCCCGAGCGCTTCGACCATATCCTGGTCGAGACCAGCGGCCTGGCCGACCCGACCCCGGTGGCCGCCACCTTCTTCATGGATAACGAAGTCGCCAGGCAGGTCACGCTCGACGGCATCCTGACGCTGGTCGACGCGGTGCATATCGAAAGCCATCTCGACGACCCCCAGCTGACCGGCTTCGACAACCAGGCCGTCGACCAGATCGTCGCCGCCGACCGGGTGATCCTCAACAAGACCGACCTGGCCGACGCCGCGCAGCTCGACCGGCTGGAAGCCCGGATCCACCGCCTGAACGAGGGCGCGCAGATCCTGCGTTCCAACTTCGCGCAGGTGGACCTGGGCAAGATCCTGGGCATCGGCGGATTCACGCCGGGCACGATCCAGGCGCAGGCGCACGACGATCACGATGCGCGCGATGCGCACGATGCGCACGGGCACGCCGGCCACGCGCACGATCGGCACGACGCGCAGCACGACCACGTATGCGACGAGCACTGCGACCACGCGCACGATGACGACAGCCACGGCCACCGCCACGATCCGTCGGTGACCTCGGTTTCGCTGGTGTTCGACCAGCCGTTCGACCGCCAGCGCCTCGAGCATGGCCTGAAGGCACTGCTGGCCGCACAGGGCGACGATGTGTTCCGCATGAAGGGTATCGTCGCGGTGGAGGGCGATGAGCGCCGCTACGTGCTGCAGGCGGTGCACCGGCTGATGGACCTGCACCCCGCCGAGGCGTGGGGTACGGAACCGGCGCAAAGCAAGTTCGTGTTCATCGGCCGCCATCTCGACAAGCTGCGGCTGCAGACGCTGCTGAAGGTGTGCCTGCCGGTGGCGCACGCGGCCTGACTGCCCTGGCGGCAGCGGGACTGGCTTGGCGTCAGTCCCGCTGCAGCGCTGCCGTGCGCAAGGTCTGCGACGGCAGCTCGCCGAACTCGCGCCGGTACTCGCGCGAGAACAGGCTCAGGTGGCTAAAGCCGTGCCGCAGCGCGATCGCGCCGACCATGCCCTTCTCGGGCCGTGCGCGCTGCAGGTCGGCGCGCGCGCCATGCAGGCGCAGCAGCCGCAGGTACTCCATCGGCGTGGTGTCCTTGCTCTTGCGAAAGCCCAGCTGCAGCGTGCGCGCCGACACGCCGCAATGCGCGGCGATCTGCTCCAGCGTCAGCGGCTGGTCCAGGTTGGCGCGCAGATAGGCAATGGCGTGGCGCACGTAGTCAGGCAGCACCGCTTCGAAGCGGCGCGGCAGCATATTGCCGTCGGCGGCAAAGCGGTCGAGCAGCAGCGTCGACAGCACGATGCGCTCGATGCTGGCATCGACCGCCGGCATGCCGCCGCCTTCGCGCCGCACCCGGGTTTCCGCGCGCAGGTAGCCCACCAGCGCCTGCCAGCGCTCGGCACGGCCATCGTCCGCCACTGGCTGCATGTCGAATTCGATCGGCGCTGGCGGCTCGAAGCTGAACTGGTGGCGGAACGCCTCTTCGATCAGCTGGCGGCGGATCACCACGCTGAAGCGCTCGCAGCCCGGGTCCAGCGACAGCGTGGTCGGCACGGTGGGCGAGAACACAAAGGTCGCCCCGGGGGGCATCAGCATCGCGCCACGCGGCGTTTCCACGCGGCAGCCGCCGGCCAGCACGGTCTGGATCACGAACTCGTCCTTGTTCGGCTGCGGCTCGATCTGCACCGCCTGGTTGTAGGCGATGGTCACCAGCGTGAGCCGGCCGATAGTGCTGGTATCGATGCGCGCATCGAGCGCCGCATCGTCCTGCGCCGCGCGCAGGCGCGTGGGACCGAACACGCGGCCGGACAGCGACTGGATGCGATCGAGGTCCCCGTGGCTGAACGGCGAGCGGCAGGCTGCGGCAGACCATGCGGCGGTGGGTGACATGGCATCGAATAAGGAAGGGAACGGGATCACGACGACCGACGCCCGAACGTCCGACGTCTTTTTCCCTCTCCCGCCACGCGGAAGAGGGAGCAAACCAGCGCATCCATCCTATGGCCACCCCCGCCCTCGCGCAACCCAAGGGAAACCCCTGATCCCCCGGCGCGCATTTTGTAAGCCCGCTTGCGGCCCCGTGCCACGGCCTTCGCAATAACGCTATGACGGCATGCGGCGCATCACTACTGTGCAAGGCATGCGTGGGCCATGCGCCGCGCATGGCACCGTGACGGACCGAGCCCGGCAACCACAGACCGGGCCAGCCGCCGCCGGCATGGCGCACTTTTCCCCAGTACGCGGCAGGAGACCACATCATGCAAGCAGCGGTTCACCCCGTCGACCAGATCCTGCCGGCACGCGCCATGGCGTCGCTCGGCTTTCAGCACATGCTGGTCAGCTACCTCGGTGCCATCGCGGTGCCGATGATCGTCGCCGGCGCGCTCAAGATGACGCCGGCGCAGACCACCATGCTGATCAGCACCGCGCTGTTCACCTCCGGCATCGCCACGCTGCTGCAGACCGTGGGCTTCTGGAAGTTCGGCGTGCGCCTGCCGCTGATGCAGGGCGTGGCGTTCAGTTCCGTGGGCCCGGTCATCGCCATCGGCACCGATCCCACGCTCGGCTTCAACGGCGTTTGCGGCGCCATCATCGCCGCCGGCGTGATCGCGATGTTGCTGGCGCCGGTGATCGGCAAGCTCAAGCGCTTCTTCCCGCCGGTGGTGAGCGGCTGCACCATCACCGCGGTCGGCCTGTCGCTGTTCCCGGTTTCGTTTCACTGGTTTGGAGGCGGAAGGGGCGCGCCGGATTTCGGCGCGCCCATCTTTTTCCTGGTCGCCTTCGGCGTGGTGGCACTGATCCTGCTGATCAACCGGCACGGCGGCGAACTGGTGCGCAACCTGTCGGTGGTGATCGGCCTGCTGGCCGGCGGCGCGGTAGCGTGGATGCTGGGCATGGGCAGCTTCGATGAAGTCGCGCGCGCGCCGTGGTTCACCATGGTGACGCCGTTCGCGTTCGGCATGCCCACCTTCAACATCGGCGCCATCACCACCATGGTGATCGTGATGGTGGTGCAGATGGTCGAGTCGATGGGCCTGTTCGTTGCCGTCGGCGACATCGTCAAGCGCCCGCTGACCGAGCGCGACGCCACCCGCGGCCTGCGCGCCAACGGCCTGGCCAGCGCCATCGGCGGCATGTTCGCGGCGTTCCCGTACATCGCCTTCATGGAGAACGTGGGGCTGGTGATCGTCACCGGCGTGCGCAGCCGCTGGGTTGTCGCCACCTGCGGCGCGATGCTGTGCGCGGTGGCGCTGGTGCCCAAGATCGGCGCGCTGTTTGCATCGATTCCGGCCGCGGCGCTGGGCGGGGCCACCATGGTGATGTTCGGCGTGGTCGTCGCCGCCGGCATCAAGACGCTGGGCGAGGTGGAGTACGAGCGCAATCCCAACAACCTCTCCATCGTCTCCATCACGCTGGGCTGCGCAATGATGCCGGTGATGCTGCCCGGCATGCTGGAGAAGCTGCCCGGCTTCCTGCAGCCCTTCGTCCATAGCAGCGTGATCATCGCCTGCGTGGTTTCCGTGGTCCTCAACCTGATTCTCAACGGCCTGCCAGCCCGTGAAGCCGACGAGCTGCCCGCCAGTGCCGACAACGTCCAAGGGGTCTGACAACATGGTGCACAACACCAACGCCACCAACGCCACCAACGCTACCAACGCGCCGGCCGGCGCCCTGCTGATCCGCAACGCCGCCGCCGTGATGACCGGCCGCGCCGGCACTGCCGCACGTGCCGGCGCCGCCGACATCCGCATCCGCGACGGCCGCATCGCCGAGATCGGCGCCACCCTGCCTCACCACGACGGCGAAGCCGTGCTCGACGCCAGCGGCTGCGTGGTCTACCCGGGCTGGGTCAACACCCACCATCACCTGTTCCAGAACCTGCTCAAGGCCGTGCCCAGCGGCATGAACGTCGGGCTGGAACAATGGCTGGCGGCCGTCGCCTACCCGCGCCTCGCGCGCTTCACCCCCGAAATCTTCCGCACCGCAGTGCTGCTGGGCATGGCGGAACTGCTGCTGTCCGGCACCACCACTTGCGCCGACCACCACTACCTGTATCACCACGGCCACGGCGCGGAGACCGGCGACGTGCTGTTCGAGGTGGCCGAAGAACTCGGCATGCGCCTGGTGCTGTGCCGCGGCGGCGCGATCCAATCCGCCTCCGATCATCCCGGCATGCGCGCCACCGCGCTGGTGCCCGAGACGCTGGACGAAATGCTGGCCGATATCGAACGGCTGAAATCACGCTACCACGACCCCGCCGCCGACGGCCTGCGCCGCGTGGTGGTGGCCCCGACCACACCGACCTTCTCGCTGCCGCCCGCCCTGCTGCGCGAACTCGCCGCCTTTGGCCGCGGCATGGACCTGCGCCTGCATTCGCACCTGTCCGAGACCGACAACTACGTCAGGTTCTGCCGCGAGAAATACCAGTGCACGCCGGTCCAGTTCGTCGCCGACCACGACTGGCTGGGACCCGACGTCTGGTTCGCGCACCTCGTCACCGTCAACCCGGAAGAAATCCGCATGCTGGCCGTGACCAACACCGGCATGGCGCACTGCCCTGTCAGCAATGCGCGGCTCGGCAGCGGTATCGCGCCGGTGCGGGCGATGGCGGATGCGGGCGTGCCGATTTCACTGGGCGTCGATGGGGTCGCGTCCAATGAATCGGGCAGCATGGTGCATGAGGCCAACTTCGCCTGGCTGGTGCATCGCGCCCTCGGCGGCGCCGCACAAACGCGTGTGGAGGAGGTAATTCATTGGGGCACTGCCGGTGGCGCGCGGGTTCTGGGGCTGCCCGGTATCGGCACGCTTGCGCCGGGGCAATCGGCGGACCTGGCGATTTATGACGTCAGCGGATTGCGGTTCCATGGGTTCCATGACATCGGTACCGCGCCGGTCGCGGCTGGGGAGCCGACGCCTGTGCGTGATGTGCTGGTGCGGGGACGGCAGGTGGTGCGGGATGGGGCGGTGGTGGGGCTGGATTTGGAGAAGCTGAGGCGGGAGGCGCGGGAGGCGTTGGTGTCGCTTGTGGATTAAGGCCTACCGACTGTCTTGTCTGGGTGCCGGATCAGGTACGAACCGCATCGATCGGATGATGGCTAGGACGTCGGGCAACGCGCGCTCCGATCGTTTCAAGATTGGCTTGCCGCGCGTCTCTGTGATCTCGCGCGGGTCGAATCCAACGACGATCCCGCCATTCATCGTCACGATCGTACGCGTTTCATCACCTAGACAAAAATGGAGGTCACGGCTCCGCGGTGTCGCTACAGCAGTTGCAGTAGCGATGGCGGCATCGGAGTAATACCGCGGGTTGAGGCTGGTGAGGTCACGCTGCTGAGTATCCCGGATCATCATCGGGTCAGACTCACGGCGTTGGCTCATCAGTTCCGGACAAAGATTTTTTGCCGTCCCGGGCTGGCAACTGACAAGCATTGATAGCTCTTTCTCGTTCTCTTTTGGAAAGTAGCTTCCATGTCTAAAGGTACCTCACGAATCGTCCGATGGTGTTACTCGGGCAGTTCCTCCCGCCTTGGCGACAAATTCCAACGCACAGGCTTTCATTGGAAGGACGTATCGTTGCACCCCTTTAGGTATGAGTCCGTCACCTCTCGTTCCCTCCGCCCACACACTGGTGCTCACGAGCGAGAAGGCCATCGCCGTGCCAAAGACTGCAAACGCTTCGAGAAACACCTGACTGTGGCGCTGCTGCGTGGTCAGCCACAGCCAAGGGATCACGGTCAGGCGATAGCGCGCCAGGCTGCCGTCGGCACCAAGCTTCTCGGCCTGCCGGATCAAGCCGGTGCGGCGTGACTGGCCACCGCCGGCGAGCGTGGTCAGCAACGTGACGCGCTGCCCCATCAAACCGTCCAGCGCGATCTCGGCATTGGCGCTGACCGTAACGATGCGCCATTCGAACAGCGCCGAGATGGCCTCGCGGCCGATCCAGGCTTCGACGGCCAATTCGCCCAGTGCGCCATCACCCTCCACGGCATACAGGCGATGGGTAGAGGAAAGGAGATGTTGGTAGAGGCGTGCAGGATCCATTTACCGATGCGTCAAACCGCCTTGTTGTTCAGACGTGCCATGTCGATCTCGCGCATAGGAATCGGCTATTTGTGCGCCTGCGTCTAACGGAAATCAACGGAGAAATGCCGATTCGAAGCGCGACCTTCATCTCGATCAAATACCCCGGAGTTTTTCCCTTCAACGGGACGAGCTTTCGCTTCGGATGCACTCTTAGGCATTCGGCTATTTGCTGACGGGCGAGGCTCGGGCAGCATGCGGCGTCCGTATCGGAATGCGAACTGTCTTATCGCGCCGCGTGCCGTGGCGCGAGAGACTGGGGCTGTCATCGAACAACGGTGACCGAGTGTGGAAACTCGATGTCTCAACCGAACGGTCGTCCATGACGACCGTTCTCGCCTATACGTGCAAGCCATCCATGGCGGGCCGGACGAGGCAGCCGCAAGGCTGACCGGGCAATGGTTGTGACACCGGTTTCCACCCTCGTCGTCAGGCCCGCCGCCCTCCCCTAGCGTCGCGCGGCGGACCTTCATGCAACGATTGGAGGTCCTATGTCGGAAATCGATCTATCTACGGCGCGGTACAGTCTCTTGGCGGTGGCAGCAGGCATTGATGGGGTACTTGCCTTGCTGGAGCAGCAGAGTGAATGGTGGGAAGGTGGCTTTGCGGCGTTTTGCCTGTTGGGATTGGTGAGGGCGCAGTTGGAGCGAGTGCTGGAGGACGATCTGCCGGCCTCTTGATACAGACCGCTTGCCGGCACGAATGGTTGGCATTGCGGTTAAGCGCGCCTTCTCTCGCTTGTTCCCCCCTCTCCCGGCTTGCGGGAGAGGGGCGGGGGTGAGGGCCAGAGCATCAACAAAGTGAATCGTGCGAAGGGTCCTATCACGCCGAGCACCGCGAAGCGTAAGACCGCGCCTCCCTATGCCGCAAAGCCAGCGTCACCGCATTGTGATTCCGTCTTGGCTGCCCAGCTCGACCTCGCTCTACGCAGGACGATCCTTTGCTTCTCTGCGCTCTTGGTTACCTTGATGCGTTCAATGACCGTGGCATTCGACACATTGCCTTCTGCACTCGTCAGGTAAATCAGACGCACCAGTTTGTCGGCCCAGCTTGGCACCTTTCCGCTCGCTTCCCAACGGGTGACGAGCTCTTCATTGCTTCCCAGCAGTTTTGCCAAACCAGCTTGCGATTCCATCAAGCCAACGCTGCGGACATAGCGGAATTCCGAACCAGTGAGCGGAGATGGCCTCTTCGCCAGAGCGATACAGATGGCAACGAAAAGGCCGTCAAGATCTCTGATGGCCACACCTTTACCGTAGGGCGTCCTTAGGATTTCATATCCATTGGCCAGCCATACGTTCTTGAGGCCGCTGTCTGTGTAGTGGTACATCTTCTATGTCTGTTAGGTTGGTGACTTCGTTGATGCGCCGGCCCTCTCCCCCGCCCCTCTCCCGCAAGCGGGAGGGAAGAATTCTATGTGCTCCTCCGCTACAGCGGCGCGCTCACCGATGCCCCCTGCGGGGCGCTAAGGCCCGCCCCCTGAGTGCCCAGCCAAGTAAAGCGCAATTACAAAAACCCAATCGAAAACCAAGGCACCAACGTCAACAAAACCAGCGCCACAAACAGCGCCGCCATATGCGGCCACACCTTTGGCATCGCCACGTCCGGCGACACGCGCCCGATCGCACAGGCAGCATAGAACCCCACGCCGAACGGCGGCGCGAACAACCCCAGCCCCATCGCAAAGATCACCACCATGGCGTAATGCACCTCATGCACGCCGACCAGCTTCGCAATCGGGAACAGCAAGGGCCCGAACAGCACGATGGCGGGGATGCCTTCGAGCAGGCTGCCCAGGATCACGAACGCCAGCGCCGACACCAGCAGGAAGCCGGTCTTGCCGCCGGGAACGGCCGACAGAATTTCCACCAGGTCTTGCGCGAAGCCGGACTGGGTCAGCGCCCAGGCCATTGCGGTGGCACAGCCCACGATCAGCAGGATCGCCCCCGACAGTGTCGCCGTGTCCAACAGCATCGGGTAAATCCGGCGCCAGTTGAACTGGCGGTACACCATGACCCCTGCCACCACCGCATAGAAGATGCCGATGGTGGATACCTCGGTGGCAGTGGCCACGCCCTCCACCACGGCCGTGCGAATGATGACGGGCAGCGCCAGCGCCGGCAGCGCAACCAGCAGCGCCTTCACGATCGCCGGGCGCGACGGCCGCGGTACACGGCTCATGTCTTCCTTGCGGGTCTGGAACCAGACCACTAGGGACATCATCACCAACCCCACCGCCGCTGGCATCAGGCCACCGATGAACAGCGAGGTGATCGACACCCCCGTTACCGACCCAACCGTGATCAGCACGATGCTGGGCGGGATGGTTTCGGACATCGCGCCCGAGGCCGACAGCAGCCCGATCAGGTCGCCGTCCTTGGCACCGCGCCGCTTCATTTCGGGAAACAGGCTTGGCGCCACGGCGGCCATGTCGGCGGCCTTTGCGCCGGAGATCCCGGAGACGATATACATCGCGCCGAGCAGCACATACTGCAAGCCACCGCGTAGATGGCCGATCAGGCTGACCAGGAAGTGGATCATCGCGCGCGCCAGGCCGGTCATCTCGATCAGCGCGCCCAGGAAGACAAAGAGCGGCACCGCCAGCAGGATCAGGTGCGACATGCCCTCCTGCATGCGGTTCGGAATGATGGACAGCGGCGTGGCGGTCGACAGCGACAGGTAGCACAGCGTGGCCAGGCCGAAGGCGAAGGCGATCGGTACGCCGATTGCGACGCATGCGACCAGCATCAGCAGGAAGAAGATCACCAGGTTGATATTGCCCAGCGTCATCAGGGTGGGCGACAGCAGCCACAGCAGGCCGCCGCACAATGCCACCATCAGGCCGGTCGTCGCCACCGGCTTCCAGTGCGCCGCAAGCAGGCGCAAGATTGCCGCCACCAGCATCAGCACGACGCCGGCCAGCACCGCGGCGGCGCGGTAGCCTTCACTGATCTCCAGCGTCGGCGTCGACACCTCGAGGTGCTCGGTCAGATGCTCCCACGCCGGCCGCAGCAACAGCGACAGGAATGCCACCACGAGCCACATGCCGAGCGCATCCACCCAGGCGCGCCTGGCCGGCGGCAGGGCCTTGATAAAGGTGGTCAGCTGCATGTGCGAGCCGCGGTCCAGCGCGATGATGGCGCCGAGCATTGCCAGCCACAGGAACAGGATGCTGGCCAGTTCATCCGTCCAGGGCACCGGCTGGTGCAGGGCGTAGCGCGCGAACGCGCCGCCGCCCAGCAACAGGATCTCTGCCAGCACGATCAGCGCAGCCGGCACCTCCACCACGCAGGCCATCAGGCGGCGCCAGCACGCCGCGGCGGCTGACGGCGTTGACCGCGCCAATGGCGCCGGCGCAATGGCTTCAGCGGTGTGCTCCATCGATGTCTCCTTTCCTTCTTTATCGTTAGTGCCAGCCGTCATGCGAGACGGCCCGCGTATTTCTCCAGCCGGGACCACGCTTCGTCGCCGTACTTCTTCTTCCATTCGGCATAGAAGCCGGCGCCTTGCAGCAAGGCACGGAACGGCGCGGGATCGGGCTGGTTGAAGACGATGCCGAGGCGGCTCAGCTCGGCTTGCGCATCGGTATTCAGCCGCGCGATGTCCTCGCGCTGCTTCAGCGCCGCCGCGGTGAAGTGTGTCGTGATGGCGGTCTGCACTTCCGCCGGCAGCGCCCGAAATTTCTTCGCGTTGCCGAAGATGAAGTGACCATCCCAGGTGTGTCCGGTGAGCGCGCAGAACTTCTGCACTTCATAGAGCTTGGCGCTGCGGATCAGCGCCAGCGGATTCTCCTGTCCGTCGACGACACGGGTCTGCAGCGCCGAATAGAGCTCGCCGAACGGGATGGCCGTGGGCGACGCGCCGAGTGCCTTGAACATCGAAATCCACAGCGGGATGCCCGGCACGCGCACCTTGAAGCCCTTCAGGTCCGCCGGCGAGTTGATCGGCCGGCTTGCCGAGGTGATGTTGCGATAACCGTTGTCCAGGCATTTGTCGAAGACGTGCAGATTCACCTTGCCCAGGGCAGCACGCACATAGGCGCCGACGTCGCCGTCCATCGCGGCCCAGACCGTGGCGTAGTCCTTGAAGGCAAAGGCCACGCCGTTGATGCCGGCGGTCGGCACCAGGGTCTGCAGGTTGGTGCCGGCCGTCGACATGAAATCCATTGCACCGGTTCGCACCTGCGCGATCATGTCGGGCTCGCTGCCCAGCTGGCTGTTGGGATAGACCTGCAGGTCGACCTTGCCGCCGGTGTCCTGGCGGATCGCCACCGCCGCCTGCTGGATCCGCAGCGTGCCCGGATGGTCGGCGGGAAAGGCGGTACCGTACTTGAGGCGGATGGGGGCGGCCTGCGCCAGTACATGTGCGGCCGGCAGTGTCATTGCCAGCGTGCCGGCGGCAAGCGCGCCAAAGCGGCGGCGGGTTAGCGGAACAGCCATGGTGCGGTGGTCTCCTTGTTGTCGGGTGGGGATGGTTCAGGACGACAGCAGTGCGGCGGCGCCGCCAAGGCGCAGAACCGACAGATGCGATGCCAGGCGGTCCGCAAGCGGCGCCGGCCACGGCTCGCTGCCAAATACTGGCGTGTGCGCGAGCGCCCTGCCAACGGCGTCGGCATCGCTGTGCGCGCCCCGCAGGCACGCTGCCAGCGCAGGCGCACCCGGGTCGTCGAACGCAAGCGCCTGGCCGCTATCGCTGCGTCCACTGCGCAGGCAATGCAGCCAGGCGGAGAGCGCGCGTTCCAGCCACGGCCGCTCGATGCCGGCGCTGGCGCGCAAGGCGGGCAGCCAGCGCATCGGCACCTTCTGCGTGCCGTCGGCCGCAATCTGCGCGGTGCGATGGTCGAGCGCGGCATTGCGCAAGCGCTGCAGCAAGGCCTCGCTGTAAGCGGCGACGTCATACCCCGGCGGCGCTTGTACGGTGGCGCGCAGGTCAGCCATCACACCGCGGGTGAAGGCGCCGACCAGCGGATCGTCCACGGCCTCGGCAACGGTCGGCAACCCGCGCAGTTGCCCGGCATAGGCGATGGCGGAATGCGTGCCGTTGAGCAGCTGCAGCTTCATCGCCTGGAACGGCCGGACATCGCCGGTCATCAGCGCGCCGCCCGCCTCCCATGCCGGCCTGGGCCCGGCAAAGCTATCCTCGATCACCCACTGCGTGAAGGCTTCGCAGACGATCGCGGCCTCGTCGCGCAAACCCAGGCGGCGCTGCGCGTCGCGGCGAGATGCCGGCGTGGCGGCGGGCACGATGCGGTCCACCATGGTGTTGGGCAACGCCACGTCGTCGCGCACGCGGCGGGCCAGCGCGGGCTGCGTCAGCTCTGCGTACTGCGCCAGCAGCTTGCGCAGCGTGTCGCCGTTGGTTGGCATGTTGTCGCAGCAGACGATGCTCAGCGGCGCCCCGGCGGGCCGACGGCGCAGTCCGGCAGCCAGTACGCCGAGCGTGCTTCTGGGCGCGTTGGGATGCGCCAGGTCGTGTCGAATATCGGGGTGTTGCGTGTCCAGGCCGGCGCTGGACGGATGCTGGCAGTAGCCCTTTTCTGTCACGGTGCAGGTCACCACGGCGATGCCGGGATCAGCCAGCGCGCCGAGCACCTCCTCCAGCGCATGCGGGGCATACCACGCCTGCACCACGGCGCCGACGATGCGCGTCGTGACCGCCGCGCCTTCGCACTCGGTCACCGAATACAGGAAGTCCTGTGCCGCCAGCGTGCGCGGTGTGCGGGGCTCGCGCAGGCTGACGCCGACAATGCCCCAGCGGCGGTCCCCGGCGCGGATCGCGGCCTCGGTGTACAGCGCCTGGTGCGCGCGATGGAACGCACCGAGGCCCACATGCAGCACGCCGCGCGACAAGCCGCTGCGATCGTAGCCGGGCTGTTGCACTTCAGGGTTGGCGCGGCAACAGTTGCGTTGCGTGAGCCTCATCGGCGGTACCTCGGCAAGTCAGTTGTCAGCAGCATCGTGCGTGCATCCGGCGTTGTCTTCGATGCGAGGAAGTTTGCACGCAGCCGTGGTGTCCAACGTGCGGTGCTTTCGCGATTCACTACGGCAAGGGCTGCATTTGATTGCGGAATCGGCCGTACTCCGCCGCATTCGGCCCGCAGTACTCTGGCCGCATCCACACCGATGCTGGCGTTACGCAAACAGGCGGCGCCGTCGGGCTAAGACAACGACGATCCGGCCGGAGACACCCTTTGAAAATCGAACAGATAAAGACCATCGTCACCTGCCCGGGGCGCAACTTCGTTACGGTCAAGGTGGTCACCGATGCAGGCGTGTACGGACTGGGCGACGCCACGCTCAACGGCCGCGAGCTGGCAGTACGGGCGTACCTGGACGAGCATGTGATTCCGTGCCTGATCGGCCGCGATCCGCGCAGGATCGAGGACATCTGGCAGTACCTCTACCGCGGCGCTTACTGGCGGCGCGGTCCGGTCACGATGACCGCCATCGCGGCCATCGACATGGCGCTGTGGGACATCCTGGGCAAGGTGGCCGGCATGCCGGTGTACCAGTTGCTGGGCGGGCGCAGCCGCCATGGCTTGATGGTGTACGGCCACGCCACCGGGCGCGACCACGCCGAGGCTATCGACGCGGTGCACCGCCATATCGAACAGGGCTACAAGGCGATTCGCGTGCAGTCGGGCGTGCCGGGCTTGTCCAAGGTGTATGGCGTCGGCACCCAACCCGGCCACTATGAACCGGCGCAGAAGGGCCTGCCGCCGGAGGAACCCTGGGACACCTCGCTGTACCTGCGCCACACGCCCGAACTGTTTCGCAAGGTGCGCGAGGCCGTCGGCTTCGGCCCGCATCTGCTGCACGATGCGCACCACCGTCTGACGCCGATCGAAGCGGCCAGCCTCGGCAAGGCGCTGGAGCCTTTCAGCCTGTTCTGGCTGGAAGATCCAACGCCAGCGGAAAACCAGGAGGCATTCCGGCTGATCCGCCAGCACACCACCACGCCGCTGGCGGCCGGCGAAATCTTCAATTCCCTGTGGGACTGCAAGGAGCTGATCAGCCATCAGCTGATCGACTACATCCGCACCACCATCGTCCACGCCGGCGGCATCACGCATGTGCGCCGCATCGCGGACTTCGCCGCAATCCACCAGGTGCGCACCGGCTTCCACGGCGCCACCGACTTGTCACCGGTATGCCTGGCGGCGGCGGTCAACTTCGGGCTGTGGGCGCCGAACTTCGGCATCCAGGAACTGATGCCGCACGGCGCGCTGATCGACGAGGTGTTTCCGCACAGCTACCGGCTGGAGGACGGCTACCTGGTGATGGACGACGTGCCCGGCCTTGGCGTCGATATCGACGAGGCGCTGGCGGCCCGCTATCCGTACGAGCGCGCCTACCTGCCGGTGGCGCGGCTGCGCGACGGTGCGATGTGGAACTGGTAGTCGCCGCATCAGTTGACCGGAACAAGGAGCGAGCATGTTGAGCATCGTCGTCGAGCAACCGCATCGCATGGCCGTGCGCGAGCGGCCCAACCCATGCCCTGCCGAAGGCGAGGTGCGCGTGCGCGTCCGCCTCGCCGGCATCTGCGGTTCGGACCTGCACATCTTCCATGGCAAGAATCCGTTCGCGACGTATCCGCGCGTGATCGGTCATGAGTTCGTCGGTCATATCGATGCGGTCGGCGCTGGCGTCGGCAACAACCGCATCGGCGAGCGGGTGGTGGTGGATCCGGTGGTCAGTTGCGGCCAGTGCCATGCCTGCCGCATCGGCCGGCACAATGTCTGCCAGCGGCTCCAGGTGATCGGCGTGCACCGCGATGGCGGCTTCAGCCAGTTCGCATGCGTGCCGGCACGTAACGCCTACACGGTACCCGACAGCATGCCCACCGCCAGTGCCGCGGTGATCGAGCCGTTTGCCGTGGCGGCCAACGCCACCCACCGCACCGGCGTGCTGCCCTCCGACGTAGCGCTGATCTACGGTGCCGGGCCGGTCGGCCTTAACCTGCTGCAGGTGTTGAAGCGCGTATATGGCGTCCGCACCTTCATCACCGACCATGTCGATGAACGGCTGGCCCTGGCGCGCGGCTGCGGCGCGGAAGAGGACGAAATCATTAACACCGCGCGCGAGCCGCTTGCCCGCGCCCTCGAACTGCGCGGCGTGGCGGGGGGGCCGACACTGATCTACGACGCGGTCTGCCATCCCGCCATCCTCGAGGAAGCCGTGGCCCTGGTCGCGCCGGCGGGCCGCATCGGCGTGCTTGGGTTTTCCGCCACGCCGTCGGCCGTGCCGCAGCAGGCGCTGACCAGCAAGGAACTGACCTTGTACGCCTCGCGCCTGAACTGCGCGATGTTTCCCACGGTGATCGACTGGATCACGCGGGGGTTGGTAGATCCGGGCCGGATCGTCACACACCAGATCAACTTCCGCGACGTGGCCGGCGCCTTCGACCTCGCCGAAAGCCACCCGCGTGCCTGCTGCAAGGTGCTGCTCGACCTGGGCGAGGACGCCTGAGATGCGGGCGACCTTCGACATCGTCGCGCTCGGCGAGCCCATGGTCGAGTTCAATCACGCCGGCCCGCGCGATTCGCGCACCTATGTGCAGGGCTTTGGCGGCGATACCTCCAACGCCATCATCGCCGCGGCACGCCAGGGGGCGCGGTGCGCCTACCTGACCAGGCTGGGCGACGATGAATTCGGCCGCATGTGCCTGTACCTGTTGCGCACCGAGCGCGTCGACACCAGCGCCGTCGTCATCGACGCTTCGGCACCTACCGGCCTCTACTTCGTCCATCACGGGCCTGAAGGCCACGCCTTCACCTATCGGCGCGCGGGTTCCGCCGCGAGCCGGCTGCAGCCCTCGGACCTGCCGGTCGCAATGATTGAAAGGGCCACGTGGTTCCATGTCTCGGGAATCAGCCAGGCCATCAGCAACTCCGCCGCGCGTACCGTGCGCGAGGCCGTCCGCATTGCGCGCCAGGCTGGCACCAAGGTGTCCTACGACCCCAACCTGCGGCTGGCGCTCTGGACCCTGGAGCGCGCCCGGGAAGTGATCGTCGCCACTCTTCCCCTGTGCGACCTGTTCCTGCCAAGCCTTGACGACGTGCGTCTGCTTGCAGGCATCGACGATCCCGCCGGCATCGTGGCGTGGTGCCACCGGATGGGCGCACGGCAGGTGGTGCTAAAGCTGGGCAAACAGGGCTGCCTGGTATCCGACGGCGTGCAGCTGACCGTCGTGGCGCCGTACCGCGTCGACGCGGTCGATGCCACCGGTGCAGGCGATTGCTTCGACGGGACTTATCTCGCGCGTCTGGTGGCCGGCGATGACCCTGTGTCCGCCGCGCGATGGGCCGGCGTGGCGGCGGCGCTGGCCACCACGGGCTACGGCGCCGTGGCACCGCTGCCGCGGGGGCAAGCGGTCCGGCGTGCGCTGTCAGGGCAAGACCGGGCAGCCAGCTCGGCTGCCTGAGCGGCTGCCTGAGCGGCTGCCTGAGCGGCTGCGGCTGCGCCTGCTGCCTGCCACATGCCGTGCGCGCCGATCAATCCCCCTTGAAGCCAGACGCCTTGATCACCGGCGTCCAGCGTGCGGACAGTGCGCCGGCATACCTGGCGACTTCTTCCGTGGTGCCGCCGGGCAGGATGTCATAGCCGGCGCGCGCCAGCTTGTCGCGCACGTCCGGCATTGCTAGGACCTTGCGCACGGCCTGATACCACTGCGTCGCCACCTCGGGCGGCGTGCCGGCGCGGACATAGAGCAGGTAGCGCGACGAGGTCACGAGGTTGGGAAAGCCGGATTCCGCAAAGGTCGGCACATCGGGCAAGGCATCGGCACGCTTTTCGCCTGCCACGGCTAGCACGCGCAGCTTGCCGCCGCGATGCAGTTCGGTAAAGGTGGTGATGGCGTCCATGCCTGCCGCGATCTGGTTGCCCATCATTTCCGTCGCCATCGCCGCGCCACCGCGATATGGCACCAGCGTGCTGCCGGTGCGGGACTGACTGACAAACTCGACGGCAAGGAAGTGCAGCAGCGTGCCGACCGTGCTGATGCCGATCGCATACTCGGCCGGTCTGGCCCGGGCGGCCTTGACGAAGTCCGCCAGCGTCCTGATCGAAGAGCTGGCGCTGACCGCTATGCCGAACTGGACGCCGGTCACATCGGTGATCGCCGTGAAATCGGTGGCGGGGTTGAAACGCATATTGCTGTAGATCAGCGGCCCGATGAACATCGGATCGACCGGTGCGAGCAGAACGGTGTTGCCGTCGGCGGGCGCGTTCTTCAGGAATTCCGCCGCCACGCGCGTGCCGGCACCGGGCCGGCTTTCAACGATGACAGTACGGCCCATGGCTTCTCTCAGCTTCTCGGACAGCAGGCGGCCCATGTAGTCGGCCGGCCCGCCCGGCGGAAACGGCACGATGATGCGCGATACGGTCTGCCCCCATGCAGCCCTGGAAAGCAAGCCACCGGTGCAAAATGCTGCAGCGGTGGCCGCCAGCATGGCGCGGCGGGAAAGCTGTGGGGCGTAAGCACGACTGCGATCGTTCATGGCAAGCTCCTGGGTCTAGATGCCGGGTTGCACGTCGGTGAAAGGGGTAAAGCGCGCCGCGTCTTCCACTATCTCGCCGGCGTGCAGCAACAGGTCCTCCCGGTAGCGCCATGCCATCAGCTGCACGCCGACGGGCACGCCACCGGCCATGCCTGTCGGCACGGACAGTCCCGGCATGCCCAGCATCGCCGTTGCCAGCAGTGGGCTCTGGGCGTCGAGCAAGGCCCGGCTTTCTTCGGGCGTGCGGATATCCGCGTCCTGCACGCTGGGGCGCTGCCACGACACCGGCATCAACACCAGCGGATACGTTTGCATGAACATCGACCAGTTTCGGGCGATCGCCTGGCGCCGTGCCAGCGCATCGAGAAAGCCATCGCGATCGGTTTGCTGCATCCCGTCCAGCATATTGCGCTGGCTTTGCCGCATCGCTTCATCGCCATGCTGGTCCACACCTGCGATGATGTTGCGGCGGCTGTCGTCGACCGTAAGCGTGCGCCACAGCGCCGCCGCTTCCAGGAAGTCGGGCAGGCGGGCTTCCTCGACGGCGTAGCCCGCTTGCTGCAGCCAGTGCGCGGCACGGTCCAGCGCTGCGCTGACCGCGGGATCGATGGGAATGCCCGGACAGCGGCTGAACAACGCCACGCGGATCGGCCCTTGTGGGAGCGGCAATTCCAGCGGCACCGGCACCCAGGCCGGGTCGCGCGCGTCGTATCGGGCCATGGCGTGGTAGCCAAGCCGCAGGTCGGCAATGCTGCGCGCAAGCGGGCCCTGCACGGACATCAGTTGTGGCGTGATGCTGCGCTCGGCGGTGGCCGACGGGTTGTACGCCGGCACCCGCCCTGCCGTTGGCCGCAGACCGTGCACGCCGCAGGCATAGGCCGGATAGCGAATCGAGCCGCCGATGTCATTGCCATGCGCCAGCGCCCCCATGCCGGCGGCGACGGCGGACGCGGCCCCGCCGCTGGAGCCACCCGGGGTGATATCCGCATTCCACGGGTTCAGCGTGCGCCCATGCAGGCCGTTTTCCGTAAACCACCGCGATGAATAGGTTGCCGTATTGCTGCGCCCGACGATGATGGCCCCGGCACTGCGCCAGTTCGCCACCACGGGTGCGTCCTCGCGCGCGACGTTGTGCTTCAGCGGAATCACGCCATTGGTGGTGGCATGGCCGGCCTGGTCGACATTGATCTTGATCGTGACTGGCACGCCATGGAGCGGCCCCAGTTCGGCGCCCTCGGCCACCTTTCGGTCAGCGGCATCGGCACTGGCCAGCGCCTCTTCCGCCAGCACTTCCGGCAGCGCGTTTAGTCTTGGGTTAAGGGCTTCGATGCGCTCCAGCACGCTGGACGTGACCTCGCGGCAGGAGATCTCGCGCCGCCGCACGGCATCGGCAACATCGACAGCGCTCCAGCGCCAAAGCGATTCAACAGGTTTCACGTCAGGGCTCCCAGGATTCAGGCAATAGGAATCCCGCCCGCCGTGTCGGCTGCGACGCTGGCGGTTGGGTGTGCAGAAAAAGGGGGGGACGCTGGCGCGTCAGGGAATCAGTCGCCCGGGCTCATCAGCAAGCTCCCGCGATCCACCCGGGATTCGGCTTCCAGGGCCAGCGCTTCCGCATGCGCCATGTGCTCTTGCATCAGGGCACGCGCACGTTCCGGGTCGCGCGACCGGAAGGCTTCGATCAGCGCGCTGTGGCTGTGGAAGATCTCTTCATCGAAGTCGCCGAAATCGTCTTGCGCGTTTCGTACCACGATGACACGGCGGATGATGTCATTGAGCAGGCGGCAGAACAGCACCAGCATCGGACTGCTGCAGGCGTCGGCGAGGCGATCGTGAAACAGCAGGTCGGCCTCGCGCCGCTCGTTCCAGTCCGCGCTGCCGCCATGTTCCGGGTGGCTCAATCCGACCAGGGCTTCGAGATCGTCGATGTCGGCATCGGTCAGGCGCAAGGCGGCGTTGGCGGCCAGTTCCGGTTCCACCGCGCGGCGCAGCGCATAGAGCGTGACAATGTCGACGGACTGGAAGTACAGGAAGTTGGAAACCGCCTCCAGGCATCGCTCATACGGCGGCTGCGTCAGCGTGGCGCCGCCGTTCGGCCCCGTACTGACCTTGACCAGCCCCTGCGCTTGCAACGAGGCAAGCGCCTCGCGCACCGTGCCGCGCGCCACGCCCATCTGTTCGATCAGGGCCGCTTCCTGCGGCAGCTTGTTTCCGACCTTCTGGTGCGTCTGCACGATCCAGCGCTTGATATCGCTGACCACCTGGTCCGAACGCTTCACGCGTTTGCTGCCCTCTATCTGTGGCGCAGGCTTGGAACTCATGGTTGCCTATTTATGATCATAATTATCATGATTATGAGCGACGAGTCAGCTTTTCCTATGCGGGTATTCCCCGGCAGCAGGCGGGGAGGGCTGGATCCAAGCACAGGAAGTCGGGGCAAGGCAGGGCCAAAGCGGCCGACATTCGCGCAGTCCGCGTGCCCGATTACGAACGAAATCCGTCGATTCAGCCCATGGGCCTGGAACGGCGCCTGGCGGTGGCCTATACCTGTCGCATCCAACCTTCCTGACGACGAGGTATCCGATGCACCACGCCTTCCCTCCGAACGACCCCAATGCCATGGCCTACTGGCGCGCGCGCCGCATGGTGCGCGCCCTGCGCGGCTGGTATATCCACCTGCTGGTCTACGCCGTGGTCAATGCGTGGTTGTGGTTCCGCTTCTTCTACTTCCCGTCGCCGCCCTGGTCGCATTACGCCACCACCGGCTGGCCCTGGCCGCTGACCACCACGCTGGCCTGGGGCCTGGGGCTGGCCTTGCACGGCTTGCTGGTCTGGAGCCGGCTGTCGCGCCGCGGCCGAGACTGGGAACAGCGCAAGATCCAGGAATTCATGGATCGGCACTAGCCGGCCCTGTGGCCGGCGCCCCACGACACCGGCCGGCTTACATCTGCCGGAACCGATGCATGTAGGCGCGCGACACCGGCAGTTCGGCATCGCTGGCGCGCATCCTGACAAAGAGCCGGCCCGACTCGTCGCGCCGCGTGCCGGCCACGTATTCCATATTGACGATGGACGAGCGGTGGATCTGCCAGAACACCTCCGGGTCCAGGCCGGCCATCAGTTCCGCCAGCGGCGTGCGGATCAGGTGCTCGCCATCCCGGGTATGCACCACCACATACTTGTCGTCGCTCTGGAAGTACATCACCTCCTGGATCGGCACGTGGCTGGTGGTATTGCCGCGGCTGGCCCGGACCCACCGCAGTTGGCCGCCACCTTCCGCGCGCGGCTGGGCGCGTGTCAGCTGGTTCAGCAGCTGCGCCAGTTCGGGCAGGGGCGCCGCCTCCTGCAACGCCTTGCGCAAGCGCTCGATGGTGCGGCCGAGCCGTTCCTCGCTGACCGGCTTGACCAGATAGTCCACCGCCGCGCGCTCGAACGCATCGAGCGCAAATTCGTCATAGGCCGTGACGAACACCAGCCGCGTATCGGATTCGATGCCCTGCGCCACTTCCAGCCCGGACAGGCCGGGCATCTTGATATCGAGGAAGGCCACGCTCGGCGACAACCGTGCAATGGCGTCGGCGGCCTCGATGCCGTTGATCGCCTCGGCAACGATCTGCAACTCCGGCCACAGGCGCTGCAGCTTGCCACGCAGGTACGCACGCAGGTGCTCTTCGTCATCGGCAATCAGGGCGGTTGGCGTCATCGGGCGTCTCCGGTTCAGGATGCAGTCGGCAGCGGGAGATCGATCAGTACGGCAGTGCCGGGCGAGCGCTCTTCAATCCTGACGTGCGCGTCGCCGTCATACAGCACTGCCAGCCGTTCGCGCAGGTTCGACAGCCCAACGCCTGCACCAGCCGATGGCCGAAAACCCATGCCATCGTCCTCGATCGTCGCCAGCATGCGCGCGCCGCGCCGCTCCAGCCGGACCAGCAGCCGCCCGCCTTCGATCTTCGGCTCCAGGCCATGCTTGATCGCATTCTCGACCACCGGCTGCAGCAACATCGGCGCCAGCGGCATCGGTTCGAGTTGCGGGTCGACATCGACCGTGTAATGCAGCCGCTCACCCATGCGAATGCGGATCAGCGCCAGATAGTCGCGCAGCAGCTTCGCCTCCTGCGCCACCGTGCCTTGCGTCGCGCGGCTGGCGGCAAGCGACGCGCGCAGGTAGGCGATGAAATGCTCCAGCATCATCGTCGCCTTCTGCGGCGCGGGCTCGATCAGGCTGACCACGTTGGCCAGCGTGTTGAACAGGAAGTGCGGCTCGATCTGCGCCTGCAGCAGCTTCATGCGCGCCTCGACCAACTGCTTTTCCGTCGACAGCGTGCGCACCTGTTCCTGCGCCATGTATTCGGCAATCTTGCGCTCTTCCCACCGCCGCCCCAGCAGGCCCACACGTCCCCAGGTCATGATCCCGTGCACTGCCAGGCCGATCCCCCACCCCATCAGCGGACCACCGGCCCAGGGCCGATGCGACGATCCCATCAGATGGAAGCCGATCAGCATCGCGTTCACCACCACGTAGACCAGGGCGTGCAGATAGAAGAAGCGCAACGCGCGCACGCGGTGGCGGGCTTCTTCATAGGCACGTTGCTCGGGGGCTGCGCGCCAGAGGCGGTAGTGGGGGAAAGGCACGGGTGGGTGGTTGGGGCGGCGATTGGGCGCAGGTTACCACTGGCTTCAGCGTTCTGACATGACGGTGCCGCAAACCGACAGGTTGACGGTGTGAATCGACGGAGAACAGGTGCCGATGGCCGGCCGTCTTGCTACCCCGCTAGGCGGGTCCGTCGATACAAAGCCAAGAGCGAATCACCAAATTTGCCGAAATGACCACTGCCCTGGTTTTGTGCATACAATGGCCGCATAACAAGCCTGCCTGACCGCCGTCGCACTGGGTCCGCGACAACAAGCGGCGGCCAGCGCAGTTCCTAACGGGCAATAAGAAGAGCAACAAGACATGGCCACGCTGATTCCCGCGCTGAGTTCGGTCACTTCACGCATGACCAGTGGAGAGAGACGCTTCGCCGAGCGTCTGGAGACCAAGCTGGAGGACGATTACCTGTGTTGGTATGACGTCGCCATCGGCGAGAAGACCAGACATCCCGATTTCATCGTCTTCCATCCGAGCCGCGGCTTACTGGTGCTGGAGGTCAAGGACTGGCGGCTGGATACCATCCGGGAGATCGACAAGCGCGGGGTCGCGCTGCTGACGGATCGTGGCCTGGTACGAGAGTCGAATCCACTCGAGCAGGCCAGGCAGTACATGTTCTATGTTACCGACCTGCTGCAGCGCGATCCACTTCTGGTCTGGCCCAGCGGTTCACTGAAGGGCAAACCCTTTTTCCCGTACGGCTGCGGCGCCGTGCTCTCCAACATCACGCGAGCCCAGTTCGACAAGACCAACCTCGGCGACGTCCTGCCACCGCATTTGGTGATCTGCCAGGATGAAATGTACGAGACGGTCGATGCAGAGCGCTTCCAGCAGCGCTTGTGGGAAATGTTCCCGGTCAAGTTCACCTTCAAGCTTTCTCTGCCGCAAATCGAACGGATCCGCTGGCACCTGTTCCCGCAAATCCGCATGCCGGAACAGCGCACGCTGTTTCCCGAAAACGCTGCCGCGCCGCTGGAAATGCCCGACATACTGCGCGTCATGGATCTCCAGCAGGAGCAACTCGCGCGCAGTCTCGGCGAGGGGCACCGGGTCATTCATGGTGTCGCCGGCTCCGGCAAGACCATGATTCTTGGCTACCGGGCTGAACATTTGGCCAAAATTGTCACCCGGCCTGTCCTCGTGCTCTGTTACAACAAGACCCTGGCGGCCAATCTGGCTGCGACCATGGCCGAAAAAGGCATCGAAGGGAAGATCCACGTCTACAACTTCCACGCTTGGTGCGCCCGGCAGCTCGAAACCTACAACATTGACCGGCCAAAGGGACGCCCAAGCGATGCGCTGTTTGAGGAAATGGTGAATCGGGTTATCCAAGGCGTAGACCGCAAGGCCATCCCGGCAGGCCAGTACGACGCGGTATTGATCGACGAAGGCCATGACTTCAGGCCGGAGTGGTTCAAGCTCGTCGTCCAGATGGTCAATCCGGAGAGCAATTCGCTGCTGGTGCTGTATGACGATGCCCAGTCCATTTACGGCGGCGCTACGAAGCGGGGGATGACCTTCGCCAGCGTAGGCATTCAGGCGCGCGGGCGCACCACCGTTCTTAAGCTTAACTATCGCAATACCCAGGAAATATTGGCCGTTGCGCGCAGTTTTGCGGACGACTTGCTGCGGCCGACAGAGGCTGCGGAAGACGAAGCACCAACGGTTCAGCCGGTCGGCGCTGGCCGGCGCGGGCACAAGCCGCTGTTGATCGAATTGCCAACTGTCGAGGCCGAAGCGGAACGCATTGCACAGATTCTGGCTGACGAAAATCGGGCCGGCACGCCGTGGTCAGACATGGCGGTGCTCTATCGTCATCGCGACACTGAAAGCCACGTCGTCGACGCGCTGACCCGCAAAGGTATTCCTTTCGATTCTCCACAGGTCAGCAACAAGCGATTTAAGCCCGGCGCGGACAGCGTCAAGGTCATCACCATGCATAGCAGCAAGGGACTAGAGTTTCCGCTGGTGTGTATTCCGGCCATCGGCATGCCGCATAAGCATGACGAGGCGGAAGTAGATGAGGCGCGACTGATGTACGTCGCCATGACGCGGGCTACCCGACAACTGGTACTGACCCATGGCGCAACGTCCCGGTTTTCGGGGAAGCTCCGGGCTGCCGTGGCCCTGTTGTCCTCGTGACAACGCTCGGACACCGCCAAAGCAAAACGGGCTACGCAATGCGTAGCCCGTCTTTCAATTCTGGTGCCGGCTGCAGGACTCGAACCCGCCACCTGATGATTACAAATCAACTGCTCTACCTGATGAGCTAAGCCGGCATATTGATGCAGACCGCGATTCTACTGCATTGCGGTCGGCTTTGGGATGGCTTACTTCACCACTTTCAGTGCGGGCTTCTTGCCGCCGATGCGGGGCACCGGGGGCGGCGTGTCGTCGTCGCCCGGGCCGGTGTCGCTGGTGGTTGCCGGGGTCTCGGCTTCGACCGGGGCGAGCTTGGGCGGCGGGTTGTTTTCACGCTCGGTGGCGGCCTGGGTTTCCGGCACGCTGCGTTCGACCGGGAAGGCCATGCCCTGTCCGTTCTCTCGGGCGTAGATCGCCAGCACGTTCTCGACGGGCACGTCGATCTTGCGCGAGACACCGCCGAAGCGTGCGCTGAAGGTGATCCACTCGTTGCCCATGTCCAGGCCGCTGGTGGCGTCGAAGCTGACGTTCAGCACGATCTCGTTGTTCTTGACGAACTCGCGCGGCACGTTGGTGTTGGCGTCGACGAAGACGGCGATGTACGGCGTGAAGCCGTTGTCCGTGCACCATTCGTAGATGGCGCGGATCAGGTAGGGCTTGGTGGAGGTTTCAGGCATTGTGCTTCCAATGGCGCCGGCAATGGCCCGAGGGCGGTTGCCGTCGGGCCGGTGCCGGTTAGCGGCGCATCACCTTTTCGGACGGGGTCAGCGCTTCGATGTACGCGGGACGGCTGAAAATGCGTTCAGCATACTTCAGCAGCGGCGCGGCGTTCTTCGACAGCTCGATGCCGTAGTGGTCCAGGCGCCACAGCAGCGGGGCGATGGCGACGTCGAGCATCGAGAACTCTTCGCCCAGCATGTACTTGTTCTTGACGAAGATCGGCGCCAGCTGCGTCAGCCGGTCGCGGATCGCGGCGCGGGCGCGTTCGTGGTTCTTTTCCGCGGCCTTGCCCTTTTCGTTCTCCAGCGTGTAGACGTGGGTGAACAGTTCCTTTTCGAAGTTGAACAGGAACAGGCGGGCGCGGGCGCGCTGCACCGGGTCGGCCGGCATCAGCTGCGGGTGCGGGAAGCGCTCGTCGATATATTCGTTGATGATGTTCGACTCATACAGGATGAGGTCGCGCTCGACCAGGATGGGCACCTGGCCGTACGGGTTCATCACCGAAATATCTTCGGGCTTGTTGAACAGGTCGACGTCGCGGATTTCAAAATCCATGCCTTTTTCGAACAGGACAAGGCGGCAACGTTGGGAAAACGGGCAAGTCGTACCCGAATACAACACCATCATGGTTGGATTCCTTGGGCTTAGCCGGAGCTGGGTCGGACAGTAAGGTCTGCCATTCTGCCAAAGTCGGCTAGCGAAAAGCAAATAAGTGGCAAATGCGGCGCTTTTTCTCGGACTTCTAACTGCTGCAAGTTAGAAAGGCCAGGGGCGGCGCTGCTTTCGCAGCAACCGCCCCTGGCCTGTCTGGATCAGGGCCTGAAGCAGACCCTGGCACAACTTACTTCACATCTTTCCAGTACGCCGCGTTCAGGCGCCAGGCGAACACGGTGAACACGCCCAGGAACAGCAGCACCCAGACGCCCAGGCGCTTGCGGTGGTTCTGCGCAGGCTCGGCCATCCAGTCGAGGAAGCTGACGAGGTCGGCGGTCATCTGGTCGTACTCGACCTTGCTCAGCTTGCCCGGGCTCAGTTGCTCGAAGCCGGCGAACTTGTGCACCTTCTCGCCATGCTCTTCCACTTCAGTGAACTTGGCGGCGCGCTGGCCCTGCAGTTCCCACAGCACGTGCGGCATGCCGACGCTCGGGAACACCAGGTTGTTCCAGCCGGTGGCGCGGCTGTCGTCGCGGTAGAACGTGCGCAGGTAGGTGTAGAGCCAGTCGTCGCCACGGGCGCGCGCGATCACCGACAGGTCCGGCGGCTGCGCGCCGAAGAACGCCTTGGCTTCCTTCGGCTGCATGGCGATGTTCATGGTCTCGCCCACCTTGTCCGCGGTGAACAGCAGGTTCTCGCGGATCTGGTCGTCGGTCAGGCCGATGTCCTTGAGCCGGTTGTAGCGCATCATCGATGCGCCGTGGCAGTTCAGGCAGTAGTTGACGAACACCTTGGCGCCGCGCTGCAGCGACGACAGGTCGGCGGTGTTCACCGGCGCCGGCTCGAGGGGGAAGCCCCCCTCGGATGCCATGGCGGGCGCGCCGGCAATGCAGGCGCCGGCCAGCGCGAGGATCGAAAGCAGCTTTTTCATCTTGTGTCCTTGTGCTCTTGTCGGGGTTCGCTTCGCTCAGTGCGGGTGGAACGTGACACGCTCCGGGACCGGCTTGAACTCGCCGACACGGCTCCACAGCGGCATGGTCAGGAAGAAGGCGAAGTACAGCAGCGTACCCAGCTGCGACACCTTCTCACCAACCGGCGACGGCGGTTGCACGCCGAGATAGCCGAGCACCAGGAACACCACCACGAAGACGATCAGGATGGTCTTGTGGAAAGCGGGACGATAGCGGATGGACTTGACCGGCGAGCAGTCGAGCCACGGCAGGAAGAACAGGATCACCACCGAGCCGCCCATCACCAGCACGCCCCAGAACTTGGCGTCGATGAAGTAGAAGCCCACGGCCAGGATCACCGCGACGGCGACGGCACCGATCTTCACGCGCGCATCCTTGCTGCGCAGGAACAACATGCCGAGCAGCAGCGCGAAGAACACCCACAGGATCGGCAGGAAGTTCGACGTGGTGGCGCGCAGCATCGAGTAGTACGGCGTGAAGTACCAGACCGGCGCGATATGCGGCGGGGTCTTCAGCGGATCGGCCGGGAAGAAGTTGTTATGTTCCAGGAAATAGCCGCCCACTTCCGGGAAGAAGAAGATCACGGCCGAGAACAGGATCAGGAATCCGGCCACGCCCAGGGTGTCATGCACCGAGTAGTACGGGTGGAACGGGATGCCGTCCAGGGGGACGCCATTCTCATCCTTCTTGGCCTTGATCTCGACGCCGTCCGGGTTGTTCGAACCCACTTCGTGCAGCGCGATGATGTGGGCAATGACCAGGGCCAGCAGCACCAGCGGCACGGCGATGACGTGGAACGAGAAGAAGCGGTTCAGCGTGGCATCGCTCACCACGTAGTCGCCGCGGATGAACAGCGACAGGTCCTGGCCGATCACGGGGATCGCCGAGAACAGGTTCACGATCACCTGGGCACCCCAGTACGACATCTGGCCCCACGGCAGCAGGTAGCCCATGAAGGCTTCGGCCATCAGGCACAGGAAGATCAGGCAGCCGAAGATCCAGACCAGCTCGCGCGGCTTGCGGTACGAACCGTACAGCAGCCCGCGGAACATATGCAGGTAGACCACGACAAAGAAGGCCGAGGCGCCGGTCGAGTGCATGTAGCGCACCAGCCAGCCCCAGGGGACTTCGCGCATGATGTATTCCACGCTGGCGAAGGCCACGGGAATGCCGGCGGCATTCAGCGTGGCGTCCGGCTTGTAGTTCATCACCAGGAAGATGCCGGTAACGATCTGGATCACCAGCACCAGCAGCGCCAGCGAACCGAAAAAGTACCAGAAGTTGAAGTTCTTCGGCGCGTAGTAGCGGGACAGGTGGTCTTCCCACAGCTGGGTCGCGGGGAAGCGGGCGTCGATCCAGCCCAGCAGGCCGGTCGTCTTGACTTGTTTTTCGGCCGCCATGATCAGGCTTCTCCTTTCTCGTCCTTGCCGATCACGATCTTGCTTTCGGACAGGAACTGGTAGGGGGGAACATCGAGATTCTGCGGAGCCGGCTTGTTCTTGAAGACGCGCCCGGCCAGATCGAAGGTCGATCCGTGGCAGGGGCAGAGGAAACCGGGATCAGTGCCGAGCTGAGGATTGGCACCGGGGGCGAAGGGGCCCGAGGGGGAACAGCCGAGATGGGAACAGATGCCCACTACCACCAGTACGTCCTTGTGTTCCGGACGCGAACGGGTTTCGTTCTTGCAGTACTCGGGCGTCTGCATGGTGAACGGGATATCGGAATTGGGATCGGCCACTTCGCCGTCCGTCTTCTTCAGCGACGCCAGTTGCTCCTCCGTGCGCCGCATGATCCAGACCGGTTTGCCGCGCCACTCGACGGTCATCATCTCGCCCGGCTTCAGGGCGCCGATATCCGCCTCGACTGGGGCACCCGCGGCCTTGGCCTTCTCCGATGGTGCAAAGGTACTGACGAAAGGAACCGCTACCGCTACGCCTCCGACGCCGCCAGCGACGGATGTCGCGATCAACCAATTGCGGCGACCTTTATCCACGCTCTTCACGTCTTGCTGGTCACTCATTCCAAACCCCAGGGGAAGTCAATTTAGATTTTGCGTCAACCATAAAGTGTACCTTAGACACCTGCGCACTAGATAGGCAGAAAATGCCACGGCCTCGCGCGATTATCGGACATGCATCCCGGAAATCCGCCTGCGTGCTTGATTTCCGGTGAGTGATGCGGCAGGCTTCCAGCTTGAAACCGTTCACCCATCGCCACAAGAAGGAGAACCCCCCATGGGCATGATCTCGGAATTCAGAACCTTCGCCGTACGCGGCAACGTCATCGACCTGGCTGTCGGTGTGATCATTGGCGCGGCGTTCGGCAAGATCGTGGATTCGGTGGTCAACGACCTGATCATGCCGTTGGTGGGCCGTGTTGTGGGCAAGCTGGATTTCTCCAGCATGTTCATTGTTCTGGCGGATCCCCCTCCGGGGACACCGCTGACGCTCGATGCCCTGAAGAAGGCCGGCGTACCGGTATTTGCCTATGGCAACTTCCTGACCATCGTCGTCAACTTCATCATCCTCGCCTTCATCATCTTCCTGATGGTGCGCGCCTTCAACCGGATGCGCGCGGCAGAACCGCCGCCGCCGCCCGCTGCCCCGCCCGAGGAAGTGGCGCTGCTGCGTGAAATCCGTGACAGCCTGAAGGCCCGCTGATTTCGAAGCCAGAACGATAAAACGGCCCCGCTGGGGCCGTTTTGTTTTTTGTCAGATCAGACCGGATTCGGAATATCGATAAAGGTATGGCGCAGGCCGAAGCGTTCGGCCACATGCTGGCCCAGCGAGCGGATGCCATAGCGCTCGGTCGCGTGATGGCCCGCCGCCAGATACGCGACGCCGCTCTCGCGCGCCAGGTGCGTGGTCTGTTCCGAGACTTCGCCGCTCAGATAGGCGTCGACGCCGGCGGCCACCGCGGCATCGAAATACCCTTGCGCCCCACCCGTGCACCAGCCAACGGTGCGGATCATCTGCTCCGGCGCGCCGATCGCCAGCGGTTCCCGCCCCAGCACGCCGCCGACATGCGCAGCCAGCGCGGCAAGCGGCATCGGCGCGGGTAGCGTGCCGGTCCAGCCCAGCTGGTCGTCACTGAAGCGGCCGGTGGGCGTGAAACCGAGCTGCAGGCCAAGTTGCGCGTTATTGCCGAATTCCGGGTGATTATCCAGCGGCAGGTGGTAGGCGAACAGATTGATATCGGCGCCGAGCAGGCGCTTCAGGCGCGCATGCTTCTGCCCCACCACGCGCGCATCCTCGTTTTTCCAGAAATAGCCGTGGTGCACGAGGATGGCGTCGGCGCCCGCCTCGACCGCGGCATCGACCAGCGCCAGGCTTGCCGTCACCCCGGTCACCACGTGTGTGATCTCCGAGCGACCTTGCACTTGCAGCCCATTGGGACAATAGTCCTTGTAGCGGGAAACTTCCAACAGGTCGTTCAAGTACAATTCAAGCTCTTTTGTTTTCATTTTCTGCTCAAAACTCCAATATGTTGCGGCGCTTTTGGCTGTTCTTTGCCCAGGCTGTCACCGTCGTGCTGGCGGTCTGGTTCGTCGTGGCAACGCTCAAGCCTGAATGGCTGCAGAGGGGGCGCGTCGCGGTCCAATCCGGCTCGCCCATCGTGGCGCTCAAGGAGGTCGTGCCCAACGTGTCCGGTCCTGCGGCCGAAGGGTCATACAGCGAAGCCGCCCAGCTGGCCATGCCGGCGGTGGTCAATATCTTTACCAGCAAGAACGGCAACAAGCGCTCGCCCAACCCGCAGGCCGAGGATCCGTGGTTCCGCTTCTTCTTCGGCGACCGCCTGCCGGAGCGGCAGGAGCCGGTTTCCAGCCTGGGGTCGGGCGTCATTGTCAGCGCCGAGGGTTACATTCTAACCAACCACCACGTGGTCGACGGCGCCGACGAGATCGAGATCGCGCTGACCGATGGCCGCAAGGCCAACGCCAAGGTGGTCGGCTCCGATCCGGAAACCGACCTGGCCGTGCTGAAGGTGACGCTCAAGGATCTGCCCGCGATCACGCTGGGCCGGCTCGAGAACGTGAAGGTCGGCGATGTGGTGCTGGCCATCGGCAACCCGTTCGGCGTGGGCCAGACCGTGACCATGGGCATCGTGTCCGCGCTGGGCCGCAGCCACCTGGGTATCAACACCTTCGAGAACTTCATCCAGACCGATGCCGCGATCAACCCCGGCAACTCGGGCGGCGCGCTGGTCGACGCGCAGGGCAACCTGCTGGGCATCAATACGGCGATCTATTCGCGCTCGGGCGGCTCGCTGGGCATCGGCTTCGCCATTCCGGTATCGACGGCCAAGCAGGTAATGGAGTCGATTATCTCGACCGGCAGCGTGACGCGCGGCTGGATCGGCGTCGAGCCGCAGGACATGACGCCGGAGATTGCCGAATCGTTCGGACTCGATGCCAAGGAAGGCGCACTGATTGCCGCCGTGGTCCAGGGCGGTCCGGCCGACAAGGCGGGCGTGCGGCCAGGCGATGTGCTGACCAAGGTGGATGGCTTGTCGATCACGGACACCACGGCGCTTCTCAATGCCATTGCGCAGCTCAAGCCAGGCGTGGACATCAAGATGACCGTGATCCGGCGCGGCAAGCCGACGGACCTGACGGTGACCATCGGCAAGCGGCCACCGCCGCCGCGCCGCTCGCTGCCGTTCGAAGAGGAAGAATAAGCCGGGCCGTGCCTTTGCCGGAGTCAGCAAACCCGCCAGCGATGGCGGGTTTTTTCATGCCCGCATCGATTCCGGGATGGGGCGGTAGCGGGGAGACGGGTCGGCCTGTGTCCGATTTTGGCAGAGCCGCAGCGTCCTGCCTTACAACGCCAGTTGTCCTGGCGATCACAGCCCGTCTGACTGGGTCTGCCACCGTGCCTTGCCTGGCCGCCACTATCCGCGTGGTTTGAATGGGCAAATGCAGACCGGCCCGTCCCAATGGGAATTCGCACGGTCTGACGGCAAGCGGACGCAGTACAAGGCGCCAGCCATTCTATCGATTGCCTCGCCTTGGATTGCGCAAAAGAAAACGCCGGCATCCTTGCGGATGCCGGCGTTTTTCAAGTCAACCGTCAGCGGGCGGAGGCCCGCGTCAGATTAGAACTTGTGGCGCAGGCCGACCACAGCACCGAACTGGTCCTTGCCAGCTTGGACGGTGTTGAAGCCGTTCACGCCCAGCAGCGAACCGTTGTCGTTCAGAGCGTACGACAGCGAGGTGTACACGTCGGTACGCTTCGACAGCGCGTAGTCGGCGGTCACGACGAATTGCCACGGATCGGCGTCGGTCTTGCGGAAGTCTTGGTAGTAAGCAGCGCCCGACAGCGAGAACGCCGGGGTCAGCTGGTAGCCCAGACCCAGCCAGTACAGGTTGGAGGTACCGTTGATGCCCAGCGGGTTAGCGGCAGTCGCGACTTGGCCCGGCAGGGCGGCGCCGTCAGCAGCCTTGGCCCAACGGTAGCCAGCGTACACCTTGGCCGGGCCGAAGGCGTAGTTGGCACCAACGGTGGCGCGGCGGATACGTTGACCGCTTGCGTCGACCGGAGCAGTGGCGGGACCGGTGGTCGTGCCGTGCACTTCGTCATACGCAGCACCAACCGAGAACGGGCCAGCTGCGTAGTTCAGCATGGCGCCGTACTCTTGGCCGCGGCGGAAGGCGCCGGCGGTTTCCTGGCCGTTGTTGTTGAAGCTGTAGAAGGCCGAAGCGGTCAGGCCACCGAACTTGCCGATGTACTTGACGGTGTTGTCAGCGCGCGAAGCGAAAGCGGCGTCCTGAGCCAGGATACCGTAGCGCGACGAGATGGCCATCGGGTCATAGATCAGACCGAAGTCGTAGAAGGCGGTCTGTTGACGGCCCAGCAGCAGCGAACCGAAGTTGCTTTGCAGACCGACGTAGGCTTGACGACCGAACAGACGACCGCCTTGGGCCGAACGACCGTCATCCAGGTCGAAGCCGCTTTCCAGGACGAACACGCCCTTCAGACCGCCACCCAGGTCTTCCACGCCACGCAGGCCCCAGCGCGAACCGGACTGGTTACCCGACGACATGCGGAACAGATCGTCGCCGGCAGCGTTGGCCTTGCTGACGTATTCGAGGCCGACGTCAGCCACGCCGTACAGGGTCACGCTCGACTGGGCATACGCGCCACCAGCGGCCAGAGCGGCGACGGCAGCAGCAAACAGTTTCATCTTCATATCGACACTTTCCTTGTCAACTGATTGGGAAATCTTGGTTGCCCAAGTGCTTGGGCGACGCATTTACATTCACGTCTGCTGCGTATTATGTGCCAGCCCCCCCGGCCGTCAGAAGGCTTTTTCGGCGTAAACCATGCTTACCGGCGGTTTTTGTTGTCGGAGAGCAACAGGAATGCGGGCAAAAATCCCCATTTTGGTGCAAACGAACAACACAGCCGGCGAAAAAGCCTGCCTCAGCGCGATTCATCCGGCTGTGTTTCTGCGGAAGTGGCCTCCTCGGCTGCCGGGCGGCCGATGAAACGGGCCAGGATCAGGCCAAGTTCATAGAGGGCCACGAGAGGAACCGCCAGCAGCAGTTGCGACAGCACGTCCGGCGGCGTGACGATGGCGGCGATGATGAAGGCCCCGACGATCACATAGGGGCGGATCTGCTTGAGCTTTTCCAGTTCGACCACGCCGAACCGCACCAGCACGATCACCACCACCGGCACTTCGAAGGTAATGCCGAAGGCCAGGAACGTGGTCATGGCGAAGCTGAGGTATTTGTCGATGTCGGTGGACATCTCCGCCCCCAGCGGCGCGTTGTAGTGCGCCATGAAATGGAACACCGTGGGGAACACCAGAAAATACGCAAACGCCACGCCGCACAGGAACAGGAAATAACTGCTCGAAACCAGCGGCAGGATCAGGCGCTTCTCATGCTGGTACAGGCCGGGCGCGACAAACTGCCAGACCTGGTACAGCACCCATGGCAGCGCGATCAGGAATGCCACCAGCAAGGTCACCTTCATCGGCACGAAGAACGAGCCGGTCACGTCCGTGACGATCATCTTGCCGCCCTTGGGCAGCGATTCCATCAGCGGCGCGGAGAACAGGTTGAAGATGACCGGCGCCCAGTAGACCAGCGAGACGAACACCAGCATGATGCCGGCCACCGCCTTGACCAGTCGCTGGCGCAACTCGATCAGGTGGGAGATGAAGGTTTCCTGCTGCGACTCGTCTTGCGGGTCTTGGGGATCGGAGGACCGGGTGTCGCTCATGGCGTGAACCGCTCAGCCGCGAGGGCTGGCAAGTGGATCGATGAAACCGCAACGTGGCGGCGTGGGGAGGCGGACACAACGACAGCGGCCACGGCGGCCGGCAGGAGTTCGCCGCGCGCCATGCTTATTCGAAGAAGGACCGGGAGGGCCGGCTCACCGGCCGGTGCCGCTTGACGCGCGCCGCGCCGGACTGCACCCAGACGCGGACATTGTGCTGGCGTTTGAACCACAACGGCCGCGCGCCCTGCTTGACACGCCAGCTCTTGCGCCCGTTGTGCGCCTTGTGCGCCGCGTCCCAGCTTGGCACGAAGCCGCCACCGGCGTCGCTGCTGCCGCCGGCGCCGCTGCCTGCGCCGGTTTCGGCGCCGCCCAGCGCTTCGTTGAGCGCCTGGGTCTGCTCGCTGACTTCCTTATGGATGGTGCGCTCGACATCGCGCGCGGCGTCCTCGAATTCCGTGCGCATCTTGCGCAGTTCTTCCAGTTCCACCTCGCGGCTGACTTCGGCCTTGACGTCGTTGATGTAGCGCTGCGCACGGCCCACCAGCGCGCCTACCGTGCGCGCGACCTTGGGCAGCCGTTCGGGACCGATCACGATCAGTGCCACGGCGCCGATCAGCGCCAGCTTGGAAATGCCGAGATCAATCATGCGGACACATCATGCGGACAACATGCGGAATAGCGCAGGCGTGCAACGACACGCGCAGCGAGGTTTGCGTGGAAGGGAGGGCACACCGCCGGCTTATTGCTGGCGGGACTTTTCCTTGGCGTCGACGTCGATGGTGGTGGAATCGCGCAGTTCCTTGGACGCGCCCGGCTGGGCGCCCTTGTCCTCGCCGTCCTTCATGCCGTCCTTGAAGCCCTTGACCGCGCCGCCCAGGTCCTGGCCGATATTGCGCAGCTTCTTGGTGCCGAATACCAGCATGACGATCACCAGCACGATCAGCCAGTGCCAAATGCTAAACGAACCCATCTCTTGCTCCTGATGCAGCCGCGGGCGCAATCATAGATGCCCGGACCCGTTGTTCCGTCCCGTGATGGCCGCGCCGGGCGACGGTTGCCGGCACAGCTTCTGCCCGGGCGTTGCCGCCGCGGACACTCCCCTGCCAAGGCTGCCCGGTCAGGGCAGCGGTCCCTTCCAGGCGTGGCGCGGTCCACCGAGCACATGCAGATGCAGGTGGTAGACCTCCTGTCCGCCGTCCGGGCCGGTGTTGATCACCGTCCGGAAGCCGTTGGAACAGCCGGCCGCGCGCGCCAGTTCTGGCACCTTCAGCATCATTCTAGCAAGCACCTCTCCTTCGCCGGCGCCGCAATCGGCCAGCGAGTCGACATGTGCCTTGGGAATGACCAGCAAGTGTACCGGGGCCTTGGGATGGATATCGTGGAAAGCCAGCATGTCGTCGTCTTCATAGACTTTGTTCGACGGCAGCTGGCCAGCCACGATCTTGCAGAAGATGCAATTATCCTGAGCGTTCATGAAAATTTCATTGCGACGGCCACGACGCCGGTGACCACCTCGTGCATCGGTCTGCCCGACCCTCAGAATTGCTGATCCGGGTACATCGGCTTGCTGTCGTTCAGATACAGCCAGCCCTTGACGATACGATACAGCATCCACAGCGACAGCACGCCCCAGACGGCAAAGGCCAGCGGCATCAGCACAACTGTCGCGAACAGCACCCCGCCCAGCACGCCCCAGGCCACCGACCACCAGAACGAGCGGATCTGCCAGGCGAAGTGCGAGGCATACAGCGAGCCGCGCGCGTCATCGCGCTTGACGTAGCCGATCACGATGGCGATCAGCGCGGTGATGCCGCCGGTGAGCCAGAAGATGGCATACAGCGCGTAAAGGATGTGCAGCAGCTTGCGCAGGCTGCCAAGCTGTTCGCCGCTGGGAGTAGTGACCTGCCCGGTGTAGTCGTTCGCCATATTCGCCCTCGGTTGGAAGCCTGCCTGCGGCAGGCGGGAGACCGGCCGGCACCCGCGCCGGCTAGTCCTTGCGCCGGGCCTTCTCTTCCAGGCCGGACAGCCCTTCGCGCCGCGCCAGCTCGTTGACCACATCCGCCGGCGTCAGGCCGAAGTTTGCCAGCAGCACCATGCTGTGGAACCACAGGTCGGCCACTTCATAGACTACCTTGCCGGCCGCGGCGCCGCTTTCACCGGCGGCGCGCGCATCCTTGGCGGCCATCACGGTCTCGGTGGCTTCCTCGCCGATCTTCTTCAGGATGGCGTCGTCGCCCTTGCTAAAAAGGCGCGCCACGTAGGACTTGTCGGGGTCGCCGCCGTTGGCGGGCTTGCGCGATTCCAGCACCTCGGCCAGGCGCGCCAGGACATCGTTGCTGCTGAGTGCGTTGTCGCTCATGGCTTGGTGTAGATCTGGGCAGGGTCCTTCAGCACCGGCTCGACCGTCTGCCAGTCGCCGGCGTCCGCATCGCCCTCGAATTTCTGGAAGAAGCAGGAATGGCGCCCGGTATGGCAGGCGATGCTGTCGATTTGCGTCACCTTCAGCAGCACCACGTCTTCATCGCAGTCCAGACGGATCTCGTGCACCTTCTGCACGTGGCCCGACTCTTCGCCCTTGTGCCACAGGCGCTTGCGCGAGCGCGACCAGAACACGGCCTCGCCGAGCTCCACGGTGCGCAGCAGCGCCTCGCGGTTCATGAACGCGAACATCAGCACGTCGTTCGAGCCGACTTCCTGCACGATCACCGGCACCAGGCCGTTGTCGTCCCATTTCACCTTGTTGAGCCACTTCTTCGGCATGATCAGATCCGCACGGGTATGCCCTCGCGGGCCATGAATGCCTTGGCTTCGCCCACGGTGTGCTGGCCGTAGTGGAAGATGCTGGCGGCCAGCACCGCGTCGGCGCGGCCCTTGGTTATGCCGTCGGCCAGGTCCTGCAGGCCGCCGACGCCGCCCGAGGCGATCACCGGCACGGGCACCGCATCGCTGACCGCGCGGGTCAGCTCCAGGTCGAAGCCGCTCTTGGTGCCGTCTCGGTCCATGCTGGTGAGCAGGATTTCGCCGGCGCCGCGGGTCGCCATCTCACGCGCCCATTGCACCGCGTCCAGCCCGGTTGCCTTGCGCCCGCCGTGGGTAAAGACTTCCCAACGCGGCGCTTCGCCCGGGGCGGAGCTGCGCTTGGCGTCGATCGCCACCACGATGCACTGCGAACCATAGCGCGCGGTGGCGTCCGACACCAGTTGCGGGTTGGCGATCGCCGACGAATTGACGCTGATCTTGTCGGCGCCGGCATTGAGCAGCCGGCGCACGTCTTCGACGGTGCGCACGCCGCCGCCCACCGTCAGCGGGATGAATACCTGCGAGGCGACGTCCTCGATGATATGCAGCATCAGGTCGCGCCCGTCGCTGGTCGCGGTGATGTCCAGGAATGTGATTTCGTCGGCGCCCTGCTCGTCATAGCGGCGGGCGATTTCGACGGGATCGCCCGCGTCGCGCAGCTCGACAAAGTTGACGCCCTTGACCACCCGCCCGTTGGTCACGTCCAGGCAGGGGATGATACGTTTGGCTAGCATGAGATTCCTTGTCCGCCACCGCTGCCGTGCCGGCAGCGGCCGGGCGGCCGCGCCCCGCGGCGCCGTTGCCTTATTGCCCGTTGCGCAACTTGTCGGCGCGCGCCTGCGCGTCGGCAAAGTTGAGGTCGCCGGAGTAGATCGCGCGGCCGCAGATGACCCCTTCCACGCCCTCGCCCTCCACCGCGCACAGGTTGTCGATATCGGCCAGGTTGGACAGCCCGCCGCTGGCGATCACCGGGATCGACATCGACTGCGCCAGCTTGACGGTGGCATCGATATTGATCCCCTGCAGCATGCCGTCGCGGCCGATGTCGGTATAGATGATGGCCTCGACGCCGTAGTCTTCGTACTTGCGCGCCAGGTCCGCCACCTCGTGGCCGGTCAGCTTGCTCCAGCCGTCGGTGGCGACCTTGCCGTCCTTGGCATCGAGCCCGACGATGATATGGCCGCCGAAGGCCGAGCAGGCGTCTTTCAGGAAGCCGGGGTTCTTCACCGCCGCGGTGCCGATGATGACGTACGAGAGCCCGTCGTCCAGCCAGCGCTCGATGGTGTTGAGGTCGCGGATGCCGCCGCCCAGCTGCACCGGGATCTCGTCGCCGACCTCGGCGATGATGGCCTTGATGGCGGCCTCGTTGCGGGGCTTGCCCACGAACGCGCCGTTCAGGTCCACCAGGTGCAGGCGGCGGGCGCCCTGCTCCACCCAGTGGCGTGCCATGGCGGCGGGATCTTCGGAAAAGACGGTGGCCTGGTCCATGTCGCCTTGTTTGAGGCGTACACACTGACCGTCCTTCAGGTCGATGGCCGGAATGAGCAACATATGCGTGACGAGCGTGGTTGAGTGAGTGAGATTGAGCGAGACCGGCGCATGCCGGTCAGGTCGGGTCGATAGTCGATCGGATACGGGTCAGGTGCCGGGTCGGTCAGCGGTCGAGCATCGGGTCAACAAGCGAAAACAAGCGAATCGCGAATCGGCAAGCTGCGCTTCAGGGATTCCAGTGGACGAAGTTCCGGTACAGCTGCAGGCCCATGGCCGCGCTTTTCTCGGGGTGGAACTGCGTCGCGAAAATATTATCGCGCGCTACCGCGCTGGTAAACACGACTCCGTATTCCGTTTCGCCGGCAATATGGGCCGGATCCTGCGCCTGCACATAGTAGCTGTGGACGAAATAGAACCAGCTGTCGTCCGGGATACCGTCCCACAGCGGGTGCGGCCTGGCCTGGCGCACCCGGTTCCAGCCCATCTGCGGCACCTTGAAGCGCGAGCCGTCGGGTTGCGTCATGCCATCCAGCGCAAACCGTACGACCTGCCCTGGCATCAGCCCCAGCGCCGGGGTGCGATCCGTGCCGGCGCGGCTTTCAGTGCTGAATTCGAACAGCATCTGCTCGCCCACGCACACGCCCAGCATCGGCTTGCTCGCGGCGGCCTCGACCACCGCTTGCTGCAGCCCGGACGCGCCCAGCGCCGACATGCAGTCGGGCATCGCGCCCTGGCCCGGCAGCACCACGCGGTCCGCCGAGCGGATGCCTTCGGGCGCATCCACCACCCGGACATCGGCTTCCGGTGCCGCGGCGCGCAGCGCCTGCGCCACCGAGCGCAGGTTGCCCATGCCGTAATCCACAATTGCTATGGTAGTCATGATTTCAAAACAGGCAACAATGTCTTCAGCCCGTCCACGATGAATTCAACGGCCAGCGCCGACAGGATCAAGCCCATCAGGCGCGTGCCGATATTGATGCCGGTGCGCCCGATCACCCGGGCGATCGGGTCCGCCGCGCGGAATACCAGGTACACCACCGAGCCCAGCAGCGCACCGATGCCGACCAAGATGAGCAGCTGGTACCAGTGCTGGGTCTTGCCGGCATAGACGATCACCGTGCTGATCGAACCCGGCCCGGTCAGCAGCGGCAGCGCCAGCGGCACCACCGCAATGCTGGACTTTACCTCGGCCTCGTCCTCTTCTTCCGGGGTGGCCTTGGTGCGGCTGGTTTGCGCATTCAGCATGTTCATGGCCATCATGATCATGATGAGCCCGCCGCCCACCTGCAGCGATGCCACCGAGATATTGAAGAACTCGATGATCTGCTGGCCCAGCAGCGCGGACACCGCCACCACGATCGCCACCGAGATCGATGCGATCTTGATGGTACGCAGCTTTTCCGCTTCGGTCTGCAGGCTGGTCAGGCTGATGAAGAACGGGATCGCCCCGATCGGGTTGATCAGCGCCAGCAGCGAGATAAACGACTTGAGCGTATCCATCGGTTGCGGTTGCCAGCAGCGCTGGCCGTATTGGCTAGAGAGGTGGGCGGGCGCCGCAACCAGCCGGCACGCCTACGGATTCAGGATGCTCAGAGCGTACCCTTGGTCGACGGGATCGTGTTGGCCGCGCGCGGATCGAGTTCCACCGCCATGCGCAGTGCCCGGCCAAAGGCCTTGAACACGGTTTCGCACTGGTGATGGGCGTTGATGCCGCGCAGGTTGTCGATATGCAGGGTGACGCCCGCATGGTTGACGAAGCCGCGGAAGAACTCGATGGTCAGGTCCACGTCGAAGCTGCCCACGCGCGCACGCGTGAAGGGAACATGGAACTCCAGGCCCGGGCGGCCGGAGAAATCGATCACCACGCGCGACAGGCATTCATCCAGCGGCACGTAGCTGTGCCCGTAACGGGTGATGCCCTTCTTGTCGCCGATGGCCCTGGCCACCGCCTGCCCGAGCGTGATGCCCACGTCTTCGACCGTATGGTGGTCGTCGATATGCGTGTCGCCGGTGGCTTCGACCTCCAGGTCGAACATGCCATGCCGGGCGATCTGGTCCAGCATGTGGTCGAGGAACGGCACGCCCGACGCCAGTTTCTGGCGGCCGCTGCCGTCGAGATTCAGGGAAACGCGAATCTGCGTTTCCGAAGTATTGCGGGTGACCTCTGCAACACGCATGGTGTTAATCCTGCAGCGACGCTGCGAATGCCTCAAGGAACTGCGCGTTTTCTTCGGGCGTGCTGACCGTGACGCGCAGACAATTGGTCAGCAACGGGTGCATTTTACTCACGTTCTTGATCAATACCTTCCGCGCCAGCAGGCGCTCGAAGGTCTGTGCGGCATCCGGCACGCGCACCAGCAGGAAATTGGCGGCGCTGGGGAACACGGTGACCCCGGGCTGCGCCGCCATGCCGTCGGCCACGCGCGTGCGCTCGGCACGCAGTTGCGCGGCCTGTTCGTCCAGCACCGCCACATGCTCGAGCGCGAACAGCGCGGCGGCCTCGGTCAGCACGTTGACGTTGTAGGGCGGGCGCACCTTGTCCAGCTGCGCCAGCCATTCCGGCGCGCCGGCGAGGTAGCCCAGGCGGATGCCGGCCAGGCCCAGCTTCGATACGGTGCGCATCACCAGCAGGTTGCCGAAGTCGGTCAGGCGCGGCATCCAGCTGTGCTGGGCGAACGGCTGGTAGGCCTCGTCGACCACCACCAGGCTGTTGCAGACCTCGCCCTGCGCGGCGCGGATGATGGCCTCCATGTCGGCGGCATCGAACAGGTTGCCGGTGGGGTTGTTCGGGTAGGCCAGGTAGATGATGGCGGGCTGCTGCGCGGCCATTGCCGTCAGCATGGCGGCGCGGTCGAGCGTGAAGTCGTCGCGCAGCGGCACGCCGACGAACTGCAGGCCGGCAAACTGCGCCGACATCGCGTACATGACGAAGCCGGGCACCGGCGCCATGACCTTCGCGCCCGGCCTGGCCGCGGCCAGCGCCAGCATGCTGATGAGCTCGTCCGAGCCGTTGCCCAGCAGCACGTCCATGCCGGCCGGCACCTGCATCACGCGCTTGAGCGCGGCGCGCAGCGCTTCGCTGCTCGGCACCGGGTAGCGGTTCAGCGCCACCTCGCCCAGGCGCTCGGCCAGTTGCTGGCGCAGCGCGGGCGGCAGGCGGTACGGGTTTTCCATCGCGTCGAGCTTGACCAGACCGTGCGAATCCGGCACGTGGTAGGCGCCCATGGCGCGCACGTCGTCACGGATGATGCGTTCGATCAGGGAGGGCTCTACGGCTGACATGGAAGCTCCAGGTGGGTTGGGTCAGGGGTTCAGCTACGCTTGAAACGGTATTCCGCGCTGCGGGCGTGGGCCTGCAGCCCTTCGCCGTAGGCCAGTTCGGCGGCGATCTGGCCCAGCATCTGCGCGCCGCCCTCGCTTACCTCGATCAGGCTCGAGCGCTTCTGGAAGTCATAGACGCCCAGCGGCGACGAGAAGCGCGCGGTGCGCGAGGTCGGCAGCACGTGGTTGGGGCCGGCGCAGTAGTCGCCCAGCGACTCGCTGGTATAGCGGCCCAGGAAGATGGCGCCGGCGTGGCGGATCTTCTCGCTCCACTGGCGCGGGTTCTCGGCCGAGATCTCCAGGTGTTCCGGTGCGATCGCGTTGGCGATCTCGCAGGCCTCTTCCATGTCGCGCACCTTGACCAGCGCGCCACGGCCGGAGATGGAGGCGGCAATCACGTCGCGGCGCGGCATGGTGCCAAGCTGGCGCTGGATGCTGGCCTCCACGCGGGCGATATAGTCCGCGTCCGGGCACAGCAGGATCGACTGCGCCAGTTCATCGTGCTCGGCCTGCGAGAACAGGTCCATCGCCACCCAGTCGGGGTCGGTGGTGCCGTCGCAGATCACCAGGATCTCGGAAGGGCCGGCGATCATGTCGATGCCGACGGTGCCGAACACGCGGCGCTTGGCCGCGGCAACGTAGGCGTTGCCCGGGCCGACGATCTTGTCGACCTGCGGCAGCATCGCGGTGCCGTAGGCGAGCGCACCGACCGCCTGGGCGCCACCGATGGTGAACACGCGATCCACGCCGGCAATCTGCGCCGCGGCCAGCACCAGTTCATTGCGCACGCCGCCGGGCGTGGGCACGACCATGATGATTTCCTTGACGCCCGCCACGCGCGCCGGGATCGCATTCATCAGCACCGACGACGGGTAAGCGGCCTTGCCGCCCGGCACGTAGATGCCGACGCGGTCCAGCGGCGTCACCTTCTGGCCCAGCATGGTGCCGTCGGCCTCGGTGTATTCCCAGCTGTGGCTGCCGCATTCGATCTTCTGCTTCTCGTGGTAGGCGCGCACGCGCGCGGCGGCCGCCTCCAGCGCGGCGCGGCGCTTGGGCTCGAGGTCTTCGAGCGCGGCTTCCAGCTGCTGCTGCGATACCTCCAGCGCGCCCATCGACGCCGCTTCGACGCGGTCGAAGCGGCGGGTGTATTCCAGCACCGCGGCATCGCCGCGCGACTTCACGTCGGCCAGGATCTGCGCGGCGGCGCGATCGATGGCCTCGTCCTCGCCGGCCTCGAAGGCCAGCACCTGACGCAGTGCCTCGGCAAAGCCCGGCTCGCTGGAATCGAGCCGGCGGATCGGCAGGCTTTCCATTTCGGTTGGGTTCATGACTTCTGTTCCTGTCAGGCGGCGACCCGGCCTCAGGCCAGCGCCGCTGAAGCGCGTTCGAAGGCGTCGAGGATCGGTGCCAGCCGCTCGCGCTTGAGTTTGAGCGCGGCCTGGTTCACCACCAGCCGCGACGAAATCTGCACGATCTCTTCCACTTCCACCAGATTGTTGGCGCGCAGCGTGCTGCCGGTGCTGACCAGGTCGACGATGGCATCGGACAGGCCCACCAGCGGGCCCAGCTCCATCGAACCGTACAGCTTGATCAGGTCGACGTGAACGCCCTTTTTCGCAAAATGCTCGCGCGCGGTCTGCACGTATTTCGTCGCAACCGCCAGGCGCGCACCCTGGCGCACGGCCTTGGCGTAGTCAAACCCGGCCGGCACTGCCACCGACATGCGGCAGCGCGCGATGTTCAGGTCGATCGGCGCGTACAGGCCGGCCATGCCGCTTTCCATCAGCACGTCCTTGCCGGCCACGCCGAAGTCGGCCGCGCCGTACTGCACGTAGGTCGGCACGTCCGAGGCGCGCACGATCACCACGCGCACCGCCGGATCCGAGGTCGGCAGGATCAGCTTGCGCGAGGTCTCGGGATCCTCGGTGACGCGGATGCCGGCCGCTTCCAGCAGCGGCAGCGTCTCGGTGAAGATGCGGCCCTTGGACAGCGCCAGCGTCAGCTGGTTGGGCGATGCGTTGAAAGCGGGGCTCATCGGGCTTCAGTCCTTGGTGCTCAGGCAATGCGGCGGATCTTCGCGCCCACTGCCGACAGCTTGTCTTCCATGCGGTCGTAGCCGCGGTCCAGGTGGTAGATGCGGTCGATCACGGTCTCGCCGTCGGCAACCAGACCGGCGATCACCAGGCTGGCCGAGGCGCGCAGGTCGGTCGCCATCACGTTGGCGCCGGACAGGCGCGGCACGCCGTTGACCACCGCGGTGTTGCCTTCGACGGTGATGTCGGCGCCCAGGCGGTTCAGCTCCTGCACGTGCATGAAGCGGTTTTCGAAGATGGTCTCGGTCACGCGCGCGGTGCCCTCGGCGACAGCGTTCAGCGCCATGAACTGGGCCTGCATGTCGGTCGGGAAGGCGGGGTATTCCGAGGTGCGGAAGCTTACCGCGCGGGCGCGGTGCGGCATCGCCAGGCGGATCCAGTCGGCGCCGGTCTCGAGGCTGGCACCGGCTTCGCGCAGCTTGTCGAGCACGGTGTCGAGGATCTCGGGCTGCACGCCGCGCAGCACCAGGTCGCCCAGCGTCGCGGCCGCCGCGCACAGGAAGGTGCCGGCCTCGATGCGGTCGGCGATGACGCTGTGGCTGGCGCCGTGCAGGCGCTCGACGCCGTGCACCACCAGGCGGTCGGTGCCGATGCCGTCGATCTTCGCGCCCATCTTCACCAGAAGCTGGGCCAGGTCGGTCACCTCGGGCTCGCGCGCGGCGTTTTCCAGCACGGTCTCGCCTTCGGCCAGCGTCGCCGCCATCAGCAGGTTCTCGGTGCCGGTCACGGTGATCATGTCGGTGACCACGCGCGCGCCCTTCAGGCGCTTGGCGCGCGCATGGATAAAGCCGTGCTCGATGGTGATCTCGGCGCCCATCGCCTGCAGGCCCTTGATGTGCTGGTCGACCGGCCGTGCGCCGATGCCGCAGCCGCCCGGCAGCGACACGCGGGCCTCGCCAAAGCGCGCCACCAGCGGGCCCAGCACCAGGATCGAGGCGCGCATGGTCTTGACCAGCTCGTACGGAGCCTCGAGCACATTGACGTCGGCGCCGTTCAGGGTCACGCGCGCGCCGTCGAACTCGGCCTGCATCCCCATCAGGCGCAGCAGCTTGAGCGTGGTGCGCACGTCCTGCAGGTTGGGCACGTTGTCCAGCGCGACGGTGTCGGCCGTCAGCAGGCCCGCGCACAGGATCGGCAGGGCGGCGTTCTTGGCGCCCGAGACGCGGATTTCACCCTTGAGCGGGCCGTTGCCGTGAATCTGGAATTTGTCCATGTTCTATGGTTTGTTCCGGGCACGCGCCCGGCATCATTGTTCTGGAGCCGCGCAGGCGCGCGGCGCATGGTGCGTTCTTGATGCTCTACTTGCCTGCGTCCGCCTGCCACTCCGCGGGCGTCAGGGTCTTCATCGACAGCGCATGGATCTCGGCGCGCATGCGATCGCCCAGCGCCGCGTAGACACGCTGGTGGCGCTGGATCAGCCGCTTGCCTTCGAATTCGTTGCTGACGATGGTGGCAAAGAAATGCTGGCCATCGCCCTCGACTTGCAGATGTTCGCAGGGCAGTCCTTGGGCAATGTAGTCCCTGACTTGTTCCGGTGTAGGCAGCATGGGGTTCTCTTCAGCGTGATTCAGCTTGATTCAACAGGGCCGGCCGCCGCTCAGTGGCGCAGCTTGTATCCGGACTTCAACAGGCGCAGCGCCAGCGCCGCCAGCACCACGAACGCCGATCCGACCACCGCCAGGCTGAACAGCGGCGATACGTCCGAGACGCCGAAGAAGCCATAGCGGAAGCCGTCGATCATGTAGAAGAACGGATTGGCATGGGACACCGCCTGCCAGAAGGCCGGCAGCGAATGGATCGAATAGAACACGCCCGACAGGAAGGTCGCCGGCATGATCAGGAAGTTCTGGAACGCGGCCAGCTGGTCGAACTTCTCAGCCCAGATGCCGGCGATCAGGCCGAGCGTGCCCAGGATGCCCGCGCCCAGCAGCGCGAACACCAGGATCCAGCCGACGTTGGCGAAATGGAGGTTGGCGAACCACGCCGTCACCAGCAGCACGCCCAGCCCGACGGTCAGCCCGCGGATCACCGAGGCCACCACGTAGGCACCGAACATCTCCCAGTGCGACAGCGGCGGCAGCAGCACGAACACCAGGTTGCCGGTGATCTTCGACTGGATCAGTGATGAAGAACTGTTGGCGAACGCGTTCTGCAGCACGCTCATCATCACCAGCCCGGGCACCAGGAAGGCGGTGTAGCTGATCTGGTCGTAGACCTTGACCCGGTCTTCCAGCACATGGCCGAAGATCAGCAGGTACAGCACCGCGGTCAGGACCGGCGCGGCCACGGTCTGGAAGCTCACCTTCCAGAAGCGCAGCACTTCCTTGTACAGCAGCGTGCGGAAGCCCACCAGGCCGCCGACGGCCATCGGGCCGAGGCGGGTGTCGTCCAGGATTTCGATGTCGCCAGGCTGCTTCATGCCGCGGCCTCCATCGCCGGGTCGGGCAGCGCGCCGGGCATATGCCCTTCGCGGCGCATGATCTGCACGAATACGTCCTCGAGGTCGGCCTTGTTGATTTCCATGTCTTCGATCTCACACCCCGCTTCGCGGCAGGCGGCCAGGATCGGCTCCACCGCCTGGTAGCCCGACAGCCGCAGCCGCACCGCGCGCTCGCCGGGGTTGGCCGGCATGCGCAGCGGCTCCAGCGACGGCGGCAGGCCGCCGCGCGCAAAGGTCAGCACCAGCTGCAGGCCGGCAAATTGCGTCAGCAGGTTGCTGGTGCGATCCAGCGCCACCACTTCGCCGAACTTGAGCATGGCGATGCGGTCGCACAGGGCCTCGGCCTCTTCGAGGTAATGCGTGGTCAGGATGATGGTGTGCCCTTCGCGGTTCAGGCGCGAGATGAACTTCCACAGCGTTTGCCGCAACTCAACATCGACGCCGGCAGTGGGCTCGTCGAGCACGATCACCGGCGGGCGGTGCACCAGCGCCTGCGCCACCAGCACGCGCCGCTTCATGCCGCCGGACAGCTGGCGCATATTGGCATCGGCTTTCCCGGTCAGGTCCAGGTTGGCCATGATTTCGTCGATCCAGTCGTCGTTGCGGGTCAGGCCGAAATAGCCTGACTGCAGCCGCAGCGTCTCGCGCACCGTGAAGAACGGATCGAACACCAGCTCCTGCGGCACCACGCCCAGCATACGCCGCGCCATCCGGTAATCGGCGACGACATCGTGCCCCAGCACACTGACGCGGCCGGAATCGGCCCGGTTCAGGCCGGCGAGGATCGAGATCAGCGTGGTCTTGCCGGCGCCGTTGGGCCCGAGCAGGCCGAAGAATTCGCCGCGTTCGACGGTGAAGCTAACGCCCTTGAGCGCCTGCAGGTTGCGGTAGCGCTTGCGAACGTCGTGGATTTCAATGGCTTTCATGGCCGATTGTTTGTGGCGGGTCCGGCTCTTTCAGGGGCCGGCCGCCAGGAAATGGGGAGCAAAGCGTGCCCGGATGTCCTGCTCCGGCATGGATCGGGCCGGAACAGGCGGGGGGATGGGCGAACAACCCGGAATTATAGGGGATGCGGGGTCGGTCCCGCTTGATCCCCGCCGGATCCGCCCCGGGGGCTCGGGGGCCCCGCCCCCCGGGGCCCCCGGGGGCCGGGGGGGCCCCCTGGGGGGGTCGGGCCCGCTTGACCCCCGCCGGACCCGCCCGGGGGGCGCGGCGCCCGCGCCCGCGGCCGCCGCGGCATCGCGTGCGGCCGCCTGGATGGCGACCGGCGATGCCGGATCAATGTCGGTGATGGTGTGCCGGTGGGATGGCGGCGGGCGCTGCCGCGCTCGCCAGGCCGAGCAGGCCGTCGACGCCGTACAGGCTGGCCAGTTGCGCCAGCTGCGCCGGCACGCCGCGCAGCACCAGCGCCTGGCCGCGCGCCACCGCGGCCCGATGCCATGCCAGCAGCACGGCGACGGCCGAGGAGTCCACCTGCGCCAGGCCGGCGCAGTCCACTTCGACGTCGCCCTGCGCCACGCGTGCCAGCCCGTCGCGCAGCACCGCGGCGGCATTCTGGTTGGTCAGCGAGTTACCCGGCGAAAGCATGGCGTCAGTGGCCTGGATGCGGAAAGAAGAAAGGGATCTGAAAACGAAGGCTCCCGCGCGGAGCGGGAGCCTGTGTCGCGAACGGCCATTGTAATGCAACTTCGGCGCGCCGTGCTGCATTGCAGCGGCGCACCGCGGGCATGCCCCGTCAGCTCTTGGCGTTGGCGAGCTGGCGGTTGCGGTCCTGCAGCGTCTTGATCACGCCCTCGACGCCCTGCTGGCCGACGATGGTGTTGAAGCTGCCCTTGTAGGCTTCGGTCAGCCATGCGCCCAGCACGTTGATGTCATAGACCTTCCAGCCTTGCGCGGTCTTTTCCAGGCGGTAATCCATCTGGATCGGCTCGCCCTTGTTGATGACCTGGGTGCGGATGGTGGCATCGGTATCGTCGGCGGTGCCGCGGTACGGACGGTATTGCACGGTCTGGTCGCGGATCTGCGCGATGGCGCCGGCGTAGGTGCGGATCAGCAGGGTCTTGAATTCCTCGGTGATCTGCTTCTGCTGCTCGGGCGTGGCCTTGGACCAGTTGCGGCCCATGGCGATCTGCGTGGTCTTCTGGAAGTTGGCGTTGGGAATGATCTTCTGTTCGACCAGCGCGGTGATCTTGCCGATATTGCCGGCCTGCATGTCCTTGTCGGCCTTCACGGTCGACATCACGTCATTGACCACGGCCTTGACCAGCCCGTCCGGGGTGGCCGTTTCCTGGGCCGATACCTGGGCCTGCGCGGTCCCCGCGAAGGCAACCGCCGTCAGGAGGGGGAGCAACAGTCGCTTGAGCATGTGAGATTTCCTTCTTTATCAAAGAGGTCGTGACCCGCGCCTGCGCGTCGATACGCGGCCGGAAGGCCACGGGTCCTTGCAGATTGGAACATAGCGGCGTCACGCGCGTTGCCATCAAAAGCGCACCAGACGCCACCTACAAACAATTTGTTTCAGCGGTGACAGCGCATTCACAGCGCCAGTGTCGCCTTCGCCGCTTCAGCGGAAGCGCACTCCCGGCATACCCGGCAGCACCGGCGGCAACGGCATGCTCTGGCCTTCCGGCTGGGTCTCGCCGGCGGCGCCGGGCTTGGGCGGCTCCGCGGCCGGGGCCGAAGCGCCATCCGCCGCCGGAGCCGGTCCCGGTGCCGGAGCCGGTGCGGCACCGGCGTCGGCCGCGGCGGGCGCCGGCGCCGCGTCGTCGGCCTCGGCCTCGTCGTCGCCACCCGGTGGATTGCCATCGTAGATCAGGTACTGGCGCCGCTGCAGGTAGGAGTCACGCAGGAACGAGTACTTGTCCAGCGCCGCCTGCTCCAGCAGGTTGCTGGCACCCAGCAGCTGGGCGCGGCCGGCGACGATGCGCACCCCGACCAGCGAATTGCGCAGCGAAACCGGATAGAAGTACGCCGACGGATCGGCCTGGCGGTCGACCAGCATGCCGGCGGTGTCGCGGAAGGTGCTTGGGCCGAACAGCGGCAGCACCAGGTACGGGCCGGCCGGCACGCCCCACACGCCCAGCGTCTGGCCAAAGTCTTCCTTGTACTTGGGCAGGCCGGCCGGGGTGGCGATGTCGATCAGGCCGCCGATGCCCAGCACGGTGTTCATCGCCACGCGCATGGTGTCTTCGGCCGCGCGCGTCGGCTTGCCCTGCAGCAGGTTGTTCACCGCCGAATAGACGTCGCTGACATTGGAGAAGAAGTTCTCCACCGCGCGCTGCACCGGCGTCGGCGTGTAGTCGGCATAGAGTTCGGCCACCGGGCGCATGATGCCCTTGTCGAAGTCCTCGTTGATCTTCGAGACCTCGCGGTTGAACGGCTCGAGCGGGTCTTTCGGGTTGGCGGTGGGGCCAGTGGCGCAACCGGCAAGCGCCGCGGCGGCCGCGGCCGTAGCCATGAGGTTGCGGATGTGGCGGGGGGCGTTCACTTGAGGTCTCCAGCCGGGGCCGGCGCGCTGGCGCCGGGTGACGAGCCGCCGCCGGCATCGGCGGCCTTGTTGTACAGGAACTGCCCGATCAGGTTTTCGAGCACCACCGCGGACTGCGTCATGGTGATGCGCGCGCCGTTGGCCAGCATGACGGTGTCGCCGCCGGCTTCGAGGCCGATGTACTGCTCGCCCAGCAGGCCCGAGGTCAGGATCTTGGCCGAGGTGTCCTTCGGGAACTGGTAGCGCGTCTCCAGGCTCATCTCGACGGTAGCCTGGTAGGTCTTGTCGTCGAAGCGGATCGCCGCGACCCGGCCGACCACCACGCCCGCGCTCTTGACCGGCGCGCGCGGCTTGAGCCCGCCGATATTGTCGAAGCGGGCCTGCACGCTATAGGTGTCCTGGAAGCTGAAGGCGCTCATGTTTCCTGCCTTGAGGGCCAGGAAGAGCAAGGCGACGAACCCTGCCGCCACAAACAGTCCCACCCAGAAATCGAGTGTGTTCTTTTTCATTGGAATCTCTTTCTTCAACCCCGTAGTGTCTGTCGCTGCCGCCTTGTTATCGTAGCGGCCGCATCGTTGCGGCGGCCATCCGCCTCAATTGCTGAACATCAGCGCCGTCAGCAGGAAATCCAGTCCCAGCACCGCGAGCGACGCGATCACCACGGTGCGGGTGGTCGCGCGCGAGACGCCTTCCGGCGTGGGCTTGGCCTCGAACCCCTGGTACAGCGCAATGAACGTCACCGCGATGCCAAAGATAAAGCTCTTGATCACGCCGTTGAGCACGTCGGCGCGCACGTCCACGCCGCCCTGCATCTGCGACCAGAAGGCACCCGCGTCGACGCCGATCAGTTGCACCCCGACTACGTAACCGCCCAGGATGCCCACCGCGCTGAAGATCGCGGCCAGCACCGGCATGGCGATCACGCCCGCCCAGAAGCGCGGCGCGACCACCCGCTGCAGCGGGTTCACCGCCATCATTTCCATCGCCGTGAGCTGCTCGCCCGCCTTCATCAGCCCGATTTCGGCAGTCAGCGAGGTGCCGGCGCGGCCGGCGAACAGCAACGCCGTCACCACCGGGCCCAGTTCCCGCACCAGCGACAGCGCCACCAGCAGCCCCAGCGCCTGCTCGGAGCCGTAGCGGTTGAGCGTGTAGTAGCCCTGCAGCCCGAGCACGAAGCCGACGAACAGGCCCGACACCGCGATGATCACCAGCGACAGGTTGCCGACAAAAAAGACCTGGTCAGTCACCAGCCGGAAGCGGCGCAGCAGCGCCGGCGACATTGCCAGCACGGCCAGGAACATGCGCGTGGCATGGCCCAGCCCGGAAATGCTGCGGCGCACGGCCGCGCCGATGGTGCTGAAGAAGCCCGTCAGGAAGCCGGTCATCGCGCCCCTCCGGCGAAATCCTCGGCCAGCGATGGTCCGGCATAGTGGAACGGCACCGGGCCGTCGGCCTCGGCGTGGACAAACTGGTGCACGAACGGATCGGTGGAGGCGCGCAGGACCTCGGGCGTGCCTTCGGCGGCGATGCGCCCGTCGGCAATGAAATAGACGTAGTCGGCGATCTGGAAGGTCTCGTGCACGTCGTGCGAGACGATGATGGTGGTGGCGCCGAGCGCGTCGTTGAGGCTGCGGATCAGCCGCGCGGTCAGTCCCAGCGAGATCGGATCCAGGCCGGCGAAGGGCTCGTCATACATCAGCAGCGCCGGATCCAGCGCGATCGCTCGCGCCAGCGCCACGCGCCGCGCCATGCCGCCGGAGATCTGCGACGGCATCAGGTCGCGCGCGCCGCGCAGGCCGACCGCGTTGAGCTTCATCAGCACCAGGTCGCGGATCATCGACTCGGGCAGGTCGGTGTGCTCGCGCAGCGGGAAGGCGACGTTGTCGAACACCGACAGGTCGGTAAACAGCGCGCCGAACTGGAACAGCATCCCCATCTGGCGGCGCACGGCGTACAGGCCGGCGGTATCAAGCTGGTGAATGTCGGTGCCGGCAAAGCGCACCGCGCCCGCCTGCGGCCGCACCTGGCCGCCGATCAGCCGCAGCACCGTGGTCTTGCCGCAGCCCGATCCGCCCATCACCGCGATCACCTTGCCGCGCGGGAATTGCATGGTCAGGCCGGACAGGATCGGCTTGCCGTGGTCCGCGTAGGCGAAATCCACCGCAGTCAGTTCGACAAGGTTTTGAGCAGAATCGGTCACGTTGGCACCGGTCGGGACAGGGGCGCATTATAAGGTGTACTACCTAGCCCTGCTGGTACCCGTGTGTCTCGCGCCACATGAAGCGCGGCTGTGGTGCCTCAGAATTCTCCTGCCGGGCGGCAACTGGCCGATTTCCCCTGGAAACCGGCCACTGTCCCACCGCGCCGCGGTGCCGCTCAAGGCTCCTGCGCGATCGGCACGTCCCTGAGGATGACCTGCCACTGGATCGATTCCGAGCGGATCGCGGTGGCAAACGCCTCCGGCGAGTCGCGCAGCGGCGTCAGGCCGGCGGCCTGCAGGCGCGAGCGCACCTCGCGTTCGGCCATCACGCCGTCCAGCTCACCGGCCAGCCGCGCCACGATGGCGCGCGGCGTCTTGGCCGGCGCCATCACGCCGAACCAGGCCGCCGCGGCGTAGCCGTCCTGCCCGGATTCCTGCAGCGTCGGCACCAGCGGCGCCAGCGGGGAACGCGCCACGCCGGTCACGCCGACCAGCCGCAGCCCGCCGCTCTTGACCTGGCTCTGGACTGCCGCGAACGAACAGAAGCAGGCGCTGATGCGGCCGGCCAGCATCTCCTGCACCACCGCGGCCTCGCCCTTGGCCGTGACCAGCGGCACGCCGCCGCGCAGGCCGCGCACCGCGTACTCGGCGTACAGGTGGGAAGGGCTGCCGGGCTGGCCGTAGCCGTAGCTGTAGGAACCGGGACTCGACTTCACCGCGGTCATCCATTGTTCCGGGGTGCGCATCGGCAGCCGGGCGTCGATCACCAGGAACAGCGGCGTGGTGGCGACGCGCGCCACCGGCGTGAAATCGCGCACGACGTCGTAGGGCACCGGCTCCAGCCCCGGCTGGATCAGCATGTTGGCCTGGTGGAACAGCAGCGTATGGCCATCGGAGCTGGCCTTGGCGACGACATCGCCGGCAATGGTCCCGGCGCTGCCGGGACGGTTGTCGACCTCGACCGGCACGCCGAGCCTCGCCGACAGGCGCTCGGCCAGCATCCGCGCCACGGCGTCGGCGACGCCGCCGGCAGGGAACGGCACGATCAGACGCATCGGGCGATCAGGGAAGGACATGCTGCGCGCAAGCGGCTGGGTGCCGGCATGCGCGGGCCTGGCTGGCACGGCGAACGCCAGCGTGGCACAGCCCATGGCGACCAGGCACAGCACGCGCGGCAGCCAGCGCCGGGCGGCGGTGGCCGCGGGCAGGCGCGGCGCGAACTTCGCTTTACCTCGCCAAAGTCGCGACAGATTGCGCACTTCGGACATCGTTTTCCTCCGGCCCGTCTCCTGAGGAGGCGGCAAACAGGTTCTGGGGAAAATGGATAGGCGAGGCAGTTTCCGTTAGTTGTTTTTGAAAATTGTAAGGACAATATCGGGGCCGCCACAGGCACGTAAACCATAGCCGGGAGAACCCTGAAGGCCTTGCTGCGCCTTGCCAAATGCGCCCTCGCGCCTGGCCACGCAAAGCGCGCCGCTATAATCCGCCGATGACGAATTTCACCGTGCGGCGCATGGTCTTGGCCGACCTGCCGGCCGTGCTGGCGGTGCAGGCCAGCTGCTATACCGAGGTACTGCTCGAAGGCGAGTCAGCGCTGGCCAGCCGGCTGGCGCTGTCGCCGGCCACCTGCTGGGTCGCGCACGATGCCGCGCAGCACGGCACCCTCGCCGCCTACCTGTTTACCCACGCCTGGCCCGAAGACAGCTTGCCGCCGCTGGACGGCGTGCTCGACGATGGCTGGCGCCTGCATGCCGCCCCGGACACCCTGACCTGGTTCGTGCACGACATGGCCGTGGCCCCGGCCGGCCGCGGTGCCGGGCTGGCGCCGCGCCTGTACGCAGCGGCGCAGGCGGCCGCGCACGCCGCCGGGCTGCGGCGCTCGCGGCTGATCGCGGTGCAGTCCGCGGCGCCGTGGTGGCGCAGGCTCGGCTACGCCCCGGTGCCGGCGCAACTAGCCGCGCGGCATGCCGGCAAACTGGCGGCATACGGTGCCAGCGCGGTACTGATGGAGCGGACGCTGGCCGGCTGACGCCGCCATCGCGCAGACAACAAAAAGCCCGCCGGCTTGCGCCAGGCGGGCTTTTTGTTGCGGCGCTGACGCCGGATCAGCGCGGCAGGTCGCTATGCCCCATCAGGAACGCATCGACCGAGCGCGCGGCCTGGCGGCCTTCGCGGATCGCCCACACCACCAGCGACTGGCCGCGGCGCACATCGCCGGCGGCGAACACCTTGGGCACGTTGGTGTGGTAGGCGCGCTCGCCTTCGGTCGAGGCCTTGGCGTTCTTGCGCGCATCGGTGTCGACGCCAAACGCTTCCAGCATCGAGCCCACCGGGTTGGTGAAGCCCATCGCCAGCAGCACCAGGTCGGCCGGCAGGATGAACTCGCTGCCTTCGACTTCCTGCATGCGGCCGTCCTTCCATTCGACGCGGCAGGCCTTCAGCGCGGTGACCTTGCCGTTCTCGCCGATGAATTCCTTGGTGGCAACCGACCAGTCGCGCTCGCAGCCTTCGTCGTGCGACGACGAGGTGCGCAGCTTGATCGGCCAGTACGGCCACACCAGCGGCTTGTTTTCTTCTTCCGGCGGCTGCGGCAGCAGCTCGAACTGGGTCACCGAGGTGGCGCCGTGGCGGTTGGACGTGCCGACGCAGTCAGAGCCGGTATCGCCGCCGCCGATTACGATCACGTTCTTGCCTTCGGCGCGGATCTCGTTGGCGCCGTCGCCGGCCACTTCCTTGTTCTGCGGAATCAGGAATTCCAGCGCGAAGTGGATGCCGGCCAGGTCGCGGCCCGGCACCGGCAGGTCGCGCGGCACTTCGGAGCCGCCCGCCAGCACCACGGCGTCGAACTGTTCCATCAGGGCCTGGGCCGAGATGGTTTCGCGCGCATAGTTCTTGATGCCGGCCGGCAGTTCGCCGTCGGTCACCATCACGCCGGGGCGGAAGGTCACGCCTTCGGCCTGCATCTGTTCGATGCGGCGGTCGATCAGCGACTTCTCCATCTTGAAGTCGGGGATGCCGTAGCGCAGCAGGCCGCCGATGCGGTCGTTCTTCTCGAACACGGTCACGTCATGGCCGGCGCGTGCCAGCTGCTGCGCGGCAGCCATGCCGGCGGGGCCGGAGCCGACCACGGCGACGGTCTTGCCGGTCTTGTGGCGCGGCAGTTGCGGCCTGACCCAGCCTTCTTCCCAGGCCTTGTCGATAATGGCGTGCTCGAGCGACTTGATGCCCACCGGCAGCTCGTTGATGCCCAGCGTGCAGGCAGCCTCGCACGGTGCCGGGCAGATGCGGCCGGTAAATTCAGGGAAGTTGTTGGTCTGGTGCAGCACCTCGATCGCCGACTTCCAGTCCTGGCGGTACACCAGGTCGTTGAAGTCAGGGATGATGTTGTTGACCGGGCAGCCGTTGTTGCAGAACGGGATGCCGCAGTCCATGCAGCGCGCACCCTGGAGCTTCGCTTCGCTGTCGGACAGCGCGAACACGAATTCCTTGTAGTGCTTCACGCGCTTGACTACCGGTTCGTAGCCTTCATTCTGGCGCGGAAATTCGAGAAAGCCAGTCGCCTTACCCATGTTGCGTCCTTGGTCATGCTGCGCGGGACCGGCGGCGTCGCCGGCCCTGCGGTGGGGTCAGTATCTTGTCGGGACCGCGGCGGCTTGCCGCGGCCCTTCGCTACGTTGGTTTGCTGCGCTCGTCTCGCTCAGGCCGCGATGGCTTCGCGGTCGCTGTCACGGGCGGCCTGTTCCTTGGCGTACATCTCGCCCAGCGCGCGCTTGTACTCGGTCGGGAAGACCTTGACGAACTTGCGGCGTGCCGTGGTCCAGTCCGCCAGCAGCGCCTTGGCGCGCTCGGAACCGGTGTAGCGGAAGTGCTGCTCGATCAGGCTGCGCAGGATGGTTTCATCCAGCACGCGCTTGCCGTCGACCTTGTGCCACGAAGCCTGGGGCTGGCCCTTCTCCTGGTCGGCCGAGGCCAGCACCGCTTCCAGCGCCACCATCGAGGTGTTGCAGCGCTTGTCGAACAGGCCGTCCTCGTCGTAGACGTAGGCCACGCCGCCCGACATGCCGGCCGCGAAGTTGCGGCCGGTGCCGCCCAGCACCACCACCGTGCCGCCGGTCATGTACTCGCAACCATGGTCGCCAGTGCCTTCCACCACTGCCACGGCGCCCGAGTTGCGCACCGCGAAGCGCTCGCCGGCGACGCCGTTGAAGAACGCTTCACCGGCGATGGCACCGTACAGCACGGTATTGCCGACGATGATGTTGCGGGTCGGATCGCCGCGGAACTCGTGCGGGGCGCGCACGATCACGCGTCCGCCCGACAGGCCCTTGCCAACGTAGTCGTTGCCGTCGCCCACCAGGTCCAGCGTGATGCCGTGCGCCAGGAACGCGCCGAACGACTGGCCGGCGGTGCCTTGCAGCTGGATGTGGATGGTGTCGTCAGGCAGGCCCTCATGGCCGTACTGCTTGGCGACCACGCCGGACAGCATCGCGCCCACCGTACGGTTGACGTTCTTGACCGGCTGGATGAACGACACGCGTTCGCCCTTCTCGATCGCCGGACGAGCCTTGGCGATCAGCACGTGGTCCAGCGCCTTGCCGGCCTCGGCCGACAGGCCGTGGTCCTGCACGTCGGTGTGGTACAGCGGCACGTCCGCGCCCAGCTGCACCTGGTGGAAGATGCGGCTGAAGTCCAGGCCGCGCGCCTTCCAGTGCTCGATGCCTGCCTTGGTGTCGAGCAGGTCGGCGCGGCCGATCAGCTCGTCGAAGGTGCGGATGCCCAGCTGGGCCATGATCTCGCGGGCCTCTTCCGCAACGAAGAAGAAGAAGTTGACCACGTGTTCCGGCTTGCCCTGGAACTTCTTGCGCAGCTGCGGATCCTGCGTGGCCACGCCCACCGGGCAGGTGTTCAGGTGGCACTTGCGCATCATGATGCAGCCCTCGGCAACCAGCGGTGCCGTGGCGAAGCCGAATTCGTCGGCGCCCAGCAGCGCGCCGATGACGACGTCGCGGCCGGTCTTCATCTGGCCGTCGGCCTGCACGCGGATGCGGTTGCGCAGGCCGTTGAGCAGCAGCGTCTGCTGCGTTTCGGCCAGGCCCAGCTCCCACGGCGTGCCGGCGTGCTTGATCGACGACCACGGCGAGGCGCCGGTGCCGCCGTCATGGCCGGCGATCACGACGTGGTCGGCCTTGGCCTTCGACACACCAGCGGCCACGGTACCGACGCCCACTTCGGACACCAGCTTGACCGAGATATCCGACGACGGGTTGACGTTCTTCAGATCGTGGATCAGCTGTGCCAGATCCTCGATCGAGTAGATGTCGTGGTGCGGAGGCGGCGAGATCAGGCCCACGCCCGGCACCGAGTAACGCAGCTTGCCGATGTAGTCCGAGACCTTGTGGCCCGGCAGCTGGCCGCCTTCGCCCGGCTTGGCGCCCTGCGCCATCTTGATCTGGATCTGGTCGGCCGAGGCCAGGTATTCGGCGGTCACGCCGAAACGGCCCGACGCCACCTGCTTGATCTTCGAGCGCAGCGAGTCGCCGGCCTGCAACTCCAGGTCCTTCTCGATCACGCCGTCGCCGAGCACGCCCTTGAGCGTATCGCCCTGCTTGATGGGGATGCCGCGCAGTTCGTTGCGGTAGCGCTTCTCGTCCTCGCCGCCTTCGCCGGTGTTGGACTTGCCGCCGATGCGGTTCATCGCCAGCGCCAGCGTGGTGTGGGCCTCGGTCGAGATCGAGCCGAGCGACATCGCGCCGGTGGCGAAGCGCTTGACGATTTCCTTGGCGGGTTCGACTTCTTCCAGCGGAATCGCCTTGGCCGGATCGACCTTGAACTCGAACAGGCCGCGCAGCGTCATGTGGCGCTTGCTCTGGTCGTTGATGATGTTGGCGTATTCCTTGTACGTCTGGTAGGCGCCCTTGCCGTCGTCGGCGCGCACCGAGTGCTGCAGCTTGGCGATCGAGTCCGGGGTCCACATGTGCTCTTCGCCGCGGATGCGGAAGGCGTACTCGCCGCCGGCGTCCAGCATGTTCTCGAGCACCGGGTTGTTGCCGAAGGCGTCCTTGTGCAGGCGCAGCGCTTCCTCGGCGACCTCGAAGATGCCGATGCCCTCGACGTTCGACGGCGTGCCGTGGAAGTACTTCTGCACCAGCTCGCGCGACAGGCCGATGGCTTCGAAGATCTGCGCGCCGGTGTAGGACATGTAGGTCGAGATGCCCATCTTGGACATCACCTTGAACAGGCCCTTGCCGACCGCCTTGACGAAGTTCTTGACCGCCTTTTCCGGCGACAGGTCGCCCGACAGGCCGCTGGCCATGTCGGCCAGGGTTTCCATCGCCAGGTACGGGTGCACGGCTTCGGCGCCGTAGCCGGCCAGCAGCGCGAAGTGGTGGACTTCACGCGCGGTGCCGGTCTCGACCACCAGGCCGGTGGAGGTGCGCAGGCCCTTCTCCACCAGGTGGTGGTGGATCGCGGAGGTGGCCAGCAGCGCCGGGATGGCGACATGGTCGGCATCCACCGGGCGGTCGGTCACGATCAGGATGTTGTAGCCCGAACGCACCGCATCCACGGCTTCGGCGCACAGCGAGGCCAGGCGCGCTTCGATGCCTTCCTTGCCCCACGCGGTCGGGTAGCAGATGTTCAGTTCGTACGAACGGAACTTGCCGCCGGTGTAGTGCTCGATGTTGCGGATCTTGGCGATGTCCTTGAAGTCCAGCACCGGCTGGGACACTTCAAGACGCATCGGCGGGTTGATGTTGTTCAGCTCGAGCAGGTTCGGCTTCGGGCCGATGAACGACACCAGCGACATCACCATGTTCTCGCGGATCGGGTCGATCGGCGGGTTGGTGACCTGGGCGAACAGCTGCTTGAAGTAGTGGTACAGCGTCTTGTTCTTGGACGACAGGATCGCCAGCGGCGAGTCGTTGCCCATCGAGCCGGTGGCTTCCTCGCCGGCCAGCGCCATCGGCGCCATCAGGAACTTGACGTCTTCCTGGGTGTAGCCGAAGGCCTGCTGGCGGTCCAGCAGCTTGGCCACCGGCTTCTTCTCGGCGGCGACGTCTTCCGGCTTGGCGTCGATCTCGTCGAGCTTGATGCGGACAGCGTCGATCCAGCTCTTGTACGGCTTGGCGTTGGCCAGGTTGTCCTTCAGTTCCTTGTCGTCGATGATGCGACCCTGCTCCATGTCGATCAGGAACATCTTGCCCGGCTGCAGGCGCCACTTCTCAACGATGCGCGACTCGGGGAACGGCAGCACGCCGGCTTCCGAAGCCAGCACCACGACGTCGTCCTCGGTCACGTAGAAGCGTGCCGGGCGCAGGCCGTTGCGGTCCAGCGTGGCGCCGATCTGGCGGCCATCGGTGAAGCAGATCGCAGCCGGGCCGTCCCACGGCTCCATCATCGCTGCGTGGTATTCGTAGAAGGCGCGACGGTTGTCGTCCATCAGCGTGTGCTGCTCCCACGCTTCCGGGATCATCATCATCATCGCGTGGACCAGCGGGTAGCCGGCCATCGTCAGCAGTTCGAGGCAGTTGTCGAACGATGCCGTATCGGACTGGCCCGGGTAGATCAGCGGCCACAGCTTGGGCAGGTCGTCGCCCAGCACCGGCGACGAGATCGCGCCGGTACGCGCGTTGATCCAGTTGACGTTGCCCTTGACCGTGTTGATTTCGCCGTTGTGGGCGACCATGCGGTACGGGTGGGCCAGTTCCCAGGCCGGGAAGGTGTTGGTCGAGAAGCGCTGGTGCACCAGGGCCAGGGCCGACACAGCGCGCTGGTCCTGCAGGTCCAGGTAGTACTCGCCGACCTGGTTGGCCAGCAGCAGGCCCTTGTACACGACGGTACGGGCCGACATCGACGGCACGAAGTATTCCTTGCCGTGCTTGAGCTTGAGCGCCTGGATGGCGTGGCTGGCGGTCTTGCGGATGACGTAGAGCTTACGTTCCAGCGCGTCGGTGGTCATGATGTCGCGGCCGCGACCGATGAAGATCTGGCGGATCACCGGCTCGGTCTTGCGCACCGTCGGGGACATCGGCATGGCGGCGTCGACCGGCACGTCGCGCCAGCCCAGCACGACCTGGCCTTCCAGGCGGACCGTGCGCTCCAGCTCCTGCTCGCAGGCCAGGCGCGAGGCGTGTTCCTTCGGCAGGAAGATCATGCCCACGCCATATTCGCCCGCGGGCGGCAGGCTGACGCCCTGCGCCGCCATTTCTTCACGGTAGAACTGGTCCGGGATCTGGATCAGGATGCCGGCACCGTCGCCCATCAGCGGGTCGGCCCCGACCGCGCCGCGGTGGTCCAGGTTCTCCAGGATCTTCAGGCCCTGGGAAATGATCTCGTGCGACTTCTTGCCCTTGATATGCGCGACCATGCCGACGCCGCAGGCGTCATGCTCGTTGCTCGGGTCGTACATGCCTTGCGCCTGCGGACGCAGGTCGAGGGCGGAGGAAGACTCGCTGATTGACTCGCTGGTCTGCGCTTGGGCCGAAAGATTTTTCGTTTGGTCCACGGGCTGAATTCCGGTGAAGGCTGCGCGAACTGCTGGACTACCGGAACGGGGACCGCGCGCTTTCTGAAATCCACCCAGACCGGTGGACCGGCGGGAAGGGAAATGGGGACGAAGCTGTCAGCGGGCCGCAGCGGCGTACACGAGCGTGACGCGCCGCACAATGACTGTGGGTGGAGCAACTATATGGGAATCGCCTGCGCCTCGCAAAAAAATTAAATGGGGTCGGATTACATTAAATAACGCACCGTTTCGGTGAATCAATTAAATGGGGACACATAATCTTCATGGCGTTTTTGCCGCATTTCCAGGCGCCGTTTGCACCTTTTTGGGGCGACCTTTCGGCAAGGGCTGGACCCGTCGTGGACCATGTCTCTCCAGCTGCGCCAGGAATGCGTCGCCGCCGAGCGGCCAGCCGCTATGCGCATGGGCGCGCAACGTCTCCAGGGTCTTGCCGGACAGGCCTTCGGCGCTGAGCGTCCGGTAGTTCGATTGCCGTTCGAACGGGGTATTGCCCAGCTCCCAGTAGGCGGCGTGGTCGCTGACAAAGGGACTGGCCTCGATGCCGGCGTGGTGGCGGTAGCTGCTCCAGCGGTCGGCGTCTGGACTGTTGACCTCCCCCGCGCGCACCGCGTTGCCCTCGACATAGAGCATGGCCGGCAGCAGCCACTGGGCCGGATCGAACACGGCGGAACGGAAGCGACCCTCCCACAAGGTGCCGGTGCGGCCCGCGACGCGGTTGAAGTAGCGCGCGTAGCGGCGTCCGACCGCCTGCATGGTCAGGCTAAGCGCGTCCTCACTTTTCGGCGTTGCCACCAGGTGTACGTGATTGGGCCGCAGCGCATAGGCGTGGATAGCGAGGTCGTGCTCGCGCGCGGCCATGCGCAGGCAGTCGAGGTAATGCACGTAGTCGTTGGCGCCCAGAAAGACGGGCTGGCGGTTGTTGCCGCGCTGCAACACCAATGCGGGCAATCCGGTGGGGGAAAATCGGGGAAGACGGGCCATGACAGGGTCGTGCGGGCTGCGATGCCCGCATCATAGCCTGATCCGTCCCTAATTTTCAGGGCGCGGTGCCCTCGCTGACCGCGAAGATGCGGCGATGTTCGCGGATGGCGTAGCGGTCGGTCATGCCGGCAATGTAATGGGCAATCAGCCGCGACTGGTCGCCGCCATGGCTGGCCTGGTACTGCGGCGGCAGCAGGCGCGGATCGGACATGAAGGCCTGGAACAGGTCGCCGACGATGCGCTGCGCCTTGGCCGACATCCGCATCACCAGGTAATGCCGGTACAGGTGCCGGAACAGGAAGCGCTTGAGCGCCGCGGCTTCCTCGTGGATCTGCGCACTGAAGCCGACCAGCGGCCCGGCGGCCCGCACCGCGTCGATATTGCGCGGGTTGGTGTCGGCGATATTGCGGCTGGTGGTTTCGATCAGGTCGACGATCAGCGTGTTGATCATGCGCCGGACCGTCTCGTTGATGGCGCGCCGGCCATTGATGCCGGGGAAGGCCTCGGCCACCTCGGCCCGGTGGCGGCCCCACATCGGCACCTCGTCGAGCTGCTCCAGCGTCAGCAGCCCGGAGCGCAGGCCGTCGTCGATATCGTGGTTGTTGTAGGCGATCTCGTCGGCAAGGTTGGCCAGCTGGGCCTCCAGCGACGGTTGCGTGCCTTCCAGGAAGCGCCGGCCCAGCTCGCCCAGCGCCGACGCATTGACGCGCGAGCAATGCTTGAGGATGCCCTCGCGCGTCTCGAAGGTCAGGTTCAGGCCGTTGAAGCCGCCGTAGCGCTCTTCCAGCTCGTCCACCACCAGCAGGCTCTGCAGGTTGTGCTCGAAGCCGCCGTGGTTCTTCATGCACTGGTTCAGCGCATCCTGCCCGGCGTGGCCAAACGGGGTGTGCCCCAGGTCGTGCGCCAGCGAGATCGCCTCGACCAGGTCTTCGTTCAGGCGCAGGTTGCGCGCGATCGAGCGGGCGATCTGCGCCACTTCCAGGCTGTGGGTGAGCCGGGTGCGGAACAGGTCGCCCTCATGGTTGACGAAGACCTGGGTCTTGTACTCGAGCCGCCGGAACGCCGTGCTGTGGATCACGCGGTCGCGGTCGCGCTGGAATTCACTGCGCGACAGCGACGCGGGTTCGGCGTGCACGCGCCCGCGCGTCTGCGCGGAGCGGGCGGCGTACGGGGCGAGGTGGCTTTCAAAGTCGGTCATGCAGCGCGTCCGGTGGCTGGGTCGGGGTGGCGAGGCATAACCGATCGGTCAGGCGACCGGTGCCTCGGTGGGAGGTTTCAGGACGGCGTGGGCCAGCGTCGCGCGCAGATCCGCGTCCGGCACGCTGGTAATGAACGCCTCGCCGAGCTTCTTCAGCAAAATGAACTTGATGCTGCCGGCCTCGGCCTTCTTGTCGACCTTCATCAGTTCGATATAGCGGTCGGCGCCCAGTTCCGGCGCCACCACCGGCAGCATCGCCGCCTGCGTCAGCGTGCGCACGCGCGCCAGCGTCTCGATATCGATAAAGCCCAGCCGGTGCGACAGGTCGGCGGCCATCACCATGCCACAGCCCACGGCTTCGCCGTGCAGCCAGGCGCCGTAGCCCATGCCGGCCTCGATCGCGTGGCCGAAGGTATGGCCGAAATTGAGGATGGCACGCAGTCCGCCCTCGCGCTCGTCCTGCGCCACCACGCCCGCCTTGATCTCGCACGAGCGCTGCACGGCAACCGCCATCAGCTCCGGGTCGCAGGCATTCAGCGCCTGGATGTTGCGCTCGATCCAGCCGAAGTAATCGGCATCGGCAATGGCACCGTGCTTGATGACTTCGGCCATGCCCGCGGCCAGTTCGCGCGGCGGCAGCGTGCGCAGCGTGTCAATGTCGGCGATCACCGCGTTGGGCTGGTGGAACGCGCCGATCATGTTTTTGCCCAGCGGGTGGTTGATGCCAGTCTTGCCGCCCACCGACGAATCCACCTGCGCCAGCAGCGTGGTCGGCATCTGGATGAACGGCACGCCGCGCATGTAGCAGGCGGCGGCAAACCCGGTCATGTCGCCCACCACGCCGCCGCCCAGCGCCACCAGCGTGGTCTTGCGGTCGGCGCCTGCCTGCAGCAAGGCATCGAAGATGCGGTTCAGCGTTTCCCAGTGCTTGAAGGCCTCGCCGTCGGGCAGCGTGACGGTGCGCACGGTCTTGCCCAGCGCGGCCAGGGTTGCCTCGACGCGCGCCGCATAGAGCGGGCCGACGGTTTCATTGGTGACGATGACGGCGTGCTGGCCGCGCACGTGCGGGCGCAGCAGCTCGGCGTTGTCGAGCAGGCCGGTGCCGATATGGATGGGGTAGCTGCGCTCGCCCAGGTCGACTTCAAGGGTAATCATGGATTGGGGTCCTGCGCCGGCGGCTCGACATCGCCCGCGGGCGGGGACGCCGGCTGCGGGGGATCGATCCGGAAACCGGCCATTTCAAGTTGCATCAACACCATATTAGCAAGCTGCGCCACCGAGGGCTTGCCAGTTTCGATGATGAAGTCGGCGACTTCGCGGTACAGCGGATCGCGCTCGGCGTACAGCGCCTCGAGCTTGCCCTTGGGATCTTCGGTCTGCAGCAGCGGGCGGTTGCGGTCGTGCCGGGTACGCAGCCACAGGTCGTGCGGGCTGGCGCGCAGGTATACGACCGTGCCGCGGGACTTCAGCACCTCGCGGTTCTCGGCGCGCAGCACCGCGCCGCCGCCGGTGGCCAGCACGATGCCCTGGCGCTGCGCCAGTTCGCGGATCATCGCGGCCTCGCGGTCGCGGAAGCCGGCCTCGCCCTCGAGTTCGAAGATCACCGGGATGCGCACGCCGCAGTGCGCCTCCAGTTCGTGGTCGGAATCGAAGAACGGATAGTGCAGGCGCCGCGCCACCGTGCGGCCCACGGTGGTCTTGCCGGCGCCCATCAGGCCGACGAAAAAGAGGTTGGGTCGATCGGATTCCGGGCGGTCGGCATCGGATCGTTCGGCTTCGCGCCGATCCGGCGCCTGGCGCTGCGCCGCCGGCCCTGTCGCTGAGGCTGTCACGGGACTGTGGTTCGGGAGCGCGGCATGCGGGCCGTCCTCCCCGGTTGGGAACTGCATCATCTTCTTATGTTGTGGCGCGGCCGGCAAGTGCCGAATGCGGCATAGGCCGCATTTCTCGCCGTCACGCATGCATTCCGGGCCGAGCCCGGGCCCGGCTGCTTGCGGCGCGCGGCGCAAAAAAAGGCCGCATCGGTCGATGCGGCCTGCCAGTCTACTGTATCCGGCGCCCGGCGCTACCTGAGCGACACGCTTTCGTTGAGGATGCGCGGGGTCAGGAACACCAGCAGCTCGGTCCGGTTGCGGACCTTGGCGTTGTTCTTGAACAGGTAGCCGAGCACCGGGATATCGCCCAGCAGCGGCACCTTGTCGACGTCGGTGGACTCGGTCTGGGTGTAGATGCCGCCGATCACCACGGTGCCGCCGTTCTCGACCAGCACCTGGGTCTGCACGTGCTTGGTGTCGATGGCAAAGCCCGAGGTGGTCTGGATCCCCACGCTGTCCTTGTTCACGTCCACGTCGAGCAGCACGTTGCCTTCGGGCGTGATCTGCGGCGTCACCTCGAGCTTCAGGTTGGCCTTGCGGAACTGCACCGAGGTGGCACCGCTGGACGTGGCGGCCTGGTAAGGCAGTTCAGTACCCTGCTCGATCAGCGCCTTGATGTTGTTGGCCGTCACCACGCGCGGGCTGGAAATGATCTTGCCCTTGCCGTCCGCCTCCAGCGCCGACAATTCCAGCGCCAGGAAGCGCGTGGCGGCGCTGTTGAACAGGCTCACCGCGATATTGGCCGGGTTGGTGCCGTTGATGGATCCGGCCGGCAGGCTCAGGAACGGGCCGTTGTCGGAGGTCGCCCCCGGCAGCACGTTGTTGTAGGTGTTGCCGACGCGGGCATTGTTGTACTGCCCGGCAAAGCCCAGCTTGACGCCCAGGTTGCGGCTGAAGGTATCGGTGGCCTCGACGATGCGCGCCTCGATGATGACCTGGCGCACCGGGATGTCGATCTTGCCGATAAAGCTCTGCACCTCTTCCAGCTTGGAGGCGATATCCGACACAAAGAGCTGGTTGGTGCGCGCATCGGCCGTCAGCGAACCGCGCTTGGACAGCATGCGCGTGCTGGCGCCCGCCGCCCCCGCGGAACCGATGGGCGCGGCCGCGCCGCCACCGGCCCCCATGCCCAGCAGCATCCTGCGCACATCCTCGGCGCGCTGGTAATTGAGCTGGAACACCTGGCTGCGGATCGGCTCGAGGTCGTTGATCTGCTGCTGCGACTCGAGCTCCAGCTTCTCCTTGGTCTGCAGCTCCGCCTTGGGCGCCACCCACAGCACATTGCCGTTGCGGCGCGAGGCCAGCCCCTTCGCATCCATCACGATCTGCAGCGCCTGGTCCCACGGCACGTCCTTGAGCCGCAGCGTGATGTTGCCCTGCACGCTTTCGCTGGTGATGATGTTCAGGTTGGTAAAGTCGGCAAACACCTGCAGCAGCGAGCGGATGTCGATGTTCTGGAAGTTCAGCGACAGGCGCTCTCCCCGGTAGCCCGGGCCGCTGATCAGCTTGGTGGGGTCTTCCTTGACCGGCCGGACCTCGACCACGAACTGGGTGTCGGTCTGGTACGAGCTGTATTCCCAGTTGCCGCGCGGCTCGATGGTCAGGCGCGCATTGCCGTTGGCGTCGGAGGCGCGCATGCCCTGCACCGGCGAGCCATAGTCGCTGACGTCGAAGTGCCGCCGCAGGTTCTCCGGCAGCGTGGTGCCGAGGAAATCGACCACCACGTTCTTGCCCTGTTGCGCGATATTGATGCCCGACTCGCGCGAGGACAGGTCCACCACCACGCGCCCGGCGCCGTCCGCGCCCCGGCGGAAGTCGATAGCACGCACCGACGGCCGCCCCGCCGCGGCGCCAGGCGCCGTCGCGGCCGGCGCGAAGGTCGGCGCAGCGCTCTTGGCCGCCGGCGCCACGTTGTCCAGCGACACCACGAAGACATTGCCGCGCTGGTCGGTGCGATACGTGGCGCTGCGCGTCAGGTCGAGGATCACGCGCGTGCGGTCGCCGATCTGCATCACATTGGCAGACTTGACCAGCTTGCCGCCGTATTCATATTGCGCGCGCCGCTCGGCAAAGCCGGTATCGAAGAAGTCGATCGCGAGCCGTGCCGGGTTCTGCGTGGTGAAGTCCGCCGGCTTCTGCGCCAGCGGCCGTTCCAGTTCGACCACCAGCACGGTCTGTTCCCCGGTCGTGCTGACGTCCACCGACTTGATCCGGTTGCCTTGCGCCAGCGCAGCCGGTGCGGCGAGCGCAAGCCATAGCGCCAGCGCGGTGGCCATGGTCCTCATCACGGCGCCCGCGCGCGCACGATACCAGCGCGCGGGGGTCATGCCGCCGCGTCCAGCTTCAGGCTGGTCATTTTCTCTTTCCACTCGGATACCCCCTCCCGGACCAATTCGCGCAACACGATCTCCTGATCGGTGATGCGGACCACCCGGCCATAGCTCTGGCCGAGATACTGACCCACCTTCACATGGTGGATCTTGTTATCAACACGGACGATGCCGAAGGTTTCCCCCCGCTTCTTCATCATCCCGAGCATCTTGAAGTTTTCGAGCGGGTAGTCCTCGAGCGGCTCGCGGCGCCGGCCGGCTTCGGGCGAATCCGCCAGGGTCTTGTTCAGTTCGCCGATCTTGGCCTGCGCGAACGGCTCGGGCGCACTGGCCGCGGCGTATTCGCGCGGCACGTAGGGGCGGGCGTCGGGCACGGGCTCGGGCGGCTTGGTGCGGGCGCTGCGGGTCGCTTCCATCCACTGGCGCAGCGCATCCTCATCGCTGGCGCCGCAGGCGCCCAGCAAGCCGAGCGCCAGCGCCGCCGCCAGCGTGCGCCGCGACGCGGTCCAGGCCAGGGCGCGGGTTCGAACGGCACGGCTCATTTCGGACCTCCCGCCTTGGCGGCCGCCGCGGCCGCGGCGGCCTTGCGTTGCGCCGCCTGTTCTTCCGCGTCGAGGGCGCGGTAGGCCATCGCCACCGCCTCCATCGACAGCCCGCCATCCTTGGTATTGGCCAGCTGCAGGTTCTGCATCGACACGATCCGCGACAGCGCCGCGACGTCGGCATTGAACTGAGCCACCTCGTGATAGCGCCCGGTCACGCGCAGGTTCACCGGAATCTCGGCAAAGTATGGCTTGATCACAGCCGCCTGCGGCTTGAACAGCTCGAATTGCAGCCCCCGCGCGACGCCGGCATGGTTGACATCGGCCAGCAGCGCATCCATTTCCGTCTTGTTGGGCAGCTGCCGCTCCAGCAGCGCCACGCGCTGCTCGACCTGCTTCTTCTGCTCGCGCAGCGCGTCGAGATTGGCCACCTGCGCCACCTTGGACTGGTACGCCTGCTTCAGGCTTTCCTGCTCCTGGCGCTGGCGCTCGAGTTCTTCGAACTTTGCGCTCCAGTAGAACTGCCAGCCCAGCAGCAGCACCACCGCCGCGGCCAGGACCGCGAATAGCACGCGCGGCGCGGCCGGCCAGGTCTCCGGCTCGTTCAGGTTGAGTCCGCGGAACTGGCTGGTCAGGTCAGCCAGGTTGATTTCGGTATTGAGCGCCATGGTCAGGCCTTTCCGCCCGCGGGTGCGGGGGCGGGGACAGGTACGGCGGCAGGGGCCGAAGCGCCCGCGGCAGCCTTCTTGCCGTCGGCCGGGGCCTCCGGCGCGCGGTACGCGAAGCGCATCGAGAAATCGAACAGCCGGCGCTGCTCGCGCAGGTTGTTGGTCATGGTGACCGCCTTGGACTCGACCAGCTCGGCCTTGTCGAGCCAGGCCACCCCGCCCAGGTTGCGCAGCAGCTCGGAAATGCGTTCGTTGGACTGCGCCACGCCGGCAATGGTGAAGGCCTCGCCGGCCTGCTTCAGGCTGGTCAGGTAGACGCCTTCCGGCACCTGCCGCACCAGTTCCTCGAGCAGCTGCACCGGGCGGTTGCGCTCGGTCTGCAGGCTTTCGACGGCCTTCTGGCGCTGCAGCAGCGCGTCGATGTCCTTTTTAAGACTGTTGACCTCGCGGATCTGACCGTCGAGCCTGGCGTTTTCCGCGCTCAGCACCTGGTTGAGCGCCACCACGGACGCGATGCGCCCGTCGATATAGACGCCGCCCAGCAGCACCACCGCCGCGCCCGCAGCGGCCGCCGCGCCCAGCATGGTGTAGACCTTCTTGCGCCGCGCCGCCTTGCGGGCTTCATGGTAGGGCAGCAGGTTGACCGAAGGCAGTGTGTTCGTTGACATCTCATGCCTCCGGTACGTTATTGCAGGCCGCGCAGGGCCAGGCCGGCACTGACGATATACGCCGGCAGGTCGCGCTGCAGGTAGCGCTCGTTGACCTTGGCGTTGGTCGCCATGTTGGCGAACGGATTCGCCAGCGTGGTGGTGATCTTGGTCTGGTGCTGGATTGCCGCCTGCACGCCGAACAGCGATGCGTGCCCGCCGGACAGCAGGATCTCGTCGACCCGGCCCAGGCTGGAACTGGCGATGAAGTTGCCGATCGCGGACTGCACCTCCATTGCCAGGGCATCGAGCGATGGCTTGAGCAACTGGGCGCGCCAGGCCTCGGGCAGCGTGTTCTTGCGCTTCTTGATCTCGGCCTTGAGCGCGTCGAGCGTGAACATGCGCGCCGCGCTTTGGGTAAGCTGGTCGCCGTAGCTGTTCAGCGGCTGTTCGTAGAGTTCTTTCCAGCCCTGGTAGAAGATGGCCTTGGAGCGGCTGCCGCCCAGGTGGACTACCGCCACCACCGGCAGCGCGCGCGCGTCGGCCTCGGACATCTCTTGCGGCACGCCCAGCATCTGCACGATCGAGCGCTGCACCGCGTATTCCTCGACGTCCATCACCTGCGGCTTGAGGCCGGCCATTTCCGCCGCGGTCACGCGCTCCTGCACGCGATCGCTGTTGGCCGCGGTAACGCGCACGCCGATGCCACCCTCGGTCTCGCTGGGGCCGATCACGGCGAAATCGAAGTTGACGGCCTGCGACGGCGGATAGAGCCGGTGCGCCTCGGATTCGACCTGGGAATAGAGTTCGTCTTCGGACAGGTTGTCCGGCAGGCTGACCGTCTGCGATTCGGTCAGCATGGAGGGCACGCCCAGCACCACGTCCTTGGAGCGGATGCCGGCCTTGCCGAGCGCGCGCCTGAGCGCGATCCCGACTGCCTCGATATTGATGACGTTGCCATCGGCAACGGCATTGCGGTCCAGCAGTTCGCTGGCGCATTTTTCCAGCCGGTAGTCTTGCCTGCTGCCCCCCACGGAGAGCTCGACTACCTTGACACTGGACGACCCGATATCCACGCCGACCGTAGTCCGGCGCAGAAGCCCCGACAAAATGCCCCGACGCAAGGTGACCCCCTGACTTTTGAACTCGCCCCTGGCTTGAACGCTCTAATCGGGCGAGCCTAGTTTCTTGAATGAAACGTGTGCTTTTTATGTTGGCCGATTCTCACAAAATCCAGCATTGGTGGCAACGTGCCGAACTGGGCCAAACTTGTTTTTGAGAAGGCCCTCATCAATCCGTTGCCAAAACCCCACGGTCGTCGGGTTCCCTTCCATGCCTGCCTGTGCCGCGCGCTTCCCCCGTAGTCGCCCCCAACGTCGCCCTGCACGCCGGCATCCGTGGCCTTACATCTTGTAACAGCGCGATAGCGGCGCCCCCGCCACTGTGCGCCCGGGCGGGCCGATGCCGGAAGATATAATCGCGGGCACCCCTGACTAGGTATTTCCCTTATGGCCACAGCACAACACAAGCCGCCCCACCCTGCCCGCAGTTCGATCTGGACGCGGCTCATGTTCTGGGCGGTGGGACTGGTTGTCGCCGGTGCCGTCGTGATTGCGCTGCTGCTGGGCTACGCGCTGCTGGTGGCCGCGCCCAACCTGCCTTCGCTCGACACCATCACTGACTACCGGCCCAAGATTCCGCTGCGGATCTACACCGCGGACAATGTGCTGATCGGTGAATTCGGCGAGGAGCGACGCAACTTCGTGCCCATCGCCGAGATTCCGGACGTGATGAAAAAGGCAGTGCTGGCGATCGAAGACGACCGCTTCTACGAGCACGGGGGTGTCGACTTCGTCGGCGTGATGCGTGCCGGCCTGGCCAACCTGCGCGGCGGGCTGTCGCAGGGCGCCTCGACCATCACCATGCAGGTGGCGCGCAATTTCTTCCTGTCCAGCGAGAAGACCTACACCCGCAAGATCTACGAGATGCTGCTCGCGTACAAGATCGAGGCCAACCTGAGCAAGGACCAGATCCTCGAGCTGTACATGAACCAGATCTACCTGGGCCAGCGCGCCTACGGCTTCGACAGCGCCGCGCGCGTGTACTTCGGCAAGTCGGTGCGCGATGTGACGCCGGCCGAGGCGGCGATGCTGGCCGGGCTGCCGAAGGCGCCGTCGGCGTACAACCCGGTGGTCAACCCGCGCCGCGCCAAGGTGCGCCAGGAATACATCCTGCAGCGCATGCGCGACCTGCGCTACATCACGCCCGAGCAGTACGACGAGGCCGTGCAGGCCGAGCTGAAAGTGCGCACCGAAGGCAACGAGTTTTCGACCCACGCCGAATACGTGGCCGAGATCGTGCGCCAGCTGATGTACGCGCAGTACCGCGAGGAGACCTACACGCGCGGCCTGACGGTCTACACCACGCTGACCAAGACCGACCAGGACGCCGCCTATGAAGCCGTGCGCACCGGCATCATGAACTACGAGCGCAAGCACGGCTACCGCGGTCCCGAGGCCTTTATCGACCTGCCCTCCGACCCGGCCGAGCGCGAGCAGGCCATCGACGATGCGCTGGTCGAGCATCCGGGCAGCGGCGACCTGCGCTCGGCCGTGGTCACCAGCGTGTCGCCCAAGCAGGTCAAGGCGACGCTGCTGTCCGGCGAAGTCGCGACCATCGAAGGCGCGGCGCTGCGCTTTATCTCGCCGTCGCTGTCGGCCAACGCGCAGCCCAAGATGAAGATGCGCCCGGGCGCGGTGATCCGCGTGACGCAGGACGAGAAAAACAACTGGTCGGTGACGCAGCTGCCGGAAGTGGCCGCGGCGTTCGTGTCGATCAACCCGCAGGATGGCGAGATCCGCTCGATGGTGGGCGGCTTCGATTTCAACCGCAACAAGTTCAACCGCGTGACCCAGGCCTGGCGCCAGCCCGGCTCGAGCTTCAAGCCGTTCATCTACTCGGCGGCGCTGGAAAAGGGCTTCTCGCCGGCCACGGTGATCAACGACGCGCCGCTGACGATCGGTCCCGATACCGGTGGCCAGGTGTGGGAACCGAAGAACTACGACGGCCGCTTCGAGGGCCCGATGACCATGCGCCGCGCGCTGGCCAAGTCCAAGAACCTGGTCTCGGTGCGGATCCTGCGAGCGATCGGCACGCAGTACGCGCAGGACTACATCACCCGCTTCGGCTTCGAGGCCGACAAGCACCCCGCCTACCTGCCCATGGCGCTGGGCTCCGGCGCCGTGACGCCGCTGCAGATGGCGGGCGCCTACTCGGTGTTCGCCAACGGCGGCTACCGCGTCAACCCGTACCTGATCCAGAAGGTGGTGGACGCGCGCGGCAACGTGATCTCCGAAACCCATCCGCAGCGCGCCGGCACCGATGCCGTGCGCGTGCTCGACGCCCGCACCGCCTTTATCGCCGACACCATGCTGCGCGACGTGGTGCGCTACGGCACCGCCAACAGCGCCAAGCAACGCCTGGGACGCAATGACCTGGCCGGCAAGACCGGCACCACCAACGACGCGGTCGATGCCTGGTTCGCCGGCTACACCCCCAACCTGGTGGCGATCGCCTGGATGGGCTACGACCAGCCCAAGAGCCTGGGCGTGCGCGAGACCGGCGGCGGCCTGGCGCTGCCGATCTGGGTCGGCTACATGAGCAAGGCGCTCAAGGGCGTGCCGGAGTCTCCGGAACGGCCAGCGCCCGAAGGCGTGCTGATGGTGGGCGGCGACTGGACCTTCGAAGAGAACGCCGGCGGCGCCGGCGTGGCGTCGGTGGGCCTGGGCGATCCGTGGCCGGGCAAGCCGGAAGAATCCACCACCCCGTCGGTCGATACCGAGTCCGAGAAACGCAAGATCCTGGAGATGTTCGGCGGCGCCTGAGCGCGCTCGCCAGACAGCAGAAAGCCGGCCGCGAGGCCGGCTTTTCTTTTTTGCGCTCCGGGGTCCGCCCCGGAGATGCCGGGGTCAGTGCAGGCTGAGACTGGCGCCCGCCTGCTCGCTGACGTAGCCCGACAGCGCCGCGTACAGTTCGCCGCCGTTGCGGGTATCGACCCAGCGCTCGCCCTCGCGGCGGAAGTGGAAGCCGCCCGCGCGCGCGGCCACCCACAGTTCCTGCATCGGCGCCTGGCTGTTGATGATGATCTTGGAACCGTTCTCGAATTCCAGTTCCATCACGTTGCCGGTGCGGCTGATTTCAATGTCAGCGTCGGCCGCGTCGGCGGCCGCCTCGACCGCGGCTTCGATGCGGTCCAGCTCGCGCGTGGCCAGGGCCAGGAACTCGCTTTCGCTCAAGGGGGGCATGCTAAACTCCGAGACCGCCGTTGCCGCCGCTGCCCGGACCGGGCGTACGTGGCGCGAACGGCTTTTTTTGTTAAGAATCCTCCGGATGACCGGCCATCGCGCCGGGTCATCCAACGCCTTGCCAACAAGCCAAAAGGACGACCCGATGCTGCGTCGTGTTGCGATTGTATCGGCGTTTGCCGCCGCCCTTGCGATGCCCCTGCTGGGCGGATGCGGTATCCGCGGGCCGCTGACCCTGCCCAAGGTACCGCCAGAGCCGGCCCCGCCGACCGTGCCGGATCCGGGCCTGGGCCGTGCCGATGCCGTGCCGCCTGCAGCGACCACGCCGGCACCGGCATCGTCCCCCGCCGCCCCCACCACCCGATAACCATGACCGCATTTTTCCATCGCCAGGACGGCGCGCTCACCGTCGAGCAGGTGCCGCTGGCGCGTATCGCCGCCGAGTTCGGCACGCCGACCTACATCTATTCGCGCGCGGCGCTGACCGCCGCGTACCAGGCCTACGCCACCGCCTGCGCGGGCCGCAAGGCACAGGTCCAGTACGCGATGAAGGCCAACTCCAACCTGGCGGTGCTGCAGGTGTTCGCCCGCCTCGGCGCGGGTTTCGACATCGTCTCGGGCGGCGAACTCAAGCGCGTGCTGGCCGCCGGCGGCGATCCGCGCAAGGTGGTGTTCTCGGGCGTGGGCAAGAGCGCGGCCGAAATGGAACTGGCGCTGGCGCAGGACGTGCGCTGCTTCAACGTCGAGTCGATCCCCGAGCTGGACCGCCTGAACGAAGTGGCCGGCCGCGTCGGCAAGCGGGCGCGCGTGTCGCTGCGCATCAACCCCGACGTCGACGCCAAGACCCATCCCTATATCTCCACCGGCCTGAAGGGCAACAAGTTCGGCATCGCCTTCGAAGACGTGCTGCCGACCTACCGCGCCGCCGCCGCGCTGCCGCACCTGGCGGTGACCGGCATCGACTGCCATATCGGTTCGCAGATCACCGAGGTCGAGCCCTACCTGGAGGCGCTGGACAAGGTGCTGGACGTGGTCGAGGCGCTCGAGCGCGAAGGCATCAGCCTGGAGCACATCGACGTGGGCGGCGGCCTGGGCATCACCTACACCGACGAGACCCCGCCGGACATCACCGGCTTCGCCACCACGCTGCTGGAGCGCGTCGCCGCGCGCGGCCATGGCCACCGCGAGGTGCTGTTCGAGCCGGGCCGCTCGCTGGTGGGCAACGCGGGCGTGCTGCTGACCCAGGTGGAATTCCTCAAGCCGGGCGCGGCCAAGAACTTCTGTATCGTCGACGCGGCCATGAACGACCTGGCGCGCCCGGCCATGTACGAGGCCTACCACCGCATCGAGCCGGTGGCGCTGCGCGATGGCGCGGCGGTGACCTACGACATCGTCGGCCCGGTGTGCGAATCGGGTGACTGGCTCGGCCGCGACCGCGCGCTGGCGGTGCAACCGGGTGACCTGCTGGCCGTGATGTCGGCCGGCGCCTACGGCTTCACCATGAGTTCCAACTACAACACCCGCCCGCGCGCCGCCGAAGTGATGGTCGACGGCGGCAAGGTGCACCTGGTGCGCGAGCGCGAGCTGGTCGAAGACCTGTTCCGCGACGAGCGCCTGCTGCAGGACTGATTCCCGCCGGCCCGGCCCGCCGCTGCTTATGCGGCGGGCTGGCGCGTCCCCGCGGCCGGCTTGCGCAGCCGCCACCACAGCCGCATCCCCAGCAGCACGAACACCACCGCGGCATAGATCGACACCTCGCCGAAGTCGTTCTTGCCCGCCTTGTGCCACCAGTAGTGCAGGATCGCCAGCACGGCGATGCCATAGACCAGCCGGTGCAGCGCCTGCCAGCGCTTGCCGCCGAGGCGGCGCACCATGCCGTTGGTCGAGGTCAGCGCCAGCGGCACCATCAGCATGAAGGCGGTAAAGCCGACCGTGATGAAGGGCCGCTTGTACACGTCCTTGATCATGTAGGCCAGATCGAAGCCGCGATCGACCCCGATCCATAGCAGGAAGTGCTGCAGGCCATAGAAAAACGCGAACAAACCCAGCATGCGCCGCATCCGGATCAGCCAGTTCCAGCCGGTCAGGCGGCGCAGCGGCGTGATCGCAAGCGTCAGGCACAGCATCACCAGGGTCCAGGTGCCGGTCGAACGCGTGACGAATTCGAGCGGGTTGGCGCCGTACTGTTCGGTCGCGCCCAGGTACAGCAGCCGCACGAACGGCAGCAGCGCCAGCAGCCACAGCACGAGCTTGAGCGCGCGCACCCGCTGCGGCGACAGCGTTGCCAGGCCTGCCGGCTTGCGCACGGCGGCCGCGGCGGTGGGGGAAGAGGTTGCCATGCGCTCGCCTTGCATCAGAAGAACTTCTTCAGGTCCATGCCCTGGTACAGCGCCGCCACCTGCTGGCCATAGCCATTGAACGGCAGGGTCTTGCGCTTGGGCGCGAACAGCGCGCCGAAGCCGCTGCCGCGCTCTTCGCCGATGCGGCGCTCGGTGGCCTGGCTCCAGCGCGGATGGTCGACGTCCGGGTTCACGTTCGAGTAGAAGCCGTATTCCTGCGGCGCGGCCAGGTTCCAGCTGGTCGGCGGCTGCTTGTCGACAAAGCGGATCTTCACGATCGACTTGGCACTCTTGAAGCCGTACTTCCACGGCAGCACCATGCGCACCGGCGCGCCGTTCTGGTTGGGCAGCACCTCGCCGTACAGGCCGAAGGTCAGCAACGCCAGCGGGTGCATGGCCTCGTCCATGCGCAGGCCCTCGCTGTACGGCCAGTCGAGCACGCCACTGCTGAGGCCGGGCATCTGCTTCTTGTCGGCCAGCGTGATGAACTGCACGTACTTCGCCCCCGGCTGCGGCTCGACGCGGCGGATCAGCTCGGCCAGCGGATAGCCGATCCAGGGGATCACCATCGACCAGCCCTCGACGCAGCGCAGCCGGTAGACGCGCTCCTCCATCGGCGCCAGTTTGGCCAGCTCGTCCAGGTCATAGACCTTAGGCTTCTTCACCAGCCCCTCGACCGCCACCTGCCACGGACGCGGACGCAGCGTGCCGGCGTGGCGCGCCGGGTCGGACTTGTCGGTGCCGAACTCGTAGAAATTGTTGTAGGTGGTCACCTCTTCGTACGGCGTGCGCTTCTCGGTGATGACGTAGGCGTTGTTGGGCGTGGCGGGCAGCCGGGCGCCATGCTGCCCTTGGGCGAAGGCCTGGCGCGCGAACCACGGCGCCAGCGTGCTGCCGGCGGCACCGGCGGCAGCGAGCGCCAGCATGCGGCGGCGCGCTTCGAAGACATGGCGCGGCGTGATCTCGCTGGCGGCAATGTCGCCGCCGCGCAGCCATTTGGGGGAAGGAATCAGCATGGTTTTCCTCGATTGCCTGGTCGTGCCGGCGCCGGCGGCGCCGCGTGCTTGCAGGGTTGGACTCCGGGCTTGGTCGTGGAGTGCGGGCCAGTCCTGACAGTTTTTTGTGATGGCGTCGAAATGACGCGTGCCTGGTGCGCCGGCCATGTGCCGCAAGCGCGGTGCCGGTGCGTTATCCGCCCTGGTATTGCTGGTACACCACCTGCGCCAGGGTCAGCAACCGGGCGCGTTCCAGCGGCCCCGCCAGCGCAAAGCCCAGGTCGCGGTCGATCCAGTAGAACGCCATCATCGGGTCGCGGCCCGGCGTTCGCCGCCGCGCGCCCTCGCCTGTCATGCGCTCGACGCGGAAGCCGGTATCGGGCGTCCCCTGCGCCATGCGCCGCAGCTGCAGCGACAGGCGCGTGCCGTCGTCGGCTTCATACATCAGGATCGCCGACGGGCCGCCCTCGGCCACACCCAGCCGGCCGCCGATCAGGTGGAAGCCCTGCGCGCGCAGGTCGGGCACCTGCAGCGCCGTGCCCAGGCGCCGGGACAGCCAGGCGACCAGGTGGGCCTCTTCGGTCGCGGCGACTTCCACCGGGTGGCGCATCTCCGGGGCGTAGACCGCGTGCGTGGCGAGCGCCTCGCGCGCAAAGCGCTCGCCCGGTGCCAGCACCAGCGTGCTGCCGCCAAGGCGGTCGTGCGCCAGCCAGCCCAGCGTACCGCCGACGGCCAGCAGCGCGACCGACGCGCATGCGGCCGCCACGGCCATGGTCCAGCGCGGCCAGGGGCGGGCGCCATCGCGCCGGGCATCGCGGGCGCGGGTGCGCCCCTGGTCGCCGTGCAAACCCGGCGGCAAGGCCGCCAGGGGCACCGGTTCGTTGAGTACCGGGTCGAGCGCGCGGTGCAGCGCCTCGGCCTGCCGGCGCCAGGCGGCAACCTGTGCCGCCGCGTCCGGGTGCTGAGCCAGGTAGGCCTCGACGGCTGCGCGGCGCGCGCCGGCCAGCTGCCCATCGGCATAGGCGTGGAGATCGGCTTCGTGGATGCCCGCCATCATTTCACCCGTTGCAGCGCATTGGCGGCCGTGGGGGTTCGGGTCGGCGCCGCGCCGTCGAGCAGCCGCCGCATCTGTTCGCGTGCCCGCGCCAGCCGCGACATCACCGTGCCTGGCGGGATGTCGAGCACGCGCGCGGCCTCGGCGTAGGTCAATTGTTCCAGGCTGACCAGCAGCAGCACCGCGCGCTGCGGCTCGGGCAGCTGTGCCAGCGCCTGCGACAGGTCACGCCGCAGGCCCGGGTCTTCGGCGGGGCCGCTGACCTCGGGCAGGGTGTCGGTAGCCACCACCAGGTCCTTGCGGCGCAAAGCGTTCAGGCGCAGGCGGTGCATCAGCGTCAGCAACCACGGCAGCAGGCCATCGGCGCCGTCGCCCCACCACGCGCCGGGGCGCAGGCGGAAGCGCCAGCGGTAGCGCAGCGCGCGCTCGAGCGTGTCCTGCACCAGGTCGTCGGCCAGCGCCGCGTCGCCAGTGAGGCCGCGCGCATGGCGCCGCAGCCGCGGCGCCAGCGCAACGAGTTGGCCGTCAAACCCTTCCATGCCGTGATGGCTGCAGTGACCGGGGTGGCTCAGGTGGTGGCTGCCGCGTCAGGGCTTGGCCACGTGCCAGACGTTGTTGACGTTGTCGCCGGTGCGGTCGCCCGGCTTGGCGTCCTTGGCGAAGCGGTACAGCGGCAGGCCGCGGTAGGCCCACTGCTTGCTGCCGTCATCGCGCGTGATGATGGTGTACTGGCCCGAACCGCTGGTGCCCGGGGCCGCCATCAGCGGCGGCCAGTTTGTGGCGCAAGGCCCGTTGCAGGCGCTCTTGCCGCTGCCGGCGGTGTCGCGGTCAAAGGTGTACAGCGTCAGGCCCTGCGGATCGGTCAGCACGCCATCGGTCACCTTCACCGTGGGCGGCAGATTGCCGGCGCTGCCACCGCCCATGCCCATGCCGGCACAACCGGCGAGCAGTACGGCCGCGCAGCCGAGCGCGAGCGCGCCGGGACGAACCAGGGATGCAGCAGCGTTACGACGCAGACTTGCCATGATCTTGTTCTCCATGCAATTCGGTGCCGCCAGCCGGCCCCGTCCCTCCAGTAAACACTGGATGTGATCCCTTTATTCCCGCAGCGGCCAAAAAAATTGAAAAAAGTCGAAAAAAAACCTGCCCGAAGGCAGGTCTTTTGCATCGCAGCATGCGCGGGTCAGAGCTCGCCGTAGCTGTGCAGCCCAGACAGGAACATGTTGACGCCGAGAAAGGCAAAGGTCGTCACCAGCAGGCCCACCAGCGCCCACCAGGCCGCCACCGTGCCGCGCAGCCCCTTCATCAGCCGCATATGCAGCCAGGCCGCGTAGTTCAGCCAGACGATCAGCGCCCAGGTTTCCTTCGGGTCCCAGCTCCAGTAGCCGCCCCAGGCTTCGGCCGCCCACAGCGCGCCGAGGATGGTGGCGATGGTGAAGAAGGCAAAGCCGACGGCGATCGCTTTGTACATCACGTCGTCGAGCAGCTCCAGCGCCGGCAGGCGCTCGGCCAGGACGCCGCGCTGCTTGAGCAGGTAGGCCACCGCGACCATCGCCGCCAGCGCAAAGGTGCCGTAGCCGATAAAGTTGGCCGGCACATGGATCTTCATCCACCAGCTTTGCAGCGCCGGCACGAGCGGCTGGATCTCCTGCGCATTGCGGCTGACCGTGTACCACAGCAGGAAGCCCACCGCGGCCGACACCACCAGCATCACGAACGGGCCCAGCGCGCGCGTGGCGTAACGGCCTTCGTAGTACAGGTAGAACAGCGAGGTGATCAGCGTGAACAGCACGAAGACTTCGTACAGGTTCGAGATCGGGATGTGGCCGATGTCGGCGCCGAGCAGGTAGGACTCGTACCAGCGCACCAGCATGCCGGTAAAGCCCAGCACCACTGCGCCCCAGCACAGCTTGCTGCCGAGGCTGTAGCCGGTGCCGGAGCGCGTGGCCAGCCCGACCCAGTAGAACAGCGTCGACAGGAACACCAGCGCGCTCATCCACAGGATGGCCGACTGGCTCGACAGGAAGTACTTGAGAAAGAAGGCCTGTTCGGCGCGCGCGAGCTGGCCCTGGTAGAGCTGGATCGCGAACAGCGACAGCACCGCCAGCGCTACCATCAGCGGCCGCACCGGCTTCCAGTGCCAGCCGAGCAGCGCGAAGGTGGGCACGGCGCCGATCAGCACGGCCTTGTCGTAACCGTCCATCCATTGCCCGTATTGCGCCAGCGCCACGCCGGCGCCAGCGGCCAGCGCCAGTGCGAACAGCCAGTCCACCCAGCTCAGGCGACGCAGGAAGGAAGGTTCGAGGTAGGCCTCGTCGGCGCCGGTGTCGGCGCGCGGGGTACCGCGCATGGCGCGATCGGCCTGGTTCACATTAGAGGACATAGCGTACCTGCTCATTCAGTGGGGTGTGCCGGCGGGCTCCGCGGTGGCGCTGCGGCCCCCTGCGGCGCGGCCGATGTCGTCGCGCAGTGCGGTGAATTCCTTCTCGAAATCCATGGTGCGGCGCTGGGTCGACATCGCCATCAGCACATGGCTGCCGGCATCGCCGTCGGCGGCGTTGCCCGCGGCGGGCTGGCCGGCAGACTGGTCGCTGGACTTGTCCTTCACCCAGACCCAGACCCGGCGCTCGCGGATATAGAACATCGCGAACACGCCCAGCACCAGCAGCAGACACCCAAGATACACGATGTTCTTGCCCGGCGCACGGGTCAGCTGGAACACGCTGGCCTTGATTTCCTGGAAGTCGTCGAGCTGCAGGAACACCGGTGCGCCATAGAAGAAACTATCCGACAGCGCATTGATGGCCTGCTGCAGGAAGGCGCCGCTCTGGGCACTGTTGGCCACCACCGGCAGCCGGTCCTGCGCGCGCGCGAGCTGCCACAGCTCCCACATCGAACCGTTCAGGATCTTCAGCAGCACGTCGGCGGCCTTCTGCTGCTCGGCCGGCGGCACCGACTTTTCCAGGAAGGCCGCGATGGCGGTGAAGCCGCCCGGCGGCGAGTCCGGCGTGGGGCGCGTCGCCCCCGCGAACAGGTCGAGCGCGCGCAGCGCGCTTTCGGCCAGCTGCCGGCGCAGCTCGGCCTTGTCGTCGCCGGGCATCGATGCCAGCGCAAAGCGGCGCGCGGCCTCGCCGCGCAGCGCGCGGTCCTGCAGCGCGGCACGCAGGCGCATCCAGTCGGCCACGCTGCCCTGGTCGTCGGCGGGAATGCGCAGGTAGCGGAACTGCTCGCTGGGCGACTCGCGCATGCCGGCCAGGAACACCGACTGGCCGTCCATCTGCACCGGCACCATGTAGTTGTTGTATTCGCGCGCCTGTCCGGTGCGGTCGCGCAGCTTGTACTGCACCGACGGGCCGACATTGCGCAGGGTCTTGGCGCGATCGGTGCTGGCCGCGGCGCCGAGATGCTTGTCCAGCGTTTCGTTGAAGGACTTGCGCGCCACGCCGCGCGCGTCGGGCTTGCCCGAGGCGTCGGTGACGTTCTCGATATTCATCAGCCGGAAGTCGCTGAACTCCACCGTCAGTCCGTCGCTGTCCGCGCTGGTGCCGGTGCCGGCCAGCGGCTTGTTGGCGCCCACCGCGCCGTCGATGGTGAAGGTGGCATGGCCGCTGCCCTGCATCGGGTAGCCGACGAACTTCAGGCGCGAACCGCCATCCTCGAAGCTGGACTGGTAGATGGCGATGCCGTCGACGATCAGCGGTTCGTTCACCTTGATGGTGGCCTCGGTGCGCTTGCCGGTGGCGCGGTCGGTCACGATCACGTCCGAGGCAAACAGCTTGGGCATGCCGGTCTCGTAGAAGTCGACCTTGAACTTCTTGAGCGTGATCGCGAACGGCAGGTCCTGCACCAGCGCTCCATCGGCAATATTGAGAATCGCCGTGGAGACGGTCGAGCCCTCGGGCACGTAGGCGTTGCCGCGGAAGCCCGGGTTGTTCACCGACAGCCGGTGCTGCGGCGGGATCTCGCTGATCACCGCGTTGCCGCGGATCGGGGTCTTGTCGCCCAGCCACATCTGCGCGCGGATCAGCAGGTCGCCGTCGAGCAGGCCGCCGATGCAGATCACCACGATGGCGGTGTGCGCCAGGATATAGCCGACCTTGTTGGCGGCGCCGGCCTTGGCCGCCACCAGCGTGGCGCCGTCATGCTCGACCGCCTTGACTCGGTAGCCGCGGTTGCGCAGCAACGCCGTGAGCCGGCCAACGGCCTCGGTGCGCGGACGGGCGCCGTCGAACTCGCCGCGATGGTGGAAGGCCCGAAGGCTGCGCTCGCGCACATGGTCCTTCCACGAGCGCATATCCGCGATCATCTTGGGCGCGTTGCGCACCAGGCACAGGCTGGTGGACACCACCAGGAAGGCCAGGATCAGCAGGAACCACCACGACCCGTAAACCTTCTGCAGCGACAGCGTGTGGAACACGTCGGCCCAGAACGGGCCGAACTGGTTGACGTAGTTGGGATACGGCTCGTTCTGCTTGAGCACGGTGCCGATCACGCTGGCGATGGAGATCACCGTCAGCAGCGCGATCGCAAAGCGCATCGAGGACAACAATTCGACCGCGTCGCGCAGCACGCGGTGAGAGGTCTTCAGGTGCAGCCCTGAAGTGGAAGCGGTCGACATGTGCAGTGAAACCTAAAACAGCGTACGGCCTGGAAATGAATAAAGGGTGGACATGCTTTGGCAAGCAGGCCACCCTTTTCGATTGTGACAAGCGCGTTCGGTTGCATGGCTGGCCGCGCCATCCGGCGGCGGCCGCTCAACCGATGCGCCGGCGCGCGTGGGCGCCAGCGTCGCGGAATCCCGGATCGTCAGCGAACCCCGGCGACGTAGTCCGCCACCGCCTTGATCTCGGCATCCGACATCTTGGCGGCGATGGTCGTCATGACCGGGTTGTTCTTGCGGGTGCCCTGGCGGAATGCCACCAGTTGTGCCTCGGTATAGTCGGCCCACTGGCCGCCGATGCGCGGATACTGCGCCGGCATGCCTGCGCCGGCGGGGCCATGGCAGGCGGCGCAGGCCGGCACGCCCTTGGCGGCGATGCCGGCGCGATAGATCTTCTGGCCGGCTTCAATGCTGTCCTTGTTCTTGGCGGTGGCCGGCTTGAGCGACTGCTTGGCGAGGTAGGCGCCAACGTTGCGCATTTCCTCGTCGGTCAGCACCGACGCCATCGGCACCATGATCGCGTTGCTGCGGGTCTTGGCCTTGAAGTCGGCCAGCTGCTTGTGGACGTACTCGGGATGCTGCGCGGCCAGCTTGGGATTGGCGGCGGCCGCGCTGTTGCCGGCGGCACCGTGGCAGCTCAGGCAGGCGGGCACATTGCGATCGGGGGCACCTTGCGTGTACAGCGTTTCACCCTTGGCCGGGTCCGCCTTCGCGGCGGCCTGCTCTGCGGCAGATGCCAGACCGGAAAGGGCGGCGGCAGGAACGGCCAGAGCCAGGACACCCAGAATCTTCGCAATGCGGTTCATTCGCACACCTTCTCTGAATTGTTTTGGATACCGTGATGCGTGTCGGTCCGGCGCTTTGCCGGCGGTGAGGACGCGCCAGTGCAAAAGGCTGGGAATCGTGGCGACCCGCGAGCGGCTGACCGATCCGCGCAACGCTGGCCGTGGCGGCAGACCCCGCCAGCCCGCTCCCGCCGCCGCCACACCGTCCGGTGCAGCGCGCAATGCGGGGCAAAGGCCCTGCCCACGATGGAACGACACACTAGGCTTCCCGCCCGGACGACGGCAGCCGAGGCACGCGGCATGGATGCCACGCGTCACCCGCTCAGGAGACCGTAAACCGGCGTATTGTACAATAAGTTATGTGCCGGATTGATGCCTTGCGCCTTGTCGTGCCCGCTTCGGGCTGCGCCAGATCAACCCCCGGCGGGCGGCCAGCGGCCGCAGCCATCCCACCCTGGCGGAACCCCGGCCCTGGCGCGCGCTGCGCGTGGCCTGCGCGGCCCGCCCCACTGCTCTAGCGCATGTCCCTTCTTCACCAGGCCCGCTTCTTCATCACCGTGAACCACCTGCGCGACCTGCCCGCCACGGCCGTGCCCGAGGTGGCGTTCGCCGGGCGCTCCAACGCGGGCAAGTCCACCGCCATCAACATCCTGTGCAACCAGAAGCGGCTGGCCTTCTCGTCGCGCACGCCCGGGCGCACCCAGCACATCAACTATTTCTCGGTGGCGCCGGTCAAGGCGCCCGACCCGCTGGCGTTCCTGGTCGACCTGCCCGGCTACGGCTATGCCGAGGTCTCGGGCTCGGCCAAATACCACTGGCAGGGCCTGCTGAGCGATTACGTGCAGACGCGCCAGCAACTGGCCGGCCTGATCCTGATGATGGACGCGCGCCGGCCGTTCACGGACCTCGATTGCCAGATGGTCGAGTGGTTCCTGCCCACCGGGCGGCCCATCCACGTGCTGCTGACCAAGGCCGACAAGCTCACCAACAGCGAAAACGCCAAGGCGCTGCGCGAAACCCGCAAGATGCTGCAAGGCTATGCCGAGCAGCTGGAAACGCCGGTGCCGATGACGGCGCAGCTGTTCTCCAGTCTCAAGCGCCGCGGCATCGAAGAGGCGCAGGGCGTGATCGCCGGCTGGCTCAACCTGCCCGAAGCGCGCAAGGCGGAACGCGAGCCCACCGCCGCGAACAGCGTGCCCCCCGCCGTGCCCCCTGCGTCCGATCCAGCCGCGTGATCCGGCAGCAGGCGCGCAAAAAAAAGCCCCGTCGCAAGCAACGGGGACAAACTTTCCCGCCGGTGGGGCGGGTACCCGCTCAGGGAGGAGTAGCGGGGAACACCGCGCCACGCAGCGCGCAACGCAAAGTGTCCGCGAGTATGATGGCGGGCACGCACAAAAGTTTAGTTTTTCTTCGGCCAGCCGCACGACGCTGCGCGCGCCGCGCTTGCCGGCCTGCATTCCGTCCTCTTCCGCCAAGAAGCCGCTATGTCCACCTTCCCCGAGTTCCGCCCGCGCCGCATGCGCCGCGATGATTTCTCCCGCCGCATGATGCGCGAGCATCGCCTGTCCCCGGACAACCTGATCTACCCGGTCTTCATCCTCGACGGCCAGAACCAGCGCCAGGCCGTCGCGTCGATGCCCGGCGTGGAGCGCGTGTCGGTCGACCTGCTGATGCCGGTGGCCGAAGACTGCGTCAAGCTTGGCATCCCGGTGCTCGCGCTGTTCCCGGTGATCGACCCGTCGCTGAAGACGCCCGACGGCATCGAGGCCACCAACCCGGACGGACTGGTGCCGCGCGCCGTGCGCGCGTTGAAGGACCGCTTCCCCGAGCTTGGCGTGCTGTGCGACGTGGCGCTCGACCCGTATACCAGCCACGGCCAGGATGGCGTGCTCGACGACAACGGCTACGTGATCAACGATGCGACGGTGGAGATCCTGGTGCGCCAGGCGCTGGCGCAGGCCGAGGCCGGGGTCGACATCGTGGCCCCGTCCGACATGATGGATGGCCGCATCGGCGCGGTGCGCACCGCGCTGGAAGACAACGGCCATATCCATACCCGCATCATGGCGTACTCGGCCAAGTACGCGTCGGCGTTCTACGGCCCGTTCCGCGACGCGGTGGGCTCGGCCGCCAACCTGGGCAAGGGCAACAAGATGACCTACCAGATGGACCCGGCCAACACCGACGAGGCCCTGCGCGAAGTGGCGCAGGACATCCTGGAAGGCGCCGACATGGTGATGGTCAAGCCCGGCATGCCTTACCTGGACATCGTGCGCCGGGTCAAGGACGAGTTCCGCTTCCCGACCTACGTGTACCAGGTCAGCGGCGAGTACGCGATGCTCAAGGCCGCCGCGCAGAATGGCTGGCTGGACCACGACAAGGTGATGATGGAATCGCTGCTGGCGTTCCGCCGCGCCGGCGCCGACGGCATCCTGACCTATTTCGCGCGCGACGCCGCGCGGCTGCTGAAGGCCTGACGCCGAACCGACTGCGCATGGAGTTGCTAGGGTTTTCAGCGAGCCAGGTTCACCCGCTCGCCTCTCTCACCGAGGCGAGCAACTTTCTGTCGGACAATGCGGCGTCGCTGTTCGTGTGGGCGGATTTTTCCACCGAAGAGGTCACCGCGGCGCCCGACGCCTGGCGCGAGCAGGTGCGCCAGCTTGCCGGCGCGCCCATCCTCGACCTGCACCTCGCCGACGCCACCAACGCGGCGCATCCGTCGTACTTCGATACGACCCATGCGTACGACATGGTGATCTTCCGCAAGCTCACCTTCGAAACCAGCCGCGCCATCGCCGAGGCCGAGCCGCAAGACGCCGCCGGCACCGCTAGCACCACCAAGCCGACCGCGGCCGAGGCAGCGGCCCGGCAGAAGCGTTATGCGCCCGGCTTCCTGCCGGCACTGGCCAAGATCGATACCCAGCCGGTCACGTTCTTCATGTTCGACACCGTGCTGGTCACGGTGCGCTCCGGGCCGTCGCGCACCATCGATCAGGTGCGCCAGCGCCTGCTCGAGCTGTGCCAGGCACCGCGTCCGCAAGCCGTGCCCGCGCGTGGCAACGGCCAGTCGCTGCTGCACGGCATCCGCCCGCCGAGCCGGCCCGAAGACCTGATGCTGCGGCTGCTCAACGCCATGGTCGACCGCTACCTGGAACTGCGCGCGCCGCTGACGCGCCAGCTCGACCGCTGGCAGCGCGCGCTGCTGAACTCACGTCGCAGCTTCTCCAGCTGGGAGGGCCTGCTGGATGCGCGCATCCAGCTGCGCAAGCTGGAACACCTGAGCGAGGAGCAGCGCGACGCGCTGCAGGAGTTCCGCGACAGCCTGCTGGACAACCGCTACAGCAGCGACCAGCCGGGCGGCGCGGCCAATGCGCCGGGGCGCGACGAGGTGCTGCTGGTGCGCATCAACGACGTGATGGAGCATATCCAGCGGGTGCTGGCGCATGCGCGCCGGCTTGAGGATTCGATCGAATCGGCGGTGCAGATCCACTTCTCGGCGGTGGCGCACCGCACCAACCGCACCATGCGGGCACTGACATTGATCACGGCGCTGTTCATGCCGCTGACGCTGATCACCGGCGTGTTCGGCATGAACTTCGAGCGCATGCCCTGGCTGCAGGAGCCGCAGGGCTTCTGGTGGTCGATCGGCCTGATGGGCGCGGTGGCGGTGGTACTGGCGGCGTTGTGGGGCGTGGCGCGGCAGCTCGAGCGCTAGCCGCAGGCCTGGGTACGCCTGCGTACGCTTCAGGTACGCGTGCGCGTACCGAACGCGCGCTCCAGGCTTTCCAGGAAACGGTTGGCCGACTGGTAGCCGATCACGCGCACCGGGCGCTCGCGCCCGTCCGGGCCGAACAGGATGATGCCGGGGGGCCCGAACAGCCCGAAGCGCTTGAGCAAGGCCTTGTCGTCGGCATTGTTGGCGGTCACGTCCGCCTGCAGCAGCACGATCTCCGACAGCCGCGCGCGCACGCGCGGATCGACGAAGGTCATGCGCTCCATTTCCTTGCAGCTGACGCACCAGTCGGCATAGAAATCCAGCAGCACCGGCTTGCCCGCGGCGGCGGCCTGCGCCACCCGGGCGTCGAGTTCGGCCACGCTGCGCACGCGCTCGAAACGCACCGCCTCCGCAGCGCCGGCGTTTTCGCCGCCACTGCGTGCCACGCTCAGGTGCGACAGCGGCTGCAGCGGATCGCGTCCGCCCGAGGCCACGCCGATCAGCACGATCGCGGCGGCGATGGCAAACAGCATGCCCACGCCCTTGCCCACCCGCACCAGGTTGCGCGGATCCGGCCCCAGTCCGTCGAAGGCGCCGAGAAACACCGCCGCCACCAGCAGCAGCGCCGCCAGCAGCAGCATCGTGGCCCACGCCGGCAGCACCGGCCCCAGCATCCACAGCGCCACGCCCAGCAGCAGGAAGCCGAAGAAGCGCTTGGTCACCTCCATCCAGCGGCCGGCGCGCGGCAGCAGGTTGCCTGCACCCACGCCGACCAGCACCAGCGGCACGCCCATGCCCAGCGCCATCGCGAACAGCGCGGCGCCGCCGGTCACCGCGTCGCGGCTCTGTGCGATATAGGCCAGCGCGCCCGCCAGCGGCGCCGTCACGCACGGCCCGACGATCAGCGCGGAGATCGCCCCCATCGCCGCGGCGCCGGCCACTTGCCCGCCCTGGCGGCGGTTGGACGATTCCGTGAGCCGGGTCTGCCAGCGCTGCGGCAGCTGCAGCTCGTACAGGCCGAACATCGACAGCGCCAGCGCCACCATCAGCGCCGCGAAGGCACCGAGCACCCAGGGCTTCTGCAACGCGGCGGAGAGCCCCTCGCCCAGCAGCCCCGCGGCCACGCCAACCGCGGTGTACACCACCGCCATGCCTAGCACATAGGCCAGCGACACCACCAGCGCGCGGCTGCGCGTGACGTGCTCGCCGACCACGATCGATGACAGGATCGGCACCATCGGCAGCACGCACGGCGTAAAGGTAAGCAGCAGGCCCAGGCCGAAGAACAGCGCGGCGATCAGGCCCAGGTTGCGGCTCGCCAGCGCGCCGGCGATGCGGTCACTGTCGTCGGCGCGCAGGGTCGCGGCCGCGCCCGGCACGGCGGGTGTTGCCGGTGCGGGGGCCGGCGCGGCCGCGGGCGCATCGCTTCGGCCGCGCTTGCCGAACAGGTCGGCCAGGGCGCTGCCGCCCACCTTGTGGACGCTTTCCATCGGCGGATAGCACAGGCCCTTGTCGGCGCAGCCCTGGGAAGTCACCGTCAGCGTCCATTTGCCGTCGGCGGGCGCTGCCTCGACCGGGATGCGGATGACCACGCTGTCGCGGTAGGTCTCCATTTCCTTGCCAAAGGTCTCGTCGAACTTGACCTTGCCCTGCGGGTAGGCCGGCGCGCCCAGCTTCACTCCGGCCGGCTGCGCGGCGAAGGCGAAGCGTTCGCGGTACATGTAGTAGCCCGGCGCGACATCGAAGCGCACCTCGATGGTCTTGTCGTCTGGCTGGCTGGCGGCAAAGCGAAAGGCTTGCTCCGGCGGCAGGAAGTCGTCCTCGGTGGCGGCGTGAAGGCTGCCCGCCAGGCACAGCCACGCCAGCGCCGCCAGCAGCGCTGCGGCAATATGCCGCGCCCACATCTGCCCGGGCGTGCCCGCCCGCCGTGCCAAACCGATAGTCATGAAGCCGATTCCTGTCTGTTCTGATCCTGGGGTGCTGCCGTACCTGCTGCGGCGCTGGCGGTCTCGCCGCGAACCCATTCCAGGTAAGGCCCGTAGCCCGCTGACGCGGGCCACGCGAGCAGCTCCGGCACCTCATAGGGGTGATGTTGCCGGATCACGGCCTCGAGCGCAGCGTAGCGTGCGCGCGTGGTCTTGATCAGCAGCGGCCATTCCTGCGCCCGTTCGAGCTTGCCCTGCCACCAGTACTCGGATTCGACCGGCGCCAGACGGTTCACGCAGGCGGCGGCGCGCGCCTCCAGCACGGCCCGCGACAAGCGCGCCGCGGTGTCGGCATCGGGAGCATTGGTCATGGCGACGAGCACCTCGTCCGGGCCGGTAAATTGGTCAGTATGGCTTTGCATCGACACTCCCCCGCGGCCGGCCATCGCCGCCCCGCACAAAACAAAAGAGCCAGGCGGATGCCTGGCTCGATTGTAAGCGGTGCGCCCGGAACCGTCGCACGACGGCTGCGGGCAGGAAACGCACTTATTCCGCGGCTTCTTCGGCCGGGGCTTCGGTGATTTCCGGGCGATCCACCAGCTCGACCAGCGCCATCGGCGCGTTGTCGCCCTGACGGAAGCCGAACTTCAGGATGCGGGTGTAGCCGCCCGGACGGGTGGCGTAGCGCGGGCCCAGTTCGGTGAACAGCTTGGTGACCATGTCGCGGTCGCGCAGGCGGGCGAACGCCAGGCGGCGGTTGGCAACGGTGTCCTTCTTGGCCAGCGTGATCAGCGGCTCGACAACCTTGCGCAGTTCCTTGGCCTTGGGCACGGTGGTCTTGATCAGCTCGTGCTGGAACAGCGAGTTGGACATGTTGCGCAGCATCGCGAGACGGTGCGACGAGGTGCGGTTCAGTTTCCGCAGACCATGACGGTGACGCATGATGATTCCTTTCAGTTAAGTGTTTGACCAGCTCTTCTATCGTCCGATGCGGCGGGACGCGGGCCGGTAGTCATACATGCCCCGGCCACAGCCGGGGCGGTTGCTGCGATGCGGGACGGATGCCCCGCGCCACAATTACTTTTCCAGACCTGCGGGCGGCCAGTTCTCGAGCTTCATGCCGAGGGTCAGGCCGCGCGAGGCGAGGACTTCCTTGATCTCGTTGAGCGACTTGCGACCCAGGTTCGGGGTCTTGAGCAGCTCGTTCTCGGTACGCTGGATCAGGTCGCCGATGTAGTAGATGTTTTCGGCCTTCAGGCAGTTGGCCGAACGCACCGTCAGCTCCAGGTCGTCGACCGGGCGCAGCAGGATCGGGTCGATCTGCGGCGTGCGGCTCGAAGCGGCCTCGGCGGCGGACTCGGTGCCTTCCAGCGCGGCGAACACGGACAGCTGGTCGACCAGGATGCGGGCCGACTGGCGGATCGCTTCCTCGGGCGAGATCACGCCGTCGGTTTCGATGTTCATCACCAGCTTGTCGAGGTCGGTACGCTGTTCCACGCGGGCGGATTCAACCGCGTACGACACGCGGCGCACCGGCGAGAACGAAGCGTCCAGCACGATGCGGCCGATGACCTTGCCCGACTCGTCGCCGAACTTGCGCACGTTGCCCGGCACGTAGCCGCGGCCTTGCTCGACCTTGATCTGCATGTCCAGCTTGCCGCCGGCCGACAGATGGGCAATGACGTGGTTCGGGTTGATGATCTCGACGTCGTGCGGCAGCTCGATATCGGCGGCCGTGACCACGCCTTCGCCATCCTTGCGCAGCGACACCGTGACTTCGTCGCGGTTGTGCAGCTTGAACACCACGCCCTTCAGGTTGAGCAGCAGGTTGACGACGTCTTCCTGCACGCCGTCGATGGTGGAATACTCGTGGACCACCCCAGCGATCGTGACTTCGGTCGGGGCATAACCGACCATCGACGACAGCAGCACGCGACGCAGGGCGTTACCGAGCGTATGGCCGTAGCCGCGCTCGAACGGCTCCATCACGACTTTGGCGTGATGGTCGCCCAGAGGCTCGACGGCGATGATTTTTGGCTTGAGGAGTGCTGTTTGCATTAGGTTGTCCTTTTCAATACCCTCGGCTCGTTACACCGATAAGGCTGACGTTTGGAACCTGGAAATCCCATCGTAACGATGGGCGAAGCCCGACGCGCGCAAAGCGCGTCGGGCTGAAGGAGAAGCTTTGCGACGAACGCAAGCTCTGGGCCGGCTGCTCGCGGATTAACGCGAGTACAGTTCGACGATCAGGCTTTCGTTGATGTCGCCCGAGATATCGGCGCGATCCGGGACTTGCTTGAAGGTGCCTTCGAACTTCTTGGCGTCCACGGCGACCCAGGTCGGGAAGCCCGACTGTTCGGCCAGCGACAGCGCTTCGGCGATACGGACCTGCTTCTTCGACTGCTCGCGGATGGTGATGATGTCGCCCGACTTGATCTGGGCCGACGGCACGTTCAGGGTCTGACCGTTCACCAGGATCGCCTTGTGCGACACCAGCTGGCGCGCTTCAGCGCGGGTCGAGCCAAAGCCCATGCGGTACACCACGTTGTCCAGGCGCGACTCCAGCAGTTGCAGCAGGTTTTCGCCGGTGTTGCCCTTGCGGCGGTCGGCTTCGGCGAAGTAGCGGCGGAACTGGCGCTCGAGCACGCCGTAGATGCGCTTGACCTTCTGCTTTTCACGCAGCTGGTTGCCGTAGTCGGAGGTGCGGGCGCCCGAGGTGCGGCCATGCTGGCCCGGTTTGCTGTCCAGCTTGCACTTGTCGGCCAGCGAGCGGCGCGAGCTCTTCAGGAACAGGTCGGTGCCTTCACGGCGGGAAAGTTTGGCCTTCGGGCCGGTATAACGTGCCACGTTGTCTTCCTTTGATCGATCACGGCGCCTTCAGGACGCGCCGTGAGTCCGCCAACGCAGTGCCGGCGCGGTGCAACAGAGCACACGCCAGACCGTGACGGACGGTGGGCTTATTAAGCGCGCCCCGTTGGGGAGGCGTGCTGCAAGCAATTTACCAATACGCCGGCATCATAATGTGCCTTTTACGACACTGACGCGGCGCAAAACGAAAACCTGCCGCATAAAAATGCAGCAGGTCAACGCGCGATACTAGCATATCCGAAACCGGCAGGTAAACCCGCCGAGTTCGGACACGCCAGCGCATCAGATGCGGCGGCGCTTCGGCGGACGGCAGCCGTTGTGCGGAATCGGCGTGACGTCTTCGATGATCGCGATCTTGATGCCCAGCGCGTTCAGCGCGCGGACAGCCGATTCACGACCCGGGCCGGGGCCCTTGATACGCACTTCCAGGTTCTTGATGCCCTGGTCTTGCGCCACGCGGCCGGCGTTCTCGGCAGCAACCTGGGCAGCGAACGGGGTCGACTTGCGCGAACCCTTGAAGCCCTGGCCACCGGCGGTCGCCCACGACAGGGCGTTGCCCTGGCGGTCGGTGATCGTGATGATGGTGTTGTTGAACGAGGCGTGGACGTGCGCAATGCCGTCGGCAACGTTCTTCTTGACCTTCTTACGCGCGCGAGCGGCGTTATTCGGACCTTTTGCCATTAGTTTCTTCCTCTGCCTTCGGCTTTACTTCTTCAGAGCCACGCCGGCCTTGCGCGGACCCTTGCGGGTACGGGCATTGGTCCGGGTACGCTGACCGCGCATGGGCAGGCCCTTGCGGTGACGCATGCCACGATAGCAACCAAGGTCCATCAGACGCTTGATGTTCATCGTGGTTTCACGACGCAGGTCACCCTCGACCGTGACCTTGCCCACTTCGTCACGAAGCTTTTCCAGGTCGGCGTCGGTCAGGTCCTTGACCTTCTTGTCAAACGGTACACCGGTGGCCTCGCAAATCTTGCGAGCGCGCGAGCGGCCGACACCATAAATGGCCGTCAGGCCGATTTCGGTGTGCTTGTGGTTCGGGATGTTAACCCCTGCGATACGTGCCATTCGTCAATCCTCTTTCCGATTAGCCTTGGCGTTGCTTGTGGCGGGGATCCGACGAGCAGATCACGCGCACGACACCGTTGCGCTTGATGATTTTGCAGTTGCGGCAAATGCGCTTAACAGAAGCCAGCACTTTCATAATTTTCCTCTTCCTTCAATTCCTGTTCGCTCACTTCGTCCGGAAGACGATTCGTGCGCGCGACAGATCATATGGGGTCAGTTCGACCGTCACCTTGTCACCCGGAAGGATCCGGATGTAGTTCATTCTCATCTTGCCGGAGATATGGCCCAGCACTACATGGCCATTCTCCAGCTTGACTCGGAACGTCGCATTGGGCAGGTTTTCCAGGACCTCGCCCTGCATCTGGATGACGTCGTCTTTAGCCATACCTAGCCTGTACCGATCCGAAGTCAGCGCAAGGTCAGATTGCCCTTGAAATTCGCCTTCTTCAGCAGCGACTCATACTGCTGCGACATGACATAGGACTGAACCTGGGCCATGAAGTCCATCGTGACGACCACGATGATCAGCAGGGAGGTTCCGCCAAAATAGAACGGAACGTTCCAGCGCAGCACCAGGAATTCCGGCAACAGGCAGACCAGTGTGATGTAGATCGCACCAGCCAACGTCAGACGCACCAGGATCTTGTCGATATAGCGCGTCGTCTGCTCGCCCGGACGAATGCCCGGAATGAAGGCACCGCTTTTCTTCAGGTTGTCTGCCACTTCACGGCTGTTGTACACCAGGGCCGTGTAGAAGAAGCAGAAAAATACAATCGCAGCAGCGTACAGCAGGATGTAGACCGGCTGGCCCGGCGACAGCGTGGCAGCCAGGTCCTTGATGAACCGGCCGACCGTGCCCGTCGAGTCAGACGTGAACCAGCCCGCGATCGTCGCCGGGAACAGGATGATCGACGATGCGAAGATCGGCGGAATCACCCCTGCCATGTTCAGCTTCAGCGGCAGGTGCGACGACTGGCCGCCGTACACCTTGTTGCCGACCTGACGCTTGGCATAGTTCACCAGGATCTTGCGCTGGCCACGCTCGACGAACACCACGGCGAAGGTCACACCGATCACGATCGCCACGATGAAGATCGCCGCGATGATGCTCATGGAACCCGTGCGGACCAGTTCGAACAGTCCGCCGATCGCGTTGGGCAGGCCCGCCGCGATACCGCCGAAGATGATGATCGAGATGCCGTTGCCAAGGCCCCGCTCGGTGATCTGCTCACCCAGCCACATCAGGAACATCGTGCCGGTCACCAGCGTGATCACCGCCGTGGCCCGGAACATCAGGCCCGGATCCAGCACCAGCCCCGGCTGCGACTCCAGCGCGACCGCGATCGACAGCGCCTGGAACGTGGCCAGGACCACGGTGCCGTAGCGCGTGTACTGCGTGATCTTGCGCTGCCCTGCCTGCCCTTCCTTCTTCAGCGACTCCAGCTGCGGCAGCACGATCGTCAGCAACTGCATGATGATCGACGCCGAGATGTACGGCATGATGCCGAGCGCGAAGACGGTAAAGCGCGACAGCGCCCCGCCCGAGAACAGGTTGAACATCCCGAGGATGCCACCCGACTGACTCTGGAAAAGCTTCGCAAGCTGCTCCGGATCGATACCGGGCACCGGAATATGAGCGCCGATGCGGTACACGATCAGGGCCAGCACCAGGAACATCAGCCGGCGCTTGAGGTCGCCGTACTTCGCCGTGTTCCTGGCTTGCGCGCTTGCATTGGGTTTCGCCGTGGCCAAACGATGCTCCGACTATGACTGCCTATGCTGCGATGAATGCTGCCGTATCAGGCTGCGATCTGGCCGCCGGCGGCTTCGATCGCGGCCTTGGCGCCAGCGGTGGCGCCCAGACCCTTGATCGTCACCTTGCGGGTCAGCTCGCCGGCCTTGATGACCTTGGCGCTCTTGACCAGGTCGCCGACCAGGCCAGCCTGCTTCAGGACCAGCAGGTCGACTTCGGCCGCTTCCAGGCGCTCGATGTCACGCAGCGTGACTTCGGCGGTGAACGCCTTGGTCAGCGAGGTGAAGCCGCGCTTGGGCAGGCGACGATACAGCGGCATTTGACCGCCTTCGAAGCCCACCTTGTGGAAGCCGCCCGAACGCGACTTCTGACCCTTGTGACCGCGACCGGCGGTCTTGCCCAGGCCGGAGCCGATACCGCGGCCGACGCGACGCTTGGCGTGCTTCGAACCGGCAGCCGGTTTCAGGTTGTTCAGTTGCATCTTGCTCTCCAAGTCCCGATCAGGCCAGAACCTTGACCAGGTACGAGACCTTGTTGATCATGCCGCGCACGGCGGGCGTGTCCTGCAGCTCCGACACCGAGTTGATGCGGCGCAGGCCCAGGCCACGAACGGTGGCGCGATGATCCTCGCGCGTGCCGATCAGGCTGCGCACGAGTTGCACTTTTACGGTTTTCTGCGACATTGCGTTCACCTTAACCCAGGATGTCTTCGACCGACTTGCCACGCTTGGCGGCGATTTCGCCCGGCGTGCTCATCTTCTGAAGGCCGTCCAGCGTGGCGCGAACCATGTTGTACGGGTTGGTGGAGCCGTGCGACTTGGTCACCACGTTGGTGACGCCCATCACTTCGAAGATCGCGCGCATCGGGCCGCCGGCGATCACGCCGGTACCTTCCTTGGCGGGCATCATCAGCACCTTGGCGGCGCCGTGCTTGCCAACGACTTCGTGTTGCAGCGTGCCGTTCTTCAGCGAGACCTTGACCATCTTGCGACGGGCTTCGTCCATTGCCTTCTGAACTGCAACCGGCACTTCCTTGGCCTTGCCCTTGCCCATGCCGATGCGGCCATCGCCGTCACCGACCACGGTCAGCGCAGCGAAACCGAGAATCCGGCCGCCCTTCACCACCTTGGTGACACGGTTGACCGAGATCATCTTCTCGCGGAGGCCGTCGTCGCGTTCGTCCTGTTGGACTTTTGCTTGCATCTTTGCCATGACGTATCTCTCTCTATGCGCTTAGAACTTCAGGCCAGCTTCGCGGGCGGCGTCTGCCAGGGCCTTGACGCGGCCATGGAAACGGAAGCCGGCGCGGTCGAAGGCGACGGTTTCCACGCCGGCAGCCTTCGCCTTCTCGGCGATGCGCTTGCCCACGATGGTAGCGGCAGCGGCGGTAGCGCCCTTGCCTTCCAGTTCCTTGCGCACTTCTGCCTCGACGGTCGAAGCCGAAGCCAGCACCTTGGTGCCGCACTCGGAGAAGACCTGGGCGTAAATGTTCGAATTCGTACGGAACACGGTCAGACGATTGACTTTCATCTCCGCGATCTTGGCGCGGGTCTGACGTGCACGGCGCAAACGAGCGTCTTTCTTGTTCATCATTGCACCCCTTACTTCTTCTTGGTTTCCTTCAGGATGACGCGCTCGTCGCTGTAGCGCACACCCTTGCCCTTGTAGGGCTCGGGCGGGCGGTACGCGCGGACTTCCGCGGCAACCTGACCGACTTTCTGCTTGTCCGCACCCTTGATCAGGATTTCGGTCTGCGTCGGCGTTTCAGCCTTCACGCCTTCCGGCATCTCATGGATCACGTCGTGCGAGAAACCAAGCTGGAGCTTCAGCGCAGTGCCTTGCAGCTGGGCACGATAGCCCACGCCAACGAGGTTCAGCTTGCGCTCGAAACCGGTGGTCACGCCCTTGACCATGTTCGCCGCCAGGGCGCGCATGGTGCCTTGCAGGGCGTTTGCTTCACGCGACTCGTCAGCCGGCGCGAAGGTCAGCGTGTCGTTCTCGACATTGACCTTGACCAGGCTGTGAATCGGCTGCGACAGCGTACCCAGCGGACCCTTCACGGAGAGCACGCCAGCTGCCACGTTCACTTCCGCGCCCTTGGGGAGCGCGATGGGAGCCTTACCTACACGGGACATGGTTCTCTCCTTAAGCGACGTAGCAGAGAACTTCGCCGCCCACGCCGGTGGCGCGAGCCTTGCGGTCGGTCATCAGACCCTGCGGGGTCGAGATGATCGCCACACCGAGGCCGTTCATCACTTGCGGAATGTCGCTGCGGCCCTTGTACACGCGCAGGCCGGGCTTCGAGACGCGCTCGATGCGCTCGATCACCGGACGGCCGGCGTAGTACTTGAGACCGATGCTCAGTTGTGCCTTGCCGCCATCTTCCTGGACGGCGTAGTCGTCGATGTAGCCTTCGTCCTTCAGGACCTTGGCGATTGCCACTTTCAGCTTCGACGACGGCATGACAACCGACGCTTTCTGCACGCCCTGGGCGTTGCGGATGCGCGTCAGCATATCGGCGATAGGATCGCTCATGCTCATACTGTTTCTCCTGTAGCCTGTGCGTAATTACCAGCTGGCTTTCGTCAGACCCGGAATTTCGCCCTTGAAGGCGATTTCGCGGATCTTGTTACGCGCCAGGCCAAACTTGCGGAAGGTACCGCGGGGACGACCGGTGATCGCGCAGCGGTTACGCTGGCGGGTCGGGTTCGCGTTGCGCGGGAGCTGCTGCAGCTCGAGACGCGCGCTGTAACGCTCTTCTTCCGACTTTTCTTGGTCGTCGATAATGGCCTTGAGGTTGGCGCGCTTGGCGGCATACTTTGCCACCAGCTTGGCGCGCTTCTTCTCACGTTCAATCAGAGCCAGTTTAGCCACGGTTACCCCTTAATTGCGGAACGGGAACTTGAACGCACCGAGGAGGGCCTTGGCTTCCTCGTCGTTCTTTGCCGTCGTCGTGATGCTGATGTTCAGACCACGCAGTGCGTCGATCTTGTCGTACTCGATTTCGGGGAAAATGATCTGCTCTTTCACACCGATGTTGTAGTTGCCACGACCGTCGAACGACCGGCCCGACACACCACGGAAGTCACGCACGCGCGGCAGGGCCACGGTAACGAAACGATCGAGGAATTCGAACATGCGCTCGCCGCGCAGGGTCACCATCGCACCGATGGGATAGCCCTGACGGATCTTGAAGCCGGCGATGGCCTTCTTGGCCTTCGTCACGACCGGCTTCTGACCGGCGATCTTGGTCAGGTCGCCCACGGCGTTTTCAATGATCTTCTTGTCATTGATGGCTTCGCCAAGACCCATGTTCAGGGTGATCTTGGTGATGCGCGGCACTTCCATGACCGACTTGTAGCCGAACTGCTCGATCAGCTTCGGCACAACCTGTTCTTTGTAAAACTCTTGCAGACGTGCTGCCATGCTCAACTCCTATACGTGCCCAGAATCAAGCTGCCACGACGGCGCCGGTGGTCTTCAGCACGCGCACGCGCTTGCCGTCTTCCACCTTGATGCCGACGCGCGACGGCTTGCCATTGGCATCCACGAGCGCAACGTTGGAAATATGCAGCGGCATGACCTTGTCGACCACACCACCGGTAGTGCCCAGCATCGGGTTCGGGCGGGCATGCTTCTTGGCGATGTTCACGCCTTGCACCGCAACCTTGTCGCCGAGGACAGCTTGCACGGTACCGCGCTTGCCCTTGTCCTTGCCGGTCAGCACGATGACTTCGTCGCCTTTGCGAATCTTGTTCATGGCGGCTCCTTACAGCACTTCCGGAGCGAGCGACACGATCTTCATGAAGCGCTCGGTACGGAGTTCACGAGTCACCGGCCCGAAGATACGGGTGCCGATCGGCTCGAGCTTGTTGTTCAGCAGGACGGCGGCGTTGCCGTCGAACTTGATCAGCGAACCGTCAGCGCGGCGCACGCCCTTGGCGGTACGCACGACGACGGCGTTGTAGATGTCGCCCTTCTTGACGCGACCGCGCGGCGCTGCGTCCTTGACGGTCACCTTGATGATGTCGCCAACGCTTGCGTAGCGGCGCTTGGAGCCACCCAGCACCTTGATGCACAGCACTTCGCGCGCACCAGTGTTATCGGCCACTTCGAGCCGGCTTTCTGTCTGAATCATGGTGTTTGTCTTCCCAACTTAATCCGCCAGGTGCGATAGCGCCCGTCGGTCAGTCTTGGTCCCGTCGGTTCCGGCCTTGCGCCAGCACCGTATGGGTTGATCAACTTTGAAGTCGGTAGGAGCCTGGCAAATCCGACTGAAAAACATCGGAGCCGCCTGGCCCTGGCTCGCTCAACAGGCCCGCCCGGGTGGTACAGCTAAGGCGAACGCAATAAAGCGGAAGTCCAGGATTATAGCTACATAATCCTGGACTTGCAAGTCAAGCTAAGAACGTGTTGTTCTTAGATGACGCGTGCAGCCTCTACCAGCCGGGAAACCACCCAGGACTTGGTCCGCGACAGCGGACGGCCTTCCTGGATTTCGACCTTGTCGCCTTCCTTGTACTGGTTGGCTTCGTCGTGTGCGTGGTACTTCTTGGAACGCAGCACGTACTTGCCGTACAGGGGATGCTTGACGCGGTTTTCCACCAAGACCGTAACGGTCTTGTCCATCTTGTCGCTCACGACACGGCCGACCAGGGTGCGGCGAAGCGACTTTTCCGTTTGTGCAGCTTCAGTCATTTCGCGTTCGCCTTTTCAGTCAGCACGGTTTGCACGCGCGCGATGTCCTTGCGAACCTTCTTCAGCTGGCTGGTGTTCTGCAGCTGTTGGGTTGCCTTTTGCATGCGCAGGCTAAATTGGGCCTTCAGCAGCTCGGAGAGCTCCTGGTTCAGGCCTGCGGCGTCCTTGCCGCGAAGTTCGGATGCTTTCATCCCTGCTCTCCTTACGTCCCGACCTGGCGCACCACGAAATTGGTGGCGATCGGCAGCTTGGCCGCTGCGAGGCGGAACGCCTCACGCGCCAGCTCTTCGCTCACGCCATCCATTTCGTACAGCATCTTGCCCGGCTGGATTTCAGCCACGTAGTATTCCGGATTGCCCTTGCCGTTACCCATACGGACTTCGGCGGGCTTCTTCGAGATCGGCTTGTCCGGGAAGATCCGGATCCAGATGCGGCCGCCACGCTTGATGTGACGGGTCATCGCACGACGTGCCGACTCGATCTGACGAGCGGTCAGACGGCCACGGCCCATTGCCTTCAGGCCGAATTCGCCGAAAGACACGGCGTTGCCACGGGTAGCCTTACCCGTGTTGCGGCCTTTCTGCTCCTTGCGGTATTTTCTGCGCTTAGGTTGCAGCATCGTTATTCTCCACTCTTCCCATCTGCGCCAGGCGCAGCGCGACGACCGGCACCGGCACCGCCGCGGCGGTTGCCACCCGGACGGCCTTCACCTTCACGGCGGCGGCCTTCCGGACGACCCGGGCGACGACGACGGTCGTCTTGCGGCTCTTCCACCACCGGCGCGTCATTGCGGCCGAGGTGATCCCCCTTGTAGACCCACACCTTGACACCGATGATGCCGTAGGTGGTTTCTGCTTCGGAGAAGCCGTAGTCGATGTCGGCGCGCAGGGTGTGCAGGGGCACACGGCCTTCGCGGTACCACTCGGTACGTGCGATTTCGATACCGTTCAGACGGCCGGCGCTCATGATCTTGATACCCTGGGCGCCCAGGCGCATCGCGTTCTGCATGGCGCGCTTCATGGCGCGGCGGAACATGATGCGGCGCTCGAGCTGCTGGGTGATCGAGTCGGCGATCAGCTGAGCATCGGTTTCCGGCTTGCGGATTTCCTCGATGTTCACGTGCACGGGCACGCCCATGCGACGCTGCAGTTCGGCCTTCAGCAGTTCGATGTCCTCACCCTTCTTGCCGATCACCACGCCCGGACGCGAGCTGTAAATGGTGATGCGGGCATTGCGGGCGGGGCGCTCGATCACGACGCGGCCAACCGATGCGTTCTTCAGCTTCTTCTTCAGGAAGTCGCGAACTTCGATGTCTTCCTTCAGCATGCCGGCGAACTTCGTGTTGCTGGCGTACCAGCGCGAAGCCCAGTTACGGCTGACAGCCAGACGGAAGCCAGTCGGATGAATCTTCTGTCCCATCGTGACTCCTTAGTTGCCGAGCGTCACAGTGATGTGACAGGTTTGTTTCTCGATGCGGTTGCCGCGGCCCTTTGCCCGTGCCGTGAAGCGCTTGAGCGAGGTTGCCTTGTCGACGTAGATCGATTTGACCTTGAGTTCGTCGATGTCGGCGCCTTCGTTGTGCTCGGCGTTGGCGATGGCCGATTCGACCACCTTCTTCACGATCCCGGCAGCCTTTTTCGGGCTGAACGTCAGGACGTTGAGCGCGCGCTCGATCGGCAGACCACGGATCTGGTCAGCGACCAGGCGCGTCTTCTGGGCGGAGATGCGGGCACCGCGATGAATCGCTTTCACTTCCATGATGGCACCTTACCTCTTCGCTTTCTTGTCAGCCGCGTGGCCCTTGAACGTGCGGGTGATCGCAAATTCGCCGAGCTTGTGGCCAACCATGTTTTCCGTAACGTACACCGGCACGTGTTGACGGCCGTTGTGAACGGCGATCGTCAGGCCGATGAACTCCGGCAGAATGGTCGAGCGGCGCGACCACGTCTTGATGGGCTTCTTGTCCTTGCCGCTCGTTGCAACTTCCACCTTCTTCAGCAGGTGGGCGTCGCAGAACGGACCCTTTTTAGCGGAACGAGTCATATCTTTAGCTCCTACCTACCGATTAACGCTTGTGGCGCTTCTGGACGATCATGCTGTCCGTGCGCTTGTTGCTGCGGGTACGGTAACCCTTGGTCGGGGTACCCCACGGCGACACCGGATCGCGGCCAGCAGCGGTCTTGCCCTCGCCACCACCGTGCGGGTGGTCGACCGGGTTCATCACCACGCCGCGGACCGTCGGGCGGATACCGCGCCAACGGGTCGCACCGGCCTTGCCGATGACGCGCAGGCTGTGCTCTTCGTTGCCCACTTCACCGACGGTGGCGCGGCACTCGATATGCACGCGGCGCACTTCGCCGGAGCGCAGGCGAACCTGGGCGTACAGGCCTTCACGGGCCAGCAGCACGGCGGAACCGCCAGCGGCGCGGGCGATCTGAGCGCCCTTGCCCGGCAGCATTTCCACGTTGTTGATCGTGGTACCGACCGGAATGTTGCGGATCGGCAGGTTGTTACCGGCCTTGATCGGCGCTTCCGAGCCATTCAGCAGCGCTTGGCCGGCAACCATGCCCTTGGTGGCGATGATGTAGCGGCGCTCGCCGTCGGCGAACACGACCAGCGCGATGTTGGCGCTGCGGTTCGGATCGTATTCCAGGCGCTCGACCTTGGCGGGGATGCCGTCCTTGTCGTTGCGCTTGAAATCGACCACGCGGTAGTGGTGCTTATGACCACCGCCCTTGTGGCGGGTGGTGATATGACCATTGTTGTTACGGCCCGACTTCTGGAATTGCTTTTCCAGCAGCGGAGCGTGCGGGGCGCCCTTGTGAAGGTCCTTGTTGACGACCTTCACCATCGAGCGACGACCCGGGGAAGTCGGCTTGGTCTTGACGAGTGCCATGATTACTTGGCCTCCGCTTCAAAATTGATTTCCTGACCCGGCTTCAGCGACACGTAAGCTTTCTTCACGTGGTTGCGACGGCCCATGAAACGGCCGAAGCGCTTCTGCTTGCCCTTCTGGTTCAGGATCTGAACGGACTGCACCTCGACCTTGAACAGCAGTTCGACGGCGGCCTTCACTTCTGCCTTGTTGGCATCGCGAGCCACTTCGAACACGACTTGTTCATTCTTGTCGGCGACCAGGGTTGCCTTTTCGGAAACCACCGGCGCGAGCAGCACCTGCATCAAACGATGATCGTTCTTGGCTACTTGCGTCATTTCAGCAACTCCTCGATCTGCGCGACGGCTGCCTTGGTCACCAGCACCTTCTTGTAGTGCACGAGCGACAGCGGATCAGCCTGGCGCGGCTCGACAACTGCCACGTGCGGCAGGTTGCGCGAAGCCAGGTAGAGGTTTTCGTCGAGGCTGTCGGTGATGATCAGCACCGAGTCCAGGCCCATGGCCTTGAACTTGTCGGCCAAGAGCTTGGTCTTGGGCGCGTCGACGGTGAAACCGTCCACCACATTGATACGACCTTCACGTGCGAGCTGCGAGTAGATCGAGCGCATGCCGGCACGGAACATCTTCTTGTTGACCTTCTGGCTGAAGTTCTCTTCCGGCGAATTCGGGAAGATACGGCCGCCCCCGCGCCACAGCGGCGAGGAAGACATACCGGCACGAGCACGGCCCGTACCCTTCTGGCGCCACGGCTTCTTGGTCGTGTGCTTGACCTCTTCACGATCCTTCTGCTTGCGGTTACCGCTGCGCGCGTTGGCCTGGTAAGCGACGACGATCTGGTGAACGAGGGCTTCGTTGTAGTCACGGCCGAACACTTCGGGCGACGCGTCAACGCCGGCGCCGATCTGGCCATTGTCCTGGAGGAGCTTGAGTTCCATTACATGCGCTCCTTAAGCTTTGGCTTTGGCCTTGACGGCCGGGGTAACGATGACCTTGCCGTTCTTGGAGCCGGGAATGGCGCCCTTGACCAGCAGCAGCTTGCGCTCTGCGTCGATCTTGGCGATCTCCAGGTTCTGCACGGTGCGGGTGACATCGCCCAGGTGACCGGTCATGCGCTTGCCGGGGAACACGCGGCCCGGATCCTGCGCCATACCGATCGAGCCCGGCACGTTGTGCGAGCGCGAGTTACCGTGGGTGGCACGGCCGGAGGCGAAGTGGTAGCGCTTGATGGTACCGGCGTAGCCCTTACCGATGGTCACGCCCTGCACGTCGATCTTCTGACCGACTTCGAACAGGTCGACCGACAGCGAACCGCCAGCTTGCAGTTCGGCAGCCTTGGCTGCATCGATACGGAATTCGCGGATGATTTCGCCGGCTTCCACGCCGGCTTTGGCGAGGTGACCCGCCAGCGGCTTGGTGACGCGGCTTGCGCGTCGTGCGCCGAAGGTGACTTGAACCGCGGTGTAACCGTCGGTCTCGTCCGTCTTGATTTGCGTCACGCGGTTGTCGCCGACCTCGACCACGGTCACGGGAATTGCTTCACCGTCGTCCGTGAAAATACGGGTCATGCCAACCTTGCGACCTACAAGGCCAAGGCTCATGGTTTGCTCCATTCCCAGCTGCGATTGGCCGGGGCTGATTGATACACGAAAACTGTGTTTGCGCTTGTGCGCGGATGGGCTGCGCTAAAGAGGACTGCGCCTGGCCAAAACGGCCAACCCACTACCCGGAGACACGGGTAGCCTTACACTATAACCCTTCCCCAAGGAAAGGGCAATAAGCAATTGCGTTTCGCCGAGGGGTGTTGTAGGAAGGATTCACGCAGATGTGCGCAAAAGCTGGCACGAAGGCGGCGCAAGGGCGGCAGGCGGCGCAAGGGCGGCAGGCGCCGCCCCCCGGCATGTAGAAGTCAGGCCGCGACACGCACGAAGCCGCCACCATAGAAGACCAGCGGGTCGCCCTCGTGCGCCGAGATGGATTCCACCGCGCCCACGATCAGAAGGTGGTCGCCCACGGGATCGGCCCGTTCGACGCGACACGCCAGTGTGGCCAGCGCCTCGTCCAGGTACGGCACGCCCTGGGGGCAGCGCGTGTGGCGCACGCCGGCAAACTTGTCCGCGGCAGGGGTGGCGAAGCGGCGCGCCAGGTCGCCGTGCCCCGCGCGCAGGATGCTGACGCCGAACGGCCGGCCCGGCTTGAACAGCCCGGCGTTGGGCGAGTGCGACGCCAGGCTCCAAAGGATCAGCGGCGGCGCCAGCGACAGCGACGCGAACGAGTTGACGGTGATGCCGACCGGCCGCTGTTGCGCCGTGCAGGCACCAATGACCGCCACGCCGGTCGCGTAGCGGCCGCAAACCCGACGCAATTCGCGCGGATCGAGCGCGGGGGCGGCATGGCTTGAGGTGTCCATGTCAGGCGGCCTGCGGCAGGTGATGATCGATCAGCTGATGGCACGCCTGCGGGTCCATCCACCACGGGAAGTAGTCCTGCGGATTATCGAAGCCGTTGGCGATGCGGGCCGCCAGCGCCGGCGATTCCCCCGCCGCTCCCAGCAGCGCCAGGATGTGCGGCGGCGGCGGGGTCAGCAGCGAGTTGGTCCACGCCACCACATCGCCGGCGTATTGCCAGTAACTGGCGAAGGTCTGCGCCATCCAGTCACCGTCGAACGGCCGCTCGCCATGGGCGAGGATGGCGTCGAGGTAGACCTTGCAGCATTTGGCGGCATTGTTGGAGCCTTGCCCGGTAATCGGATCGTTGACCACCACGGCATCGGCCATGCCGAATACCAGCCGGCCCGACGGCAGCGTCAGCACCGGCTTGCGCACCGTCGGCGCGAAGCGGCCCGACAGGATGCCGTTGTCGTCGGTCAGCGCCACCCGCTCGCAGCGCTCGGCTTCCCATGGCGCATAGGTGCGCAGGATGCGCAGGCTTTCCGCGAGGTGCTGGTCGGGCGTGCGCGCCTCGGCCCAGCGGTCCATCGGGCCGCCGGGGATGCCCTCGAACACCATGATCTCGCACGGCCCCGACAGCGTCAGCGCGGGGAAAACGAAGTATTCGCCGACGCCCGGGATCAGGTGAAAGCACACCCGCGAGTACGGCTCGCGCGGCAGCATGCCGGTCACATAGGTCAGCGCCAGGGCGCGCTGGGGACGGTCAAACGGGCTGCGCGACGCATCGCGCTCGAAGCGGCTGACGATCTCGCCCTTGCCGGCGGCCAGCAGCACCAGGTCATGCTCGCGGGCCAGGTCCTCCAGTTCGTCAACGCCGACATCGACAATGCGCAGGTCGCCGCCGCGCGCCACGAAGGCCTCCATCCACGCCGGCATCTTCAGGCGCTGGTCGACCGCCTGCGCCGGGCGGTCCAGCGGCGCGGCCCAGTCGATGGCTTTCGCGCCGGGCAGCTCGGGATGCGGCACCGCCAGGCCGATGCCCTGCACCGGCGGGCACGTATCGTCCCACCAGTTCAGGCCGAGTTCGCGCTCGGTCTGCAGCGCGCGGTCGAACATGCACTGGCTGGACATGACCTTGCCGGCGCGAACCTGTTCCGGCGTGCGGTTGGACAGCAACGTGACGCGGTAGCCGTGGGCTTGCAGCCCGAGGGCCATTTGCAGGCCCGACTGGCCCGCTCCGACGATGGCGATGCGTTGGCGCATGACGTGGTCTCCTGAAGGATCGTTGTGGGGTTTTCAGCCGGCCAGCTTGCCGATGGCAGGCAAGTTCTGCTCCGGACCCATGGCGGAGTAGCCACCGTCGACGGCATAGTCCGCGCCGGTGACGAAGCTCGCGTGATCGGAGCAGAGGAAAAGCACCACCTGCGCTACCTCGTCCGGCTCGCCGACGCGCCCGAGCAGGTGGAACGGCGCGGCCACCGCATCGGTCCGGGCACGGTTGCCGCCGCTGACCTCGTCCATCAGCCGGCACCAGGTCCAGCCGGGCGATACCGAGTTCACGCGGATGCGGTCCGGCGCCAGATCCATCGCCATGCTCCGAGTCAGCTGCGCGATGGCCGCCTTCGACACCGGATAGAGCCAGCGCCCGGTCTGCGCCACGCTGGCCGAGATGCTGGTGAAATTGACGATGGCGCCGCCGCCGCGCGCGCGCATATGCGGATGCACCGCCTGCGCCAGCATCACGCCCGAGACCACGTTGACGTCGAGCGCCGCCAGCCAGTCGGCGCGATTCGAGCGCAAGCCATCGTCGAGATAGGTGCAGGCGAGGTTGACCAGGAAATCGACGCCTCCGAAGTGCTGGGCGACCTGGCCGACCGCATCGCGGACCTGCTCGTCCCGCGTGATGTCCGCCGCGATGAAGAGCGCGTCCTGGCCCAGTTCCGCGGCAACGCGCTCGCCATTGGCGGCGTCGATATCGAAGATCGCCACGCGCGCGCCAGCCTCGACGAAGGCCCGTGCCACCCCCGCGCCGATCAGCGTGGCGCCGCCGGTGACGATGGCCACCTTGGCCTGCAATCCCTTCATGGTTGTCTCCCTGTTGGTCTCCGGCTCGGTCACCGTTGTCCGGTACGGCGCTGGCCTCTGCGGGCCCGCTCCCGTTCCGTGCCGCCTGGCTTACTTGCCCTCGCTCTGCTGCCAGCGCGCCATCAGCGTGTTCGACGGCAAGGTCTCGTCCAGCAGCTTGCGCGCGGTTTCCACGCCCGCCACCGGCAAACCCGCCGGGTCCAGCTTGCCGATCTGGACCAGCACGCTGGCCTGGTCCCAGTAGATGTGCTCGTGGTAGAGCTTGTCGCCGCGGAACTTGACGATGGCGATCAGCGGGATCTCCACGCGCTTGCCGGTGGGCGGCACGCCGGGCAGCATCCAGTCGATCTCGCAGGTATGGGTGAAGCAGAACAGCATCTCGTCGACGATCTGCGTGGCGCCGACCGTGCGCGACAGCGGGATCAGCGTCGTGTCCGGCGGATTGCTGTGCACGAAGTGGTGCTGGTAGAAGCGGCGCAGCTGCGCGTGGCCGACACCGCCGGTCATGGTCGGGATATGGTTCACATAAGGCTGCGCCACCATCGTCGCCATGGTTGCATCGACATCGCGGGTGGCGAATTCATACTCGCAGTGCTTGTCCCACAGTGCCGAGAAGTCGTAGTGCGGCCCCATCTCGCGGCGCAGCGCGGCGATCGAGCGCTGGTGCGCCATCAGCGCCGAGGGCTTGTCGAAATGCTCGCCGCCTGCGCGCGCAAAGGCATGGTCGACGCCGGGATAGACGTACACCTCGATGTGGTCCCGGCCGGCCAGCGCCTCGCGGATCGCCGCCTGCGCCTGCGGCGGACAGAAGCCGTCCTGTTCCGCGATATGCAGCACCAGGCGGCCGCGCACGTTGGCGGCCTCGCCCAGCGCGTGCTCGATACCCACGCCATAGTAGGACACCGCGCAGGCCACATCGGGCAGCCGGCAGGCCGCCAGGTAGGCCAGCTTGCCGCCCAGGCAGAAGCCCAGCACGCCGGCCTGGCCGACGCATTCGGGCCGCGCGCCCAACGTCGCCAACGCCGCGCCCACATCCTGCACGCCCCTGGCTTCGTCGAACTGCTGATAGAGGCCGAGCGCGCGCTGGAAGTCCTCGCCACGGTCGGTCAGCTCGATGCCGGGCGCGATTCGCCAGAACAGGTCGGGCACCAGCACCGTATAGCCCTCCTCGGCGTAGTAATCGGCCACCTGGCGCATGGTGGCATTGACGCCGAAGATCTCCTGGCACAGCACGATGCCGGGGCCCTTGCCCGCCGCCGGGGTGGCGAGATAGCCGCTGAAACTGCCTTCGGGGGTCTGGATCTGGATGGTCTGGCCCATGGCCTGCGCTCCTTGTCGTTCTCTGTTGGCTGACAGCTGGTGGAGGGTCGCGCTGCCGTGCTGGATCCCATGATGGTGGCTCCGCACCGCAGCAAACTAGCCGCTGGCTGCAGCGGCTATCCGATTAGTGCAGGAAAGTTCGGCTTCGGTCAACGCAACGCCAGGGGCGAGCGGGTCGATCCGCTATAGTGGTTGCGTGGACCATGCGGAGCGCATGGCGCCCCGGCCCGCGCTGCCGTGGACGCCAGCCAGCACCGCGGCCACGCCAGAGGAGCGAGACCATGTTGCAGCTGCCCCCGACTGCCCGCGCGCCGGCGCCGCTGGCCCACGCCCTGCTGCACGATGCCGGGCGGCAGGTGTTCGCCTCGACCGACCTCGGGCAGACGCGCGCGGCGGTTGGCCGGGTCTTCAAGCCACACCGGCTCGATATCCGCGGGACCAGCCTGTCGGCGCGCATGCATCACGCCCCGCTGGGCGCGGTGTCGCTGAACCGGCTCGCCTACGGCGCCGATGTCACCATCGACCCGGGGCCGCTCGGAGACTTCCTGCTGGTGCAGATGCCGCTCAGCGGCCAGGCGGAGATCCGTTGCGGCGCGCAGCAGATCGTGTCGACGCCCGACTGCGCTTCGGTGCTGACACCCAGCGATCCGCTGCTGATGCGCTGGAGCGCGGACAACGACCAGCTCATCGTGCGTGTCGAGCGCAGCGCGCTGGAGCGCGTGTGCGCCGCCTATCTCGGGCATCGCCCGGACTTCCGCGAGCATCGCGGGCTGAGCCCGATGGCCTACCTGCGCACGGTCCGGCTGGACCGGGTACGGCAAGACCTGCTCAACGATGCGGGGCTGTCGTCGGTGACCGGCGCCGCGCTGCGCTGGGGCTTTACCCACCTGGGACGCTTCAGCGCCGAATACCGGCGCGCGTTCGGCGAGTGCCCGGCCGAGACGCTGCGCCGGCGCGGCAGCGTGTAAGTGCCTGTGTGGCGCTGCCGTGCGGCGCGCCACCAAACAAAAACGGCGAACCGAGGTTCGCCGTTTTGCTGCAGCAGGCTGCGCAAGCAGCCCGGAGCATGATTACACCTTGATCTCGACGTCCACGCCGGCCGGCAGGTCGAGCTTCATCAGCGCGTCAACCGTCTTGTCGGTCGGGTCGACGATGTCCATCAGGCGCTGGTGAGTGCGGATCTCGAACTGATCGCGGCTGGTCTTGTTGACGTGCGGCGAACGCAGGATGTCGAAGCGCTGGATGCGGGTCGGCAGGGGCACCGGGCCCTTGACGATCGCGCCGGTACGCTTGGCGGTATCCACGATTTCGGCGGCCGACTGGTCGATCAGGCGATAGTCGAAAGCCTTCAGGCGGATACGGATCTTCTGGTTCTGCATGATATTTCCTTAAAAGAGCGATTGGGCAAGCTGCCCGTTGAATGGGGACATGCCCGCGGGCATGTCCCAGGAAGTGCTTAGTCGAGGATCTTTGCCACGACGCCGGCGCCGACGGTACGGCCACCTTCGCGGATGGCGAAGCGCAGGCCTTCTTCCATGGCGATCGGGGCGATCAGCTTGACGGTGATCGACACGTTGTCACCCGGCATGACCATTTCCTTGTCCTTCGGCAGCTCGATCGAGCCGGTCACGTCGGTGGTACGGAAGTAGAACTGCGGGCGATAGTTGTTGAAGAACGGGGTGTGACGGCCGCCTTCGTCCTTCGACAGGATGTACACCTCGCCGGTGAAGTGGGTGTGCGGCTTGATCGAACCCGGCTTGCACAGCACCTGGCCGCGCTCGACGTCTTCACGCTTGGTGCCGCGCAGCAGCAGACCGACGTTGTCGCCAGCCTGGCCCTGGTCCAGCAGCTTGCGGAACATTTCCACGCCGGTGCAGGTGGTCTTCACCGTCGGCTTGATACCGACGATTTCGATTTCTTCGCCGACCTTGATGATGCCGCGCTCGATACGGCCGGTCACCACGGTGCCGCGACCCGAGATCGAGAACACGTCTTCCACCGGCATCAGGAAGGTACCGTCAACGGCACGCTCCGGCGTCGGGATGTAGGTGTCCAGCGCGTCGGCCAGGCGCATGATGGCTTCTTCGCCCAGGTCGCCCTTGTCGCCTTCCAGCGCCAGCTTGGCCGAACCCTTGATGATCGGGGTGTCGTCGCCGGGGAATTCGTACTTCGACAGCAGCTCGCGAACTTCCATCTCGACCAGCTCGAGCAGTTCGGCGTCGTCCACCATGTCGCACTTGTTCAGGAACACGATGATGTACGGCACGCCAACCTGACGGGCCAGCAGGATGTGCTCGCGCGTCTGCGGCATCGGGCCGTCAGCGGCCGAGCACACCAGGATCGCGCCGTCCATCTGGGCGGCACCCGTGATCATGTTCTTCACGTAGTCGGCGTGGCCCGGGCAGTCAACGTGCGCGTAGTGGCGGTTGGCCGTCTCGTATTCGACGTGGGCGGTATTGATGGTAATACCGCGAGCCTTTTCTTCCGGCGCTGCGTCGATTTCGTCGTACTTCTTGGCCGCACCGCCGAACTTCGCTGCCAGCACCGTGGCGATCGCTGCGGTCAGCGTGGTCTTGCCATGGTCAACGTGACCAATCGTACCAACGTTCACGTGCGGCTTGGTCCGCTCGAACTTTTCCTTTGCCATTTTTTTAGCTCCTAATGGAATGCAGTCTTGTCGATTCATCACGCCGCCGCGCCCGGGTGGGTCGCGGCGGCATACAGCTTATTTACTTGCCCTTGGCCGCCATCACTGCTTCGGCGATGTTCTTCGGTGCCTCGGCGTAGTGCTTGAATTCCATGGTGTAGGTGGCGCGGCCTTGCGTGGCCGAGCGCAGCGCGGTCGAATAACCGAACATTTCCGACAGCGGGACTTCGGCCTTGATGATCTTGCCGCCGCCCACCATGTCGTCCATGCCCTGCACGATGCCGCGGCGGGACGACAGGTCGCCCATCACGGTACCGGTGTAGTCTTCCGGCGTTTCCACTTCCACGGCCATCATCGGCTCGAGCAGAACCGGGCTGGCCTTGCGCATGGCTTCCTTGAAAGCCATCGAGCCGGCCATGCGGAACGCGTTTTCGTTCGAGTCCACGTCGTGGTACGAACCGAAGGTCAGCGTGACCTTCACGTCCACCACCGGGAAGCCAGCCAGGATACCGGCCGTCAGGGTGTCGACGATACCCTTTTCGACCGCCGGGATGTATTCGCGAGGAATCACACCGCCCTTGATGGCGTCGATGAACTCGAAGCCCTTGCCCGGCTCTTGCGGTTCCAGCGTGATCACGGCGTGACCGTACTGGCCGCGGCCGCCCGACTGCTTGACGAACTTGCCTTCGACGTCCTCGGCCTTCTTGCGGATGGTTTCGCGGTAGGCCACCTGCGGCGCGCCGATGTTGGCTTCCACGCCGAATTCGCGCTTCATGCGGTCGACCAGAATTTCGAGGTGGAGCTCGCCCATGCCCGAAATAATGGTCTGGCCCGATTCTTCATCGGTGCGCACGCGGAACGACGGATCTTCAGCGGCCAGGCGGTTCAGGGCGATGCCCATCTTTTCCTGGTCAGCCTTGGTCTTCGGCTCGACAGCCTGCGAGATCACCGGCTCCGGGAACACCATGCGCTCGAGCACGATCGGTGCAGCCGGATCGCACAGCGTATCGCCCGTGGTGGCATCCTTCAGGCCCACCGCGGCGGCGATGTCGCCGGCCAGCACTTCCTTGATTTCTTCGCGCTGGTTGGCGTGCATCTGCAGAATACGGCCCAGACGCTCCTTCTTCTGCTTCACCGGGTTGTACACGGTGTCGCCCGAATTGATCTTGCCCGAATACACGCGGAAGAAGATCAGCTGGCCAACGAACGGGTCGGTCATGATCTTGAACGCCAGCGCCGAGAACTTTTCGTTGTCGTCGGCCTTGCGCTCGAGCTTCTTCTCGCTGTCGTCCTCGTCCGTGCCCGTAACCGGCGGAATGTCGACCGGCGACGGCAGGAAGTCGATCACGGCGTCGAGCATGCGCTGCACGCCCTTGTTCTTGAACGCGGTGCCGCACAGCATCGGCTGGATTTCGCAGGCGATGGTACGGTCACGCAGCGCCTTGACGATCTCGGCGCGGGTCAGCTCTTCGCCGCCCAGGTACTTTTCCATCAGCTCTTCGCTGGCTTCGGCGGCCGACTCGACCATCTTCTCGCGCCATTCGTCAGCGGTGGCTTGCAGTTCGGCCGGAATGTCCTGGTATTCGAACTTCACGCCCTGGCTGGCTTCGTCCCAAACGATCGCCTTCATTTCCAGCAGATCGACGACGCCCTGGAAGCCGTCTTCAGCGCCGATCGGCACCACGACGGGCACCGGGTTGGCCTTCAGGCGGGTCTTCAGCTGGTCGTAGACCTTGAAGAAGTTCGCGCCGGTACGGTCCATCTTGTTGACGAATGCCAGACGCGGAACCCTGTACTTGTTGGCTTGGCGCCAGACGGTTTCGGACTGCGGCTGCACGCCACCCACGGCGCAGTACACCATGCACGCGCCGTCCAGCACGCGCATGGAACGCTCCACCTCGATGGTGAAGTCCACGTGGCCCGGGGTGTCGATGATGTTGAAGCGGTGCTCGGGGTAGTTGCCGGCCATGCCCTTCCAGAAGGCGGTGGTGGCAGCGGAGGTGATGGTGATGCCACGCTCCTGTTCCTGCTCCATCCAGTCCATGGTGGCGGCGCCGTCGTGCACTTCACCGATCTTGTGGTTCACACCGGTGTAGAACAGGATGCGCTCGGTCGTGGTGGTTTTACCCGCGTCAATGTGAGCCGAAATACCGATGTTACGGTAACGCTCGATGGGAGTCTTACGAGCCACTTTAATCCTCTATTCGTCCGTGAGGCGCCGGCATCTCATGGCCCGCGCCCCTAACACAAACGGGCGAGATGTGTAAAAACACAGCCCGCCCGGCAACCAACAATGTTTTCGCTCGCTTTAGAAGCGGAAGTGCGAGAACGCCTTGTTGGCTTCGGCCATGCGGTGCACTTCGTCGCGCTTCTTCATCGCGCCACCACGGCCTTCAGCAGCTTCCAGCAGCTCACCTGCCAGGCGCAGCGCCATCGACTTCTCGCTGCGTTTTTTCGCGGCCTCACGCAGCCAGCGCATCGCCAATGCCAAACGACGCGACGGACGGACTTCGACCGGAACCTGATAGTTGGCGCCGCCCACGCGACGGCTCTTCACTTCCACCACCGGCTTCACGTTGTTGATCGCAACGGAGAACACTTCGATGGGGGCCTTGCCTGCCTTCTTTTCGATCTGGTCGAACGCGCCGTACACGATGCGTTCGGCAACCGACTTCTTGCCATCCAGCATCAGCACGTTCATGAACTTGGCAACTTCAACGTTACCGAACTTCGGATCAGGCAGAACGTCCCGCTTCGGGACTTCACGACGACGTGGCATCTTCTTTCCTTTAGATTCAGTTGAGAGCGCGGTCAGAGTTTCCCGCTCTCCGGCCACCAACTAGCTTGCATGCAAAGACAGCAAATTCGCCGGGTGACCACTTACTCGACGGCACGGTTGCCAAAAAGGCGCTCGTTGTACCGCCGCCTGGTGACAGCACCATGACTTGCGCCACAGGCTATCGTTTGTTGCTTCGGGCCTTGCTGGCCCAGGCTGCCTGAACTTAGGCTGCCTTCGGACGCTTCGCGCCGTACTTCGAACGGGCCTGCTTGCGGTCCTTCACGCCTTGCAGGTCCAGCGAACCACGGACGATGTGGTAACGCACACCCGGCAGATCCTTCACACGGCCGCCGCGGATCAGCACGACCGAGTGTTCCTGCAGGTTGTGGCCTTCACCGCCGATGTACGAAATGACTTCGAAACCGTTGGTCAGGCGCACCTTGGCGACCTTACGCAGTGCCGAGTTCGGCTTCTTCGGCGTCGTGGTGTACACACGGGTGCACACGCCACGGCGCTGGGGGCAGTTCTCAAGCGCCGGGCTCTTGCTCTTGATGACTTCCGAGACGCGCGGCTTGCGAACCAGTTGGTTGATAGTTGGCATTGTTCAATCCAGCTTGGTTTGACGAAAAACGCCCCTCGTGCCGGCATGCGCCAGGCTGGAGAGGCAACTACGGGTTTTGGGCGGGAGAGGTGAGCGGGCGCTCTGGAGACGGGACTGTGCGGTAACAGCATGCCAAAGAGCGCGAGCCGGCACCCGGATCCCGCGTCTGCCGCCACCCGTCCATGGAAACCCAGTCCGGTAGGCTTGCCGGCAGCGACCTGAGGGCCACTTATCCGACGGGCGAGCGAAATCCAAAGCCAAAAACTCGAATCTGGCATCCTAGCAGCGGATTCGTATACCGTCAAGCTGTATACCCGACTGGCAGACCCGGGCGGCTAGGCCCCGCGCAGCGTGTCGAGGATGCCCTGCCCGTAGCGCTCCAGCTTGGAGGCGCCAATCCCGGGAATGCCTTGCATCGCCGAGAGCGAACCCGGCGCGGTGCGCGCCAGTTCGGCCAGCGTGGCGTCATGGAAGATCACGTAGGCCGGTACGCCATGCTCGCGCGCGGCCTCAGTGCGCCAGCGGCGCAGCGCCTCCCAGTTGGCCAGCGTATCGGCGTCCATGTCGGCGGTATGGTCGATGCGCGTGCCGCGCGCCGCGCGCTCGCCGGACTTGCCTGGCCTGGCAGCCTGCCGGCGCAGGATGATCTGGCGCTCGCCCTTGAGCACCGCGCGGGCGTCTTCGCCCAGCAGCAGCGCGCCATGGCCGCCATGGTCGATGGTCAGCAAGCCTTGCGCGATCAGCTGGCGGAACACCGTGTGCCACTCATGCACCGAGCGGTCCTTGCCGATGCCGAAGGTCGAGACCTTGTCATGGCCCCATTGCTTGATCTTTTCCGAGGCATTGCCGCGCAGCACGTCGATCAGGTGGGTCGCACCGAAGTGGATGCGGCTTGCCTGCGCGGTGCGGTACACGCATGACAGCGCCATCTGCGCCTCGCGCGTGCCGTCCCAGGTGGCGGGCGGCTCGAGGCAGGTATCGCAGTTGCCGCAGGGCTCGCTGGCTTCGTTGAAATACGCCAGGATGCGCACGCGCCGGCAACCCGCGGTTTCGCAAAGCCCCAGCAGCGCATCGAGCTTGGCCGACGACACGCGCTTGAAGGCCTCGTCCGCTTCGGATTCGTCGATCATGCGCTTCTGCTGCACCACGTCGCCCAGGCCGTAGGCCATCCAGGCATTGGCGGGCAGCCCGTCGCGGCCGGCGCGGCCGGTTTCCTGGTAATAGCCCTCCATGCTCTTGGGCAGGTCCAGGTGGGCGACAAAGCGGACGTCGGGCTTGTCGATGCCCATGCCGAAGGCGATCGTCGCCACCATCACCAGCCCTTCCTCTTCGCGGAAACGCGCCTGGTGGTGCTGCCGCACCTGGGCATCCATGCCGGCATGGTAGGCGAGCGCGTTGATGCCCTGCCCGCTCAGCCACTGCGCGGTGTCCTCGACCTTCTTGCGCGACAGGCAATAGACGATGCCGCTGTCGTGGGTGCCATCGGCCGCGGTATGTTCCGCCTTGATAAAGGCCAGCAGCTGCTGGCGCGCATTGTCCTTCTCGACGATGCGGTAGCGGATGTTGGGCCGGTCGAAGCTGGAAATGAAGATGCGCGCATCGTGCAGCGCCAGCCGCTCGACGATCTCTTCGCGCGTCAGCGCGTCGGCGGTCGCGGTCAGCGCGATGCGCGGCACGTACGGGAAGCGCTCGTGCAGCACCGACAGCTGGATGTACTCCGGCCGGAAGTCATGGCCCCATTGCGACACGCAGTGGGCTTCGTCGATGGCGAACAGCCCGACGCGGGTGCGCTCGAGCAGGTCAAGGAAGCGCGGCGTCATCAGCCGTTCCGGCGCCACGTAGAGAATCTCGATGCGTCCGGCCAGCAGGTCGCGCTCGACCGCCGAGGCCTCGGCGCCGGTCAGCGTCGAGTTGAGCACCGCGGCGCGCACGCCGGCCTCGGTCAGCGCCGCGACCTGGTCCTGCATCAGCGCGATCAGCGGCGACACCACGATGCCGACGCCGTCGCCGGCGCGCTGGCGCAGCAGCGCCGGGATCTGGTAGCACAGCGACTTGCCGCCGCCGGTCGGCATCAGCACCAGGCAATCGCCGCCCGCGGCGACGTGGTCGATGATCTCGGCCTGGCGCCCGCGGAAGGCGTGGTAGCCGAAGACATCCTTGAGGATCGCCAGTGCTTGCGACATGGACAACGGAAATGCTGGAGCCGGAAAAGCCGTAACCTTACCACTAAGGGGGCCGGCCGCCGCGCCCGCGCGGCAAACTCTCCGATCTTTCTCACGAAAGGCCGCGCCGCGCGCGGACAAAAAAAGCCCGGCTGGATCAGCCGGGCTTTGGTCCGCCTTGCGGCGGTTATCACTGCAACGAGATCAGGCGTTGTCGCCTTCGCCCTCGGTCGCCTGCACCACCGGCGGCTCGATGAAGAGCGACTGCTCTTCTTCGGCGATCGCCTGGGCGCGTTCGCGCTCGGAGGCCTCGCGCGCCTTGCGGGCACGGTGGTAGGCCAGGCCGGTACCGGCCGGGATCAGGCGGCCGACGATCACGTTTTCCTTCAGGCCACGCAGGTCGTCGGTCTTGCCCATGATCGCGGCTTCGGTCAGCACGCGCGTGGTTTCCTGGAACGATGCCGCCGAGATGAAGCTGTCGGTCGACAGCGACGCCTTGGTAATACCCAGCAGCAGGTTCTCGTAGGTCGCCGGACGCTTGCCTTCGGCGATCACGCGGTCGTTCTCGTCGAGCAGTTCCGAACGCTCCACCTGTTCACCCGGGATGAACTTGGTGTCGCCCACGTCGACGATCTGGACCCGACGCAGCATCTGGCGAACGATCACCTCGATGTGCTTGTCGTTGATCTTCACGCCCTGCAGACGGTACACGTCCTGGACTTCGTCGACGATGTAGTGCGCCAGCTCTTCGATGCCCTTCAGGCGCAGGATGTCGTGCGGGTCCGCCGGACCTTCCACGATCATTTCGCCCTTGTTCACCACCTGGCCGTCGTGCACCAGCACCTGCTTTTCCTTCGCGATCAGGAACTCGTGGGCATTGCCGTCCAGGTCGGTGATGACCAGGCGCTGCTTGCCCTTGGTGTCCTTGCCGAACGAAGTCGTGCCGGTGACTTCCGCCAGCACGGCGGCATCCTTCGGCGAACGCGCTTCGAACAGCTCGGCCACGCGCGGCAGACCACCGGTAATGTCGCGGGTCTTCTGCGACTCGGTCGGGATACGCGCGAGCACTTCACCCACGTGCACCTGCTGGCCGTCCTTCACGGTAATCAGCGCGCCGACCTGGAAGCCGATGGTCACGGAATGGTCCGTGCCCGGGATCTTCACTTCCTGGCCGTTGGCGTCGAGCAGCTTCACCTGCGGGCGGATGCCCTTGGTTGCGGCCGTGCGGCGCTTGGCGTCGATCACCACCAGGGTCGACAGGCCCGTCACTTCGTCCATCTGCTTGGCGACGGTCACGCCTTCTTCGACGTTCTCGAACTTGATCGTACCGGTGTATTCCGACACGATCGGGCGAGTCAGCGCGTCCCACGTGGCCAGCTGCGTGCCAGCCTTGATGGCCTGGCCGTCCTGCACCAGCAGCGTGGCGCCGTACGGGATCTTGTGGCGCTCACGCTCGCGGCCGTGGTCGTCGGTGATCAGCGCCTCGCCCGAACGCGAGATGACGATCAGCTCGCCCTTCGCATTGGTGACGTAACGCATGGTCGCCGTGAAACGCACGGTACCGGTTGCCTTGGCTTCCACGCTCGATGCCACTGCCGCACGCGATGCCGCACCACCGATGTGGAACGTACGCATGGTCAGCTGCGTGCCCGGCTCACCGATCGACTGGGCGGCAATCACGCCCACCGCTTCGCCCGAGTTCACCAGCACGCCGCGGCCCAGGTCGCGGCCGTAGCACTTGGCGCACAGGCCGTAGCGCGTGTCGCACGACAGCGGGGTGCGAACCTTGACCTCGTCCACGCCGATGTTGTCGATCAGCTCGACCAGGTCTTCGTCCAGCAGCGTGCCGGATTCGATCGCGGTTTCCTGGGTTTCCGGGTTGACCACGTCAGCCACGGTCACGCGGCCGAGGATACGGTCACGCAGGGCTTCGATCACTTCACCGCCTTCGACCAGGGCCTTCATGGCCACGCCGTTGGAGGTGCCGCAATCGTCTTCCACCACGACCAGATCCTGCGTCACGTCGACCAGACGACGGGTCAGGTAACCCGAGTTCGCGGTCTTCAGTGCGGTATCGGCCAGGCCCTTACGGGCGCCGTGGGTCGAGATGAAGTACTGCAGAACGTTCAGGCCTTCACGGAAGTTCGCCGTAATCGGCGTTTCAATGATCGAGCCATCCGGCTTGGCCATCAGGCCGCGCATGCCAGCCAGCTGGCGGATCTGCGCGGCGGAACCCCGTGCGCCCGAGTCGGCCATCATGTAGATGGAGTTGAACGACTCCTGCTTCACGGTCTTGCCTTCGCGGTCGACCACGTCCTCGTGCTGGAGCTGCTCCATCATCGCCTTGCCCACCTGGTCGCCGGCGGCGCCCCAGATGTCCACGACGTTGTTGTAGCGCTCCTGGTCGGTCACCAGGCCCGACATGTACTGCTTGTCGTATTCCTTCACCTTGGCCGAGGCCTCGGCGATGATCTTTTCCTTCGCCGGCGGCACCAGCATGTCGTCGATCGCGATCGAGATACCGGCGCGGGTCGCCAGGCGGAAGCCCGACTGCAGCAGCTTGTCGGCAAAGATCACGGTCTCGCGCAGGCCGCAGCGGCGGAACGCCGTGTTGATCAGGCGCGAGATTTCCTTCTTCTTCAGCGGCTTGTTCAGCACCGAGAACGGCAGGCCCTTGGGCAGGATCTCGGACAGGATCGCGCGGCCGACCGTGGTGGCCTGCAGCGTGATCTTGGGCGCGAAACGCGCGTCGCCCTCGGCATCCTTGTCGACCAGCTCATACTCGGTGATACGCACGTTCACGCGCGAAGCCAGTTCGACTTCCTTGTTCTCGTAGGCGCGGATCACTTCGCTGATGTCGGCGAAGGTCATGCCTTCGCCCTTGCCGTTGATCTTGTCGCGGGTCGTGTAGTACAGGCCCAGCACCACGTCCTGCGACGGCACGATCGACGGGTCGCCGTTGGCCGGGAACAGCACGTTGTTGGAGGCCAGCATCAGGGTGCGGGCTTCCATCTGCGCTTCCAGCGACAGCGGCACGTGGACAGCCATCTGGTCACCGTCGAAGTCGGCGTTGAACGCCGCGCAGACGAGCGGGTGCAGCTGGATGGCCTTGCCTTCGATCAGCACCGGCTCGAACGCCTGGATACCCAGGCGGTGCAGCGTCGGCGCACGGTTCAGCATCACCGGGTGCTCGCGGATCACCTCTTCGAGGATGTCCCACACCACCGGGGTCTGGCTTTCGACTTCCTTCTTCGCCGCCTTGATGGTGGTGGCGATGCCCATCGTTTCCAGCTTGTGGAAGATGAACGGCTTGAACAGCTCGAGCGCCATCAGCTTGGGCAGGCCGCACTGGTGCAGCTTGAGCGTCGGGCCCACCACGATGACCGAACGGCCCGAGTAGTCGACGCGCTTGCCCAGCAGGTTCTGACGGAAACGGCCGCCCTTGCCCTTGATCATTTCGGCCAGCGACTTCAGCGGACGCTTGTTGGCGCCGGTCATCGCCTTGCCGCGACGGCCGTTGTCCAGCAGCGAGTCAACCGCTTCCTGCAGCATGCGCTTTTCGTTGCGCACGATGATCTCAGGGGCCTTCAGCTCCAGCAGGCGCTTGAGGCGGTTGTTACGGTTGATGACGCGGCGATACAGGTCGTTCAGGTCCGAGGTCGCGAAGCGACCGCCGTCCAGCGGCACCAGCGGGCGCAGCTCGGGCGGCAGCACCGGCAGCACTTCGAGGATCATCCACTCGGGCTTGATGCCCGAACGCTGGAAGGCCTCGAGCACCTTCAGGCGCTTGGCGAACTTCTTGATCTTGGCTTCGGAGCCGGTGGCCTGCAGTTCGGCGCGGATCTGTTCGATCTGCTTCTCGATGTCGATGCCGCGCAGCAGTTCACGGATGCCCTCGGCACCCATCATGGCGACGAATTCGCCCTCGCCGTACTCGTCGCACTTCGCCAGGTAGTCGTCTTCGGACATGATCTGGCTCTTCTTGAGCGGGGTCATGCCGGGTTCGATCACCACGAACGCTTCGAAGTACAGCACGCGCTCGATGTCGCGCAGCGTCATGTCCAGGACCATGCCCAGGCGCGACGGCAGCGACTTCAGGAACCAGATGTGCGCGGTCGGCGCGGCCAGTTCGATATGGCCCATGCGCTCGCGGCGCACCTTGGCCAGCGTCACTTCAACGCCGCACTTCTCGCAGATCACGCCGCGGTGCTTCAGGCGCTTGTACTTGCCGCACAGGCACTCGTAGTCCTTGATCGGGCCAAAGATCTTGGCGCAGAACAGGCCGTCGCGTTCCGGCTTGAACGTACGGTAGTTGATCGTTTCCGGCTTCTTCACTTCGCCGTACGACCACGAACGGATCTTCTCGGGCGAGGCCAGGCCGATCTTGATCGCGTCGAACTGCTCTTCCTGCTGTACCTGCTTAAAGAGATCGAGCAATGCTTTCATTGCAACTCCTTGTTTCGCCACCGTCCCGGAGTCTGTCCGGGTCGATGGCATTCATCCTGTGGGAAATCCTTCGCTGGTGGGTGCCCGCCGTGGCCAGCACCCGCATCGTCTCGATCAGTAGCGATCGAGGTCGATGTCGATACCCAGCGAGCGGATTTCCTTCACCAGCACGTTGAACGATTCCGGCATGCCGGCGTCGATCGAGTGCTCGCCCTTGACGATGTTCTCGTACACCTTGGTACGGCCGTTCACGTCATCGGACTTGACCGTCAGCATTTCCTGCAGCACGTACGACGCGCCGTAGGCTTCCAGTGCCCACACTTCCATCTCACCGAAACGCTGGCCACCGAACTGGGCCTTGCCGCCCAGCGGCTGCTGCGTCACCAGCGAGTACGGGCCGGTGGAACGTGCGTGCATCTTGTCGTCGACCAGGTGGTGCAGCTTCAGCATGTGCATCACACCCAGCGTGACCGGACGCTCGAACGCTTCGCCGGTGCGGCCGTCGTGCAGCGTGACCTGCTGCTTGGAAGCCGTCAGGCCCTTCTCGGCGGCAATCTCGTCCGGGTAGGCCAGGTCGAGCATGCGCTTGATTTCCTTCTCGTGCGCACCATCGAACACCGGGGTCGCGAACGGCACGCCCTTCTTCAGGTTGTGCGCCAGCTCCAGCACTTCGGCATCGCTCAGGCTGTCCAGGTCTTCCGGCTTGCCGCTCTCGTTGTAGATCTGCGAGAGCAGCGTGCGCAGTTCCTGCGCCTTGGCCGAAGCCTTGAGCATGTCGCCGATGCGCTGGCCCAGGCCGCGCGCGGCCCAGCCCAGGTGGGTTTCCAGGATCTGGCCCACGTTCATCCGCGACGGCACGCCCAGCGGGTTCAGCACGATGTCGGCCGGGGTACCGTCCGCCATGTACGGCATGTCTTCGATCGGCACGATCTTCGACACCACACCCTTGTTACCGTGACGGCCGGCCATCTTGTCGCCAGGCTGCAGGCGGCGCTTGACGGCCAGGTAGACCTTGACCATCTTGATCACGCCCGGCGGCAGTTCGTCGCCTTGCGTCAGCTTCTTGCGCTTCTCTTCGAAGGCCAGGTCGAACTCGTGGCGCTTCTGCTCGATGGCTTCCTTGACGGCTTCCAGCTGGGCGGCCAGTTCCTCGTCGGCCGGACGGATGTCGAACCAGTGGTACTTGTCGATGTCCGCCAGGTACTCCTTGGTGATCTTGGCACCCTTGGCCAGCTTCTTCGGACCGCCGTTGACGGTCTTGTCGACCAGCAGACGCTCCAGACGCTGGAACGCGTCGCCTTCCACGATACGCAGCTGGTCGTTCAGGTCCAGGCGGTAGCGCTTCAGTTCGTCGTCGATGATCGACTGGGCACGCTTGTCGCGCGTCACGCCTTCGCGGGTGAAGACCTGGACGTCGATCACGATGCCGCTCATGCCCGACGGCACGCGCAGCGAGGTGTCCTTCACGTCCGACGCCTTCTCGCCGAAGATCGCGCGCAGCAGCTTCTCTTCCGGCGTCAGCTGGGTCTCGCCCTTCGGCGTGACCTTGCCCACCAGCACGTCGCCGGCTTCAACCTCGGCACCGATGTAGGTGATGCCCGACTCGTCCAGGCGAGCCAGTTGGGCTTCGGCCAGGTTCGAGATATCGCGCGTGATTTCTTCCGGTCCCAGCTTGGTGTCGCGGGCGACGACCGACAGTTCCTCGATGTGGATCGAGGTATAGCGGTCTTCGGCCACCACACGCTCCGAGATCAGGATCGAATCCTCGAAGTTGTAGCCGTTCCACGGCATGAACGCCACCAGCATGTTCTGGCCCAGCGCCAGCTCGCCCAGGTCGGTCGAGGCGCCGTCGGCAATCACGTCGCCGCGGGCAACGTGGTCGCCAACCTTCACCATCGGACGCTGGTTGATGTTGGTGTTCTGGTTCGAGCGCGTGTACTTGATCAGGTTGTAGATGTCCACGCCGACTTCACCGGCGACGGCTTCGTCGTCGTTCACGCGGATCACGATACGCATCGCGTCGACGTAGTCGACCACGCCGCCACGCATCGCCTGCACGGCCGTACCCGAGTCGACCGCAACGGTGCGCTCGATGCCGGTGCCGACCAGCGGCTTGTCCGGACGCAGGCAAGGCACGGCCTGACGCTGCATGTTCGCGCCCATCAGTGCACGGTTCGCGTCATCGTGTTCCAGGAACGGCACCAGCGAGGCAGCGGCCGACACGATCTGCGACGGCGCCACGTCGATGTACTGCACGCGGTCCGGCGTCACCATACGGGTTTCACGCTCGGAGCCTTCGCGCGCCGACACCAGTTCGTCGGTCAGGTTGCCGTCGGCATCGACGGTCGCGTTGGCCTGCGCCACCACGTACTTGCCTTCCTCGATCGCCGACAGGTAGTCGACCTCGTCGGTCAGCTTGCTGTCGACCACCTTGCGGTACGGCGTTTCCAGGAAGCCGTATTCGTTCAGGCGGGCATACAGTGCCAGCGAGTTGATCAGACCAATGTTCGGACCTTCCGGCGTTTCGATCGGGCACACGCGGCCGTAGTGGGTCGGGTGCACGTCGCGGACTTCAAAGCCGGCGCGCTCGCGGGTCAGGCCGCCCGGGCCCAGTGCGGAGACACGGCGCTTGTGCGTGATCTCGGACAGCGGGTTGGTCTGGTCCATGAACTGCGACAGCTGCGACGAACCGAAGAACTCGCGGATCGCCGACGAGATCGGCTTGGAGTTGATCAGGTCGTGCGGCATCAGGTTCTCGGTCTCGGCCTGGCCCAGACGTTCCTTGACGGCACGCTCCACGCGCGACAGGCCGGCGCGGAACTGGTTTTCGGCCAGTTCGCCGACGCAACGCACGCGACGGTTGCCCAGGTGGTCGATGTCATCGACCTCGCCCTTGCCGTTGCGCAGGTTGACCAGGATCTTGATGGTCTCGAGGATGTCCTCGTCCTGCAGCACCATGGCGCCTTCGCCGCTGGGGCGGCCCAGGCGGCTGTTCACCTTCATGCGGCCAACGCGCGACAGGTCGTACGACTCTTCGCTGTAGAACAGGCGCTGGAACAGCGCTTCCACGGCTTCCTCGGTCGGCGGCTCGCCCGGGCGCATCATGCGGTAGATCGCGATACGCGCGGCGGTCTGGTCGACGGTCTCGTCCACGCGCAGGGTCTGCGACATGTACGGGCCCTGGTCCAGGTCGTTGGTGTACAAGGTCTGGATCTGCTTGACGCCGGCTTCGCGCAGGTTTTCCAGCAGCGCTTCGGTCAGCTCGTCGTTGGCGTTGGCGATCACCTCGCCGGTATCCGGGTCGATGATGTTCTTGGCCAGCACGCGGCCCAGCAGATAGTCTTCCGGCACGCTGATCAGCTTGGTGCCGGCCGAGTCCAGGTCGCGGATGTGCTTGGCGTTGATCCGCTTGTCCTTCTCGACCACCACGCGGCCGTTCTTGTCGGCGATGTCGAAGCGCGCGACTTCACCGCGCAGGCGCTCGGGCACGAACTCCAGCTGCGCGCCTTCCGACTGCAGCGTGAAATTGTCGAACACGAAGAAGTGCGCCAGGATCTGTTCCGGGGTCAGGCCGATCGACTTCAGCAGGATCGTCACCGGCATCTTGCGGCGGCGGTCGACGCGGAAGTACAGGATGTCCTTCGGATCGAATTCGAAGTCCAGCCAGGAGCCGCGGTAGGGGATGATGCGTGCCGAGAACAGCAGCTTGCCCGAGCTGTGGGTCTTGCCCTTGTCGTGCTCGAAGAACACGCCCGGCGAGCGGTGCAGCTGCGAGACGATGACACGCTCGGTGCCGTTGATGACGAACGAACCCGTGGAAGTCATGAGCGGAATCTCGCCCATGTAGACTTCCTGCTCCTTCACTTCCTTGACCTTGCCCGGGTTCTCGCGATCGTTGATGATCAGGCGAACCTTGGCGCGCAGCGCCGAGTGGAACGTCAGGCCACGCTGCTGGCATTCCTTGACGTCAAACGGCGGGTTGGACAGGTGATACGAGACGAACTCCATACGGGCAAGCCCGTTATGCGAGGAGATCGGGAAAATCGCGTTGAAAGCGGCCTGCAGGCCTTCGGTCTTGCGACGTGCGGGTGGCGTATCCGCTTGCAAGAACTGGGTGTAGGATTCAATCTGGGTGGCAAGCAGGAATGGAACCTGATGTACCGTCGCGCGCTTCGCAAAGCTTTTGCGAATGCGCTTCTTTTCGGTGAAGCTGTACGCCATGGGATCTCCGAATCATCGCAGGGCTGGCTGGACCTGGCCGGACCTGAGGTGTTCAGCGACTGGGAGGGGATTTGGCGGTTGGCCGCTACCAACCTCTGGCTGACGGTGTCCGCACGCTGCGGGCGGTGTGGTCGTCGCTTCAGCGCAACGCCTGTACTCGCCCGGGGGACACCCGACCAAACTTGTCTTCTGCAGTCGGTTCAGAAGACAAACATCAGCAGCAACCACTTAGTGTGCCACTGATGTTTGGCCTCTGCTGAATCGCAGGCAAATGCACCGTCGCCGCGAGTCGCAAAAATCACATTTACCGCGTTAGCGCTGTGCCGAGTGTTGACTAAAACACAAACGCACAAGCGCAAAAAGGCTGGCGCCGGGAATTTCCCTTTGCCAGCCCTGTTCGCGTGCCGCAGGGGCACGCGAGTACAGCATTACTTGACGTCGACCTTGGCGCCGGCGTCTTCCAGCTTCTTCTTGGCTTCGGCAGCAGCAGCCTTGTCCACGCCTTCCTTGACGGGCTTCGGTGCGCCATCGACCAGGTCCTTGGCTTCCTTCAGGCCCAGGCCGGTGATTTCGCGAACAGCCTTAATCACGCCAACCTTGTTGGCGCCGACTTCGGCCAGGATCACGTTGAATTCGGTCTGCTCTTCGGCAGCAGCAGCACCGGCAGCGCCCGGAGCAGCAGCCACGGCCATGGCAGCGGCCGACACGCCAAACTTCTCTTCGAACGCCTTGACCAGGTCGTTCAGTTCCATCACGGACATCGCGCCAACGGCTTCCAGGATGTCGTCTTTGGTGATTGCCATTTGAAATACTCCTACTAGATTTGATTCGGTATCGGTAATGCGATCTTGCGATGCGCGGCCTGGATTGCCTTAGGCGCCGGCAGCTTCCGCTTCCGCGGGAGCGCCTTCTGCCTTCTTGGCGGCCAGAGCAGCCAGCAGACGGGCGAAGCCCGACACCGGTGCCTGCATCACGCCCAGCAGCTGAGCAATCAGTTCGTCGCGGCTCGGGATCGAGGCCAGCGCCTTCACGGCGGCAGCGTCGAGAACCTTGCCGTCATACGACCCGGCGCGCAGGACCAGCTTGTCGTTGGTCTTGGCGAAGTCGTTCAGAACCTTGGCCGAGGCCACTGCATCTTCGGAAATACCGTAGATCAGCGGACCGGTCATCTGCTCTGCGAGGCCTGCAAACGGCGTACCTTCGACGGCACGGCGGGCCAGCGTGTTCTTCAGAACGCGCAGGTACACGCCTTGCTGGCGAGCGGCAGCACGCAGCTTGGTCAGATCGCCAACCGCAATGCCGCGATATTCGGCAACGACGATGGTCTGGGCCTTGGCGACTTGCGCCGAGACCTCAGCAACGACGGCCTTCTTATCTTCAATATTGAGTGGCACGGTTAAGCTCCAAAATGACGCTGGGTCTCCGGCAATACCGGAGCCTTCACGTCAGCACAAACGAACGGCGTCCGATTGGCCCGAATCATCCGGGTCGAGGCCCGGCTTCATCAATCCCTTCGGGTGCGCCATCTGCGCTGGCTGGCTGAAACGTCTGGCTCAGGCGTAAAGCCTTCGCTCGCGCTCCAACCGATTAAGCCCTTTCCGCCCTGTTGCCGCGGACAAAGGACACCAGCGGTCTTTGATAACCAGCGATGCCGGCCGATGCTTGCGCATCGAGCACGGCACCACTGCCCAAAGCCTTGCTCCCTTCCTTGCGGTCCGGAGACGACCCTCGCCACTGGCCAGGGTCTTCAATTCTTGCTTGCCGACCGGTGTTATCGGGTTCCGGTCAGCAATGTGCCGTCAGCTCAGGCTGCCAGCGTAGCCTGGTCCACACGCACGCCCACGCCCATGGTCGAAGAGACCGCGACCTTGCGCAGGTAGACGCCCTTGCTGGTGGCCGGCTTGGCCTTGACCAGCGCGTCCAGCAGCGCCGCCAGGTTGCTCTTCAGCGCGGCGTCTTCGAACGAACGGCGGCCGATGGTGGCGTGGATGATACCGGCCTTGTCGACACGGAACTGGACCTGACCGGCCTTGGCGTTCTTCACGGCCTGGGCCACATCGGGGGTCACGGTACCGACCTTCGGGTTCGGCATCAGGCCGCGCGGGCCCAGGATCTGGCCCAGCGTACCGACGACACGCATCGTGTCCGGCGAAGCGATCACGACGTCGAAGTTCAGGTTGCCGGCCTTGACTTGCTCGGCCAGGTCTTCCATGCCGACGATGTCAGCACCGGCGGCCTTGGCGGCCTCGGCCTTGTCGCCCTGGGCGAACACGGCCACGCGCACCGACTTGCCGGTACCGGCGGGCAGCACCACGGAACCACGCACCACCTGGTCCGACTTCTTGGCGTCGATGCCCAGCTGCACGGCCACGTCGATCGACTCGTCGAACTTCGCCGAGGCGCAGCCCTTCACCAGGCCCAGGGCCTCGTCGATCGGGTAGAACTTGGTACGCTCGATCTTCGCCTTGTTGGCGGCGACGCGCTTGGAAACCTTAGCCATTTACAGACCCTCCACGGTGATGCCCATCGAACGAGCCGAACCGGCGATGGTACGCACGGCGGCGTCCAGGTCGGCGGCGGTCAGGTCAGCGTTCTTGGCCTTGGCGATTTCTTCAGCCTGGGCGCGGGTGATCTTGCCAACCTTGTCGGTGTGGGGCTTCGGCGAACCCTTGGTGATGCCGGCTGCCTTCTTGATCAGCACGGTCGCCGGCGGCGACTTCATCACGAAGGTGAAGCTCTTGTCGGCGAAGGCGGTAATCACCACCGGCACCGGCAGACCGGGTTCCATACCCTGGGTCTGGGCGTTGAACGCCTTGCAGAACTCCATGATGTTCAGACCACGCTGACCCAGTGCGGGACCAACGGGCGGGGAGGGATTTGCCTTACCAGCCGGAATCTGCAGCTTGATAAAGCCAATGATCTTCTTGGCCATCTCTACTCCAATCCGGATCGCTCCACGCAGGGGTTGCGATCCTGTTGAGTCGTAACGCGCTGTCGCCGCACCGGTGGCACGGCCTCACGCTCCTCTTTGGCAGTGCCCTGGGGCACCGCCGCTGCCCGTTGCCGCCCTTTCGGCCGACAACCGGCAAATTCCTTAAACCTTCTCGACCTGGCCGAACTCGAGCTCGACCGGCGTTGCACGTCCGAAGATGGTGACCGAGACGCGCAGGCGCGACTTCTCGTAGTTCACTTCTTCCACGTTGCCGTTGAAGTCGGTGAACGGGCCGTCCTTGACGCGCACCATTTCGCCCACTTCAAACAGCGTCTTGGGACGCGGCTTCTCGACCCCTTCCTGCATCTGGGTCATGATCTTGTCGACTTCGCGCTGCGAAATCGGGCTCGGGCGATTGCGGGCGCCGCCCACGAAACCGGTAACCTTGCTGGTGTTCTTCACCAGGTGCCAGGTCTCGTCGGTCATTTCCATTTCCACCAGCACGTAGCCGGGGAAGAAACGACGCTCGGTGACCGACTTGTGGCCACCCTTGATTTCCACCACTTCTTCGGACGGCACCAGGATGCGGCCGAACTTGTCCTGCATCTCGGCGCGCTCGATGCGCTCCTGCAGCGCGCGTTGCACGCTCTTCTCCATGCCGGAGTAGGCATGCACCACATACCAGCGCTTCTTCGACGAAGGCGATTCCGGCGCGGCGGTTTCCTGCTGGGCGTTATCCGTCATGTGCTACCTCTTATTTCCAGCCCAGTACGAGTGAAAACACGATCCACTCGATGAGCTTGTCCGCCGACCACAGGAACAGTGCCATGATGACGACAAAAACGAAGACCAGCCCCGTCATCTGCCCGGATTCCTTGCGCGTCGGCCAGACGACCTTGCGAACTTCCCGATACGATTCCTTGGCGAACCCGATAAAGTCCTTGCCCGGTGCCGACACCAGCGCAACCACGATACCCAGTGCAATACCACCGAACAGTGCGGCGCCACGTACATAAGACGGTTGCTGTGCCAGTGCATAGAAACCGATGACGCCCGCAACCACCAGCAGCACCGCGACGCCAAGCATCCACTTGCCGCTGCTGGCGTTCACGGTTTCAACATTGGGATTGGCCATGTTTCGCAAACGAGACTAAGCCGCGTCACGATTGCTCCTCGCGACGCGGCTGATTGATTTGGCAGGGGCAGAGGGAATCGAACCCCCAACCTTCGGTTTTGGAGACCGACGCTCTGCCAGTTGAGCTATACCCCTAAAACAACTTCGGGGTCGACGCTTGCGCCAACCCCTCTGGCAACGAATGCGGCCGGTTGGTGCCGCATTCGCTATCGAACAGCTTAGTCGAGGATCTTTGCCACGACGCCGGCGCCGACGGTACGGCCACCTTCGCGGATGGCGAAGCGCAGGCCTTCTTCCATGGCGATCGGGGCGATCAGCTTGACGGTGATCGACACGTTGTCACCCGGCATGACCATTTCCTTGTCCTTCGGCAGCTCGATCGAGCCGGTCACGTCGGTGGTACGGAAGTAGAACTGCGGGCGATAGTTGTTGAAGAACGGGGTGTGACGGCCGCCTTCGTCCTTCGACAGGATGTACACCTCGCCGGTGAAGTGGGTGTGCGGCTTGATCGAACCCGGCTTGCACAGCACCTGGCCGCGCTCGACGTCTTCACGCTTGGTGCCGCGCAGCAGCAGACCGACGTTGTCGCCAGCCTGGCCCTGGTCCAGCAGCTTGCGGAACATTTCCACGCCGGTGCAGGTGGTCTTCACCGTCGGCTTGATACCGACGATTTCGATTTCTTCGCCGACCTTGATGATGCCGCGCTCGATACGGCCGGTCACCACGGTGCCGCGACCCGAGATCGAGAACACGTCTTCCACCGGCATCAGGAAGGTACCGTCAACGGCACGCTCCGGCGTCGGGATGTAGGTGTCCAGCGCGTCGGCCAGGCGCATGATGGCTTCTTCGCCCAGGTCGCCCTTGTCGCCTTCCAGCGCCAGCTTGGCCGAACCCTTGATGATCGGGGTGTCGTCGCCGGGGAATTCGTACTTCGACAGCAGCTCGCGAACTTCCATCTCGACCAGCTCGAGCAGTTCGGCGTCGTCCACCATGTCGCACTTGTTCAGGAACACGATGATGTACGGCACGCCAACCTGACGGGCCAGCAGGATGTGCTCGCGCGTCTGCGGCATCGGGCCGTCAGCGGCCGAGCACACCAGGATCGCGCCGTCCATCTGGGCGGCACCCGTGATCATGTTCTTCACGTAGTCGGCGTGGCCCGGGCAGTCAACGTGCGCGTAGTGGCGGTTGGCCGTCTCGTATTCGACGTGGGCGGTATTGATGGTAATACCGCGAGCCTTTTCTTCCGGCGCTGCGTCGATTTCGTCGTACTTCTTGGCCGCACCGCCGAACTTCGCTGCCAGCACCGTGGCGATCGCTGCGGTCAGCGTGGTCTTGCCATGGTCAACGTGACCAATCGTACCAACGTTCACGTGCGGCTTGGTCCGCTCGAACTTTTCCTTTGCCATTT